>CAZUAQ010000015.1:0-119627 GCA_964618455.1 uncultured Planctomycetales bacterium | reverse complement strand
TGTGGCGCGGATACCCTGCGGCAGCATTGTCCAGAGCATTCGGAAAGCGCGGAGTATTTCGCGCGTGACCTTGAATTCCTACCGGATCATATTTCCTTTGTCGGGCGTCCTGCCATCGACGGCGCCGGACTTGTCCATAATGCTCGTTGCTCGGCAGCGGAAGACAAGATCAAAGACCTTGAGCAATTGGCAGAAGACGGACGCGCCTTCCGCGATTGGGCAGCGTCAGAATTCGGCAAGTGGTATGGATTGAATAACCCAAACGCAAAAGCGGAAGAGGGTAAAGATTTATCCGCTAAACTGTCGGCCCGTGAAATGGTCACCCTGGCCCGCATTGAGCAATCACGATATCAGGAAGTCATACCGACCGGCGCCCAGCAAACCGAAGCGCCACAACAGACGGAAGCGCCCACCGCTCCGCAATTCAAAAACATAAAAGACCTATTCAACAAAGGGGGAAAGACTCATGGATAAAGTCAGAATATCATCGGGCGGACCACGCGCTAACGTCCGCGCAGGCGAAGACCTGCCCGAAGATCGGGTATGGAAGTACTCAACAACCGAAAACGAAGTCACGCTATGCGCCATAGGTGAAGAGGCAGACGGTATCTGTCTATCCGAAACCTTGGCAGACTCAATCTTGAATGATACCGGCGTCAACTACGGGCGCTCATATACCGGCGTATTCGATAACGTCACGGTCAGCGGTAGCGTTACCGTCGGCGGTGAGTGGATGAGCGGCGCGTCTGGCGTCATTCAGGCATACAGCGCAAGTGGTGACCGGCGCCCACTCGGCAAGGTCTTGAAAGACTACGGCGACGGGACCGCAAAGATAATATTCTACGGCAACTAAGGGGGAAGCAATGTCAGACCTATTCACAACCATGCAACGACAGGAAGCGGCAGACCTTCCTATCACGACTAATGATAACCGCGTATACAACATTCATCATTACCTACGCGACCAAAACGACCCGACCAAACGCGCTTCATTCGAGACGGCAAGTCTTGAATGGCAGGCGGAAGGCGCAACCGTTCGCCGTCTCTATGAGCGCAACGAATGGTCAGAGTTTGTCCCGACAGTCTTCCTGTCTGGGATCTTGGAGCATACCGAGTATGCGTCTACCGCCAGTCAGTTAGCGTCAACGGTCACCGTCCCAAGTGGATTGACTTTTGTTTACCGCGAATTCGAGCATTACCAACGCGCCCAACGTGGGGCAGAGAATACCGAATTCGAGCGCAAAAAGGGATTGAGGCGGACGCAACAGGTAGCGCTACATACTCTCGGCGCTCGGACATACGCGACCGAAGAGGAATTGTTAGACCTTCCGGTAGATGCTCTGCGTCTGGAGCTCCAGACAATGGGCGCCAGTATTGCCCTTGAGCGTGACTTGCTCTGGATGGACGCGCTGTATGCTGCAACAAGTGGCAGCAATTCGGCAACATTCCATAACAGCATCGTAGTAAATGACTATCTCAGCGTCGAAGACCTTCACTTAGTCTTGACGTGGTTTACAAGTCCGTTTGACGCGGAGTCGAGTACCGGCAACGTCACGGTAACCAATCCATTCAGCGGAAGCGAAGCGGCAGAGGTGGAAGGTCTTATGCGTCTCGGTCTTTTCCGTCCGACCGACGTATTGGTTTCACCGCGCCAGTATTGGCAGATTGTCAACAATGCTACCCTGCAAGCGCAAAACATCTGGACCAATTCGCGCATACTCGATACCGGCGAATTGCAAGTCCCGCTGTTGGGCGTCAACATCTGGAAGACCAATATAGGTCACTTCACCGATCCTGATGACGCGGACTCGTGGGTAGCAACCGATGACGTTTACGTTCTCGATAGACGCCGCGGCGGTGGTGGGACTATCGGAGTCCGTCAACCGCTCCAAGTTAGGAATTGGGATACCCCTGCCTTGCGTACTCAAGATGCCATGATCTTTGAGCGCGTCGGTTTTGCCGTCCAAAATCGCAAGTCGCTTATTCGTATCGCCAATGGGACCGGATCGTAACAATGGCAATGCCTGACCCCCTGAATTCAGTAGCCGACCTACTGAAGTTTACCAATTTCGCGCACGGCGCAGGCAATGACGCGCTGAGCGTCAAGGCGGGGAGCTTTGAATACTCCCAATTCGACTATGCCCTGCGCCGCGCGCGGAATGAAATCTACGCCAAAGCGGGCCGATTGGACAACGCCGACTATGACGAATACCGCTTAGAGCAATTGACCGAAGCGGAATTGTGGTTGGCGACGGCGCGCCTATACCCGATGTTTGGCGAGAGGATCGCGCTTCGCTTCCCGGAAGCAAACCTGACGAGCGTTGCCGAAATCACGCAAGGCGCCGACACGCCTTCGCCATTCGAGAAGCTCGAAGTCTGGCATCGGGTCGCAAAAGAAGTCCGCGCCTTCGGTCTTGAATTGCTGAGGGGTGACCCTTGGGACATGGCGGTAGGATCGGAGACCACAACAGACAATCCGTATAATTGTCTTGCCGATGGGGTCTACAGCAACCACGCTACAAACTGTTGTCAATATGTCTGAGGAGGGTAAGACAATGACCGAAACCACAAGAGCGGAAGAAATGGACGCGCGAATTGACGAAATAGAATTCGGACTCGTTGACCTGCGCGAAGAAATCGCATTAGCCAGAGACGATGAAACCGTGATACGAGCGCGCGAAACCTGCGAGCGTCTAAAGGGCAAGACCGGCGAAGCATTGTTAGCAATCCGGATCAATGATGACTTCACCGTGCGCAATTGCCAACGGATGGCGCTTTGCCGCCATTACCTGTCAACCATGATCGAAGGTTGCGACCGGCAACTACAGAAACTCCGATATGATTAGGTTTCTCCCATCGTCAGAGCTTAGCGCCAGCGCCAGCGCAGCAGAGGGCATAACCGAATTGTCACTCGGCTATGTCCCTGCCGGTAACGCTGCCGCTAAGTCGATCCGTATTGCCAACGCAGGCAGTAGCGCCGTTACCTTCTCATTCTCCGTCAATGATGAAGATGACCCAAACGTCAACGAGCAACTACTAATAGACGATACCAACGCCGAAGACGTGGACTCGATTACCCTGCAACCGGATGAAATCACGGATACCCTGTCCGTCGATATACAACCACCATTCGACGCGGACAACGCAACCCATTACGCGCAAGTCATCGTCACCACGACAGACGGAGACGCCTATATTCTTGACGTGGATTGGGAAACCGTCGGCGCTCATTCCCATTGGCGCAGGCAATATCCGGAGTCCGCTACCGACTTCACCGAAGGCATTATTGACTTGCTCGAACACTTCGCGGAGCCGCTCCACCTTCACCGCTACGACCCTATCGGCTACGATCCGGACGACAACCGCGTATTCATCGACCGAGACCGCGTAACCGGCGAGAGGACCATAGAAACGCAATCTAACGTCTGTTGCCGCCTTGACCCGCTCAATGATCGGTGGGGTTATGTCCATGATGATACGGTAGTCCCTTGCGTCTTTCAGGGGCAAGATATCGACTTCTCTACAGCGGTCATGATGGACAATTCCGTACTTGAATTCCGAGCAACCGCAAGACTCTATCTGCCCGCGTGGGTGGAAATGATACCCTTCTATCAATTGTTTGCGACGGCAGAGGGCGCCGACGATGCCCAATTCAAGCGGTCAGTATGGATAACGCAACGCCAGTCTACGATATGGGCGCTTCACAATATCAAGTCCCATTACTTCGGCCAGGACTTGGCGTATCACAGCGCCGATCTTATCGCCATGGAAGCGGCAAACTATGGGGCGCCTACTTACTTCAATCCCTTCGCCCTGACATGGCGCATTGACGCAAGCAAACCCTATGCGCACTACGCTTGCTCGTTAGACCTATTCCTATCTTCCCTGACTTCCGCCGATGCGAGCGGTAGCGCCAACCCTTCCGCTTGAAATCTGTGTCCACGTCCACCCTTGCGATACGGGTAAAAAATTACCTGGGGGGCAAGGGGCGCCCGTCGCAATCCACCCCCCGAGGGCACAGAATTCCGCAAGGTTCTATCGGGTTCATTCGTCGCGCTCTGCCGGGTCTCGCGTCTGCGTTTCGTTGGCGCGTGGTATGTTTCCGTTGGCGTTCTGCGTAGAAGTATGACAGTTCTAATCGGGACTAATGCACAAAACCCTTTGTTTATAGGGGTTTTCGGCGCCATTGGTATGTAGCCAGCGCCAGAGCGCGCAAAGTGGGTCTATCTGTCCTACGTATTTGCCGCCAATGGTGGGTATAGTCCAACGCTGGCACGGCAGATAGTTCTAATCGCTTGTCCTGCCGAAGACAGTATGAATATATGGGTTCTATGAGAGGTTGCGGGGTGGGGTCACGCGGACGCCGCGTCCATTGCGAGTATGCGATAGACATTCTGCCTTGTCGTCTTCATTGCGGTTGCTATGTCAGTCACGCCTACGCCTGCCTTACGTAGTTTCGCGACGGCATCGTGCTTTATCGTATCGCGTGACCGTCCTTTGATACCTTCGTAGATAGGTAGACCTTGGGCGAGTCGTTCGACTTTATGCAGATACGTTATGCGTCGGTGACAATTACTGCATACCACTTCGCATTTATCTAACTCATCCTGAATGCGAGGGGTGATTATCATTGGACGTGACCGGGACGCAGCGCTGCGCGATATGAGTTCTGAGAGATTATGCTGTTTGTCCGTCTTGTGGTGGAAGTCGAATACGTCTGATATCTCGTCAGTATGTCCACAACGAGCGCAGGCGCCGCCAAGGTAGTCAACGCATAAGCGCTTCAGTTCCCTTGTATCTTCAAAGCGTTGTTTATTAGTCTTCATCCATCATTATACAACGTAGTTGCGTTTTCATTGGCGCATTCTGACTTTTTGTTGAATTCGTGATTGCCTGAAGGTATGACGTTAGGGCGTGGTGAATGTTGGTAGATGCCCAAGATCATACCACAAGATACCATAGAGCGTATGCGCGATCTGCGACGGCAAGGCGTAACGGTAAGAGGCATTGCCGATGAAGTCGGCGTATCACCGATGACCATTGCCAAGTATGCGGGAGACATACCACCACCACAACAACGCAGACCACAACGCAAACCACGACCACCGCGCTCTATTGACAATGTAACCGAAGCCGAGATAAAGCGCATGCAGGACTTGAGACGCGCGGGCGTCGTGGTTGCTGAGATTGCACGACTTACGGGCCGAGCAATGGCAACAGTCACGCGCTATACGGTGGAGCTTAGAGAGACCTTGAGCAAGGATGACATTGCCTGCATACGGCATCTTCGCGCTGAAGGGTTTTCCGTTTCAACGATTGCAGCGGAATATCAATGCTCAGCGCGGATCATCCGCGAGTATACCGCCGATGTTGTTGTGAAGCCGAAGGCGCCATTGATAACGGACCAAAAGGCAGAGCGTATGCGACAATTACGCGCGGACGGTTGGTCATTGGAGCGCATTTCTCGTCAGATTGGGGTCTGTATTCCTATTGTCCGCGAGCATACGCGCTGCGTCTCGGCCCGTCCGCGTGGTCCATTGGTTATTGAAATAGGTTGTCTGTTTTGTCATCGGTCTATATCTGTCAAAGTCCCTGAGGAGCGGCAGGACGCTGAGAATTGCTATTTCCATGACGTTATGACTTGCTCTTGTGGTCAATCTTACTTGTTGCGGGACTTGGTTTCGGTTGAGGAGTTTCGGTATCGGTGGGAGTATCACAACGGCGGTCTGTCATTGGCGCAGGATACGGCGCTCAAGGTCTGTTACGTTGCTACTCAATAGATGCTGAGATTGACGGGCATTTCATTTCTATAGCGCATTATCATTTCATCCGCGAAGTAGTGGACATGGACAACCTTTAGGACTGAGTTATCGTTATGCTGCGCGTCTTGGGTTATGTCGATAATGCCGCTGTTATAAACTGTCTGGCAGGATGACGGATTGATCTGGCGGGTTAGGACTTGCTCTATTCGTTTGGCGAAGTCCCACGCCAGGCGGTGAGCGTCTTGGTAGGTGGTGGCTTCGGTGAATACGGAGACTGTCAGACCGTATCTGACGCGATAACCACCACCAAGGGTATACGGTTGGTCTTCGATGACATTGCCGTCAATCAGGATCGTTGGGTATCGTTGAATGACGGGCGGATGCCCTATGTAGATATTGTGGAGTGGTTGCCCTGATAGGGTTTTCTGAATGGTGGCGGTTGTTATGTCTGTGGTGATTGGCGCGGAGAGGAATAGTTGATTGTCGGGTTTGACGATTACTGCGCGTGGGTATGCTTCATATTCTCCGGTTGCTTGGGAGTCATAAAGGATTATCTCGTCACCGTCATCATAACAGGCGGTATCGGTGACGGTGATATATTCGTCTCCCGCTTGGATTGGTTGGGTGGTCTGTATCTCTGCAATTAGGTTGCTTTGTAGTAGCGCCTGAATTGCTTCCATTAGTCCGATGATGTTTGATTGATACGCCATAGTCTGGTATTCGACGTTGGCGGTTATCATTCCTTCCGCTTGGCGCATAAAAATAGGCGCCTTGCTGGAAAGTCATCCTTGGAGGGGCAAGGCGCCTGAGAGTAAAGAATACTGAAGTATTCCGCGTAGGTTAGGCGGCATCCTTTGTTAGATTGAGAATTCGATAGACATTCTGGCGGGTGGTTTCCATTCTTTCCGCTATCTCGGTCACTCCCACCCCTGAGTCATACAGTTTGCGTACCTTCGTATGGGTCTTTTCATCGCGCTTGCGTCCGATGGGTTTCCCTTGCTCGCGTCTTGCGGCAATGCCTGCCCTTATCTTTTCGTTTCGGGTCTCGCGGTCGAATTGAGCAACCGCGAGGAGGATAGTTGCGATTAGTTGTCCGGCGCTACTACCGAAGTCGATATTCTCCGTCACCGAGACCACGCGGATACCTTTTTCGCAGAGGGTGGCGAGCAATCTTAGACCGTCCTGCGTATTTCTGGCGAGTCTGCTTAGGTCATGGACCACAAGGCAGTCAATGCGTCCTAACTCGACGGCGTGGAGTAGTTTCTGTAGTTGCTGGCGGTCGGTATCCTTGCCGCTTTTCTTGTCTTCATACCAACGGATATGAGCGGCGTTGACGTGGTGGGTCTTTGCCCATTGTCGGATGACCTGACGTTGTGACGCGGTTGTCTGTTTGTCTCGCGTACTGACGCGGACGTAACAACCTACCTTCGGTTTCTGTTTTGCCATTGGTTGGGACTCCTGCGCGGACCATACCGCGATACCTACACGAGGCCCGAAAATCGGTCCCACGCCAAGCGAAAAGCGCCAAGAAATCAGCGGAAATCGGTAAGAATTTACCCTTTGCTCCAGACGCGAATAGGGGCATTCTGGCGGGTTTTGTGGTGGTCGTGGTCTGATTGGTCTATCGGTGGTCGTGGAGACCGCCAGGCGGTGAATATGGGGGTTTGGCGGTGGGTCTGCGGTTTGGTATCGTTAGGGAATGAGCGAGATACCTGTTTACGTTTACGGTGACGATGACGATTGCAGACCCCTTTCCGTTCTGCGTCATCTTCGCAGATTGCATCCAAAGCGGAAGCCGAGCGCGGACGCGAGTAATTGCCACGAAATCACCTATTACCTTGCCTGCGCCTTGTGGAATAAGAAGCGGCGAGGGTGGCGCGTGGTCAATGGTTGGTTAGATGCGAAAGACGGACAAGGCAGCATCGTCCGGACCAACCATAGTTGGTTGGAATACAAGGGGTGGGTTGCGGATTGGGCAGCGCGGATGGAAAGGTATTACCCTTGCGAGCGCTATTACAAAGCGTTTGACGTGGTGGTTCGCAAGAGGTGGACGTTGACGGATGCGTTAGGGTTAGTCCGCGATCATGGATATATCGACTTCGCGGAAGGGATGAGGACCGAGGACGCGGTATAATGGTGGTGGAAAACTTCTCTGGAAATCGACCCACTCGCGGACGAATGCGGCAAGAATGCTGGGACTTAGCAAACCTGCCTTATGCTCCTGAGTGGGTCATTCCTTGCGCGGTGGTCATTTCTTGCCCTTTGGGGTTTTCTTGCTGGCGGTCTTTTTCTTCCGCTTGGGTTTGGGTTTCTCCGTTTCGTCGGCGGTCTCTTTTTCTTCCGCTCCGAAGAAATGCGCTTCGATTGCTTCGCAAACAGCAACGACCTTTTTGTTAGTCGCTTGTCTCAGGACATACTTATCATTCATGCCAGTAGAATGACCGGCAACATACTTGACATGGTGGGCGTCCACTTCTTCCCCAATCGTATACCCTGCGTCTCTCAGACCTTCAAACGTAACGTAGTCCGGCAGATTGGCATTCTTGCGTAGGGTTACGATCCGTTGCCGCAACATTTCAGACGTTAGGGCAGCTCCCGTCCGACTCACAAAAAGATACTTAGAGCGGTTGGGATTGTCGGCAAGGTATGCGGATATTTCGTCGCAAGTCCGTTGCCATAGATGCGCTACTCTTGGATGCTGCGTCTTTGATCGTCGGGCCGATAGGGTCCGCGCTTCAAGGTCTATGCTCTTTTTCTCGGTCGATACCACTTCACCACCGTGCATGAGGCAATTCAAACCGAGTAGCAGACAACAGCGCTCGCGTGGTTTGGCGATATCAAGCAAGGCGCGGAAATGCTCTGCCTTTATGGGTTTGGGGTCGTTGATTTCGGCGGGAGGGGTGAAGATAGCGCATTCATCCAAGACGCGCCGCAATTCCTTTTTGTCCTTCGTTCGTTGAATACCATAATTCAGAATGGCGCAGACGCAGGCAAAGCGGTTACGGACGTAAGCGGGTGACTTGCCTGCGTCGAATTCTGCCATTACTTCATCGTTGTAGCGTTGGATCATATCATCGGTGATATCGCGAGCGTATGTCACTCCGCAGGACTTCAAGAAATCTTCCCACCACTTCGCCGAATTCTTGCGATACTTGGCGCCAAGGGGTTTGCCTTGTTTGTTGCGTTTGTTGGCGATGTAGAGGGCGCCTAACTCGGCAAGGGTCTTGTCCGGTTTCTCGCGTTTGGGTTGGCGCTCGGCAAGATCGGGTATCCGCAATTCGATTGCTGCCTGTTGGGGGTCGCTCAATATCAGGTTGCGGAGTCTTTCCTTTTCCGCTTCGAGCAATGACCGGATGCCGTCGATATCGTCCAGGCGCTCGGACTCGATAATATCCTTGACGCGCCCCTGCGATATCATCTTGGCGCGCTCTACGTCGGTCGCATCGTCTGGTATGACCTTCGGTAGTCGGTCGCTCTGCTCTGCCTGCCATCGTCGAAACTTGGCAACCGCTATGCGCTCTTCACCACCGAAGGCAGGGGTTGCCTTGCCGATGGGTCGCAGGCGCTTATCGGTGGATAGATAGGCGCCTTCGATCTTCTCACCCCACGAAGTCACGTAGTCCGGTTTGCGCTCGCGTCCACGTCGCTTGACCATAGCAGGACTCCTAAAGGTGGCATAAAGTGGTATACGCCTCGCATTATTTCTTTACATATTATTTTACAGAATGGGGTATCGTGGTCAAGAGGAAGGGGGTTGCGGTGCGCTGGCATTCTACCACTGAATTACGCCCGCGCGGCCGAACTCTCGGCTGAGCACTCTCATTATCGGAGGACGAGTCGCCTCGTCAAGCGGCTTCCCTGCGGGCCTGCAACGGGATGGACGTGCTCAGCCGCCTCGTCGAATGACCGGGAGTCCCTGCTAAGGCGTCTCGCCGGCCGTTCTGAGCACGTCCCGGGCGTAGCGAATCCATGCGTCACGCAGCGTGATGTCCACCAGTTCAAAACTCCCCGGATCGACTCGCGTGTACCGGGCCAGAGAGAAGATCTCCCGGTTCGGCATGGCGATCGTGTAGCGCGCGACGGGACGGATGGGAGCGTCGCCCGGATCCGGCACGAACCTGCCGAGGTCTTTCCAGTGCCCGAACGCCAGCGGTTCGGGGGAGGAGGCCACGTCCTTCATGTGCCGGTGGAGGTCCGACAGTTCCCGGCCGTTCAGCGTCATGCGGGCGAAGAGCTTGTGGTAGAACATCGCGCGCACGTCCGCCAGCCGCGTGACACCGCCACGGGCGCGCAGTTGCATGGCGCTCCAGTCCTGTCCACGCGTCAGGGCGAAGTCGGTCCCGGCGGCTCGACGCAGCACGTGCGCGAGGAAAAGCCCGTTTGAGCCGAGAATGTCGATCGATTGATGGAACCAGGGCGACTCCCCGTAGCCTGCCTCCCAACGCCACCGGCTGTCGAACCGGCGGGCCGAAAGCAGATCCCGTTGTCCGTTTCCCAGCATCAGGAAGTCCGGCGGGGCGGTCTCCTTGGCCTGGATATCCATGAGCGTCGTGGCGGGTGACATCGTGCCCGGCCCATAGTCCTCGGTCTCGTCTGCCGCCACCCAGTAAATCAGTCGATGCGGCGCGAGCGGGTTGTAATGGAGCAGACCGAAGATGGCCCCGTCGAACGACCACGCATGACCGTCGTTGCTACGCACATGTGTGCCGTTCAACTGGATCGGCAACTGCTTCTGAATCCGCTGGATCAACGCGTTGTGGCGGGGATCGCCAAGCAGCAGCAGGTTGTGATTCTGAATGTCCTCCTCGGTGACCTCATGATCGGCTTTGACCGGGTGGCGGCCGTACGGCATGTGGTAGGCAGGCCATCCGCCGCGCTTGGGTTCGTCCGGCGGCCAGGCGCCGATGGTCGACAACGACGCCAGTTCCGCCACGCGGCGCAATGCCTCGTTCCGTTCGCCCCAGGCGGCGGTGCCGTAGACGATCATCAGCGGTTCACCGGAGTACAGCAGCTGCGCGCCGCCGGGCGCATGCAGCCGATAGTCAGGCTTCTCCGGGATTTCGGCTTGAAGCGACCAGCCCATGCCCGAAGGCCCGCGTGAGGATCGCGTGAGGTACAGTGTGTCCGGCAGGGGAGGCGCCTGCACCAGTGGGAGTTGCCCCTCGCAGAGGACGGTCAACGCCTGGGTGCGATCCACCGGGGCTAGCGTCATGTCCAGGCGTGCGGTATCCACGTTCTCGAGTGACGCGAAAAGGGTATTCGCCCGCGTCATGCGGAGATTCAGATGGGCCGGTTTGCCCTCCGGCCCCCATTCTTCGACGAACGCCCAGTATGCTCCGTGGGCGACTTCGTCCAAGGCGGTGTAACGAATCTGGAAGACATCCAACGCGCGCCGATGCGCCAGGCAGACTTCTTCGAAATCGGCCATCGTCGGTTTCGAATTCCGCGCGCCGTGCCCGTGCGCATCGTCAATGTACCAGGCCGTCGGTCCGCCTTGCGCGCGCCAGCGCTCGAAGGCCGAGAGCATCATGATCTGCGGGATGATCTCATCGAATCCGCCGTGGATCGTGAGCACCGGCAGGTTGACGAGGTTCTCCATCGGGAACTCGAGCCCCGAGACCGCCAAGGGGCGGGCCGAGGCGAACCGATGCGGGTGGCGCGTCGCGATTCGCAGCACGCCGGAGCCGCCCATGCTGCCACCGAGCAAGTGGTGCCGATCCGGGTCGATATTCCAATGGCGGGACACGAAATCAATCGCTTCCAGCACGTCAACCTCGCCCAGACCGAGGTACCCTCCACCGCGCGCCCGGCCGTAGACCCAGACCTGGATGAACGGCTTGTTGTAGGGAAGCACCTTCGGGCCATGGCCGCGATGGTCGCCCCCGTACCCGTGAAGGTAGACCACGAGTGGCCACGATCGCGCAGCGTCGTAATCGAGCGGCACGGCGATCATCAACGGCTGACCGCGACCATCAACCCGCGAGAGATACGCCCATTCAAAGTAGCCGCGCTGGGAAGGGAGCGGATCGTCGCCGGCCTGGATCCGCCGAACCCATTCCGTCAGTTTCGTCTCGCTCTCGTCCGTCGCGTTCCGTTGCGCCTCGGTGAGCAGGTAGTCCAGCCAGCCGGCGTAGGCGGCGGCCTTAGGTTCCTGTTGGAGGTCGGCGATCTCTTCACGCAGGGGATGATCTTCGGCAAATCCCATGCCGACGCTGATCAGCAGTTGAGCTGTCGAGAATACCCAAACAACAGATCGTGTCTTGCTCATCATCTCATCGTTTTCCGTTGAATAGCTGAAATCAGGTCTCGTCGAAGGCGCATCGCACGCATGCGACTCCGTCTGACCCTAGGGCAAGTGGGAACTCAGTGCAATCTCTACTCTTCATGCTGTTTCATGAGACGTAGATCGGGCGGAAACCGGCTCCGGTGCCACTCCGCCCTGTGGGGATTGCAACCCCTGCGGAGTTGAATCACAATCGTATCTACACTTGGAGTTCGATATTCGCCACCGGGAGATAATCATGCCTGAGAATGCCTTCAGCAGACGCGACTTCCTGCAGCAATCCGCACCCGCCGCCCTGGGTCTTGGGTTGGCCACCCAGACGCTTACCGCGTCGAATGCGTACGGCGCACTGGGTGCGAATGAACGGATCGGTGTGGGTTGCATCGGTGTGGGCGGGCGAGGCGGCTACCTGGAATCGCTCTTTCAAATGGCCCGCGGCCTCGACCTGCGGGCGATCTGCGACGTGAACGCCAGGAATCTCGCCAATATCGCCAAGCAGGCCGAGGCGATCGATCCGGAGAACGGGCACAAGATCCGCAAGCTCGACGACTACCGCAAACTGCTCGAAGACGACAGCATCGACGTCGTGGTCGTCGCCACCAATGAGCACTGGCACGTTCTACCGGCGATTCATGCCTGCCAGGCAGGCAAAGACGTCTATCTCGAGAAGCCGGTCGGGACGTCCATCGGCGAAGGGCGGGCCCTGGCGAACATCGTGAAGAAGCACGGGCGCATTCTCCAGATGGGCACGCAGCAGCGGAGTTGGGAACATTATCACAAGGCTGTGGAGATTATTCGCTCGGGCGTGCTCGGCGAGATCTCGCACGTGGAGACGTGGGACTTCGACAATTTCTATCCCGGCTTCGGCGCGCCCGCGAATCAGGATCCGCCCGATCACGTGGACTGGGATTTCTGGCTTGGCCCGGCGCCGGAGGTTGCATACAACCCGAACCGGCATAAGCGTCACTACTGGTTCTTCGACTATGGCGGCGGATGGCAGGTGGCGTGGGGGCATCATCACTACGACATCGTGCATTGGGCCATGGGTGTCGATCAGCCGGTGGCGGGAAGCGGCTTCGGCAGCAAGGTCGCCTATCGCGACAGCAACACACAGTGGCCCGATACGTTCACGGGGCAGGTCGAGTATCCGCCCGGCCCCGTGGCGAAGCAGGGTTTCGTCATGAGCTACACGGCTCGCACCGCCAACCAGAATCCACGCCACTATTGCGGACACGGCAAGGCGTTTTACGGAACCCACGGAACTTTGGTTCTCGACCGCACCGGCTATCAGGTCAATGCCGAGTGGCGCAATGGTCGAAAGGTAATCGTCGAGGACAAGATGACCACCGCCAAGAGCGAGCACGACGTGGTCAGGGATCACATCGACAACTTCATCGATTGCGTCCGCACGCGGAAGGCCCCGTTCTGCGACGCCGAGGTGGGGCATCGTGGCAGCGTTCCCGGCCACCTGATGAACATCTCCTGGCAGACCGGCCGGCGCGTCACGTGGGATCCCGAGAGGGAGCGATTTCCCGGTCAGGACGATGCCAACGCGCTGATTACCCGGGATTATCGCAAACCCTGGACACTTCCAACGGCGTAAGCTGATTGGGCCAGACCCGATAACGGCTCCAGTTTGCTGGAAGCTGCCACGAGAATCCGCCGATACTCCTGGGGAACCGGCGCGCTCGAGACGCCGGCGAATCCAACCTTGTGATGTCGGTCGTACAACCCAAGATCAAGGAGCTATCCATGCGGTTCAAGCATGTTGCCATCGGAATCCTCGTATCGGTGACTTCTCTTTTCCTGCTGACCGGGCAGGGGTGCCCCAACGCGGCCAACAGCGTCGATTCGGTGGACGACATGACCAGCGCCGAGAAGCAGGCCCTCGCCGCCGGCGTAGCTGCTACTAACAACCTGAGCCAGGGAGCGAATGTGACCCAGTCGGCCACACGCGCGGAGGATGAAGAGGCGAGTGAAAACGCGCAAGGCGTTCCGTTCAGCGCAACGTTCGGGACCTGCCCCCAGGTGAACATTGATGGCACGGCGCCCGAGGAACTGGGCGACGGGACCTCCGCCGCCAGTCTGGTCATCGATTTCGGTGAAGAACTCTGCGACGTCTACCGCTTCGACGATACGCGGTCCCTCATGTGTTCCGGCAGTGCAAGTGGGGCATTCAGCGTCATGAGCCGACAGATCGAGGTCAACTATGACATGCTGACCTGTGACGAACGTTCACTCGATGGCTCCGCAAGCCTCTCCTTCTCTCGCCTGAATCCGGGTTCCACACTGACCGGCGAATGGGATCTCACCGGCACGTCCGGGGACGATACGTTGAACACGGATGGGCAGGGGACCGTCTCGTACATTCCCGCCGAGACGGATTGCTGCGACGTTACCCGCATCGACTCGTACCAGGGGGAACTCCGCTGGAACGAGGAGGAGTGGAGCCTCAGCCTGACCGATGTCGAGGTATCCTACGAGACCTATGGGACGACCATCCCCTACAGCGGATCGGCCACGGTGTCCGGCCCGGACGTCCGTACATTCACGATGACCTTCGATGAGAATTCTCCCGTAACCGGTGCGGTCAGCGTGTCCGTCGAGGGTGGGCCGACGTTCACCGTATTGCTGTTCGAACTGGATGAGTATGAGGATCTGATCTCGACGGAGTAACGGTTGTCGAGCTACGGCGCTATCGGCATTCTTACGGTTTTCGTCGGCCTTCCGCGTCGGAGGAAACCGTTTTTCGTTTCAACGCGCGATGGTAGCGGCCGAAGATATCGTGCCATCGAATGAGCAGCACGTCCCGGAACATCCAAAGTGAATCCCGAAACATGCGGACGCGCGAATCTTCGACGTGACTCCATGCCATCGGGATCTCGAGAATACGCAGGCCTTTCCTGCGCGCCAGGTAGAGCACTTCGACGTCAAATGCAAAAGCGCCGATGCGTTGTGCGCCGAAGATAGGAAGGATTTCCTCGCGTCGGAAGGCCTTGAAACCACACTGCGTATCCTTGATCGGCAGACCGGTGATCAGCCGGACCAGGGCATTGAACAGGATGCCCGCCACCTCGCGGAAACGGCTTTGGCGTACCTGGATCAACGAACGATCCACGGCGCGCGAAGCGATGGCCACATCACATGCATCCCGCTGGATGGGACCGACGAGTTCCGGCAGCGCCTCGATGGGCGAAGAGAGATCGGCATCGATGAAGGCGACGATGTCTCCTTTTGCACTGAGCACACCATGGCGGATGGCCGCGCCTTTGCCTTGGTTGGTTTCCAGATGAAGCAGTCGCAACGGCATCTGTGCGGCGTCGTAGGTTGGGATCTTCGATTTGACGATACCGGCGGTGGCGTCGGTCGAGCCATCGTCCACAACGACGACTTCGATCAGTCCGCGTGTCAGGCGCATGTGTTCGAGTATGCGGCCCAGGGTGGATTCCATGTGCAACGCTTCGTTGTAGGCGGGCACGATCAGGCTGACGGTGGGCAGCGAAGCGTCGTCGGGGTGAGGCGGAGATGAGCGCTCGTTGTTCGTGGCGAGCGCCGACGGTTCCAGGGTGCGGTCAATGTCCGAACACATTCAATCAAACTACCTGTTCATCCGGGCCTTGTCGATGGCCGAGGTCTCCGTCGTCGACCGACCAGTCCGAGCAACCAGAAAAGCGCCATCATCAGCGCCGCCAGGCCGGCGACACGCAGCCCGACATGAAACGGTTCGGGCTCGAATCGGAATTCGACGACGTGTTGCCCGCCCGGCACGAGCGTACCGCGGAAGATGCCGTTGACCGGGAACACGGCTTGCGCCTCGCCATCGACAGAGGCGCGCCAGCCCGGATAGTACGTGTCGTTCAGGACCAGCAACCGCGGGACATCGGCGGTCACGTGAAGCGTCACGCTGTTGAGCGTTTCCGCGACGAGCTTCACCTCCGGCGTCGCCGGGAACACTTCGCCGTCCTGCCTCGCGTCCTCGAGATCGCGCGGGGCGCTCTCATCCAGAACAATGGCGGGCCGGGTATCGGCATCCCACGCCTGCAAGCGGGCGATCGCATCTTCCAGCGAATCCGCCCGTTGAACCTCGTCGGCCAGGAAGGCACGCGGGTGCTCACGTTGATTGCGGTAGATCCGAACCCTATCGTCGTCGTACGCCAGCGGCCAGTCGGGGTGCTCGAAAGCGCGTGTGCTGAGCAGGTAGCGCACGTTCAGCAAATCAAGCAGCGGCGAGTCGAGATCGCGCATCCGTCGGACTCCATCGATCTGATTGTAGGCCAGACGGCGTTGTGGCGAGATTGCTTCCATGTAGGTTGCGTAATCCTTCAAGACGATCGAGTCGTACCCGCCCACGTCGTGAATATCGTAGAGCATCGGCAGATTCGGCTGAAACGTCATCTCCGGTCCGAAGCGGGCGATGCGGTAGGGGGATTCATCCTGCTGAAGGAAATCGATCGCGGGTGAACTGCGATCCAGCCACTCCGGATCCGACCTCGTGTTGAATTCGCGACCGGCCTCGACGAGATCGAAGCTCAGCACACCTAGCACGAGAAACGCCGCCACTGTTCGCCCCATAGGCGTTCGCGCGCGAAGGCTGAGCACGAGGCCCGCGAGTGTAAGCATCAGCGTCAGGCGGAACAGTTGTCCGGTCATGTCGCCCGCCAGGTCCCAGGCATTCTGAAACCCGAAGACATTGCGCATGCTGAGTCGTTCCCATCGATCGATGGCGCTCGCCGCCAGATCATGCGCGGTCTCGGGATAGGCGTGAAACATGGCAAGCATCGCGATTCCCGCCACGGGGAGAACAAGGAGCAACCCGCGCATGAGCCATGTCCGTGGTGTCGTCGGCGCGTTCAGTTTCGCGTACCAGCGTTGTCCGCCGATCGCCGCCAGACAAGTCACGGCAAACGTGGCGGGATACATCCACCGAAACGGCGTGCGCACCTGCTCGAACCCCGGGACCACGGCATAGAACACGCGATAGATCGGCCATCCGAACGTCAGCATCAACGCCAACGCCAACAGCAGCCAGAAGAACAGGCGGTGGTGTCCCTCTCCCCGGATGCTCAGCGGCAGCAGCAGCAGGGGGAGCAACCCGAGGTAGAACCCGTTCTCCGAATAGTTCTTCATCCCGTAGGCGTAGTAGGGCCTGCCGTGGATCGCTTCGATGGGCACGAAACGCCGCTCCCGCAGATCCCACCGCTTGTGCTTGGCGGGGTTGCCGAAGATATCCGGCACGACCATCGGCAGCAGTTGGTGCGGCTTGAGCGCGCGATCGACGATGTCCTCGTAGTCCATCTGGCCGCTGCGGACGTTGAGATCCTTCACCTCGAAGAACGGCAGCAGTTGTGGTGCGCAGAGCAGCAGCGCCAGACCCACCGCCGCCAGGGCACTGATGCACAACTGCAGGGCGCGCCGCGCCGCACGTTCCGACCGAACGATATGCCACACGCACGCCAGCGTGAACGCGCCGGCGACCATGAACGCATAGAATGCGATTTCGAAGAACCCGCCAAGCAGCGGCAGGGCGAAGATGGCGGCGGCGGAGGCCGTGCGCGAAAGCACCTGGCGCAGGCCGGTCGCCTCGGAAAGCCGGATCAACATCAGAAGCATGAGCGGAAGCCAGATCGCCGAACCCAGCAGCATCGGCCAGATGATCCGGAATACGAAGAAGCCGCACAGCGCGAAGATCACGCCGCCGAGGCTCGCGCCGAATCCCCCCACGCCGATCCGCCGCAGAAAGAGATACTGAAACAACCCGCCGGCCCAGAGATGCAGGAACGTGTACAGGCCGAAGGCGTACGCGATGGGCACCACCGCGAAGATCAGGTTCGGCGGATAGAAGACGGAGGCCTGCCCCGTCGTGTATAGCGGATGCCCTGAGAAGGTGTACGGGTTCCAGAGCGGCCACTCGCCCGAGGTGATGCCCCGGCGGTAGAAGTCCTTCCAGAGGTAGTTCTCGTAGAGCATGTCGCCGAGCAGCGTGTTGTGGGCGTGGTCGAATCCTTCCGGGGCGGCGATCGGCGGGTCCTGCCAGAGCAGATCGAGCGGCAGCAGCACGCGCGCCCCCCACGCCACCGGTCCGAGCCAGACGAAGAGAATGGCCGCCAGGTACAAGGCGAAGCGGGGCGTGGTCCAGTGCCGATTCTGCATGATGCGGAGATTGTGGCCGGGAATGATTCGTGTTGCCAGTGGTCGCGGGTGACACCGTTGGCATCATGGCGTAACATCCCCTGAAATTGACAACCATCATGAGAGCATTTCCATGAGCATTCCGGGCGGTTTCGAAATCCTGTTTATCCTGACCGGACTCCTGACATGCATCGGCATCCCGGCCGGCGTGGTGGTGCTGGTGGTTTTACAGACGCGGAAGCAGAGGGATCGGGAAACCCGCTGTCGCAAGTGCGGGTACATCCTTCGTGGGATCTCCGAGCCGCGCTGCCCGGAGTGCGGCGAGCGGATCTGAAAGGAGCACTTGTGCTTGAAACGAAGGCAGGGACGCGTGATGAGATCTCAGCCATGTTCTCCCGTGTCCGCCGAATCCTTCGATTCTGTCCGCAAATCAACTGTGGGATCGAGAGCATCGAAAAGCAGATAGATGAATCCTGCGATCAACAGAATCATCGCCAAGAGTGGGGGTAAGACTCCAGTTTCACTGGAGGGGACGATGTGATTCATCCCGGCATAAACGAGGATGGCTCCTGCGATAGCTCTCATGACGATAACTCCTTTCGTGAATCACGATTTGTGAAATGGATATCGAAGAATCGATGACGGGAAATAGTGGAACGGTAGAGATCACCCTTCCCCGAAGCGGTAGTCATCCCGGGCGATCTGCACGAGTTCGTCACAGCGATTGTTGTACTCATCCTCGGCGTGCCCCTTGACCCAGTGCCACGAGATGGCGTGCGTGTCGGCGAGTTCAAGGAGTTCCTTCCAGAGATCGACGTTGAGCACCGGCTTCTTCCCGGCCGTCTTCCATCCATTCCGCTGCCACTTGCCCAGCCATCCCTGCTCAAAGGCGTTGCGCAGATACTGTGAATCGGTGAAGAGCTTCACCTGGCACGGCTTGTTCAGCGACCGCAGCGCCATGATCGCGGCAGTGAGCTCCATGCGGTTGTTGGTCGTGTCCGGCTCGGCCCCGCTGATCTCCTTCGTGCGATCGACGTGCCCCGGTGAGATCAGCACCGCCGCCCATCCCCCCAGCCCCGGATTCGGGCTCGCCCCGCCATCCGTGTAAATGTGAACTTCCGGCTTACTCATCCCTCTCAAGGTACGCCGAATCGGACCGCGTCGCAATTTCGCGCAGCCGGCGTACGAGGAACTATGAAATCAAGGGATCACCAGATCCGAAGTCACGGTAGCGCGTCAACCCCGGATCCATTTGACAGGGCCGAAACGCCGCGCTCGGCATCCAGCGCGCCATGGCAAACGCCGAAGGCCTTTCACATCCCAGCCCAGGGTCAGACGAAGGCGCCACCCTGGGGCATCAGCATTATCGTCGATGAGCCGGCCGCTACCCCTTTCGCTTGAGTTCCAGGAATCCGCCGCGACGCACATCGAGGCTGGGGACGCCTTCGTCGCCGGGGTGGAAATCCCAGTTCTCCCGCGGGGTACGCAGCGGGGCGTCGGCCGACTGCGGTCGGGGCTTGCCGGTAATCTCGATCTCGAACCAGCCGTCGTGCGATTCCATCGAACTGTCGAACCATCGGGCGGCGTACTGGCCCGGTACGAGCCCTGTGATGTGGCCCGGATGGATGCGCGAGATAAACGACACGTCGGTCGGCAGCGCCGTAAACAGGAAGGCGTGCGTCGTGCCTCTCGGCAGGGGGATGTGTCCCGTCTGCCAGCGCGAGATCCACGCGTAGGCGGTGTTGCCGTGATGGACGATCATCTCGGGGTGGTGGTACTCGTCGCCGAAGGGAATGAACTCCCCGTGGACGAGTTTCTCGCGATGCTCCCTGAAGAACCGGAACCACCGGGCCACACGCTCGCGCTCCTCGGGACTCATCCGCGTCAGGTCCATCGAGATCCCCGGCGGCCCGAGCAGACACATGGCCGACAGCGCCTTGCCCACGCCGTCACGATCCTCCATCTCGTCGACCGTCCACACGAGCGGGTCGCACCGATTGATCACGCCCTTGCTGAACGCCCGACGGCTCATGGCGATGATCCGGCTGCGCTGCCAGTCGCCCTCCGTGTAGGTCGTGGTGAAGACGGTGGCGTATCGTTTGGTCAGCAGGTTGGCGAACGGCATCCGGTACTCGATGATCGGTTTCGGCTGGGCGGACGTGAAACCTTCGGCCATGCTCGCCAGGAAGGCGTCGAGCCCGCTGCCGAAATGGCGCGGCTGCATCGGGTGATCGGCGTCGTTGCGGTTCCAGAGTGTGTCCAGGAAGTCCACGTAGATGCCGTCCACGCCGTACTCTTCGGCCAGGAAGGCGAAGCGTTCGCGGATGTGTTCGCGCGCGGCGGGGCTTCGCGGATCGAGGTTGCGATCGTATCCGCCGTCGGGCCACTTGGAGCGATGCTCCGCCATGTCGGCGAAGGACTCGGAGCCGGCGCCGATCCATGTCGGCGAGACCCACACCTCCACCGCCATGCCGAGATCGTCCTGGATCGTGCGCACCATGCCCGCGAAGTCCTCGAAACGTGAGGGGCAGGGCGTGTAGTCGCCCCAGCGATTCTCACTGCTGAACCAGTTCTCGCAGACGCTCCAGCCGATGAAGATCAGGAAGTTGCCGCAGCCCATTTCCGAGGCGAGTTCCGCCTGGGCCAGGATCGAGGACTGGTCGATCTTGTCGCCCAGGGCGTACCACGTGGAGTAGTAGGGCAGGTCCGCCTTCGGGTGGGGCGTCAGGGACGCGTAGTCCGCGGCCGCGTCGACCCGGTCGGCGAAGCCACGCGCGGTGGCGTACCACGACGAGGGTTGCGTCGAGATGAACACGGCATCGGTGAAGGCTGTCCCGGTGAACCAGCGGTCTCCCTCGTACTCGCGGCGAACGATCGAGATGCCGTAGTCGCCGTCGATCCGCCGTCCGGTGATCCGATACGTACCGGTCTGATCCATTGCACCGATGGCCATCGCGTTGTTGCCATAATGGTCGCATCCCATCATGAACGGGATGCCGCGATTGGGGCGCACCTCGATGGCGGCGTCGAGTTCCGGCGCCTGACGGAAGAGGGAGTCCTCACTGCTCGATTGCGTGTCGAACACCGTGGCGACGCGACCGAGGGCGGTGCGGCAGGCGTAGCCGAGGTTCTTGACGCGGAATTCGGCGCCGTCCTCGCGTGACAGATGCATGGTCCAGACGGCATGCCCTTCGTTCGCATCACGCTCCAGGCGCAGTTCGTAGCCCTTGGAAGAGGCGACTCTCTGCCCCGGGCGAATGGGCTTCTCGACGTCCCACTGTCCCGCGGAGGGCTCGGTCACCAGCGTGATCGTGCCCTGCGCTTCGCCTTCCACAAACGTCAGTTCCTCCGCCCGCAGGAAGCCGCCACTCGTGGTCACCAAGCAGGCACAGGCGATAAGTAAACGCTTCAACATCAAACACCTCACTTCTTGTCTGCGGGGATGATCTCGATCAACGTGATGGAGTTCGGCAGCAGCGTGCGATTCAGCGTGAGCTTCCCGCCGCGCACGTTGCCTTCGTTCACCATCTCGAGTTCGGCCTTTTCACGATCGTGCCACACGTTGCTGTGCGTGCCGTCGACCAGCCATTCGCGCCACTCTCCGTTGCGCACTTCCTCCGGCAGGCTGGGGATCTCCAGGCTGACCTTGCGCGGCAGACCGTAGCGATCCCGGTAGTTCACGATCACGACTGCCAGGCGCGGCTTCTTCCTGTCCCATGCCGCCACGCCGCACACGTCGTCATCCGTCCCCTCGAATTCAATCCAATCGCCGCTGAGATGATTGAAGATCTTCATGGCGTTGTAACTCGCCTTGGGGACGTTGTTCCGCATGAGCATGCTGAAGTCGCCGCGGAAGTTATCGTCGTTCTGCTTGACGTAGAAGAAGCAGGGTCGATCGACCTTGTTCGGAAGGCACGCCCTGACCAGGCTGTCCGCGCACCAGGATGCGCCGATCTCGTGATCGTGCGGACGGTCTCCCCACCAGGCCTGGTTCCACTCGGTGATCATGAGCGACTTCACCTGCGGCTTGATCTCGGGGTAGTCCTCCATGTATGCGTAGAACGCCTTGGCTTCCTCGTCGATGACGAACCACGGCTGGAAGTATTCATGCCAGCTCAGGAAATCGAGGGGAAGATTCTCTTCCGTGCAGTAGGCCATGAGGCCCCGCGTGAAACCGCGGCCGTGAAAACAGTGGCCGCGCTCATCGTTCTCGAAGGGGCCGCTCGCCAGCGCCGGTCCGCCGAACATCGCTTTCGGATCCGCACGTCGCACACCCTCGACCGTCGCCTTGTACAGCTTGCAGTACGCCTCGAACCGGCGAATGACTTCCATCTCCGGCTGAAGCTTGCCCAGCGCCTCGTTGTACATCTTGTGGAAGCGCTCCGTGCCCTTGTCCTGCGGACCCGGTTTGAGCCAGCCCGTGTTGACCTCGTTCCAGACCTCCCAGAACGGCACGCGCACGCCGCGATCGATACTGCGCTTGGCGGCGCGGTAGCAGATCTCCTCCCAGGTGCCGTAATCCTTCGGCGCGCTCTGCCGGTCGTGGTTCACTACCGCGTCCAGCGGGATCGGCATGTAGGAGACCGCCAGGATCGGATCAGCCCCCATCTTGTACATGAAGTCCACGCGGCGATCGAAATCGGTCCAGTCGTAGTAGGTGGAGCCATCTTCCTTCGCCTTGAGCACGTTGGTCAGAATGTTGTCCATGCGGAACCACTTGAATCCGCCTTCGCGCAGCTTGGCGGCGGTGGCATCCTCGTAGTCGGCGAGGCCTCCGCCCTGGCTCAGGCCGACGAGTCCGTCGGGCACGGGACCTTTCGGCTTCGACGCATGAACCTTCAGCTTCAGGGTTTGCGTGGATCGTTTCGGTTCGATGATCGCCCAGGTAGCCTCGTTGAAATGATCGCCTCCCTGCACTTTGCGATAGACGAGCGCTTGGAGGCGTACCTTGGCGCCGGGCTGTGCGTTCTCGGTGAGCAGGACCAGCGCGGGATGGTCGTTATCGAAACGTGACTGGAACACGCCGTTCACATGAACCTCGCCGCCATCGGCGCAACTGAACTTCATCCCGACGGCTTTGCCTTTCGTGGGCTTGTCGTCGATGGTCTCGGGGATGGTCAGTTCGCCGATCAGCCAGCGGTACTTGTCGCTGTGTTCCCACCGGTCACCGGGTTCAATCGATTCGGCGTTCTCAGGAAGTTCAGAGGGTAACGGCGTACGCGTGTCGTGAGGAGGAAGCACCATCCAGCCCGCATGAGCGGTGGCGGTAAGCAACGCCCCAAGTATCCATGCAGAAGTCCAATGGCGTAGAAAGAATTTGCCGCTGAGTCGACGCAGGTCGAGCATGAAAGATCTCCGCAGTGAGAATTTCGAGGAAGTCGTGTGCAACACTTCAAGCAGTTAGCATTATCAAGGCTGGTCGTGCGTGTTCAAGAGCCGGACGAACAGGATTTCTTTGTGACTCGTGATAACGAATGCTTTTTTTTCAGCGCACACTGATTGGCAGACGAAATAGTCGCGCGCGGGGGAGAAGGGAAGGCACTAAAAGCGCAATCCGATGTCGAGGAATGATGGCAGGGCAGGGCTCGCGATCGCCAGAGCGCCGGTGCGACAACACGCAATCCGCATGGGCCGAGGCCTACGCTGGCCTTCCAATGGCTGACCTTTGAAATCGGGGCGTTAAATCGAGTAACCGAGGTTCTCGGGCGTGGCTAAGATCATGCAGGGCGCTCATGACGCCTCGCTGGAATGTCCGTCGTAACACGAGTGACCCGTGCAAAAAGCATCGTTCAGGGCACGTGTTCATTTCGATAGTGCGATGCGATCCGGTTAACACGCGCTAACGCACGTGCGAGCGCGATCTCGCGAGACAGAGTCACGGAAGCCCCGTTTTTATTGACTTTTTTTAATGCATACCGTGTTCAGACTCTTGAACGCGTAGGGGGCAATGTGTTACAATCGACGTAGCGGAGGAAGGAAAGTGGACATGTCAACTGACCTTCCTGTCCATCTCGCACGTTGACAATTGACATCCAGATAATGGCGTCCATGTTGACGCGACCTGTTGATCAGTGCGGCACGCGATCTCGACGCGGGACCGCGAATCGGCCCGACGGTCGGAATGAAGATCTGGAGGGATGGAACGGGCTGAACCCAAGCGCGTTTCATCGGCTGGAGGAAGCCGCGAAAGTCAATGGCGACGTCGCAGAGTTACGTTGACGAATCTCGTGGATTCATCAAGTGCTGATCTCACGAGAAAATTCGGATAGATCGAGGAGCACTATTCTCATCTCAGTAGTCCTGATGATCAGGAAGGAGGAACGTCATGAAGAAGTTATTTGTGTTTATGGCAGTCCTGGCAGTGTCGGCATCGCCGGCGTTGGCGGGCATCGGTGACTGGTGGGTCATGCCCATCGATCGCATCGACAACCAGGGATTCTTCACCACGCATGCCGGTGCCGGTCTGGGTGGTACGGATGCCTACGAGGGCAATGGTCAGGATGGTGTGGCACGTATCTGGTGGGATACGAACAACGTGTCATCCTCGTCCGGTGCGGCCATGCCCGCGACGCTCGAGTCGTTCACGGTCGAGGCCTGGGGCCCAACGGCCGGCGCGCTGGATTGGCAGCCCATCCAGGTGCAGATCAACGGCTACAACGGACCGGTCAACTTCCCGATCGATCCGGAAATTCCCTGGGCCGGCCAGTTCGGCACCAACCATGAGTGGATCGGTGGAGGAGCCACCGCCGGGCAGTGGAGCCAGCATGGCCCCGGCCCGCAGACCCACGACGGTCTGGCGGAGGTCTACATCAAGGACGGCAGCGTGCTCTACGCCAAGTGGGACTTCGGTTTCCCGATCAATCGTTCGTGGAGCGCGGTCCGCATTACCCAGGTCACGCCCGAACCCACGGGGGCGCTGCTCCTGCTGGCCGGTGCGCCGCTCATCCTGCGTCGCAAGCGACGCGCCTGAGCTGATGCGAAGTTGACAGAATGACACCATGGCCCGTGTCGAATCATCCGGATTGACTTCCGGAAGCGACTCGGGCGATGAGTGAAGCATTCTCTTCCTGTCGCATGCCGGAGTACACATGCGTTGAATCGGGCGGAGTGCGAGCCTCAAGCTCCGCTCCGCCCGTCTCTTTCAAGAGTTGCACGAGTGAACGGGCTCTGCGGGCCTTGGCAGATTCGTTCGTAGGGTCATTGGGATGGAAATCATTCAGCAAAGAAAACAGTGGTTGATTCGTACATGCCTCGTGGCGGTGGCGATCACTTTCGGGTTCCAGGTGAACTCGACTTCCGCCGCCGATCCGGCTCTACCGTTCTACGAGAACTTCGAGCCGCTCCATCACGGTGGCACCGGTTTCTGGGATTACACCATCGAATGGCTGGCGTGCGATACGCCTTTTGATACAAGTTGTCCGAACGATCCCGGCTTGCCCGGCCCGAGCCAGGGATGGGGGCCCGTCAAGTTCGAGACCTACCCCGATCTCGACAACGGAGGCGAGGTTTATGCCGGTCAGCGCTCCGGCAGGCAGCCCATCTCCGATCCCTACTGGTATTCCATCTATCATGAGTTCACGCCACCCGTCGGGCATGAGGAGCTGAGGCTTCAGGCGTGGTGGTACGATCCCGCCGATCTGCTTTGCGACTGTGACCAGGCGGCCCAGCCTCCGACGTACACCTGCGACTGCGCCACGATCGACACGAACCCGCCACCGAATCCCAACCGTCCGAACTATAACGTCATCAGTTGGCTTTTTCTGACCACCCCCGACCGAAGCGAGTACTTCATCCTGGGCGTCAACAGTCACGAGAGCTGGGATCATTACTCATTCGCGACGAAAACGGAGGGCTGGAACGTGACCTCCGTGCCGCGGAGCAAGGGATGGCACCGGCTGGAGATCGTCGTTTATCCCTACACCGGCAATGTCGGTGACGTGGAATTCTGGATGGACGGCGTTCTGGTCGCGCAGGGGACGCGGGCACCCGGTTCCGGTACCGGTGTCGACGTGACCTGGCTCCGTCTCGGCGGCGATCCTGCCGTGATCTCCCAAAGCTCGCTGGCCAATACCTTCGAGCAATTCTGGTTCGAGCAGGTCGCGCTCACCGCCTGCAACAATCCGCGTGCCGATCTGGATGGTGATGGCGATGTCGATCAGGACGACTTCGCCCACCATCAACGATGTGTCGATGGGGCCGGGGATCCCTTCACGTTCAATGACGGTTTCGACGGTGTGAACTGCCAGTGCGCGGACGTCAACGGCGACAAGGACGTCGATGCGGATGACTTCGATGCGTTCCTGGGCTGCGTGTCCGGACCCGAGATTCCCGCCGTGGAAACCTGCGACGACGGTATTGTCGTCCCGTAAGCAGTAAGGCTCAGGTAGACGTATGCATCGTTTCCGAAGTTCAATACCCACCGCCGCCCGATACAGGAACTCCTCTCTTGCCGGATGGAGCTGCTTGATTTTCAGCGTGCTTCTCACCGGCACCGCCGACGGTTTCACACTCGAGTTGCCGTTCGAGGAAGACTTCGAACCGCCGTGGGCGCGCACGGAAGAATGGGCGTCCTGCGAGACGCCATTCACAGACTGCCCGACCGATGACCCCATCGTGACGACAGGGCACCCCAGTTTCGGGTGGGGGCCGGTCAAGTTCGAAACCTGGCGCGACGGACCACCCAATGATCCCGTCTACACAGGCGAACGCGCCGGGCGTCAACCGATTTTCGATCCATACTATTCCGCGATCCGCCACAACTTCACCCCGCCGATCGGGGGCGATCTTCGCCTGCGCGTGTTTCAGTACGACGATGCCGGTCTGCTTTGCGATTGCGACCAGGCTTCGCAGCCACCCGGCTACACGTGCGACTGCGAGACCATTGACACGAATCCGCCACCGAACCCCAATCGTCCGAATTACGATGTCCAGGGCTGGATCATTTTGACGAGCCCAAACCGTAGCGAGTTCTTTGTGCTCGGCGTGAACACCAAGCAGAGTTGGACGCACCTGAGCTGGGCCACGAGGACCGACGGCTGGAACGTGACCGACGTACCGCGCGTCCGGGGCTGGCGGAAGATGGAGATCATCGTGCATCCCTACACGGGCGGGTCGGAGGATGTCGAATTCCTGGTGGATGATGTGGTAGTGGCCACCGGGCATCGTGCCGCAGGCGGGGGGAATGGAATCGACGTGAGCTGGCTGACCCTCGGCGGCGATCCGGTCCTGATCAGCGAAAGCACCCTGACCAACACCTTCGAGGAGTTCTGGTACGACGACGTGCTGCTCGAGGCACCGTGCCCGCGCGAAGATCTGCCTTTCGATGCCGATGCCGACGGCGACGTGGATCAGACCGATTTTGCCTATGTGCAGCGGTGCTTCAGCGGGGAGGGCAACGTGAGCGGCCTCGACGATCCGTACCCCTGTCGCTGCCTGGATGATGACGGCGACCAGGATGTGGATCTCGACGATCTCGATGCCTTTCTGTTTTGCGTTTCCGGCCCCGAGATCGATGCCGATCCTGCCTGTCTGGAATCGCCCTGAATGCCGGCCCCCGTTCGCAGGACGCCCTTCAGGTCGGGCGGACGGATCAGGCGGAAAAAAAGCGCCTGGTTTTTTCGAATATCCGAGTCCGGGTTGCGGTACCATTTCCGGACTGGCGTCGCGGAGGCTTGAAACGCGTTAATCGAGTTAATGTTCGTGCAGGCGGGCCTGTTCATGGTCGCTGTCGGAAACAGGCCTGCAGCAACATCATCAGGAGTACTCAAGATGTGTGAGAGGGAGAGACGAATCCAATGGAAGTCGCGGAAATCACCGATAAGATGGAGTGAGACTTCCTTTCTTCGCGGTTGGTCAACCAGGATGGAGACGATGCTGCGGCGCCTGAACATCTGCGTGGCCTTGGGGGTCCTGATGGCGGCGGTGCCCGCCCAGGCCCAGCGAGCATGGATCGTTTATCCCTCCTTCTTCGAAGGCGCATTCCTCGAGCATCCTACCGGCGAATTCGACGGCGGCGGCCAGTTCGGCGGCGGATACAAGTACTACACAACGGATTCATTTGATGGTGTGCGCCGCGGGTACTGGGATCTCACCAATGACAACATCGTGCCCGTTGCACCGAATACAGATCCTTTCCCCTCCAAGGCGGCCCAGTATTTCATCGAGCAGTGGGTGCCCAGTTCCACGCCCGCCGGTGTGACCTGGGACATCAACGCTTTCTGGAATGAACTGCCCATTGAAGTCACCTACCAGGGCCCGGGCAGCGATGAAGAAGCGACCAACAACCTGGCCATTCCCTGGGGCGGGCAGTTCGGGACGAATCATCAATGGATCAAGATGGAACTCAATCAGCCGGAGGGAACCTGGCGTCAGGCGGGCCCCGGTCCGCAGTCTCCGGCTTCAGACACGTGCTCGGCGACGGGGCAAACCGGCAACCGCGTCTGGCTCAAGCGTGGGGCCTCGCTCTACACGAAGTGGAATTTCCTGCCTCCGCCACCCGCGCATGCCATCACCGCTTTGCGCATCACCGAGGTGGTTCCCTTCACTCAGACATGCGATTCCGCCACCCAGGGCGGCCCGGTGGATCTGCGATGCCTCGGTAATGCCGATCCACTGTACGAGCAGGGCGAACCCTTCCACGGCACACGCGACAACAAGCCCTTCCCGGGTGCCGAAGCGGTCACGATTGATGGAGATGCCGCTCTGGCCGTGGAGAGCTTCACCATCGGGACCTGCATCGAACCGCAGTTCCCGTTCAACGTTCCGCTCACGCCCGGCCTCCCCGCCTCCGGCACCTATACCGCGCAACTGCCTGATGGGAACGTGAACTTCCAATTCCGCTTCGACGGATTGAATTCGATCAAGTGGAAGACGGAAGGCGTCCCGGACATCGGCGGCGAATTCGATGAAACGCGCGTCTTCACCTTGAATGAAACGCCCGAGCAGGAGTTCCTGGTCGGCAACTACTCCAGGCTGTACCTGCTCAGTGTCACGTCGGGGCAGAGTGCCGGCACGATTGATGTGGAAGCTGTGTACGACGATCAGTCTTCGGATCAACTTTCCGCAAACCTCTACGATTGGTTCGGTCAGGATGGCGACGCCACGAGTATTCCCGTCGGCGTCCAAGGCAAGCGTAAGGATCAGACCAACGCCATCGGTTTCTCGCGTGTTGACGGAAAGGGTGTCTCGCTTGATGCCGGTGGTGGAAATGCTGACGGGGCATGGCTGATGGCCCACATCGTCGAGATCGATGGGTGCAAGACGCTTGAGCAGATCAAGCTCAGCCTCTCGGCCGGGGCCAGCGGACGCGTGCAGGTGCTTGCCCTCACACTAGAGGGCGGGGGTTGTGCGTGCAGCACACCGGTCTTCGATATTGCCGGTGGCGGGCCGGACCTGACTGAACCGGACGGCTCGGTTGACCAGACGGACTTTGCGTACTTCCAGCGATGCCTGACCGGCTCGAACCCGGCACCGGGCCTCTTCGACGAGGAAAACTGTGCGTGCCTCGATGTGGACGGCAATGAGGCGATTGATGATGACGACTTCCAGTTCTTCCTGGCATGCGCTACCGGACCGGCGTCAGGGACACCTCCGCCCGCCGGCTGCGATCAGCCGTGAAGATGGTTCACAGGGGCGATGGAGAGATTGACGATGGATTGCGGGATGGATCCCGCCGGAAGCTTCAGGATTCGGTATGAGAGGAACGACGGATGGCTAGCATGAGCGGAGTCTCGATAAAGCCGGTCAACGGGCGCGGGCGATCTGCCCGTCGCGCCGCATTCACCTTGATCGAAGTGCTCGTCGTGGTCGCGATCATCGCCTTGCTCGTGGCGATTCTGCTGCCGTCGCTGGCGCTCGTACGCGAACGGGCACGCACCACCGTCTGCGCGTCGGGCATGAAGCAGGCGCTCAACGGGATGCTTCTGGCCCAGGCTGAGTCGCAGATGCGTCGCGATCAATGGAGCACGAATTTCGGGTGGGCAACCCGCTCGCTCAGGAGCAACAACGGCGAGTTGGATCTCTACACGTGCCCCTCGGATGAGCGGCCCTTGCCCGTTCCCGCCGTCCTCGCCCGTCTCTTCGACGGCACGAAGTACAAGGGCACCACCTCCGGAGATGCCAGCTTCAATCGCATCCGAAAGGTCTCCGGTGGGGGAGGCGACCTCTGGCAGGCCGACATCCAGGATCAGCTCCACGGTTCCGAGTTCGGCGGCGATGCCAGCGGTGATCTCGATGGCGACCTCATCTTCGAATACGAAGCGAGCGAGGGGCAGCACTACACCGAAGCGGTCAACGTCTCCAACGAGCGGGCCTGGCGGTACCAGGTCCTGAGTTATCGCGGCGAAACACTGCATGCCGAGGAACTGGGTGGAAGCGGCCCACCCCCCTCCGGCTGGTCCGTCCGGCTGCCGCTGTTGTGGATGAGCTATGGCGTGAATGTCAGTGCCGGACTCGAGGGGGTCCAGGGGGCTCCTGTTCTTGTCCTGGAATCCGGCAAGCTCGGATTGTTCCCCGAAGCACTGGGGAAACCGGGATCCGACCCCCATCCCGCCGATAACCTCAACTGGGCCAGTCGATTTCGGCACGGAAAGCGCATCTCCGAGGGATTGATCGGTTATGATTATACCAAGCGGTTCGAGCTTCCCCCGACGACTGTCGACGAATCCTACGAACCACGTCAGAAGATGAACACCGGCTACATTGATGGCCACGTGGAACTTCTGGGGCATTGGCAGATGTTCACGCTTAATCCGGATGATCCCGAGAACGCGTCGCCGGCCCCCAAACGCAACGTCTGGATCGGTCTGCGTCGTGACCGCGGCCTCAGCTTCTGATCCGGGCGGTTCCACGTCGCGGAGCAGATGCACATGACCACCCGCCTCGAAGCAGATGGCCACGCTTGGGGGCGTCGTGTTCGTCGATGGGGTTGGCGAGCATTCCTGATGCTGGGGCTCGTTGCGACTCCAATTTCCGCAGAAACCGTCGCGCCCGGTGTGGAGTACACCCTGTACACCGTTTCCGGACCGAATCGTGTTCACGTCCTGAGCGTCGATCGAAACGAACCCACCTATACCTTCGAAGTCGGCTGGCCCCAACACAAGCGTAACTTCACGTCACGCCAGACCGTGCCGACGATCACCTCCCAGTATGATCAGCCGCCTGAGGAGGACGTGCTGGCGGCGGTGAATGGTTCGTTCTTTGCGGCAACGCCCGTCATCATCGGGACAGCCGCTTCCTTCGGACAGATCCTCCAGATGCCCGACGCTCAGTACGATACGTATTTCTTCAATGCCTCGCGCGCGGGTGAGATCGTTGCTCCGATTCAACATCAGCAGGGCACGTTGACGTTCCAGGATGGCTTCGTGGTCACGCTCGGTTACTTCAACAGGTCCAATCCGCCCATCCATGCCATCACCGCCTACACGCCGGAGTGGGATGATCGCACCGGCAGTGCGTTCACGGTGCCGACTTTGGCGGCGGAAGTCATCCTTGAGGAGGTCAGCTATCCGATGCGTGGCGATAAGGAAGTCTCCGGCATCGTGACTGCGATCCAGACCGGCGCGTCGGCGGAAGATAACCTTATTCCCGATGGCGGCATGGTACTGACCGCCTATGGATCCGCGAAGGACGACGTGCTTGCCCATACGTCGGTCGGTGATCGCCTTCGCATGCACTTCCCAACATCGAATACGTTCTACAACAATGCGCGTATGGCCGTGACCGGCATCGGACGCATCCTCAACAACGGCCAGGCGGATACCGTCAATTGGTCGATCCGCGGCGCGGCGGGACCCTACAACCGTCATCCGCGAACGGTCGTGGCCTGGAGCGCGACCCATCATTACCTCGTCGTCATCGACGGTCGATCCTCCCAGAGCGTGGGAATGACCTTCTCGGAGATGGCGTCGTTCCTGACCGGCACGCTGAACGCCACCGATGCGGTGAACCTCGACGGCGGAGGATCCTCCACGATGGTGGTGGACGGCACGGTCCGTAACTCGCCTTCCGATGGTTCCCCGCGTGCCGTAGCGAACGCCGTCATGTTGATGGCACGCCCGTCGGAAGACTCCTTTCCATTTGATGATCCCTTCGATGCAGGTGGCCGGGGCGATGGCTGGGACGACAAGTTCCGATACCACGACGTCGAGCCGTTCTCACCCACCGCTCCCGGCGGCGATGGGCATGTGCTGATCGTGGCGGATCATGTCGGTGGCGTGGATACCACGCGCCGTGGCAACCTTGCCGACGCGGATTACTCCCTGGAAGCGTGGATCTACGCTGAGTTGCGACCGGACGTCGCTGCCGACGGCTTCGAGCGTTATGGAATCTTCGGTCGCGACAGTGGGACGGGCGCCTTCGGGCTGGTGAGCTATGGCGGCGGGAATTGTTACGCGCTCACCGTGGACAGTGATGACGGTGCCGTCCACGCCGGTAAATACGTGGACGGCATCTGGACCGACCTGGTCGCGACATCCACATCGATCACCGAGTCGTCATGGATCCGGATGCGCATCGACTTCGCCGGGCAGACCATACGGTACTGGGTCGACGGGGAGATGCTCGGTGAAGCGACCGACACGTCGCATGCGGCCGGTCTGCACGGCATCGGCTATCACGAGTTTTTCGGCAACAACGCCAACATCAATGGCACGCGTGTCGATCGCCTCTACGCCTGGAGCGATGTCCCGCCCCCATGGTTTCTCGTGGACTGGGATGAAGATGGCGACTGCGATCTGGACGACTACGCGATGTTTCAAGCATGCATGACCGGACAGAGCACCCCACAGTCGGATCCTGCGTGTGTGAATGCCCGTCTGGATGCGGATTCGGATGTGGACGAAGTGGACCTGCAGCTCTTCGTGGCTTGCCTGACAGGAGCCGGCGTGCCCATCAACCCGACCTGCATCGACGTGCCATGATGTCGTGATCGGGGAACAGGCGATCAGGCTGATCTCTTGCTATGTGACCGTGACGGAGGGAGCCTGGTAATCCCCCGGCGCCGGGCAACTCTCGCCCTTGCGAATCAGCGGGGGCAGCGTGATGTTCTCGAACGCGCCCGCACCACTGTCCTGCAACTCGACCATCTTCCGCACCGCCATCTGACCGGCGGCGTACCAGGAGAGGTCCACGGACGTGATGCTGGGGCTCCCCGGTGCCTGCCAGAGGGAGGCATCACAGCCGACCAGACGAATCGTGTCCGGCACCGCCAGCCCCGCCGACTCGCACGCCAGCAAAGCCCCGACCCCGGAGACCGACGACGCGGCGTAGATGCCGTCCGGCTGGATTCGCTTCAGATCCGGGACGATATGCTGAATCAGCTCGTTTTCCGGCGTATCGGAGGGGGGAGTCACCAGTTGAAGCTGGATGCCGTATTCCGCTGCCACTTCCCGCGCACCTTCCTCACGCAGGCGGACCGCTTCCCACGTTTCCTCGCCCCGAAGAAAGATGATGTTGCGGCTGCCCGAATCGTACAGCAGCCGGATCGCCGTTCGGCCGGCTTCCCGATTATCCATGTCGATCACGTTGGAGGGATACTGGGTGATGTCGCCGGGGAAGCAGACCACCACGGGAAGCCCCTGTTCAATCTGGCGGTGAATGCTGCCTTCGAGTCCCTCGAAGGGCGTACGGATGATCGCCCCGAACACGCCGCCTTCGAGAACTTCTTCCACCTGGGCCAGCGCGCCGGCGGAATCAGGCGAATCCTGGACCGCCAGGATCGGGTAGAGTTTTGCCTCGCGCGAGGCATCCAGGGCGCCCGCCAGAAGCTGACCCTCAAACGCCTGGTGATGCCACGAAATCGCGTCGGCGTTCGGCGTGCCGCGGAGGATCAGAGCGAAAAAGCTGGGATGGGCGCCGCGAAGACTGATGGCTGCCAGGTTCGCCTGATAGCCCATCTCCTTCGCGATCTGCCGGACCCGCTCGACGGTGTCGGGGCGAAAGCGGCTCAGAACATCGTCACGGTTGGTGAGAATCAACGAGACGGTCGCGCGCGATACGCCCGCGCGTTCTGCGATCTTGCGCATCGTCGGCCGAGCTGACTTCTTATCCGGAGTGATCGACAATTCCGCATACTCCCTGCCGGTACTGCATTTACTCCATCTTCATCCTAACTGAAAGCGCGTGCGAGTGAAATGGAGCGGACCCCATCCGGTGCCGGGGGCATACACCGTCCGGTAACTCGGCGAAGCCTTCCGTGGGACATCACCCCCGGATGCTCGTAACCAACGTGTTGATCTGGTTCAGACGCGTTCGAAGGGATCGAACAGCCGTTTGTACTCATCCTGGCAAAAGCGATCGGTCATTCCGGCGATGTAGTCGGCGATGACCCGATGAACGCCGAGCTCATCGATGCGGCGGCTAAATCGCGCGGGCATCAGTCGAGGCTCGTTCAGGTACGCGTCGAACAGCCGCTCGATGAATCGCCGGGCCTTGTCATCCATCCGAATCAGGCGATGATGCCGGTAGACCCGCTCGAACGTGAAACGCTCCATGTCCGCCACCTGCGGCAGAAACGCTTCCGAGAACGCCACCAGAGGCAGTTTGCAACCGCGAATGTCCGCGAGCGACTGAATCCCCGCATCGGCAATACGTTGTTTCGATTCACGGACCACATCCGTTAGCAGGGCGGACTCGATCCGGTCCAGAATCGGACGCCGGATCGCGGCAAGCGGCTTGTCCTTCCAATGGCGTCGCACCTTGTCGCTCGCCGTCTTCCAAAGCGTGACTTCGCCCAATTCATTCTCGCCGATCAGTCCTGCCCCAAGGGCGTCTTCCAGATCGTGGCAGTCGTAGGCGATGCGATCGGCGAGATTGGCGATCTGCCCCTCGAGCGGCGCCTGCGAGCCATCCGCCAGCGGATGCTTGCCGGGCTGGTCGTAGAGCGTGCAATGCTTGGCCAGGGACTCGCGCACCTCGTACGACGCGTTCAGCCCACGGAATTCCGGATAGGGATGCTCGAGATACTCGATGACACGAAGCGACTGAGCATTGTGCTCGAAACCTCCCTGCTCACGCATGCGGTTGTGCAGCGTCTTTTCGCCGGCGTGACCGAACGGCGGATGCCCGAGATCGTGGGCCAGCGTAATGAGTTCCCCGACCGCCTCGTTCACCTGCAGCGCCACGCACAACCGGCGGGCGATACTGGTGACTTCCAGCGTATGCGTCAGACGCGTGCGGAAATGGTCGTGCTCGCTGGTGACGAAGACCTGCGTTTTGTGCACCAGGCGGCGAAAGGCGGCGGAGTGCAGCACGCGCTGACGGTCGAGCGCAAAGGGATCCTGGGATGCGGGAAAGCTCTCGTCATGTTCACGGCCACGCGAGTTGGCGGCGGTGACCGCATAAGGTTTCAACTGGCCGGCGGATTGTGCCATCGGTGACACCCGTCCTCCTGGAATCGGACTCACGCGCGGATCGCGGGGAAACCCAGATCTTCCACCGCCTTCTTCATCAGCGCGATCTGGGCATCCATCGACTGGGGAATCACTTTCGCATCGCCCAGGACGGGCATGAAGTTCGTGTCACCTTCCCAGCGCGGCACGATGTGGACATGAAGATGATCGGGCAGTCCCGCCCCCGCACAGCGGCCGAAGTTCATGCCGACGTTGAAACCCTGCGCCTGCGTCGTTCGCGCCAGCAGTGTCTTGGCGTCACGCACCTTGCCGAACAGTTCTGTGAGCACTGCGTCGGACAGGTCGGTCAGGTCCGCCTTGTGACCCGTCGGCGCCACCATGAGATGTCCGTTGCTGTATGGATAGCGGTTGAACAGCGTGAGTGTGTTCTCCGTTCGCCAGATGACGCGGTGCGCTGCATCCTGTTCCGGGTCCGCCGCATAGGCGCAGAGAAAGCACTGCGGGCGATTGATCCGGCCCTCGTCATCCAGTTCATGGATGTACTCCATCCGCCAGGGGGCCCAGAGATTGGCATTGTGCTCAGCCATGATTCCAATCGAGTCTAACGCTCGGTCGATGGGGCGGCAAGCATTGCATAAACCCGCTGATCTGCTAGACTTTTCGCCTTGAACGAGAACCAGTCTCCCCTTGAATACGGTGGATCCCATGACGTCTGTGCATATTCGCCTGCAACCTTTCGCCCTGATAGTCCCGGCCATGCTGCTCCTGCTGACCGGATGCGAAGGCCGGGAACCCATGGACATCCCCGATGCCGTGGTCGAGCCTTTCTCCGCACACGGCATCACCCTCGACGAGGACGCCACGCCGCAGGAGGTGGTTTTTGTCCTGACCCGTGCGATCCATGACGACGTCAAAGGCGCCCAGGCAGATGACCACACCCGGCACAAAGAGGCAGTCGATCTTCAGTTTCGCCTGGCGGCCTATTCGGTGATTGAACGCCGCTTGCTCCAGGCGATGAAATCGGCGGATGGCCCCGAGATTAAATCACTGGGTGATGATCGCGCGGAAGATCTCTACCTCGTGGTGCAGCAGTGGGGCTCGATTCTGGGGCATTACGTCGACGGATTCCAGAACACTTTCCAAGAGGCGTCCGACCGGATGGGGGTGGAGCCCAAGAGCGTATCCAGGGTTCTCGTCACCTACGAGGTCGAGGCGAATCCCGACGCCGCCACGGAGGAAGATCGCCAACCCGCGACGCTTGAGTTCGAAGTGGTCGAAGAAAAGGCCGACGGCAAAGGGTACTGGCGAGTGGCCAAGGTCGACTTTGCAGGCCCTGAACTCGACTCCGAGACATCTGACAAATCGATTCAACTCGACGTTGAGGAACTCCTGGATCTCCCCGATGCGTCGGATCCGGAAGGTCCTCCCCCCTCGGAAGCGCCGACCCTCCCTGCGGAGTGAAATGACCATGGATTCCGACCTGGCCATCGCACAACGTTCGCCGCTTGCTCCGGTTCAGGAAATCGCCGGCAGCATCGGCCTCGTCGATGACGAGATCGTTCCCTTCGGCAAGCACATGGCCAAGATCAAGCTCGACGCCATCCACCGGTTGGGCGATGATTCATTCGGCAAGTACATCGTTGTCACCGGCATTAATCCAACGCCCCTCGGTGAAGGCAAGACCGTGACCACAGTCGGGCTCTCACAAGGGCTCCGGCACATCGGCAAGAACGCTGCCTGCTGCATCCGCCAGCCTTCCATGGGGCCGGTCTTCGGCATCAAGGGCGGCGCCGCCGGCGGGGGATTCTCCCAGGTTCTGCCGATGGAGAACCTCAACCTCCATCTCACCGGCGACATGCATGCCGTCTCCAGCGCCCATGCCCTGCTCAGCGCGATGATCGACACGCTCATGATCAAGGGCAATCCCGGCCGGCTCGACCCCATGAAGGTCGCCTGGCGGCGTTGCGTCGACATGAACGACGGCGCGCTTCGCGACATCGTGATCGGGCTTGGCGGGCACGGCTTTCCGCGTGAAACCGGTTTTGATCTCAGTTCCGCGAGCGAAGTGATGGCGGTGCTCGCCCTGGCTCACTCGCTCAAGGATCTCCGAGCCCGGCTCGGAAAGATCGTCATCGGCTACACGCACCAGGACATCCCCGTCTTCGCCGAGGCGATCAAGGCCGCCGGCGCGATGGCGGTCCTGCTCAAAGATGCCCTCATGCCGAATCTCCTGCAGACCATCGAGCATGTCCCGGCGTTCATTCATGCCGGGCCGTTCGCCAACATCGCCCACGGCAACAGCTCGGTCCTGGCCGATGAAATTGCCCTGCGCTGCTGCGAGTACGTCGTGACCGAGGCGGGATTCGGGGCGGACATGGGCTTCGAGAAATTCTGCCACATCAAGTGCCGAAACTCCGGCCGGGCGCCGGACGCCGCCGTGCTCGTCGTGACGGTTCGTGCCCTCAAGGCGCACAGCAAGCAGTATCGCGTCGTGCCCGGACGGCCGATCGATCCACGCATCAACGAGCCCAGCGTGGAAGCCGTCAAACTCGGCCTCTGCAACATGGAAAAGCACCTGGAGAACATCGCGAAGTTCAACTTGCCCTGTGTCGTCGCGATCAACCGCTTTCCCGCCGACAGCGAGGAAGAGATCCAGGCCGTGGCGGATGCAGCGCAAAGCGCGGGCGCGTTTGACGTGGCAGTCAGCGAAGTGCATGCCCGGGGTGGGGAGGGCGGAGCGGAACTGGCCGACGCCGTCGTCCGCGCCGCCGAGTCCGAGAAGGCGGCTCCTTTCCGAATGCTCTACGAGACTGCCACGCCGGTCGAGCACAAGATCGAAACCGTTGCCAAAGAGATTTACGGCGCGGATGGCGTGAGCTACGAGGCGCCGGCTCGAAAAGCGATCGAGACCTTCACCAAGCTCGGTTTTGCGCACATGCCGGTCTGCATGGCCAAGACCCAGTACTCCTTTTCCCATATCCCGACCGCCTTCGGTCGCCCGACCGGGTTCACGCTGCCGATCCGGGATATCCGGCTTTCCGGCGGGGCGGGTTTCCTGGTCCCGCTCGTCGGCACCATCCAGACCATGCCTGCTTTCGGACGCTTCCCCGCCGCCATGAAGATGGACATGGACGCCGACGGTAAGATCAGCGGTCTATTCTGAACGTTATCACACCTTCAAGAGCCACGGCATCGCTCTTGCTCATCCCGGGTTATCTCAGGTGATGGGTGTTTCCCGAGGCGGGTTTCCGTCGCTAAGCCCTTGACACGCATGAACATGGCGGAATAATACTGTGCGTTCACTTTCAGGGTGGGATTCCGTAAAGAATCTTGACACACGCGAGGAAATGTCTCTCGCTGGCGGCTAGAATTGAACGTTCCTCAGCGTATCTCCCCCGCGTTTCAGTACAGATAGTGCGCTCTCTCCCCGAGTGGTAACATCGACGCCGGCTCGAAAGGAAGTAGGCAAGATGAGAATCTTACTATTGTCAATGTGTATGTGCGTAGCTCAGATCCAGTGTGTTCCCTTCTGTGCGCCTCCGGGCGACGGGACCAACGATCCGGATATGGGAGGAGATTCCGGTACGGACGGTGAGGGATCCGGTCAGCCGGTACCCGGTTCGGGCATCAACTTTGACGGAGAACCCGCCGGTAATCCCATTCCGGATGTCGGGGAGCCGGTCACCGTTCAGGTGATCAGTGAGAACAACGACATGTCCGCCACGGTCTCGATCGAATTCCTGGTGCTCGACGTTCAGGTCCACCAGGCCGATCTTACCGTAGGGCCTCTCGAACTGGCCGACCCGGTGGGACCGGACATCGCCGCGCTGATCCGTATTGAGGGTCAGTTCGAAACGGGGGATCCGCTGCAGTCCGCCGTGTTGATCCTCGGCGAAGATTTTGAAGCCGACGACATCGTTGAGTACATCATTCCGGACCTTCCGATCGGCGGTGATGCCTGTCCCGATGATCCGACCAAGGTTTCGCCCGGCGTCTGCGGGTGCGGTGTACCCGAAACGGATACGGATGGCGACGGGACGCCTGACTGCGTCGATCTCTGCGTGGAGGATCCCGCCAAGACCGAACCCGGTGCATGTGGCTGCGGTGAGCTGGATACCGACTCGGACGGTGACGGCACCGCCGATTGCCGCGACGAATGCCCGAACGATGCCAACAAGGATGTAGAGGGCTCATGCGGTTGCGGGGATGCCGATATCGACACCGATGGGGACGGCGTGTTGGACTGCTTCGATGGTTGCCCCGAAGATTCGGCCAAGACGGCACCCGGCCTTTGCGGATGCGGTCAGCCCGAGAACTGCGATCAGGAGGAAATCACCGACTGCAACAACAACGAGATCGATGACGAGATCGAAATTGCCGAAGGTCTCGCCGACGATTGCAACTGCAACGGGATTCCCGACGAGTGCGACATTGCCAATCTCACCAGCAAGGACTGCAACGAGGACGGGATTCCCGATGAATGCGTGAATTGCCCGACGCTCGAGCTGGTTGTCGTGGTCGACACGTCAGGCTCGCTGTCGGATGAGGCCCAGGCGTTATGCAACGCCATCCCCGCGGTGATCAACGCGTTGAACTTCGCGGGTATCGATGCCAACGCCACCTTCCTGGGCACGACCTCGAAGGGCCCCGGTCCGCTCTTCCCCTGTGTGACCGATACGGTCGCCAATCTGCTGGGCACCGACGTGCCGGGCGATCTGGGGGTCACCCTGAACGGCGTGGAGGACTGGGGATTGGCGGCCGCCATCGTGGCCGATCGTTACCCGTGGGATGAGGGCTCGACCCGACTGCTCATGACCGTCAGCGACGAGGGGCCGATCGACGGCAACCCGTGCCTCGACCCCGGCATGGATCGGGACGTGATCGAACTGCTGATCGACCAATCGGTGGAAAACGATATCGTCGGCATCCCGGTCGTCGGTGGCGGTGCGGATGGATGCGTCCAGACGCTTGCCTCCGACTGGGCCACCGGCACGGCGGGGATCAAGCTGGACGGCGGTACCCAGATTGGTGAGATCGACGACCTGATTCATCAGTTCTTCACGTCGGTTTGTGCTGATGACAGCTTCTGCCCGGAAGTGCCGCCGACAGGCCCGAACTACGAGGACTGCAACGGAAACGGCCTTGCCGACACCTGTGAGATTCCGTACGAGGGGCAGTATTTCGACGAGATTCCGGGTTGCGGCGAAAACTGTGCCGAGGATTGCAACTTCAACGGAGTTCCCGATGAGTGCGATATCGACTCGGGCGAGAGCCAGGATGTCGAGCCGGAGAACGGCATCCCCGATGAGTGCGAGATTTATGAGAGGTAGCGTGAAGGTGATCACATGACTCGGAGCGCCGAGGATCCAGGAGGGATTCCGGCGCTCCGTTCTTTTTTACTTTCCGAGGCTGGAGTTCATGGACGCTTCGATCAACGGCTTGTCGTGATCTCGCGGACCTTCGAAGTCACTGCTTCAGCCAGAAGTGCATTCCCGCGCTCGTTCATGTGCACTCCATCGGCCACGAGGCACGTGTCCGTCCCTGCCTCACGGATCACTGCGTAGAGATCATTGACAGGTATGCCGTACTCCCGCATGACCTGCGTTGCGACGTTGTTATAGAGCTTGACGTCGGAAAGGCGACGGTCGAAAGGTTTCTTCTCCCGGTGCCAGGCCGTGTTCACGGGGGTGGTCAGCGCAAAGATGAGCGTGGCTTGTTCCTGCATACGTAGCCGCTCGGCAATCGCGGCAAGACTGCTGCGATACGCTTCGATGCCCACCTGGTGACTTCGTGTCGACCGATTCCATTTGAGATCATGCAGACCGCAGTTGAAGTGGATCACGTCAGGACGCGCTTCCGCCAGCCACGCGTCAAGATGGCTCAGGACATTCGCACTGTCGCCTCCGTTGCCCGGGTTGTGAACCACCTGGTAAGTCTCACTCAGTCGCTCTCTCACGCCTGCCAGATAGCCGCGTTCCATCGAGATGGAGTCCCCGATGATCAGCAGGACCGGTCTTTCCTCATCACCGCCACCTTTCGACGTCCCGACGCAACCAGTCGATAGCATGGCCAGCAACACGCATCCGAGAGCCGTGAGGCCGCGAGCACAAAGTGGACTGTGGTGATGAGTTCGAAGTGGACCACTCGTGATAGAGCGATAATTGGGTCTCATGAAAGTACCTCGCTTGAAGAGCAGGAATGCGTGTTCGATCGGCAGGTACTATAACCTTCCGGCTGCAGCCATGCGAACGGACAGCGGGTCACGAAGCGGAAGCAGGTAGATCGTGGAGTGGGGGGCGTTTAGACCTTGGTCGCCTTCTTGCGCCAAAGATTAAAGATGCCGCTGCGGGGAGCCTGGGCTTCGACCGCCGGGAAATGTTCCTTGGCCACCTCGATGGCCATCTCCTGGATTGCAATCCGCGCCGGACTGTCGGGGGAGTTCGTGAAAACGGGATGGCCGAGATCCAGCGCTTCCTGGATGTGTTTGTAGTCATTCGGAATGCGTGCGTAGATCGGCTTCTTGAAGTGGGCTTCGACGTCCTCGGGGGTCACGCGGTTGTGGTCCGCCTTCCAGCGGTTGAGGACGATCTCGATGACTTTTTCATCGGTCCCCATTTCCATCAGGCACTCCTGGATTCGCGATGCGTTCCGCAGCGAGGTGATCCCCAACTGGGTGACGAGGAACACATGGTCGACCTGGGACAGGGCCGCCGCGCTGAGGAAGCTGTAGGTCCGCGGCAGATCCACGATGACGAAGGGGTAGACCGTCCCCATCACTCCGAGCATCGATTCGACCGCCTCCGGGCTGATCTCGCGGGCTTCGGAGAGCCGGTGGGGCCGGGCGATGAGCGAAACAGGGGCCTCCAGTTCATGCACGGCATCTTCGAGAATCAGGCGATCGACTTCCATCCCGTCGCGGCAGATGTCCGCCAGCGTGAATTTCGGATCGCAGTCGAACACGCATCCGATGTCGCCGAATTCGATGTTCAGGTCCACGATCCCGACACGACGCTGACAGAGGTTACCCAGTTCCAGGGCAAGATTGGCGGTGATCGTCGTGGCTCCGGCTCCCCCGGCGGCACCGATCACACAGATGCGCTTGGAATTGTCCGTGACCTGCTGGCGTTGCTTGCTGAATTTTCCGAGGGCTGTGCGGAGGTCATCCCCATCAATCGGCCAGCCGACGAACTGCGAACAGCCCGCCCGCATTGCCTTGATGATGGTTTGTGGATCGATCTGACGGCTGACACCGAAGACCGCCACGTTCGGGGCAAGGTGGGTGATACGCTCGACAACGACGAAACCGATCCCGTCCGGTTCATCCAGATTGACCGCCACGATGTCCACAGGATGATGGTTGAGCCATTCCCGTAACTGATCCCAGGAGTTCGTTTCACCCTCGACGGACAACTCCTGCAATACGTCGAAACCCGAGCGAAACGGAGTATCGTGGGTGTCCGGCGTCGTAAATAGGCAGATTTTCAGCGCGTTTATCATGGGCTTTATCGATGGTCCCGACACGGACCCCCCTCATACGCGTGCATGGGAAAGCCGCTTCGAAAGTGATATCGGAAGGATCGGGATCGAACTTAGCACCTTTCACGATCCTTCCGGCACGAATTGTTATCGGAGCCTGGGTGCCAGACCTTACACGCCGGGCAGGTCGAATGCTTTGCGTTCGAATTCGAGTCCTGCAAAGAAGAGCCGCTCGTCATCATCCGGTCGAAAGTAGACGGTCCGAGCCGGCAGCCAGAGAACTTCCTGGGGCGAATTCATCCCCAGAATGGTACGAAACCGGCAATCGGGTTGATTCAACGGCGCGCGGAGTTCCGGCGGCAGGGCCTCGACAGCCTGACCGTTGATCACGACGCCGGCACCTGCCTTGGAAATATTCAGGAACTGGACCGAGAGCCCATGCCAGTACTGTCCGCCGACCAGGATCATGCAGCCCTGGATCCTGGTGTTCATGCGATTTTGCGATCGGCGACTGGCCCGGGCCTTATCGACATTTCCTTCCGGAAGCCCCTTGATAAAGGCATCGATGGCGGCATCAATCCTCGTCCCGAAGAGACCGAATGTCTGTCGTGCCTTGTTGTAGCGTCGAAAGGACGCGGCAATCTCTTCGCGTGACCGTTCGAGCCAGGCCGCCTCCGGCGAAGCACTGATGTGCTCGTACTCGTCACGATAGATCATCTGTGGCTTCACGTGTATCGAGGCCTCTCCCTGAATACTGCAATCGCCATCCAGCGCTTCCAGGCCGACAATGAAGCAGGAGTTATTCTCCTTGCAATAGGTGACGCGCATGTCTCCCGTCCAGCCCAGATCCTGGCTGCACACCTCGACACGCTGGATGCTTCCTGGGGGGAGGTAGTTCGTCGAACGAATGCCGAGACCTCGATTCGAGATATCGCGGACGCTGTACGATTCCAGCGTGACCGGTGCGGTCGGCGTAAGCACCCGGACGTAAGCCGATTTATCGGGCTTCACCCGTGGAGAAGTACGCCTTCCACCGTTCGGTTCGACAGCGTGGTAGTGGGTGTCTGAGACGCTCTCCAGCACCTGGCGGAGGCTGGCCCTTGGCGGGCTTCCCGTGTGCGATGGCATACATGTACTCCCAAGATTCGGCGAGAACTCGAGAATCATGTACGATTGTTTTTACAGATATGCAAGAATAACAGCTTGACTTCGAGAACGAGGACCAGGCTCGGTAGGGGGGACCTTCACTCTACACGCCGATAATGTTGAAGCCGGCGTCGATGTAATGGTTCTCTCCCGTGACTCCGCTGGACAGGTCACTGACAAAATAGACCGCCGCCTTGCCGACTTCTTCAGTCTCGATATTGCGCTGCAGCGGAGCCTTCTTTTCCACCCACTCAAACATCTCGTCGATGCCCCCGACCGCCATCGCCGACAGCGTTCGGCAGGGCCCCGCCGATAACGTATTGACGCGGATACCCTTCGCGCCGAGTTCGGCCGCCAGATACCGGGCGCTTGCCTCCAGCGCCGCCTTGGCCACGCCCATCACGTTGTACGCCGGCACCACCCGCTCCGCGCCGAGGTAGGACATCCCGATAATCGATCCACCATTCGGCATCAGTTCCTGCGCCCGTTTGGCCACCGCCACCAGCGTGAATGCGGAGATATCCAGGGCCTGCGTGAACACCTCACGCGGCGTGGTCGTAAAATTTCCGATCTTCAGATACTCCCGATCCGCAAACGCCATCGAATGCACCACGAAATCCATCGTATCGAACTTCTCGGCGTAGGCGTTGAAGACGGCGTCCAGGTCTTCGTCCTTGGACACGTCGCACGGAAACAGCCACGGGTCGCTCACTCCACCGGCTTCGATGGTCTTGCGCACGCGGCGCTCCATCTTCTCGCCGGGAAGATGCGAGAACGCGCACGTTGCCCCATGACGGATCAGGTGATCGGCGATATGCCAGGCAATGCTCCGATCGTTCGCCACACCGAACACCAGTCCCTTTTTTCCGTCGAGCAGTCCCATGCCACAATCCTTTCCAAACGCCATTCATCAGGCCGCTACGGCGACCTCACTCCGGGAGGCCGCTTATCAACGCGTGAGTTAATCATGATCCACCGGCGACGTCAAGAATGCCGCGGAATCGGATGATCGACATCCGCATCAGTTCCACCACAGGGCGAAGTTGACAAAGCTCCCTCTGAAGACGCGTTGCAGTTGCTGCCAGATCTCCGGGTGGGTCAGCTCACCCTTCTCGACATACTTCGCTAGGCCGGGTCCCTGGAACCACAGAACAAGATCGAAGCGTGTCGGTTCAGTGAAGATCCGGTGGATGTTGATACCTGCTCCCGGCTTCTCGCCACGCCAGAACGGCGCAAGTTTTCTCCCTTCCAGCAATGCTTCAGCCTCCTCCACGAATGCGAGCCACGCGTCGACGCGCTCCTGCGAGATACCGATGTCGAGAACGCCGGTCTGCCCGGGGTGGGGAATCCACTCGCGGTCGTCGTCACTTTCCGAAAGCACTGCCGCCCACATCTGCCTGCTCGATGCCAGCACCTGGCGAAAGTGCTCCAGACTTCGTTTCATCCGCTCCGGCTCCTTCACCTCGAAACGCAGAAGATGAATGAAGGCGATGATGTCGCTGATCTGCCGCGTCGACCAATCCCTCGGACGCTGCGCATCACGAAGAAAGCCATACGGCGTATCGACCTGCTCGAAGAATAGATGTCCGGTATGCTCGAATAGATCACGATGATCGTAGGCCAGAAACGCCTCGCCCAATCCCATGAGCAGATGGCAATAGCCCTCGAGCCAGTAGGCGTCACCGCGATCGAAGGCGATGATGAACGCGGCGGCCTGTTCCTCCGTGGTGACTTGTGTCCGGTTGATTTGATTGAACAGCCGCCAGAACGCCTCCTCCGGAGTGGAGCGGCCGTCGGCGTTGAGGTCCATCCGGATCAGGCCGAAGTGAATGGGAAGCTTCACCGGTTGGGGAGACATGGCCGACAGCGCCTTCCTTGCCTTGTCCAGGTCGGTGATGAATGTCTGAACCGCAGCGCGAACGTCGTCGTAGCGCACCTTCGTGGTGTCCTTGGCGTTGAGCCCCTGAGGCGCGCCGATCGACATCCCGCTCATCATGAAGAGGAAAGTGTTGTCGACCGGACCGAAGCGATTGATCGTCTGGGCGAGCGACTCGACGGCGGAGAGGACGCGCACTGTGCCAAGGGCGAACAGAACCTGGTCACGGTCCGACGCCGACTCCACCATGCCTTCAAGCTGGTTGATTGCTTCTTCGAATCGGCCTTGCCCGAGCTGCCGGTTCAACTGCTCGGGCAGGTCCCGGGCAGCGGCCGTGTCCTGAGCGATGAGGAGATGCACCGGCACGGCGCATAACATGATGAATAAGGCAAATCGAGTCTTCATTGGTGTGACCCCTGAATGAATGTTGTATCGAAACCGTTCTACGTCATCTCGGCCGTTGTGGACGCCGAGACAAGTGATCGACGCCTTCGCGCCGTTGCTCGACTGGGGTAATATCCTTCTTGGATACCACATCGTACCCCGTTGACCACGAGAGGATGCAGCATGCCCGTTTCATCAATGATCCTCGCGCTTGGGCTCTCCACTCTGATAGCGGCTCAACCCGAACCCGTTGAGCCGCCGCCCAATGTCATTATCATCTTTGCCGACGATCTCGGCTGGGGCGACCTTGGATGTTACGGGCAGCAACACTGGTCCACACCCCGAATCGATCGCATGGCCGCCGAAGGCGCGCGGCTCACGCAATTCTACGTGCCCGTGCCGTACTGCGCGCCTTCCCGTGCCGCATTGTTGACCGGGCGGTACCCCTTTCGCAGCGGCATGACGCGCAACCCCACGCCCGATCGCGGTCTGAACGACTTCGGCATTCCCCAATCCGAAATCACGCTTGGTGAACTCTTCCGACAGGCGGGCTACCGCACCGCCTGCATCGGCAAGTGGCATCTCGGCCATCGCCGTGAATTCTACCCCATCCGCCATGGCTTCGACGAGTATCTCGGCATTCTCTACAGCAACGACATGCACCCGGTCGAACTCATCGACGGCGATCGGATGGTAGAGTATCCGGTAGTCCAGGCGACTCTGACGAAGCGGTACACGCAGCGCGCGCTGCAATTCATCGAAAAGAACCAGCATTGGCCGTTCCTGCTCTATCTGCCCCATGCCATGCCCCACAAGCCCCTGGCGGCCTCGGATGGGTTTTACAGGAAGTCCGGAGCGGGACTGTACGGCGATACCATCGAGGAGCTCGACTGGAGCGTCGGGGAGATCCTCGACAAGCTGAAGGCGTTGGGCATCGACCACCGGACACTCGTCATCTTCACCAGTGACAACGGTCCCTGGTATGGCGGGAGCACCGGCGGGCTGCGCGGCATGAAGGGACGCAACTGGGAGGGGGGGATCCGTGTGCCCTGCATCGCGCGTTGGCCTGGAAGAGTCCCTGCCGGGCATGTCAGTGACCAGGCCGCCATTGTCATGGATCTCTACGTGACGGCGGCGTCGGCCGTCGGCATCGAACTGCCCTCCGATCGCGTGCTCGATGGCCGCGACATCATGCCGCTCCTGACATCAGAGGCCGGGACTCCGCACGAGGCGCTTTACAGCTTCCGCGGCAATGATCTCGCGACGGTACGCAGCGGGCCATGGAAACTCTGCGTTCGCGCGCCCGGCCCGGTACGCGAGAAGCGCTGGAAGCCAGGGGATGCATGGGTTGATTGGCGCGCTCCGGACGGCGTCCGGATGCTTGCCCCGTACGAACAGGCGCACCCCAGTGAATTTCCGGGCATCATCGACGGCGACGAGATCGAGAAGATCGGACTTTTCAATCTCGATGATGACATGAGCGAGCAACACAACCTTGCGGATGAGCACCCGGACATCGTGAAGCAACTGAGGCAGGTGGCCGACAGGCTGGCATCCGAGATGAAAGGTGCTGAAGCCAATCGTCGCCGCTAGGACTGCACCCATCTCGCTGTAGAGCGTACGCCGCGAACCGCGTCAGCCGTCCCATCCGCGGAACCATCGAAGCTTCACGTTGTCGTAGCGCTTCATCGGCTTGCTCAGTTCCTGGACGAGCACGTCCGCCAACGGCCGACCGGCCGTCATTGCCTGATCGGAGCGTGCCGTGCCCTGTACCGTGCTGCTGAGGTAGAGGCGGGGGATCCCCTGTCCAAAAGAGAGGCAGCAGAAACCCAGCCACCTTCCATGAAAATCATACGTCGCCAGATCCACGGATCGAATTCCGCGCAAACCGAATCGACGCCGGAGGAACAGGCTGTAGTGAAGTTCCACGTCGCCATTTTCGTCATCGATAATCAATCGGCGCGGACAGGCGAGATAGACCATGAACATGGCGATGCGGCCCATGAGCACGAACAGCACCGCCATCGACAAGATACCGAGAAGATCCTCAGGGCGGGGTTCCTCGACCAGACGGATCAGCATCTGCTTGAGCATCGCTGCCAACTTCGTCATCAAGAGGATGGTGACGGCCAGCGCCGGCACGACGCGCAATGACTTGTTTGCGGTCAAGGGAAAGTACAATTCGGTCGGCGCGGAGTCCGATCGCGTCACCACGATTTCCCCGGCTGTGACGGCTTCGGTACTCATGGACGCTCCATGGCAGGGTATTCCGCAGAATTGCGTGCTCCGTTCCGACCATGCTATTATAGCCCACCGTCACCCGATGGGGTGAATAGATCAATGCCATTCAATCGTGGCTCCTCGCGTATGATCACCTTTTCGCTTCAGAGCGGATCCAGCGGCAATGCCATCTATGTCGAGGCGGGGGAGGCGCGCCTGCTCTTCGATGCCGGGATCTCGGGCAGGCAGGCGGCGGGGCGACTCAGTGTTCACCGCCGCGAGATTCGCGATGTCGATGCCGTGCTCATCTCCCACGATCACAACGACCACGTCCGCTGTGCCGGGGTGTACCACCGTCGGTTCAAGCTCCCCCTGCACATGACCCGGCGGACGCATCACGCCGTGCGCCGACACCTCGGGAAGGTTCGCGAAGTCAACTACTTTCAGGCAGGAGTTCCGTGGGTCTACCGTGATGTGATTGTCCACTCCATTCGCACGCCGCATGATGCCGTAGAAGGAGTGGCCTTCGTGGTCGAACACGGTGGCAAGCGGTTAGGCATCCTGACTGATCTGGGCCACGTTTTCCCGGCACTTCGCGAACTCATGCCTACTCTCGATGCACTCTACATCGAGAGCAACTACGATCCCCGGATGCTGGCCTCCGGGCCCTATCCGGTGCGGCTCCAGGAGCGAATCCGGGGGTTGGGCGGTCACCTTTCCAATGATGATGCCGCCGTTCTGCTGCGCGAGTCGGTCGGGCCGCGTCTTCAATGGGTGGCCCTGGCCCATCTGAGCGAGGAGAACAACGAACCCGAACTTGCCCGCTCCACGCATCGCCGGATCGTGGGGAAGTCACTTCCCCTGGCGATCGCGCCCCGCACGGGGATGAGTGAGATCTGGGAGATCTGAGCTAGTGTGTGAAGCTCAGGGACTGTCCCTTTCTCTAAAACAGCTTCTCACACACTTCCTGAGGGATGTGTCAGCGGTAAGGCATGGAAAGAAGGCCGCAACCCTGACGCACCGGCATTCATACAGCTTCCGATAAACGCCATCATGTCTGAGCCACAAGACGGATTCCGGACTTTGCGGTAAGAAAACTCATGGAATTCATGAGCTTACGGAAGAATGGGGCGAACCATAATTCCTCTTAGATTAACAAGCTTAATCTCAAATTAGCGCAAATGGCGACTTGGCGCGAGCAGGAATTCTGTTAAGATAGGGCCTTACTTTCGAACTCCCGGCATACTGCGGTTGAACGCGAATGGCCGTATCAGGGGGTTCGGGAGCCTGTCTTGAATGGTCACTTTGTTTGCGGCGTTCCAGTCGCTGGATACTCGTCAGGCAGGATTCGCGGCGCAACCGCGCTCTTCGGATCGTGGTGCTTTCCGGATCGTGGCGGGTACGGAAGAATGAATCCCGGTTTTCTCCGGGGCAAAGGTGCTACGCCTGAGATGCTTCAGAATCACCTGAATAGGGTGCATACTTCTCCTTTATCGGGGATTTGTGTGCGCATTGGTGCTATTGGCAAGGTCTTGCAGCTTTCGTAGAACGTGCGTTTCGCGCCGTATCGTCACCGCATTGCCGGATACGCGTGAAGGTATCAACAGGTGGCATCGCTGGGAAAGGTCGAATCGGCTGGCAAAGGGTCCGACCGACGGATGATGGAAATCACTGATCGGTAGAAAGATTCAAGGGGGATGGAAGCGTCCGGACTTCAGCGGTGCCTGGTAACGAAGGGCGCCGGGTAATGAAGGGCGCCGGGTAAAGAAGCAGGTGTCGGCCGGAAACGAGGATCGGAAAGAGGTTGCGGAGGAGCTTGGAGGAGGAGAGAGGCAGGAAAGTCTGGAGGGGCTTTCCTGCGAGAGCCGAGGGAAAGGGCTCTCGATCCAGCCCGTGACAACGACGCGGGAAAGAGATGCCGGCCCGGCCGGAATAGCGGTCGGGCCGGGCTTCTCTCTGGATTTGGAGGCGGGATGATCGGTGAAGCATCGATCGTCGCCATATCGTTGAAGGTTGCTTTCCGGAGGAGAGGACCCTTGCGGGGAGAGGTGTCCTGAAGGGCGAAAGGGGCATGACAAGTGGAGTTTCGCATTCACACGATCGGAGTACGCCGCCGTTTCTGATGGATCGAGTCGTCTCTCCCGAGTCTCTCGCACCCGTCGGCAGAGTCCGCCGCCCTTCCAGGGTCCTGTGGATTTTGACCCCGTCAGCGACCTGCGGTAGTGTGAATGCGGATTCCAGCTTGTCTCTTCCACCGGACACGGCAAGGGTCGCGTTCAACCCACTGAAGGGCAGAAGCTGGCTTGCGGGCCTCGAAGAGTCGCGTTGCCCGCGGCGTACCCCATGATTCGTTGATAACCCCCTGATGGAAAACGTGAGGAAGGCGATGAACACGCGATGGTTGATGTATGTCCTGGGATGTTTCGTGTTGGGCGGATTCCCGGCAGTCCAGGCGGAAGAAACGAAGGCCGAAGAAGCAGCGAAGCCCGCCGCCGTGGAAACCGAACCCGCGGAATCCGAAGAAGGCAAGGCGGCGGAAGGCGCGACATCTGCGGAAGCCGAAAAAGCAGCCGAGGCCGAGAAAAAAGCGGAGGCCGGAAAGGAAGAGGATCCCTGGTGGGTCAAGATCGACGACCACAAAATAATGAAGAGTGATGTTGTGAGTTTCGTGAAGACTTCTCTTCAGCAACGCAACCCGCAACAGCCCGTCGCGGAGAAGCAGATCGAGCAGATCGTGAAGCAGAACCAGGTGCAGATCGTCCGGCAGATGGTGGACGATTACCTCATGGAGCGTGAGGCGGACAAAGAGAAGATCGAGGTGTCGGAGGAGGAGATGATGGCGGCGATGCGGGCCCAGATGGAGCAGTACATGGCCGGCCGGGGCATCGATGAAGCGGAGATGGAACGCCAGGTCGAGCAGGGCACCGGCATGAAGCTGGACGCCTACCTGAAAACGCTGATCAACCGCCCCGACATTGTTCGCACGCAGCGCTTTCTGAAGCTGACCCGCAAGAGCAAGAAGAAGTTCTTCGACGACGTCACGGAGGAAGGCGTCAAGGCCCATTACGAACGCAACAAGCAGCGCCGCTACGAGATCCCGGAGCAGCGCCGCGCCAGCCATATTCTCATCAAGGTCGACCCCAATGCCGACGAGAAGACGAAAAAAGAGGCGCGCGAAGAGATCGAGAAAATCCTGAAGGAAGTCAAGAAGGGCGATGAGGAATTCGCCGATCTCGCGAAGTCACACTCGCAGTGCCCCAGCTCCGCCCGTGGCGGTGATCTGAACTTTTTCGCGTTGAAACGAACCCGGCATACCCCCAACGTCATGGTCGAGCCCTTCGGCAACGCGGCATTCGCGATGAAAGTCGGCGAGGTCAGTGATGTCGTGGAGACGCAATTCGGGTACCACATCATCAAGCTGACGGACATCAAGGAAGGCAAGACGATGCCCTACGACGACGTGAAGGCATCCATCCGCACGGAACTCGAGGGCAACGCCGCCACGCGGGCGCGTAACGAGCTCCTGAAGGATCTCAAGGACGAGGCGGAGATCACGTATGCCGAGGGCGTCATGGCCAAGCCCAAGACGGTTCCCGGCCCGGTTCGGCCGGATCAGGCGGATGGCGAGAAGGAAGAAGAGGCTGCCGAGAAGTCGGCTGATCAACCCAAGGAAGAGGAAAAGGCGGAAGCTGAGGACAAGTCCGGTGATGGGGCGAAGCTGGAGTAACGCCGAAGGACAGTTCTGACGGCAGCACCAAGCCTGTAGCATTGACCCGGCCTCCCGCGGAATCAACCCGTGCGGAGGCCGTTTTCATTTCTCAGCCGTGAAGCTGTCGCGGATTACGGCCGTCGCGGATTACGACGCCGGCACGTTGCTCGGTGCGGGGGCGATGTTCAAACTGCGTAGGTCGACCGGAGTCCGCCCGGCTTGCAACTTGATGGGTTTTGTGCCGGGGGGGAGATGGAAGAGGAATACGTAGGTGTAATCTCCCTTTAGATCGCGCGGTTGGATTCGGCGAGGCTTGGGTAAGCCGTAGTCGACGCTTCGTGCATCCTGATCGAGAAACAGGATCTCAATCCATTTCTTGCCACCAACTTCGGCGATGGAGTAGGAACCGACAGGGCGGTGATTCCTGTTATTCGAGTCGATGATATAAAAGTTCTGCGTTTTGTCGCTGAATGCTCCATATAAGTTACCAATCCAGCTTTGAGGGTCAAGCTTCTCAACGTTGAGTTGCAGCATCGTCATATTGGGGGGGACCACGAAGGATCGGAGAGGAGACTTGTCGCCTCGAATGGGCTGCCAGTTATCGTCAAGCTGAGCTACCAAATTGCCACCGCGAAGTTCACCTGAGACGACCTGGGGATTTCCTCCATAGTTCGTAAGCACAAGCGGCAATGCACTCGAGTACTTCGTCTCCTCGCGCATCGGCCCGACGCCGGAGACGCGATCCTGCCCGGTCGTTGATCCGGAATTCGAGCTGCCACTGTTCGTACCGCCGCCGCCCGTCCCCCCCGAGTTGCCCCCGTCCTCGCCCGTGCCACCTTCGGCGGTCAGCGGCGGCGGAGGCTCTTCGTTCCGGTTCAGCGTCGGGAGAAGCTCCGCCCGGGCGTTCTGCTTGTACTCCAGGTACATCGGCGTGAACTGATCGCTGTCGGGCACCTCGAAGACCCAGTCGAACGACGCCTGCCCCTTGGGCGTGTACTCCATCACCCGTCCGAGCGCGACGCGCACCAACTGCTCCGGGTGAACGGGATCGTTGGCGCCGTAAAGGTCGAACACTTCGAGGCGACTGCCCGTGCTGCCGAACAGCTGGACCTGCCACGAGTTGAAGCGATACCCTTTGCCGTCGCGGGCGTTGCCACTGAGCGTGCCGCGGACCACGATTCGCTTCATGCCCGACTGCGGCGCCGGGGCCTTCTCACGGCTGATGTCCACCTTCGTGCGGCCGCTTTCCTCGAACCACTGCGGATCGGTCAGCGCATCCGGGGGAAGATCCCAATACCCCACGATCTTCAGCGCATCGGCCGGAACCACGTGCTTGGATTTCGGCGGAATCCCCCAGCGCGCGGCGTTCAGCGATTTCAGGAACTCCGGATGCTGGGCCGAGAAGTTGCTGCCCCCGTTCAGGGCGTTGTCGGACAGGTACGACACCAGCCCAACGGTGAACCCGTCCGGGTTGAACCAGAGGCTCTGCGGGCCGCGCACCTCTGCCTTGTTCCAGTTCAGATTGACAAGGTCGACCTCCGAGGGATCCGCCGTTTCACCCTCGGGCGTCACCACGGCGTAGCGGCTGAAGCCCAGGAACGACGGATAGAAGGGCAGCATCTGAATAGTGATGGCCAGGCATCCGATGATCACCATGGCGGAGATGAACCCGAACACGCCGCCACCCGCGCGATCCAGGTAGGGGTGAAACTCCACGTTCTTGGTAATGATCAAATCCACGACCACCCGCATGACCAGCAGCGCGATCAGAAAGATGGCCATGAACGCGATGGCGCGGCCATGATCCGGCTGGCGGGTCACCAGGAACGAGAAGTAAACATCCTCGTACATCCCGAATGCCAGAGAAGCCGCGAGCACCGTGCAGACGCACATGATGAACGAACTGAACAGCCCGTACAGCCCTTGGTAGAACGTGATCGCCAGGATCAGCACGACGATGAAAAGTGAAAACCACATAAGCGTTATCCGATCTTTCCGGGTTTAGCGACGCGGCCGACCCACGGCCTCCTCTTCGCGCAGGACGCGGAGGATCTCGTTCATACTCGTGACCCCCGTGATGACCTTCTGCAGGGCGACTTCTTCGAGGTAGAGCATGCCGTTCTTACGGCACTGGGCCTTGATCGTGTTGACCGGCTGGCCCTTGCGGATCAACTCGCGCACGCTGTCATCCACCTCGAGCATTTCGAATACGCCCGTTCGGCCGAAGTATCCCGACCCCTGGCAGTTGCTGCAGATGATCGGGTTGCCCTTCTGGTCGACGAGGCCGTCCGGCGGCGGACGGTAGAAGTGGTCGATCTTGTCGATGGGCAGATTGGCCTTCTTCAGCAACTGGGTGTCCGGCTTGTACGCCTGCCGGCAGGCAATGCAGAGTTTGCGCACCAGTCGCTGCGACGTGATGACCTGCAGTACGTTGGCCACCGCCTCGGTATCGCCGGCCAGGCTCACCAGCTTCTTCAAGGCGTCGAAGCAGTCGCGCGCCTGGATGCCCATGTAGATCTTCTTCTGGTCTTCGGCCGATTTGGCAGCCAGGTGAGCCGTTTCCCGGTCCTGGCAATCGCTGACCATCACCACGTCCGGCTCACGCCGAAGGACGGTCTGGAACTGGCGGGCGTAGCTGGCTTCGTGCTTGGTCGCGTCGTAGATGTGCTGCGTGATGTTCTCCAGCTCCATCAGCGGCTCGCGCTCGATGGTCAGCAGGTTCTGCATGAACGCGTCATGCGTTCGGAGGCAGGCATAGAGCGTGGATGTCACGCCCGAGGCTTTCGGTCCGCTCGCCAGCACCAGGCCCCCGGGGAGCTTGCAGATTTCGCTGAACCGCTCCTGCATGCTCTCCTTCATGCCGAGGTCGTTGATCCGCAGTCGTGTCTCCTCGCCGGTGATCCGCAGGGACAGTCGCTCGTGCTGCGTGGTCCCGCTCGAGCGGACTTCGACCTCGGTCATGCCCGCGTCCGTCCTGTTGATGGCGCCGGACAGCGCACCGTTCTGGGGTTTACGGCGCTCCTCGATATCCAGCCCCGCCACACGCTTGAGAAACGTCAGCGCCCGGTCGGCGGATTCATGATCGAGCAGATCGTTCCGCGGGGTCACGACACCGTCGATCCGGTAGGCAAGCCGGGCCGCTTCGTTCCCGACCATCAGCTCCACTTCCGTCGCCCGGCGCCACAACGCATCGAAGAGAAGACTCTGTGCGTCTTCGTAGGCTTCCATCTTGTTCGGGTCGGAGGGAACGGTGATCTTGGTACCGTCGTGGGCGTTGAGTTTGACCCGCTCGACGGCGTCCAGCTTCTGCTCCTTCTTCTTGCCCATGTTCCCGAACACGCCCTTGATGTGGCGCGGCGTGAACACCCGGGCGCCGGGATCCACCAGGCCGTTCCGCATCACCACGTAGATGCTGCACACGCCGACGGTGATCACGAACCAGAGACCGAAACCGGCGGCGAAGAGCCCCGTCGTGTTCCAGGGCAGTATCATCCAGGACAGCAGGCCTGCCAGTCCCCCCCAGAAGACCACGTTGTTCCAGATTTCCTTCTTCATTCGCCGGACGAAGTCCGTGTCCGTGTTCACCCACTGGCAGAAGGCCAGCCAGGGAATCGCGGCTGCGAAGATCAGGATGACGCGGGTCGCGCTGACGTAGCCTCCGGGATCGGGCAGGGCCCCGAGCAGCGTCGCGCCCTCGGCGCGCCCGGACATCAGCAGAAAAAGTCCGAGGGAAGCTATAGGTAGAGAATAGATACGGTGTCTCATCGGGTCCATGAAAGCTCCGCTGGGTGTAGAATCAAGTCCAAGCGGGGTACGTCCACCCCGAGTCGGGAATGATAACCATATCGGGCGGGGGTGAGTAGCCCCGCTCGCGATGAACCCGGCTCGGTCCTCTGAGCATCAGCAGCGTCGCGCGGCGGAGCCGGGACTGGTTCAGTCTAGCCGAGAATGCCGCCGCCCGCACCACCGGCGGTGATGCCCTTCAGCCGCATCTTCAATTCCTGCGGATTCGGCGAGGCGCTGTAGGCGGTCTCCGTGGTGATGAATTCGCTCTCGACCAGCCGCCTCAGGCATTCGTTCATGTCCAGCATGCCCTCGGCCAGCGAGGCGCGGATGACCTTGCTGATCTCGTCGTCCCGCTTCTCGTCGATGAGCTTGCGCACCGTCGGATTGGCGAACATGATTTCCACCGCCGGTACCCGCGGGACACCCGGCTTGATGCTCTTGAGCAGCTTCTGGCAGATGATCGCCTGGAGGTTGAAGACCATGGTCTGCCGGATCAGTTCGCGGGAGCCCTCCGGCATGAGGTCGAGCACGCGGTTGATGGTCTGGGAACTGCTCGAGGCGTGGACCGTTCCGAACACGAGGTGGCCCGTCTCGGCCGCGTTCAACGCCGCCGCGAACGTTTCCTCGTCGCGCATCTCGCCGACCAGCACCACGTCCGGGTCTTCACGCATCAGGTACTTCAGGGCATCCTGGAAGTTGTTGACATCCACGCCCACCTCGCGCTGGTTGACGAGCGCCTTCTTATCCTGGAACAGGTATTCGATCGGGTCTTCCACCGTCACGATGTGGCAGGCACGCGTCGCGTTGATGTGGTCCAGCGCAGCGGCGATCGTCGTCGACTTACCCGATCCGGTGATTCCCGCCAGCAGGACCAGCCCTTGGTGGTATTCGGTAATACGGTACATCGATTCCGGCAGGTGCAATGCCTTGAAATCGAAGATCTCGGCGTTCACACGTCGGGCCGCCACGCTGAGGGTGCCGCGCTGGCGGAAAATGTTCACGCGGAAGCGGTCCCCGTCGCCAAGCTGGTAGGCAAAGTCCGAGGCGCCTTTCTCCGCCAACTGCTTGAGCTGATGCTCGTTCATGACCTCGAACCAGATGGCTTCCACTTCCTCGGGGCTCAGTGGCTCGCCCTTGATGGGCTTGAGTTCACCCTTGTGACGTACGTGAACCCGCGCATTCGATTTGAAGTGAAGATCCGAGGCTTTGATCTCGCAGACGTATCCCAGGTAGCGGTGGACCTTGGGCTCGCCCTTCGGTTCCGGATCCACCCGGGCGGCTTCCAGTTCTTCCTTGACCTTGGCGACGCTGGCCGGATCATTGACGATCTCGCTGTGCTCTTCGTTGGCGGGTTTGCTGGTTGTGGTATCGGCCATGAAAGTCGACTCCCTGTGTCCTGAAAGCTTCCTATGCTGTACGCACTCAAGATGAAGTCCGTCTCAGTGCGATCTCTTTACCATCATATCCGAACGGGAATGCCACGTCCCGCCATATGTTGTTTTGTTTCGGCGATGGTGTAGGTGCCGAAGTGGAAAATGCTCGCCGCCAGTGCCGCATCCGCTTTGCCGATCGTCACGGCATCAGCCAGATGATCAGGGCACCCCGCGCCACCGGAAGCGACTACCGGTATGGATACCGCCTCCGAAACCGCGCGGGTAATCTCCAGGTCGTACCCGTCCTTCGTACCGTCCGCGTCCATGCAGGTGAGTACGATTTCGCCGGCGCCAAGTGATTCCACCTCCCGCGCCCAGGCCACCGCCTCCTTGCCCGTGGGCGTTCGCCCGCCATGAATGTGGACATCCCAGAATTCGCGACCCTCTTTGTGCACGCGTTTCGGATCGATATTGACGACGGTGCAGCAACGCCCGAAGCGCCGGGCCGTTTCGGTCACGATGGCAGGATTGAGCACCGCCGCCGTGTTGATGGACACTTTTTCCGCTCCAGCTTGAACCAGACGCGTGACATCGTCGATCGTGCGGATTCCACCTCCGACCGTGAAGGGCATGAAGCATTCCTCCGCCACGTGACGGACCACGTCAAGGATGATGTCCCGATCCTCATGGCTGGCGGTGATGTCGAGAAAGACGAGTTCGTCCGCGCCGGCTTCCTCGTACTGGCGGGCGATTTCCACCGGGTCTCCCGCATCGCGAAGATTCACGAAGTTCACACCTTTGACCACGCGACCGGCGTGAACATCGAGGCACGGAATGATACGTTTGGCGAGCATGAATCAGTGGGAATGCGTTACTGGTCTCTCAGGGGTGCCGGATTTCCGGGCTTTGTGCAGACGATCCTAAGCGTGCATTCTATTCGAGTTGGATCGCCCTGGGTAGCTCCTACACAAATCCTTAACAGGAATGGAGTTATGGGTCGCGCACTTCATAGGCATGGCGGGGAGTCGGTGTCTAACTTGCGGACAGGGGAGCCTGGAGACTTTCTCCTGGCAGCACCATTGGTGTGCTTGTGTATTGGCATGACCAATGATCTTGAGAGTTAATCATATTCTCAGATTATCCTCATTATTGCTATTGGTAGGCGGATTAGAGTCGTTACGCTTCATCGTGTGCGTGCGTGATCGGGCTGATATCAAGGACTGTGGGGCGATCTCTTCTGCCCTCTAAAGCGATTTGGCATTGGCCTTGCACGAGATACGGTGAAGACGTGCCAGTTAGCGGGTGCCGTGGCATCGGAGGCCTGGACCGACTTCTCGGATGGGATTAGGCAGGACAGAGTTTTCAGTGGCCTGCAAACGAAGGATGTAGTGAGATGAAACAAGGATTCCTGATCGACATGGATGGCGTGATCTACCGGGGGAGTCAGATGATCCCCGATGCGGATCGATTCATTAACGAGCTTCGGGAGGCGGAGATTCCGTTTCTCTTCGTGACCAACAACAGCCAGCGGACGCGTCGCGACGTGGCGACGAAACTGCGCCGCATGGGATTCAATATCGAGGACGATCATATCTACACGTGCGCCATGGCGACGGCCCAGTTTCTCGCCCGGCAGAAGCCTTACGGCACCGCCTACGTGATCGGCGAAGGCGGTCTGCTGAATGCGTTGCATTCCAATGGGTACGCAATCGTCGACCACGATCCGGATTACGTGGTCGTCGGGGAAGGGCGGACGCTCAGCATGGAGATGATCGATACCGCCATCCAGATGCTTCTCCGAGGTGCAAAGCTCATCGCCACGAACCTGGACGCGAGCTGCCCGACCGCCAACGGCGGGACGCGGATGGGGTGTGGCGCGCTGGTGGCGATGCTGGAATCCGCGACCGGAGCCCAGGCGTTCAGCGTCGGCAAGCCCAGCCCCGTCATGATGCGGGAGGCTCGCAAGGCGATGGGCCTGACCACGGGTGAGACGACGATGATCGGCGACACGATGGAGACCGACATCCTCGGCGGTGTTCAGATGGGCTACCGCACGGTGCTGGTGCTCTCCGGTGGCACGAAACGCGAAGAACTCGCCCACTACGCCTACCGCCCGGACATCGTCGTGGATTCCGTGGCCGACCTGCTGAATTCCGAGATCCTGCACACCGTCACCGCGGCGGCCTGAGGTCAGGCGGCCTGAGGTTGTCGGAGCGGGCTTGAGCATACTTGTGAACGGGGTCGATTGACCCCATTCACAGTGAAGTGTGCTCATGCTGCGATATGTATCGCAAGGGCTGATCACGTTCCGATCCGAATTCCTTCATATGTGATCGGAACGCGCGATCTGCTCAATCCGCGCAGTTCGGATCGCCCGGAACGTTCTCACCGCTCAGGCAGCGTTGCACGACCGCGAAGTCGGATTGATCTCCGTCACCGTCGTTGTCGAGATCCTTGCTCTCACAGCCGCCCGCGATGGGGACGGCCGGTCCGGAGGCACACGCCTCAAACGCGTCGACATCATCGCCATCCACGTCGCCGTCGTTATCGAAGTCGGCCGGGATCGCGGGCGAAGGACAGCCATCACCATCCACCGGCGCACCGGGAACCGTATTCGGGCAGAGATCGTTACTATCACACACCCCGTCGTCGTCGGCGTCGCCATCCGGACAGGGAACCGTGACCGTTACCGTTCCGGCATTGGTGTCGTACTCAGTGGTCCAGGGTTGTCCGTCGGGGTAGTTGACCGTGCCAAACGGATACCGGACCGAGCGCGGGCTAACGTTTGCCATATCCTCAGCAATCACTCCGAAGACAGCCGCTCGACGAGCGCTTCGAGCCGGGCCAGGCGTTCGTTCAGCGCCTTGATCTCGGCGTCCTTTTCACTGAGCTGCTCGTTGAGCGCCTGCGTCGCGGAGACGTTGAGCATGGCAATCGCTTCGTAGTCGACGTGATGGAAGTCATCCACCTGTCGGCCGTACACAAAGACGCTTCCACTGACAGACGCTGACACCCGAAATCCGTCTTCCTTCACGTCGAGCACTTCGTGAAGCGCGGCGCCGTCGCCGGTGATCAGCCGAACTTGATCGCCAGACCGCAACGGCGGCTCGACGGGCGAGTCCAGCCGGATCCAGCAGGACTCGGCATCGCCCAGGCGATAGATGTCCGGGACAACGTTGGTCGAGGTCGTAACCGCCTGCGGGAAGACCTTGCTGACCTGCTGGCCGATCACCTTCTTGCGAGGCCGGTCGCCATGGGCCACGGTGTCGGCCATCGTGTAATCCGTCACCTTGATCCGCATCAGCGTGTTGAGGTCCGCGTCGCCGTCGGATCGCCCGAGCACGTTTTTGATCCGCGCGTCGGAATGGGCGTTGAACTCGCTCGCGGCGATGCGATGCGAGGCGTACAGTGAGTAGGTGGTTGGACCCGTGCCGGGATTGGTTCCCGAGCCTCCGGTGTCGTTCAGGTAGCCAAATGGACCGGGCGTGTGGTTTTCGAATCCCTCGATATCGACCTTTCCGCGCGTGGGAGTAGCCGTTCCGATGCCGACGTTGCCGAGCATCGTCACGTCGTTGTCAGGACTACTGGAGTCCCCCAGGTGGATCCTCGCCGCTGCGTTTCCATTGCCTCCCACATCCAACTTGAAGACCTCATTTGTCGGGTCGAGCCAAAAGGTGACGGACTGCGAATCGCTGCTGGACTGGGCTTTGCGAGTGAGTCTGATCACGTTGTTCTCACCGTCCCCGGTCTCTTCGACGTGAAGCCGTCGGAGTGGGTCTGACGTACCGATGCCGACGTTCCCGCCAGCGGTCAGCGTGAGACCGAGGAGATTGTCCGCCTCGAGGTGGACGCTGTTCGCGACCGGATCGATGCGCATACCCGTGTTGTTCTCGTGGGCCACCTCGAAGGTGCTCGGCGAATCGAAAAACAGGCTGCCGCCGATCTTGGCCGTACCGTTGACGTCGAGGAGCCGGGAGGGAGAGGTCGTCCCGATACCGACGTTCCCCAAATCAGTGACAGCAAGCGCCGGGGCTGAATCCGGAATCACGTAGGTGCGGAATCGCAGGTCATAATCGGGGTAGTCGATCAGGGAGCCCAGGGGATAACCGCCCTCGCCGTCCATAGCAAGCCGCATGCTGCCGTCCGAACTCTGGAACCGAAACGTGTACTGCTGGCCCGCCGACACACTGACCGGGTTGACCAGCGTATTGGCTATCCACATGTTCTGCCCGACGGGCCACGTGTACGGTTGGGTTGTCAGCAAGGTGCCTCCGTAGCCGTTGCCTTCATAAATCGACAATGTACCCCCTGACGACAGGCTGGCAGCCAAGGTGCGGACATCGATTCTGGTCAGGGGGCCGCTCGAGCCGGCTGTAAAAGATTGGCCAATGGAGAGTTCTGTAATGAAGCCCACCCCTGTTGTGTGTGCCTGATCAAGTTGTTCGGCGCGACTCACACGCAAGGATCCATACACGTCGAGCGGAACTCCGGGGGTGGTGGTCCCGATCCCGACGTTGCCGTCGTTGTCGACGAACACCGCGTCAGTCGGCGTGCCATCGACGGCGTCGAGCGAATGGCCGTCGCCCGTGCCCCCACCTCCGCTGTCGAGGGCGAAGAGGGCATACGGCGCCGCCGTCAGCGGCTGGCGCGGACTGAGAAGTTCATACGACGTTAAGTCGCTTGGGTCGTGCGGACTACGTACCCATATCTCCAGCCAGCGGGCGTCGCCGTTGAATGCATCCGCGCCGAAGTCGAGCTCGACCGTGAACAACCCGTCCACGATCTCGACGTTGCTGACCGTCTGCGTCGAGTCGATCTGGTTGCCGTTCACGTCGGCGTCCCAGAGAGAGAACTCGAAATCGGCGGTGTCATCGACCGGCGAGCTGCTCAGTTCAAGCTTTCCTTGATACGTCCACACGGCTCCCAGCGGCGTCTGGGCGTGGGCGGTCCTTGCGGATCCCGACAAGACGGCCGCACAGACCACCGCGGTGAGCAGATTCTGGATAATTCGAGAAGTGTGCTTCGAAAGATTCATTTCAGGTCCTCCTGTTCGAGTTCGCGTGTCGACATCAGTTTCTCGAGCCGGGCATACCGCTCGGCATGAGCAGCGCCAGCCCACCGAGCATCAGCAGCGCCACCGATGCCGGCTCGGGGTCGCCATTCACCAGGCCCGCCGCATAGCCGTATCGCCCTTCATTCCGCACAGTTCGGATCGCCAGGAATATTCTCACCGCTCAGACAGCGTTGCACGACCGCGAAGTCGGATTGATCTCCGTCACCGTCATTGTCGAGATCCTTGCTCTCACAGCCGCCCGCGATGGGGACGGCCGGTCCGGAGGCACACGCCTCAAACGCGTCGACATCATCGCCATCCACGTCGCCGTCGTTATCGAAGTCGGCCGGGATCGCGGGCGAAGGACAGCCATCACCATCCACCGGCGCACCGGGAACCGTATTCGGGCAGAGATCGTTACTATCACACACCCCGTCGTCGTCGGCGTCGCCATCCGGACAGGGAACCGTGACCGTTACCGTTCCGGCATTGGTGTCGTACTCAATGGTCCAGGGTTGTCCGTCGGGGTAGTTGACCGTGCCAAACGTACCTGAGAGCGTGCCGGCGGTGAGAATGACAAACGACTGCCCCGGCGTCGCGGTGAAGTTGTCGTAAGATACATCGAGTGTGCCGCCCAAGTTGGCCGTGCCGGTGACCGCGAGTTGATCGTGCTCGACACCCGGCGCGGTCCCGCCGAGTTCGATGTCCAGCGACCCGGCGTTGAGCGTGTAGTCCTGCGAGATGTTCGTCTGGCCGGGCGAATCTCCGATCGAGAGCGTGCCGCCGTTCTGCACCAACACCCCCTCGAAGTTATCCACGTTGAGCTCACCGGAGGTGAAGTTGAACATGCCGCCATTGGTGTGATCGATGGTCGAGGCGATGAACGTGCCGCCCTGAAGGCGGACGCGCCCGCTGAGGTTTACGGCGGCGGTTCCCGAGACGGTGACAAGGCCGCCGGTGTCGATGTCGACTCTCGTCGAGGTGTAATCCAGGTCGCTCGTGCCGACGTCCAGGTCGCCGCTGCTGGTCCAGGTGGCGGGATTGTTGTTGAAATCGGCTCCACTCACCAGGACGTCGATACTGGAGGAGTCATTGTCGTTGGGGCCGAGTGAGGCGCTGTTGTTGGATACGTGGGCCCCGTCGAGGATGTCGAGCGATGCGTCACTGGGGTAGCCGTTGGCCAGGCGGAGTTGGCCGCTGACGGTCAGGGCCGATGGGTTGCCGTTGGAGTCCGTTCCGCTGACGGTGACCGAGGCGTCCTCGGTCGTGGTCCGAGCAATATCGATGGAGGATGCGGAGACCTGCCCACCGCCGTCGATGAGCAGAGTCGTGCCGTCGCCGCCCAGTTCGAGTAAACCTGTTATGTCCCAGGTGGAGGGGTCGCCGATGGGGTCAGTGCCCGAGACGGTGACAGAGCCGAGGCTGGTGGTGAAGTCGCCGACGTTGCCTCCAGTGCTGTTGACGACGGCGCCGTCGATGAGGGTGAGTGCGCCGTTTTCGTCATCGCCGACGGTGAGTCTGAGGGTGTTGAGGGTGGCGCCTTCACCGAGGGTCAGGTGGGGGAGATCGGCGTCCGTGGGGCCGTCGATAGTGTAGTCGCTGGTGCCGGCGGTGGGGAGGAAGCCGCTGCCGGAGATATTGAGCGCGCCATCGCGGTGATTGAGCGTTCCGCCCGCCGAGTTGTCCAGGCCGGCCGTGGCGGAAAGGCTGCCGCCGGTGAGATTCACCGTTTGGGCCGGTCCGATGGTCACCTTGTTGAGCGAACTCGTGCCGGCCGTGTGCGTCAGCGAGCCCGTGCCGGGCAGTTCGAGGTTGAGCCCGCCCGTCAGATTACCGTTGAGGATCAGGTCGCCGGCGATGTTCCAGTTGCCGGCGCTGCCCAGGGTCACGTTGCTGTTGATCGTGTGCGTGGCCGTGCCGGTGGCGGTCAGGTCGCCGGTAAGCAGCGTCAGCGTGTCGTCGTTGAGCGTGTAACCATTCGCGCCGGAGAACGTGGCGGACAGGACCGAGCGGTTGCCGTTGAGCGTGACGATAAAGTCGGCCGCCGTTTCGGGAAAGGTGACGGTGTCGTTGGAGTCGGGAAAGAAGAGAGACGCCGTCCAATTGGTATCGAATTCGAAGCCGGGGCCCAGGGCGTTCCAGTTGGTGGAAGTGCGAGAGCCGTCCCAGACGTAGTCGGCGCCCGACGTCACGCTGGGAAACACCGCCAGCACAATAATCAATGTCTTTCCGATCGTTCGTAAACTCATATCAGGTTCCTTTCCTTGAATTTCAAAGGTAATCGCGGCTCAGGCCACAAGGCGCAAGCGCTCTCATGATCCTCTCCCCCTAATCCGCACAGTTCGGATCGCCCGGAATATTCTCACCGCTCAGGCAGCGCTGCACGATCGCGAAGTCGGATTGATCTCCGTCACCGTCGTTGTCGAGATCCTTGTCCTCGCAGCCGCCCGCGATGGGCACGGTCGGACCGGAAGCACATGCGATAAACGCATCCACATCGTGGGCGTCCACGTCGCCGTCATCGTCGAAGTCGGCTGGAATCGAAGGATCGGGACAGCCTTCCACGTCAACCGTCGCACCGGAAACCGTACCGGGACAGAGATCGCAGTCGTCAATCACGCCATCGCCGTCCGCGTCGGGGTCGCATGGATCGGGCGTGCTGTTACCGTTGCAGTCGTTGGTCAGCGACGTGGCTGTGAAGCGGACGTTATCCACGCGGTGCTCATTGGTCGCCCCTCCCGTGCGAGCGCCGAATCCGTAACGCGCCCGAATGGCTGACCATCCGGGAACCGACACCGACGAAAAGATCGTCGTGTCGACGCCGTTCGCATCCGTCAACACCAGTGTCGCGGCGCCGGCTTCAAAGGTGATCGAAGCCTTCTGCCACGTTGCGTCATCCAATGGCTGAGCGACCAACACATCAGCCAGTGTCGCGCCATAACTCCGCAAGAGAGCGTGATTTCCGCCGGCAGGATTCCAGCGATACGTGTCCAGGCTGACGACGAATGGCTGATTGGCCCCACCCTCACCGAGCAGGATCGTATCGTCCGTCACGTCGGCATCGATCAGCGCGAAGCTCATGCCGTCCGCGCCGGTACCACCGCCCATGAAGAAATCGTACGTCACGGTAAAGCTGTCGATCGGCACGCTCGACACAGGCTCGAAGATCACCGATCCGTTTTGTGCTTGAACTGCTTCCGTCAGCCGGATGCTTTCGCTGTCGACACTCGCCGTGCCGTTAAGCTGAAACGCCCCAACCCCCGATGCGAAGCCTTCAAACCGAGCCGGATGGTCAAGGTCGATGCAATCGGAGATCAGATTGTTGTCACAATCGACCTCCACCGCACCGCACCCGCAATCCCCCGGCGTGACTTTGTTGGGATCAAGCGGGCACCCTTCCTCCTGATCGTGAAACCCATCATCGTCGCTGTCACCCAGCATGGCCGGTATCGTCGGCATGCACGTGTGCGTGCCATGCGCCTCCGGATAGTAGATCGGCCAACCGGCGTCGTCCGTATGGCTGCACTCCTGGTCGAATGTACACGAAACGTCGCACGAGAGTCCGGCCGCACAGTCGTTGGGAAACTCGCACGGATCGCCTTCTTGCCCCTGCCCCGCAGGCCAACAGACATTCGTACTGCTGCACGTCTTTCCCGGGCCGCACGAATTAAAGCCGGCCGGACAGTCATTCGGATCGTCGCACCCGCACACTTCAAACCCAAGTTTCGGATTATCACAAAGTACATGGGTCACGGGAAAAAATGTGGGTGACGCATTATCACATTCTTCATGGGCCAGCATTCCAAAGTTGGACCCGACGCAATCCACACCGTACTCGCCGGCGTCGAAGCACACCCCGTTGTTGCCGCAATCACCGGTTTCATCACACGGCTTCCCCTGATTGACGGGTCCCGCGTAACATCCGCAAAGGTTGCAGGGGTAACCCTCCGTATCCAGGCAATCGCCTCCCGGGCAGGAATCATCCGAGCCGTCGCAAGCCAGACCGTCGTTTCCGCCGCCGACGCACGTACAGCCCAAGTACCCCTCAGCGTAGCGGCCGCGCATAAATCCACACGATTGAAGCGTAGTATCCCCGTTCAGATAGAATTCAGACAGTGGACCGTAAAAAGGAAAAGCCGAATTACCTTCTTCCAACGGCGTACCATCCACCCAGGTGAATCGCCTCTCGAGCTGGCATCCGGCTCCGTTGGGACTGCACAGCCGAATGAACCATCGGATGCCCGTCCATATGTTCAGCCGTGATTCTTGGGCGATGCGTTGCATCTCCAGGATTTGACGTCGGCCGCAACGAGTCGGCGAGTCCGTCGGCAGACAGGCGGGAATGTCCGGACACGAGTTGCCGTTCGTCGCGCTCATGCCGCCGCCCGGGTTCGCCTGATCACACTTGCTATGCGCGATGTCCGTCCCGACTTGCGTTCGACAGAAAGCCCGCGCCTCGTACCAGCTCAGAACGTTCGGATCCCCCTCCGTGTCAAAGCTGCCCGGATCTTTCAACACAAACGGGCACGCCACGACCACGCTGACCGTCGCTACGCTGCCGCCGGAGAGCTGATACATGAACACATCCGGAGGACTCGGGATGGCGTCGTTGCAGTACGCGGTGTCCGGTGTGTAGGCCACCTGCGTGCCCCCGGCGATGATCTGCACCTGGCCGTTGGCGGGCTGAGCAGGTATAGCAGTCACGACCTCTCCACCAAGATCGAGATCGTTGGCCAGAACATCGATGACATGGTTCGTACTGTTGATGACGACGAAGTTGATCTGATCGTCCACGGCTGTGGCGGACCGGGCAGTACGCGTACCGACACTTAGCGCCGCGATCCACACCAGGCATGCGACCGCTGCTCTGCCACGTGCTCGGTTCTGCCAATGGTGGTTAATTCGCAAGACGCGCTGATCACTTGCCTGCATGTTGTTCTCCTTTCGCCCCTCGCCATGCTCAGCTACCACAATAGGGCGTATGGTCCCTTTCCGGGCGGCCGCCATTCATGAAGGCGCGCAGCAGGTTTTTTCAGTACCGTCACTGTCTCGGTACCATCACTGTCAAGGGGGATTCCTTCGGTAAACCGATCACTCCGCGAGAATCGGTGACTGTCTGCTTCATCTGTGGATTCACCTCACCGGGAGCCGGTGAGGGCCTCTGACCCGTTTGGAGGCTTCTATATGCTACACGAAGTAAGCCTTGGGACATAATAAAAGTTGGAATAATAAGCTGATGCTTTAAAGCGGGATGGGTCGCTAACAGGGCTGATCCTACGTAAAAGCTTGCAGGGCTTAATCTAAGGCGAGCCTGAATACATCGGCTTCGCTTTGTCGCAGTTTTGCCTTGCGAATCGTCGAGGCCAGAGTGACGGATTGCCCGTCGAGGTCCACGCATGACATGGCGACCACCTGCAGTTCAATGGCGCTCTCCGGAATCGACAGTTTCTCGATGCCTACGGTATGCGTCGAGCTGAGCTGGCTTCCACTGACCGGCGGGGCACCGGAGCCAGCAGCGTCCTGGAGCGAGAAGTCGAAATCCGCCATGTGGTTGAGCGGTTCGTCGTTCAGGACAAGTCTGCCCTGGTACGTGAACTCCGTGCCGAGAGGCGTTTGGGCGACCGCCAACGATGCTGTGAGCCCCAGGCCGATGATGGCGGCCACAACACAGGAAAGCTTCCTTCGCGAGATACTCATTTCTCCTGATTGAACGACCAGGGGCGCTGTTCGCGATTAAGTTCTTCAACCAATGCTTCGAGACTCTCCAGCCGCGTCTGGAGTGATTGGATTTCGGCGTGTTTGCGGGCCATTGCGGCATCATGTTCTTTCTTCAATGCCTGGATGGCGGCCAAGGCGACCCCGTCGGCGTCAATCGTGGCGATGTACTGCTCGCTGTGTCCGAGGCCGAAGGCCGCGTGAAAGTCCTCGGCGGTCGGGCCGATGTGGTCGCCTTCGTCACTGCCGGTGTAGTTCCAGCGCTGGATCGGCAGGGCGGCGACACGGTCGAGAATCTCCTCCGCGTCCAGCGCGCGGAAGTTCTCCTTCCATGCCCGGCTCGATCCGCTGGTCCAGGTGCCGCCAGCGGTGAGATGGGCGCCGTTGCCATTGGTTCCGTCAGTGCCGACGTGCAACGGGTGAGATGGATCGTTGCGGTTGAGTCCAAGACCGCCGCCCGCGCGGATGAGGAACTGGTCAGGTCCAGTCGAGGTGAAACTGGCATCGGTCGAGTCGGCCCAGATGAATGTTCCCTCGTCGCCGTCGCTGTCGCCGGACTCTGCCGCGTCTCGCACCTTGGCTCGACGCCCCGCGGCCAAGCTGTAATCGCCGCCGGCCCAGTTCCGGGACCCCCCGGGAACGGTGGCAGCGCTCCCGTCGGCCTTGTTGAGAATGCCTCCAGATATGGTGGCAAGGACTCCGTTGGCCTGATTTTGATGGCCTCCGGATATGGTGGCGGACCAGCCGTTGGCCAGATTCAAAAAGCCTCCTGACACGGTGGCGTAGCTGTCACCAGCGGTGCAGTCCTCGCCTCCAGCGACCGTGCTGCCATAGCCGATGGCCTCATTGAGTAAACCGCCGCCGACGGTAGAGCTGTCCCCGCTGGCCGTGTTATCGCCCCCACCGCCGACAGTGCCGAGGTTATTCTCGACGCTGTTGTACGCGCCGCCGCTGATCGTGGCGGCGTAGTCGGCAGTGACCACGTTTTCACTTGCCCCGCCGATGACGTGAGGGCGGCCAGTCGCGTTCTGTTCCACGCGCAGGCCGGGCAGGATCACGCCCATTCCGCTGGTGCCTTCGGTGACGTGCAGCGTGGCCTGCGGTGAAGTGGTCCCGATGCCGACGTTTCCGAACATCGTGACGTCGTTGTCGGGACTGCTGGAGTCGCCGAAGTGGATCCTCGCAAATGAGTTTCCATTGCCTCCCACATCCAGCTTGAAGACCTCGTTCGTCGGATCGAGCCGGAAACTGACGGACTGCGAATTGCCGCTGGACTGTGCGATGCGACCGAGCCTGAGCACGCTGTTCTCGCCGTCCCCGGTCTCTTCGACGTGAAGCCGAAGGAGAGGGTCTAACCTGCCGATGCCGACATTGCCGTCGGCCGTTACGGTCGCGTGCTGCGAGCCCCCGGCGAAGAGATGCAGATCGTCACTGGATGTGGTATCCAGCCCGGCACCGATGCCGTCGCTGGTGCTGTTGAAGCTGAAGAAGCCGTAGTCGTTGCTCACGCCCACGTGCCCGCCGATGACGTCCAGCTTGGAGTTGAACACGCTGCCGGGGCTGTCGGTGCCCAGCCCAAGCGCGCCGTTGTCGAGCAGACGCAGCTTGACGGAATCACCGGTCCCATGAATGGCGAAGCCGTTGTGGTTTCCGGCTCCGCTCCCGCCGTAGCGGAGGCGCGGAACGTCGTTCAACCAGTTCAGGTTGATGGTGGCGCCGGGGTTGTCGGGATTCGGGACCGAGATGTTCGACGCCACCGCCGTGCCTTCGACTTGTAGCGGGGCGGTCGGGGCAGTCGTGCCGATCCCCACGTTGCCGGCGTCATAGTACACGTCGCTCCCGTTCTGGCTCCACGCCGATCCGGGACTCTCCAGGGCGTACTGTGCGTACGGCGCGGCCGTGATGGGCTGGCGCGGGCTCAATATGGCGTGGAGCTGCGTGTTGCCCGGGTCATGCGGGCTGCGCAGGGCGATCTGGAGCCAGCGTGCATCGCCATCGAACGCGCTCGCACCGAAGTCGAGTTCCACCGTGAACACACCCTTGTCGACCGTGACGTTGCTGACGATCTGCGTCGAGCCGATCTGATTTCCGTTCGTTTCGGCGTCCCAGAGAGAAAACTCGAAGTCCGCCGTGTCGTCGAGCGGCGATCCGCTCTTCTCCACCCTGCCCTGGTAGGTAATTTCCGTGCCGAGTGGCGTCTGTGCATGAAGCGTGGCGTGGCCGACGGTCAGAACGCAGAAAAGAACGACCCAGCTGCGAATGGAAGTGAACATGATCGATCTCCTTTGATGAGGCGCGGAGGGGGCGTGAATGTGCGGCACTCCCTTTTGGGTGCCTGTTAGATTTGGTCGAGAGTTAGGAGGCTTCAGCCCGAATTTAAAGCAATCCTACCGGTATGATACCAAGATCACCTTGTTTGATGTTGGAGAAAAGATGAAGTCATAAGCGAATTCCGCCCAGAAACCCATGAAATGCTCACGAAATCGTGGGTTTCAGCGCGTCGGCACGACACGGACGACCGAGGCCTGGTAGATGGCGCGGCCTTCGCGGAGGTACTTGATCTCGAAGTTGGTGCCGACCTGGCCGTCGACGACGCCCGCCTCCGGGACATCGAAGGGGACCAGTTCCAGGCCGCTCGCCCGTGCGAGGACCTCCTCGATTTGCTGGAAGTACTCCGCGTGGTCGGTCTGGATGGCCATCCGACCGCCGGGGATCAGCGCGCAGGTGGCGGCGGCGATGAAATCGGGCTGGATCATCCGGCGTTTGTGGTGCCGCTTCTTCGGCCATGGGTCGGGATGGTAAATGTGCAGCAGGCTCAGGCTGTCGGCCGGGAGGTGGTTCAGCATCAGGTGCCGGGCGTCGGTGCGCATGAGTCGTACATTGGTGACGCCCCAGCGCTTCATTCGATCGGCGGCGTAGAGGATGATCTTGTTGGCCCATTCAACGCCGAAGAAATGGCGATCGGGGTAGGCTCGGGCCCTGTTGAGGAGAAAGCCCCCTTTGCCGGTGCCGATTTCCATCTCCACCGGGGCATTTCCCCCAAACATGGCGGTGAAGTCGAGCCAGACCTCGGGAGCAGGAGGATCCACCAGGATATCTTCCAATTCGATCATGCGATCATCTTGCCATCACCGGTAGCCGACTTCAACCGACCGGAGCGGTGTGCAGCTTCAGCATGAGAAGGCGAACTTCCGTCGCTCCGCGTTTGCGTAGCGCGCGCCGGATTGCGCGAGACGCGGGGGAATGCTATAATGGATCAGTCCTGCAACCTTCAAACAACCATGCGACGAAAGCTCAGCGATAATCTGAAGCGGATCCGAGAGCGAATGTCGGCTGCTTGCGCGCGGGCGCGGCGGTCCGAGGACGAGGTGCGCCTTGTGGCGGTCACCAAGTACGTCGAAGTCGATGTCATCCGGACGACACTTGAAGTCGGTTTACAGGATCTCGGGGAGAGCCGTGTCCAGGAACTGGTCAAGCGCGGCGGGATGATCCAGGAGCATCTCACGCGACGGCGGAAACTGAATCCCTCGGAGAAACCGCCGGAGCCGCGATGGCACATGATCGGGCACCTGCAGCGTAACAAGGTCCGGCAGGTGCTTCCCTGGGTGGAGGAGATTCACTCCGTGGACAGCCTTCGCCTCGCGGAGGAGATCAGCAAGGAAGCCCAGCGCATCAACAAAACGATGCGCGTCTACCTGGAAGTGAATGTAGCAGGGGAGAAGAGCAAGTTCGGTATTGCCGTCGGGGCGGTGAATCACCTCATCACGCACATCGCGCCCATGCCCGCACTGAAGATCGCCGGCCTGATGACCATGGCGCCGCATGTCGAAGACCCCGAGGAGACCCGGTCGCACTTCCGTCGGCTGCGCGAACTCCGGGAGGAGATCCGAAAAGAGGGCATGCTGGGGCCGGAGTTCAGCGAGTTGTCCATGGGCATGAGCAATGACTTCGAGGTGGCGATCGAGGAGGGGGCGACGGTCGTTCGCGTCGGAAGCGCGTTGTATGATGGTGTTGTTGAGTCCACCCACGGCTCCGCTACCGGGGCATAGCGCTTCAGCAGACGACCTCGAATCTCCCGGACGTCTCGAATCTTTTCTTTTTTCCCTCCCGGACTACAATCGGCGAAGCGTGACGAACGCGGCAGGCGCATCGGGACAACTGGGCGATCGTGTGCCTGCGTACACGCGAGATTGGACCTGGGAACCTCCATACAGGAACGACGATGGCAGACGTATGCAAATTGGCGCTGGAAGACGGGACGGTGTTCACCGGTCAGGCCTTCGGAGCTCGAGGAACGCACACGGGCGAAGCCTGCTTCAATACGTCGCTAATGGGTTACCAGGAGATCCTCACAGACCCTTCGTACGCCGGCCAGATCGTGACCATGACCTATCCGCAGATCGGCAACTACGGCGTGTCCGACGAGGATCAGGAATCGCGTGGCCCGCAGGTGGAAGGATTCGTGATCAAGGAACTCTCCCGCCGGAGGAGCAATTTCCGTTCGACCGCCGCGCTCGAGGAGTATCTCGCAAAGCATGACGTAGTGGGTATTGAAGGTGTCGATACGCGCGCGATCACGCGGAAACTGCGGATTGACGGGGCGATGCGTGCCGCCATTTCGACCGAGATCCATGACGACGCCGAACTCGTGGCCAAGGCGCGAGCGTGGTCCGGGCTCGTCGGAGTGGACATGGTGAGGCAGGTCTCGCCGAGTGATTCGTTTTCCTGGAGCGAGGGCTTTTCCAGCGCTTTCAGTATGCCCCATCGGGACACGGACGCCGGGTTTCATGTGGTGGCGATCGACTGCGGGATGAAGCACAACATCCGCCGGCACCTGGTCGAAAGCGGATGCCGACTGACGGTAGTGCCTTCCGCCGCCTCTGCCGAGGACATCCTCGAGCACAAGCCCGATGGCGTCTTCATCAGCAACGGCCCGGGTGATCCCGAGCCGGTCACGTACACGATCAAGACCTTGCGGGACTTGCGTGGGAAGGTGCCGATGTTCGGCATCTGCCTCGGGCATCAGTTACTCAGCCTCGCGCTCGGCGCGGAATCATACAAGCTGAAATTCGGGCACCGCGGCGGGAATCAGCCAGTCATGAATCTCGCCACGCGGCGCGTCGAGATTACCAGCCAGAACCACGGCTTCGCCATCGAAACGAAATCGCTGGAGAAGGTCGGTGGGATACCGACCCACGTGAACCTGAACGATCAGACGCTGGAGGGCTTCACCTATCGTGAGGAGCCGATCTTCAGCGTGCAGTATCACCCCGAAGCCAGCCCCGGCCCGCACGATGCGACCTACCTTTTCGATTGCTTTATCGCGATGATGCGTTCCGGAAGTGCGCCTACCGCCGAAGCCATGGCGGAGGCTCAGGCCCGCCTCGAGGGCAGGGCCGGCTGATGCATTCATTCAAGAGCAAACCGGGTATGGCGACTCTTGCGGTGAGTTCGATCTGGATCACTTGGCGGCCATGGCGGCGCTCCTGGCGTCTGTCAGGCTGAGGTTGTGCATCACTTCCTCGATCGATTTCGCTTTATTCAATACGTAGAAGTGGATGCCGGGAGCCCCGTTGGCCAGAAGTTCCTCCGCCATCTTCGATGCCAGCTCCACGCCGTACTTTCGGGCCGATTCCGCATCGTCGGTGTACTTGTCCAGATTCATCAGGACGTCCGAAGGCAGACGCGAACCGCACATGCCGCAGAAGCGCTTGATCTGAGGCGTGCTGACGATCGGCAGAACACCCGGCACGATCGGCACGTCCACTTTCAGCACGTTCGTCATGTGGTCGCGGTATTCGTAGAAGTCCCGAACGTCGTAGAAGAGTTGCGTGATGATCACATCGGCCCCGGCGACGACTTTGTCCCGACATCGCAACCAGTCAAGCATCTTGTCCGGGCATTCGGGATGGGCCTCGGGGTAACCCGCGACCGCCACGCCGAAGCCTCCGATTTCCTTGATCAGGCTCACGAGTTCCGACGCATAATTCAATCCCTCGGGGTGAGGGGTGAAAGAGGTCTCTCCCTGGGGCGGATCTCCGCGAAGAGCGACGATATTGTTGATGCCGGCCTTACGGATGCGGCTGATGTACTCGGTCAACTCTTCTCGTGAAGACCCCACGCACGTCAGGTGCGCTGCGGTGGAAACATTGAAATCTCTATGCAGGCGTGACACGACATCCAGCGTTTTCTGGCGGGTCGATCCGCCGGCCCCGTACGTGCATGTCATGAAGGTGGGGGAGAGCTGGAGAAGCTTGGGCACTTCCTCATTGAAGAGTGTCGCCTCGCCTTTCTCCGTTTTCGGGGGATAGATCTCGAAGGAGATCACCGGCTTGTCTTGTGAATAGATATCCGAGAACAACAAAGGCATTCTCCTTCGTTCGTCAATTGGTCGTTCATGGTGTGTGATTCGTGAATGTCAGTCCGGTCCATCGTCAGTACAAGTAACATTCCATTATAGTCGTTGTCATCCACAGATGAAAGCAGGCGTTAATCGTCGGTCCTGCAGGTTCTTTCATCCCATCAACGCATCGCTGGGAAGTGGAGGGCTGGGCGCCGTGGACAACACGGCCCGAATGACGGCGTCGACGTGTTCTGTGCTCTTGGGAAAGGAGAAGTTGCGTCCCTTGAGGCTCCCGGGGGAATGCAGCCGCAGCGTTGCCCAGGGTGCCGAAATGTCCAGGCTGACGTCGACCGCGCGCAGATCGTACGTGGCGATGTGGGGGTGTCGCCGCAGGATGCCGAAACGCACGACTTGAAAAGTACCGGGCGCCAGGCGGTAGTCATGGGAGCGCCCAAGAAGCGCCAGTGCGAAATAACCTCCATAGCTGATCAGGACCGTCAGAAGAAGCACGACGTTGAACGTCAGAATCAATTCCCACCTATCTTGGCGGGCGACCTCCACGATCATTAACAGCAGTAGCAGGCCGATCGGCACCAACCCGATGAGCACGATCATCGAAGGCTGGTTCGGTGGCACGATGTGCGGTGTGAAACCCGAGCGGGCGTCAGTCGGCAGGGGAGGAGGGCGGCCTTGGAAAAACACGTGGAACCGCCGGTGCCGGCCGATTCGCTTTCGCAGGATGCTGTCCCATGCCGTTACGCGTCCGGGCAGACGGTTCCAAAGGGAAAACACGCACAAACAGTAGCGATGGACCAGCAATGCCGCACGCTCCCACTTCTCGTCGCCCAGGGCGGCATCGATCGCCAACACGTCGCGCTTGGCCTGGCGACGGTACCGCCACCACCCGGGCAGGGAGCGAAGCGAGATGTAAGTCAGATAGACCAGCAGCACGATTTCGTAACGCAGCACCATCTGTGCAGGTGAAATCACGTCACGGCCGAAAGGCCAGAGTGGCTCGCCCTGGGCGCGAATCCACGCCAGGGTGAATCCGGTGAGCGGCAGGGCGATCAGCCATCCGAGCCCCGCATTCCGCAACGACGTGCGCGGGCCGCGAGGTTTGGGGATCCACCACACCGCCGTCGGGCCGACATAGCTGATACGCGGTTCGTCTGCGGGCACGGTTACCTCGAGGCGATCGATCCAGTACATGCAAAACGATTCGGCAGGGCTCCGAGATCCCTACTTCTCAGTCGAACAGCGAGATCATCCGCTTTCGCATGGCGGCGGGATAACCGAGCCCCCGGATGTCAGACATTGTAAAGTCGAAATATCCATCGGTCATACGTGCCAGACCCGGGAGGTGTTCAGAGATCTCGCCAAGGGCGTCCGGGGCATATTGGCGGCAGTTGAGTTCGATCCCGGAACAGGAGTTCAGGTGGCCGGCAAGCACCGCCGCATGCACGACCGCCAAACCGGGGTTGGTCAGGTCCATCATCGCGTACGGCCAGCCGCGCAAATCGCACCACGCCGCACTCAGCAGCGCGAAACTGTGCCCTTTGCAGGTCTTCAGCGCGATCCCGTTCCACCCGGCCTGCTCGAGGCGCGGCAGCATGCGATACGATGTCATCCCTTCGTCGACGAATACCGGCTTCAGCGCGGAAACGGCACGAAGGTCCATCGCTGAAGGATCGGCATCGCGCGAAACGGGCTGCTCCAGGAACTGCAGAGCGCCGTAGGCTTCAGGCGAGATGTCGCGCAGTTTCTGAAGATACTCAACCACGACTTCGGCGGTTGGGTACGCTTCATTGGCATCCACTTCGAGACGTATCGATGCCGGCTCGCTCAACTTTGGATGTGTTGCCTGTGCCAGGCGGTACACCTCGGCAGTGCGCGCGGCATCCGCTTCCGGCTGCGTGCCGGTGATCTTCAGCTTGAAGCCGAACACCCCTTCACGCTCGATCCATCCCTCGACGCAGTCCGGCAGCTCATCCGGCGTCGGGTTGCTCACATCGGCCGGCGTCAGTGCATCGTGTACGCCGATGACGTGCCAGCCGAACTGGCGCGAATCCGGTGATCGTCGGATGAACTCGCTGAGGTGTCGTGACTCGCCCGCCTCGCCGAGCCAGCGCTCCAGCGTATCGGGCAGCAACGCCGGGTTCAGTGTGTCGTAGGAACTGCACCCGTGCAGCATGCCGTAAGCATCGTGCATGGCCGCGTCGAAGGGCGAGAAGCAGACCATCCCCGCCAGGTGCGGCACGTCTTCGGGCAGTCGCATCACGCGCGCCGCGGGTTTCGTGATGTACGGGACGTACGTCTCCGCCAGGTGGAGGCCGTGCTCGAACGGATGGGCGAGCTCATTCGCCGCGTTCGGAAGCCCGTCCGCCATCACTTCACAAATCGCCCGCATCGTCCGGACACGATCGGCGGACGGCACATTCGTACTCGGCCATGACCACAGATCGCTGAGAAAGATCATGCCGAGTCCCTCGGTGGAGTGCCCGTGACCGTCCTCGACGCGTACCTTCGCCGTCGCCCGGCAGAGGTGGGTGATCGATCCGTGACTGAGAACAAACGGCGTCCGTAAAGCGAATTCGTCAAAGCGAACCGCCGCCTCGCGAACGCGAATATCGGTGATCAGATCCATTCGTCGTGATGTGTCTTCATGAGGACAGGCATAGGCGGCACGCGATTCCGGGCTCTGCGGCTATTGGAGTGTGACGTCCACTTCCTGGATTTCTTCGCCGCGTTTGTACATCACCTTGACGGTATCGCCGATCTTGCGCTGTTCCAGCGTATCCAGGATGTCGTCACGGGAATTCACTTCGACATCATCGATCTTCAGGATGATATCGCCGAGGATCAGCCCGTCTTCACCTTGTTGCATCCCTCGAAGCCCTGCCTGCTCCGCGCCACTGTCGGCCTGGACATTGCCGATCATGACCCCGGGCTCATCCATCCGCCGCAGGACTTCCTCCCGGGCGAGATAGACGCCCAGCTGCGGTCGGATAACCCTTCCGTGCTGGATCAATTGCGGCACGACCTGGTTCACCGTATCGACCGGCACGGCGAAGCCGATGCCCGCGCTGGTGCCCGACGGACTGATGATGGCAGTGTTCACGCCGATCAAGCGTCCCGCGCTGTCCATCAGCGGCCCGCCCGAGTTGCCGGGGTTGATGGCGGCATCCGTCTGGATGAGATCCTCGATCGTCCGCCCGGTGATCGCCGGCATCGACCGGCCCAGCGCGCTGACGATCCCCGTGGTGAGCGTCTGGTCGAGCCCGAAAGGATTGCCGATGGCGAAGACCTTCTGGCCGACCAGCAGGTTATTCGATTCACCGACCGGGATCGGCGGGAGCATGCTCGGATCCGCCGCGATCTGAAGCACCGCCAGGTCCTTGTCCGGCTCGACACCGATGATCTGCGCGTTCCACGTGGTATGGTTGCTCAGCGTGACCTTGAGCTTGTTGCGGTTGGGATCCTGGCTGGCCGCCGCCACCACGTGAAAGTTCGTGACGATGTGCCCGGCGTTGTCCCAGATGAAACCCGAGCCCGTCCCCTGGGGGATTTCCTGCAGGCTCAGGCCGCGGAAGCCGCGCTGCAGCGCGGCGTTGGTGATGTAGACCACGCAATCGGACGCCTCCTGGAAGAGCTTGATCGTCGATTCCTCATCGGCGGCGAGGTCGCCGCGCGGTGTGACCGGTCGCGGCGTGGAAGCAGGGCGGCCGAAACCGCCGAAGAATGTCCGGAAGGCGAAGTAGAAGCAGATGATGACCAGCACGAACACGAGCCCGCGCGAAACGCCGGACGGCCGCGGTCGACGCGGCGGCGGAGGAGGCGGAGCGTACCCCGGTGGGGGCGGGGGTGGATAGCTGGGCGGATCAATACGGCTCACGTCGCTTTCCTGTCTTCAGGGTACCGAGTCTGTTGAACCAAGATAGAGTCCATTGTGCCCGGCGTCCAACGGTTCGCATTGAATCATGAGCAATTCTTTGCTACGAAGTCCCTTTGTGTGGCTATGGTGCATGAGACCACGTGGGAACACCATCATGGAATAGCTTACACTCGACTTCTGAGCCGACTCACGTCCTTGGAGATGAAAAATGCTGAGGTACTGCATCACGCCGTCACTTGCTGCATGTCTGCTGATGTTCGCCACGTCGTGCGCGAGCCTGGAATCGGATCGCGACACGGGGCGATCGGAGCGGGAGCGTGAAGTGCGGGTGGCGCTGGTGCAGTTTGATGCGGTGGCGGAGCGGCCGGAGCGGAACCTGCGGGAGATGGAACGTCTCGCGCGGGAGGCGGCGGCCGGCGGGGCACGCATCATTATGTTCCACGAGGGGACACTGACGGATTACACGCCGCGCCTGGCGGAGCTGGCGCAAGAGGTGCCGGAAGGGTCCGCCAGCCAGGCGATGATCCGGCTCGCCCGGGAACTGGACTGCGTCATCAGCTTCGGGTTATCGGAGCGCGACGGCGACCGTTATTACATCAGCCAGGTGTTCGTCGGCCCTTCCGGGCTGATCCACTGCTACCGCAAGACATGGCTTTTCCCGGAGCGGAAGGACGAGGGCTATCGCGACGAATGGGCACGCTACGATCCGGGGACGGGGCCGGAACTGTTCACGATCGACGGAATCACCGCCACGTGCATGATCTGCGCTGACGGCGAATCCGCCCGATGCATCGATCGCGTCCAGGGCATGCAACCGGAGTTGGTGTTCTATCCGAACAACCGCCAGAAGCTGCCCGCCATCAAAGTCTTCGGCGAACGGGCAGCGCGGATCGGCGCGCCGATGCTGGTCAGTAACCGCGTGGGCAAGAGCTGGGATTACGACTGCGCCGGCGGCTGCGTCGTCTACGGGGCGGACGGCGCCGTGCTGGCCGAAGCCAATCGGGATGGCCGCGAAGAGATCCTCTATCACGATCTGCAGATCCCGCCGCGCTGACGCGTAGGATCGCCACGGCGGCAGCCGCAATCGCGGTGCCTGCTCAACTTTGATTCAGGACCGGCTTGCGGCGGCGATTCCGACGGCGCGAGCGGTTGCCCGGACCGGACGAACGTCGGTGAGAGGATTCGCTCCTGGATCCCTCATCTGAACCGAACTCCGCTCTTCTCGAGCCGCCATTGTCTTTTCTGCCTGAGGGACGACTGCGGGTGGGCCGGCGCGTCGACTTCCGTGGCGAAGAGCCTCGCTCGAGGGTGGCCGTCGCCGCGGAGACAGGGGCAGGGTCCGGGGAGGAATCGTTGTTGCTCCCGGGACCGGTGGGAACGCGTCGGCGGATGAGCCGCTCGATGTCGCGGAGCAGTGAACGTTCCTGGCTGTCGCAGAACGAGATGGCCAGGCCCGACGCGCCTGCTCGGCCGGTGCGGCCGATCCGGTGCACGTACGTCTCCGGCTCGTGGGGCAGTTCGTAGTTGAACACGTGCGAGACTTCATCCACATCGATCCCACGCGCGGCGATGTCCGTGGCGACGAGCACCGGGGGCGAATTCGACTTGAACTTGCGCATGGCCCGGGTGCGGGCGTTCTGGCTCTTGTTGCCGTGAATCGCCTCGGCTTCGATGCCGTCGCGCGTCAGGTCCCGCGCGATGCGATCGGCGCCGCGCTTGGTCCGTGCGAAGACCAGCGCCCGCAGGACGGTCTGTTCGCGAAGGAAGGATTTCAGCGCGGTCAGCTTCTCGCGCTTCTCCATGAAGTACACGGATTGCTCGATCGATTCGATCGGCGACGACACCGCCGCCACCTGCACGTACGTTGGGCTATTCAGGATCGCATCGGCCAGTTGGCGGATGTCCTTCGGCATGGTCGCCGAGAACATGAGCGTCTGTCGCTGCGTGGGGATCTGGGCGACGATTTTGCGAATGTCGCGGATGAACCCCATGTCGAGCATGCGGTCCGCCTCGTCGAGCACGAGGATCTCGATCCGGCGGAGATCGATGAATCCCTGTTGCATGAGATCCAGAAGGCGGCCGGGTGTGGCGACGAGGACGTCCACGCCACTGCGCAGCGTATTGGTCTGCGCCCGCTGGCTGACGCCGCCGAAGATGACGGTATGGCGCAGGCGGGTGTGTCGGCTGTAGCTCTCCAGGCTTTCGCCGATCTGGGCGGCCAGCTCACGGGTGGGCGCGAGGATGAGAGCGCGAATCGGACGGTCCGGCCCGCGGTCGGCCTGCCTTCGACCGCCGCCGCGACGATGATCTCCCCGGCGCGAGGGCCCACCCGGCCGTCGATTCTCGCCGGAGCGTCCCTGTGGGCCTCCCGGCCCGAGCCGGTGCAGGACGGGCAGGGAGAAGGCGGCGGTCTTGCCGGTGCCGGTCTGGGCGCAGCCGAGGACGTCGCGCCCTTCAATCGCCGGGGGGATGGCCTGGGTCTGGATCGGGGTAGGGGATTCGTAGCCTTCGGCCCGGATGGCCCGGAGGAGGGGCTCGGCGAGCCCGAAATCATGAAACTTCATTGAGTGTACTTTCTTATCGTTGGGAAGTTGGATGATGCCTGGGAGTGCGGCGGCCGCTTGCTGCGGCCTGAAAAGCCATCGGTCCTGGCAGTGATCCAATGGCTATATCGACCACTGAACGCATACAAGCCTAGTCGATTCCCCCTGAAATGTCCACCACCGCTTGGGGGTGGGCTACTTCTGGTTGCATCGCTCCCTCATAAAACGGAGAGGGCGGGATTCGAACCCGCGGTACGGATAAACCGTACACAGCCTTTCCAAGGCTGCTCCTTAAGCCACTCGGACACCTCTCCACAATCGCATCCACTGAACCGATGATCCTTCTCGGTCCAGAGAGTCGGCATCGGCTCGGGTATGCTCCGCAGGATTATCCACGTGAATCTATGTCAGCATCGGTAAGTCGTCAATGCCGGCGATCAGGCGAGACGGACACGGCCTGGCTCCCTGGCAAACCTCGCTGCCTCGGCCGGCGTGGTGGGTCGCGAAATCCGTGCCGGTTTCCAAGGTTTTCTGCCGATAACACCGGCATGAATGTTCTGGATTCCGTACGCAAGTCAGCGGCATTGCGCCGGTTGCCGCCATCGCACAAGACGTCCGCCGAGACAAGGGAAGAGAGCCCCTCGTTGTCGGCCGCCGATCGGCATGAACCCGCCGGCGCGACGCTCTCGCCCGAAGTCATCACCCAGGCACTGACCATTCGCCGGACCGAGGAGCGCCTGCTTCAACTGTTCAGCGAGGGGCGGCTCTTCGGAACCGTACACACATGCATCGGTCAGGAGTGGTCCGCCGTGGCGGTGTGCGCGGCGCTGCGCCGCGGTGACTTTCTCTTCAGCAACCATCGGGGGCACGGCCACTACCTTGCGTGGACCGACGACGTGGAAGGACTCATCGCCGAAATCATGGGTCGGTCCACGGGCGTATGCGGCGGCCGAGGCGGAAGCCAGCATCTGTGCCGCGACGGATTCTTTTCCAACGGCGTGCAGGGGGGCATCGTGCCCGTCTCCGCCGGGCTGGCCATGAGTCACAAGCTTCGCCAAACCGACGGCATCGCCACGGTCTTCCTGGGCGACGGCACGTTCGGTGAGGGAGTCGTGTACGAGGCTCTGAATCTGGTCTCCAAGTGGGAACTGCCACTTCTCTTTGTCGTCGAGGACAACGGCATCGCCCAGTCTACGGACCAGGAGCAGACGCTTGCCGGATCCATCGAAGCCCGTGCCCGTGCGTTTGACGTGGCGTATCACAAGGCAGACACGTGGCATCCGGCGGAACTCTTTGCCCGCGCCCGACAAGCGATCGAGCAAGTTCGGCAGGATCGCCTGCCGGGCATGCTTCACGTGCGTACGTTCCGTCTCAAGGCGCACTCCAAAGGGGATGACGATCGGCCGATCAGCCTGACCGCGGAGTACGCTGACCGCGATCCGTTGAATCAACTGATCGAGCAGGGAGATCCGTCCGTCGCTCATCTGCTGGAGATCATCGACGCGCGTCTCGATCGCGCCGTGCAGCTCGCCGAAGCCGCGGAATACACCCGGCCCGACACACTCGGCATTGAACGAACGTCAGATGGAGGACATGATCCGCCCCGCTGGCAGCCGTACACCTTTCCGAAGCAGCGCATCGTCGAGGGAATGCGGGCCGGCTGGCGCGAAGCGATGCAGCAGGACGGGCGCGTCCTGATGATCGGGGAGGATATCGCGGACCCCTATGGCGGTGCGTTCAAAGTTACCGCCGGGCTATCGACGGCCTATCCCGAGCGCGTCTTCTCCACGCCTATCAGCGAAGCCGGTATCTGCGGGCTGGCCACTGGGCTCGCCCTCGAAGGGTGGCGGCCGATCGTGGAGATCATGTTCGGTGATTTTCTCATGCTGGCTGCCGACCAGTGGGTGAATCACGCTGCCAAGTTCGCCTGGATGTACAATGGGCAGGTCCGCGTCCCGATGTTGATTCGCACCCCGATGGGCGGCTATCGCGGATACGGCCCGACGCACAGCCAGTCGCTGGAGAAACATCTGATCGGCGTTCCCGGCACGCGCGTTCTTGCTGTCCATCACCGGCTGGACCCCCAAGTATTCATCAGCCATCTGCCGGGACAGCTCGATGGCCCGACTCTGCTCATCGAAAACAAGTTGCTCTACACACAGAATGCGACTTCGGAAGTTCCGCCGGGCTGGTCGATCCTTATCACGGACGAGCCATTTCCGACGGTGCGCGTCAGGCCTCCGGATGAACCGCAGTTGACCTGCGTGGCCTACGGCGGAGCGGCGACACTGCTGGAAGAGGCGGCACTGGAGCTTTGGAACGAGGAGGAACTGGCCTGCGAACTGATCCTGCCGACGCAACTCTACCCGCTGAATCCCGCGCCGATCGTGGAATCACTCGAACGCACCGGACGCCTGCTGGTCGTCGAGGAGGGACAGGCTTTCGGCGGATGGGGGGGAGAACTGATAGCTTCCGTGACGTCAGGAATCATGCCAGCGTCCTCCGGGCGAGCGATTTCGACGGCCCGTGTCCACGCCGCCGCTTGCCCGATCCCGGCATCGAAACCGGCGGAACAGGCGGTACTGCCTTCACGGGTGAGGATCATGGATGCCGCCGTTCAACTCGCGACGACGCCATAGGTTCCAACCGCCACAGTTCAACGTTGCATGAAGCATGGAATTGTGAGACACGGAACCATGGTATCTGGCGGAGATGGAACCCGTGTGACCACAAAAAAAACCGCACCCGAAGGTGCGGTTGGGATTAACATTTGTGACTGTTTTCAATGTGTGAACGGAAAGCTTATGCGTCGGGTTCAATCGACACTGTCAGTTTGCAGCTGGCGAACTGATCAACGTACAACTCCGCCCGCTCCTGGTGCGTGATCAGCAGGATTGATTTGCCGGAAGACTTGACTTCTTCCGTGCATTTCGTGGCCTGCTCGGAACTCAGCGGCGTCAATCGGCGAACCGCCTTCACCATCTCGACGGATTCGTTACCCCCGTCGTTGTGGAGAATGACTTTCCACGGGGGAAGCCCGCGAGCCGCCTTGTTCTGCGACGTGTTGCTGTCCGGCGCTTCTCGGGTGCCGGAATCGCTCTTGCCGGAGGTGGTTTCGTCATATCCGTTGTGATGATCGTCGTTCGTCATGTCAGTTACCTGCACCAGGCTCGTGGTCCCATATACAGGCTGATCAGGAAACGTATCCCTTTCAACCTGCGTTGATCAGCCCTCAATAACGACTGAGCAACGTTGTTATCAGCATATTGTATGCCTGCATATCAGACATTTCCATGAATCTCGATTTTTCGCCTAAGCATATGAAAGTGATAAGCTTCCAACCCCATTTTCAAAAAACATGGTCGTCCAGAGTTTGAGAAGTCCGTGCGAGAACTGCTTACTCTGAAGGCAACCGTTCCCGTTTCTTCACCAAGTTTTATCGGCAGTCAGGACGTTTCGGCTGCATCAATCACCTCGCGAACCTGTTCCGCCAACTCGCGGGGACGATAAGGCTTTTTGATGAATCCCTGCACCTGCTCAACCAGTTCATCATCCACTCCACCGGGCGCGAATCCCGTGGCCAGGATGATCGGGATCTCCTTTTCGTAATGTCGGAATTCCCGCAGGAGTTCACGCCCGCTGATCCCCGGCATGCTCAGGTCGAGGACGATCAGGGAAACTCGGTCTCGGTGCTGGTGGAAGGCGTCGCGGGCCAGTTCCGACGAACTGACGCAGATGACCGTGTAGCCAAGTTGGCTCAAGACGCGCTGGGAGTAAGCCAGAATATTACGCTCGTCGTCGATGAGAAGGATTTCCTCGGTTCCTTTCAGGTCCCGGGAGGAGTCTTTCAGTTCGTCGTCGTCCGTCCCCCGCATCGGATCGCCCTCCGAGAGCGGCAGTCGCACGAACACGCTGGTTCCTTCGCCTATCTGGGACTCGATGTCCACATGGCCGCCATGGTTTCGGATAATGCCGTGAACGACGGACATGCCCAGCCCCGAGCCGGCTCCCTCTAATTTCGTGGTGAAAAACGGCTCAAAAACGCGGTCCATGGTATCCACGGTCATGCCGCTCCCGGTATCGCGTACGCAGATCTCGAGGTACATGCCTGGTGAGCGATCACGCTGAAACCGGCAGTCCGGTCCGGTCATCTCGCGCTGAGCCGTTTCGATCGTGACCTCGCCTGTCCCGGCGATGGCGTCCCGGGCGTTCAGGCAGAGATTCAGGAGGACCTGTTGAAGCAATCCGACGTCCCCCCGGACAATGTCCTCCTGATCGGTGAGACGGCAGCGCAGGTGGATCCGCTCACCATACGTGGGCTTCAGCAGGGCGACCGATTCACGAACCAGGTCGTTGACGGAAAGCGGAGTGGGGACGAACTGACGCTGGCTGGAGAGCCCGAGCAGGCGTTGCGTGAGTTGACGGGCACGTTCCGCTTCGCGGCGGATGATATGCGCACTCTGGTGAGAGTCGGTCTTCTGGGGAAGATCTTCGACCAGCAACTCGGCGTGCCCCATGATGGCGGTGAGAATATTGTTGAACTCGTGCGTCATTCCTGCCACCACGCGTTCGACGGATTCCATCCGCTGCAGCAGGTTGATCTGTCGCTGTAACTCTTCCGTTTCCGTCATATCCGAGATCGCCAGGACGAGATGGGGGCAGTCCACCGCCTCGCTCGAGAACACGCGACTGCTCGACACGATGGCGGGGAACTCGCGTCCGTGGCGATCCACGAAGCGAAGCGTGCATTCATAATAGAACCAGGAATTGATCTGCCGGAGCACGTCATCCGCCCGATGCGCCCGATCCTCCTCGGAGATCAGCATCTTCCAGTCCTGGTGGATGACCATGTGTGTCGGATAGTCGAAGTAAGCCAGGGCGCGCAGGTTCATGAGGCGAATCTCACCGTCCGTGGTCAGAAACAGCACGGGAACCTGCATGCTTTCGAGGGCCTGGCGGTAGAATTCGCGGTCGGGGAAGAGATCGTGGAAATCGATCGCCTCATAAATCGGCATGGCCAGGGCGTCCCGGATGCCTGCCAGCAGAACTTCCTTGAGCTTGTAATACGTGGGGCCACCGGGCGGATGAATGCGGATGTATCCGCTCGCCCCGGTCACGTAGGAGTTCATGCGACCGACGTACTTCTCCCAGTTGCCGACAAAGACCAGGCGATCAGCCTGGATCGGACTCGAGTGATGGATCATGATGCCCTCTCCCGTGCCGAATCGGATGTCCTTGTCGGGATAAGGGCGGGGGTCGAGAATGGCCAGATGGAAGTGCATCTTGGGGGCATCAGGCGGTGGCGGCTCATTCATCACCGTCAGATCCCAACCCTGCTCCCCGGCAATCTCGCGGAGAGTCTCGGCCAGTTCTCTTTCCGTCGTGACTAGCAGGATTCGCGTCATGGAACCATCCTACCATAGATCGACTTTCGTCCACCATCGTCCGCGGCAGCCATGATTATCGGTCTTTCGGGTCGGCGAATGTCCGCTGAATCATGCGGGGGACCTGTACGCTCTCTCAAGACACTCCCTCTATCGGACCGATAGCACCTCTGGAGCTTCACGACTCACTTTACCCATACCGCTATGGGTTCTCAGCACGCCGGAGTGGAAGTGATCTCCCATGGATTCGGTCCCACATGAGAAGTGCGTTCCGGAGATTCCAGGAAGACGCGGCTTTGCCCTACCTGAGGGCGGTCGGGGTCTATGCGCTGCTTGCCGCGCAACCGGGACCGACACTCGCACCGAATGACGCACGCGTGGACGCCATTGAGCACGAAATCCTCGTGACCACGCTCGGTGATTCCAGCTCCGGCGGGCAAGCGGCGGGGACGTCGCAAACAGGAAATGTCCTCCCGTTGGCGGATGCCCTCGATCGGGCCGCCCGCGATCCGCGCGACAATATCATTCGATTTTCGCCAACGCTATTCGCGTCCGCCGCCCCTGTCGTTCTCAAGCTTCCGGGCCCCATCATCGTCGAGGGGCGACAATCGGGACACGACATGCTCGATGCCTCGGATGTCCCGGTCACCATCACGCTCAAGTCCGAGTCACGGGACGCCGTGCTGACGGTGGGGCACGATGGAGAGTTCACCGTCAGGCATCTCGTGATCTCCGGCGGTCAGCGCCGAGGCATCCTCGTCAAGAACAACGGTCGATTGAACCTGGATCACGTTCTGGTGACCGGTTCGAAGGGGCCCGGAGCGGCGTGCTTCGACACGGCGTCCCTCGATCTGAGCCAATGCCGATTCACCAACAACGCCACGCACGGCGTCGAATTGCATGATGAATCCGAGGCGACGCTCAGCTACGTGGATCTTCGTCGCAACGGACAGTCGGGTCTGGCGGCTTTTGCGAAGAGTCGTGCCACCGTCGCGGACAGCTACTTTGATGCCAACGGAGATTGGAACACAGTCCTGACCGGGGAGAGTTCCGCCACGTTCACGCGCTGCCTGCTGCGCCGTGCACGCTTCGCCAATGCGGACATCAGCGAGGCAGGGACCGTCGAATTCAATGACTGCACTCTGGACGAGGGGCATCGCTTCGGCATCTTCGCCACGGCGCAGGCGTCCGTCTCCCTGCGCAAGACGCGTGTCTCTCACTCCGGCTCGCGCGGTCTGGAACTACAGGATCACTCCCGTGTCCGGATCCAGGAATCCAAGGTCGAGTCGAATGGGGACTACGGGATCATCCTGTTCGGCGAGTCAACGGCCGATCTCTATCACGTCAGCCTGCATGCCAATGGTGCACACGGAATCAGCATGCGCGATCAAGGCAGTGCCCGACTGATCGACTGCATGTTCAGGAACAACCGCTACAGCGGTGTCGGGTGTCTCGACCGCGCCGATGGAGGGCGCGTCCTGGTCAGTCGATGCCTGTTTCGTGAAAACGGCATGCGCCCGCTGTATCGTGGACCGGTTCATATCGATCCGCTTGTACCGACTCCACTCCGCATCGAGGGCACGCGCGTGCTCTGCCGGGCGGATCCACACGCCGAGATCGAATTGTTTCTTGACCGTCGAGGTGAGGCGTCGCGCTACCTGCGATCGCTTCAGGCCGATGCCCGGGGTTTGTTCACCGTGGATTGCCGCGAAGTACCTGCCGGCATGGTGATGACGGCTTCCGCCACGTTCGACGGGTCCACGAGTGAGTTCAACGTCATCGCCGGTTCCTCGCATGGGCCCTTGCTTTCGGCGCTTCTGGGGCGCACCGGAAAGTTTTCGGATCACGGCGGTCGCATGGACGAGAAATCGCTGTTGCGGCGATGGAAACCGGACACGCAACTGCTCTTCCATCTTCCCGAAGCGCCCAGTGATGCCATCCGTCGCTATGCGCGGTTCTTCGTGGATCATGTCAGGGACTGGACTCTGGGCAGGGCCGTGGCAACGCTTCATGTCGGCCCTTTGGCGAAGCAGCCTGATCAAGCCGTGGTGATCCCGCTAAAGTACGTCTCCGCCAGGAATACCCAGTTGCTCGGGCGCGGCGGGGTGACCTATATGAAATGGGATGCTTCCGGCTACTTCGTGAATCCGATGGAGATTGTCCTCGCCCTGGGGGCGGATCGAGACGAGACCTGTCCGCGCGTCATGGCTCACGAGATGGGGCATGCGCTCGGACTCTGTCATGCACGCGTCGGCCTGCTGTCCCGCATGCAGGGATCCAAGGCGCCGCCGGCGGGATTCATCAACGACTTCTCGCCCACCATGACCTATTACGACGTGCTGGCGATTCACATGCTGTACGACCCGCGCAGTACCGCCGGCACCACCCTTCGTGATCTTGCGGAACGGGGCATGCTTCCCGCCGAGCGCGGTCGTGAACTGGTCGGCATCGAGACCCCCCACGAGCAGCCGACGTTCAGTCCGCCGGCTGAAGATACGCGCATCCACCAGCCGCAGCGTATCGATCGCCCATGACACGCCACGTCCGTAGAATTAAGGCCAATCCCCGCTGAAGATTTCAACCGCCGGGCCGGTCATGAAGACGTGGCCGCCAGCTTCGTCCCACTCCAGCTTCAAGTCGCCGCCCGGGAGATGCGCCGTGATCGTTCGATCGTGGCGTCCGGTCAATACCCCGGCCACGCAGACCGCCGCCGCGCCCGTGCCGCAAGCCTGTGTCGCGCCGCTGCCGCGCTCCCAGGTCAGCATCGTCACTTCGTTCGGCCCGTTGACTTCCACGAAATGGACGTTCACGCGCTCTGGAAATCGTGAGTCATGCTCGAGTTGCGACCCTTCGTCCGCCAGCACTCCGGGAAGCAGTTCATCGTGGGGGACTCCGTAAATCACCGCATGCGGATTGCCCATCGAGACCGATGTCATCGTGCCGGCATGCCCGCGGATCTCGATGGGTAGATCGATCATCTCGGGCTTCGTCAAAGTCGTCGGCAGGTCACCCGGTTCCAGGCGGGGCGGCCCCATGTCCACGCGCACCTGGTGAACCTTGTCCTCGGCGATCTCGAGCTCGAGGGTCAGGATGCCGGCGTCGGTTTCGACGCGCATGGGGTTGTCACGTGACAGTCCGTGATCGTAGGCGTACTTGGCGACGCAGCGGATGCCGTTACCGCACATCTGCCCGCGCGAGCCATCCATGTTGTACATCTCCATGCGCACCGCCGCCTGCTCGGAAGGGCAGATCAGGATCAGTCCGTCGCTGCCCACGCCGGTATTTCGATCGCTGATCTGTCGGGCGAGCGTGGGCGCGTCACTGATCCGCTCCGCGAAACAGTTCACGTAGACATAGCAGTTACCCAATCCATGCATCTTGGTGAATCTCATGGCGGAAGATTATAGAGACCCGATGTTGCCGCGTCGAAACGATCTGCGCCGACATCAGAGGGAAAGATCAAGGCGAGGGGGCATACGCCTCGGTTGAGCCGATCATCGTTTTTCTGTATTCTGGGCAGTCCGCCGAAACCCACGAAGCTCATGGCGGCTGGAAAGCGAACCTGAATGCTGATCAACCTGTTGTGCATCGGAGACGTCGTCGGTCGTCCCGGAAGATACGTCCTTTCCCAGGTCCTGCCCGGTCTGATCAAGGAACGGGATATTCACTGCGTTATCTGCAATGCCGAGAACATTGCCGGTGGATCCGGTCTCACGACGCAGCTCTACGAGAAGATCCTGCGTTACGGGGTGAACCTGGTCACCCTGGGCGATCACGTCTACCGCCGGCAGGACATCATTCCCACGCTCGAGCGCTCGGACAATATCGTTCGTCCGGCGAACTACCCGGTGGAGGCCCCCGGTAAGTCGATCGCCATCCATCAGACGAACGCCGGTCCGAAGGTGGCGGTGATTTCCCTGATGGGGCGATTGTACATGAAACCGAATACGGACTGTCCGTTCCACACGATTGATCGCCTGCTCAAGCAGCTTCCCGAGGACGTCAAGATCGTCGTCGTCGACATGCATGCCGAAGCCACCAGCGAAAAGGTCGCCATGGGATGGCATCTCGATGGGCGCGTTTCGGTCGTGTACGGCACGCACACGCACGTGCCCACCGCTGATGAACGCGTGCTACCGCTCGGCACCGCCTACATCACCGATCTGGGCATGACCGGGCCTTACGATTCCGTGCTCGGCCGGCGCAAAGACCGCGTGCTGCGAACCATGATCACCAACACGCCCAATCCCTTCGATGTGGCCACGGACGATGCACGGCTGTGCGGTATCTTCGCGACCGTGGACAGTGAGACCGGCAAAGCCCGGCACGTCGAGCGGATTCGCGTTGACGGGGATCAACTGTCCATTCCGGGTGACTCGAGCGACTGAGAGCCAATCATGTCTCAGCCCCGTCTACCATTTGATCCATCCAGGATGCAGGGCACCACGCCGCCGGCCAAGGAAAAGGCGACGCCGCAGACCGTTTCCGTTTCCCAACTCAACGCCATGATCAAGCAGGCGGTGGGGGACCACCTTCCCGGCACCGTTCACCTCCGCGGCGAGATCAGCAACCTGTCGCGACCGAAGAGCGGGCACATCTACCTGACACTCAAGGATGATGCCAGCGAGATCCGTGTCGTCATGTGGCGGTCCGCCGCGGCATCGCTCAAGTTCGATCCCAAGGACGGGCTGGATGTCGTCGCCACCGGGCATGTCGATCATTACGAGCCGCGCGGGCAGATCCAATTCTACGCCCGCAAGCTGGCACCGGTCGGAGTCGGCTCACTTGAACTCGCGTTTCGTCAGCTGGTGGACAAGCTGAAAACCGAAGGCCTTTTCGATGCCAGGCACAAGAAACCGATCCCACGCTTCCCCCGACGCATCGGCGTGATCACCAGCGAGAGCGGTGCCGCCATTCGAGATATCCTGCACACCATTCAGCGCCGGTTTCCCTGTGTGAACGTAATGCTCCATCCCGTCCGGGTTCAGGGCGAGGGTGCGGCACGTGAAATCGCCGACGCCATCCACCGGTTGAATACCCAGGCCGACAGGCTGGGAGGGCTCGACGTGCTGATCGTCGGACGCGGCGGCGGGTCGCTCGAGGATCTCTGGGCGTTCAATGAAGAAGTCGTCGCCCGGGCCATCCACGCCAGCCGCCTGCCGATCATCAGCGCCGTCGGGCACGAAGTCGACGTCAGCATCGCCGACATGGTCGCCGATATCCGTGCACCGACGCCCACCGCCGCCGCCGAGCTCGCCACTCCGGTCCGCGATGAAGAACTCGACATGCTCGCCTCACATGCCGCACGAATGCACCGCGCGGCCCGCCTGACGGCACGCTCCGCCCGGACGCGCCTCGAGCATGCCGCCGGTTTCCAGTGGTTCCGCGATCCGGCCCGGGCGCTTGCTCACGAACACCGTCGGATTCGATCATGGGTGACGCAACTCAAGCTCTCCGTGGCACACCGGCTCGCCGCTTCGCGCCGGCGCATGCACGATCTCCACGTAGCCTTACTTCGCCATCGCCCGCAAAACTTCGTTCGAATGCAGGAACGTGAGCTTCTTCAACGCGAGCGGCGGATGTGGCGTGCAGCCTCGGAGCGAATCCACACAGCGCGGTGGGGGCTTGAGCGACACGATGCCCGTCTCCAGTCGGTACGGCCCGACCGGGATGTCAGCAAGGCCCTTGAACGAACGAACCAGCTTGAACGCCGCTTGCAACTGGCGGCAGTACGCGCCTTGCGTCGCGCCGAAGAGCGACTCATCGACAGGGCGCAGCGGCTCGATAACTCTTCTCATCAGCGGATCCTGAAACGTGGTTATACGCTGACCCGTCGGGCCGGCACCGGCCGCATCGTCACCCGGGCCGAGCAGGTCCAACCGGGCGATCGCGTCGTCACGCAGACGTCCCAGGGGGAATTCGAGAGCCGCGTCCTGGATGCCGAACAGGGGGAACTGTTCGAGTGACACTGCGGCAGCCAGGCTAAAGCGATGGAAGCCACGGCAAAAAAAGGCGGCAGCGGGCGATTGCACCCACTGCCGCGTTTGAGTCCATCGATGGGTTGGCAGCGTGTTGACTGACGGTCAGCTCACACGGCGCCGGTGAAGGAGTGCCATGCCGAGTAATCCCACGAACGTCAGTGATGCCGCTCCCGCGACACCCGCACCGCAGATGGCCGGGGTCGTCTGTCCGGCGGTGGCCCCGGCGCTCTCCGTGGTCGTGCCGACGCCTGTTACGACGATCGGCGCGACGGCTGCACCCGTTCCACCGCGATTATCCGTCACGCGCAACGTCACCGCGTAGGTACCGGGATTCAGGAACACATTCTCGACAATCGGGCCGATGGCGGAATTGCCGTCACCAAATTCCCATTCATACGCGACGACGGTGCCGTCGAGATCGGTAGCAGACGCCTCGAAGATCACCGAGAGCGGCGCATCACCCGAACGCGGGGTCGCCACGATCTCGGCCGTCGGCAGGACGTTGTCTTCGGAACTCACCGTGATGATGACATTCGAGAACGCCCGTCCTCCTGAAGGTGTGCGGGCCTCGACGTTGACGACATAAGCTCCGGGTACCTCGAAGGTGTGTTCCGCCGCCGGGCCCGTGGCCGTCGTGCCGTCATCAAAGTCCCACAGGTACTCGATGAATCCATCTTCGTTGGGATCGACTCCACCGGCGGTGAACAGCACCGTCAACGGAGGATCGCCCACCGTCGGGTTGGCTCGAATCGAAATCAGCGGCGGCTCGAGATCGGGGTTGTTCGTCTCCACTCCGACGCGACGTCCCCAGGAGTAGAAGCTGTCCGCGTTGAACGTCCAGATGGCAAAGTCGAACTCGCCCGTCGGGAAGCCGGTCACGTCCAGGCTGTTGAGAATGCCGCGAGCGATCACCTCGACATCCGGCGCGACTTCCTGGCCGACCGTGTACTCGACGCCGTCTTCGGGCGTAAAGTTCACCTGGCCGGTCGGGCCGACCGCCACGATCACACCCGCCGTATCGCCGTCCGGAAGCCCGTCATTGTTCCAGTCGGGAAGTTCCCAGGCGAGCTGGATGCGATCCTGGGACACGGCCTGAACGACGTTCTCCACGGGACTGGGCCAGCTGAGGTCGTTCTCGGCGGCTTCCACCGCCGCGCCGGCGTTCACCCGCCCGTGGCCATATCGCTCGTTGAAACCGGTGACCGCATCGAACTCTTCGTTGATGCGATCGGGCTTGTCCGCCGTATGCTCCAGAAGGTTGCGAAGCTGGTAGGCCGTGTAGCTCGGGTTCACGCTGAGCACCAGGGCGGCGGTTCCAGCCGCGACCGGACACGCCGCGGACGTCCCATTGAAGCGCTGTGTATAGTTGGTGTTCGGGAAATCCTCCAACGCTGTGGGATCGGGGACCAGGGGGATGCAGAGAAGGTCATCGTCGCTGATGCAGAACAGCTCGCTGAACACGTCGAGGAATTTCTGGGCGGGATTCGCACCGACGTTGTCCCTCCACTCGTCCAGTTCACCGTCCAGGTCAAAGTCGCCGCGTATGCGTCCAATGGTTCGTTCGTTGTCGGTTGTCGCGATCGAGTTTTCAAGACAGACCTCGGGTTCCAGTATTAACTCCAATATCGTGGGAAAATCGCTGGGCAGCGCGGACCCGCCCCCCGGTGCCACCACGGATTGTTCCGGACCGAAGTTGCTATAGCACGCCAGCGTATCATCACGAAGGGTCGCCCCGACCGCGATCGTGTGCTTCAGGGCGGCAAAGGCATTTCCCAAGTCGATAAACGTGTTATCATTTCCCGATGAGTAGAAGACGGCTACACCCAGTCCGCCTCGTCCGTTGGTGGCCACCTCGGTGATCGCATCACTGATCACGCTTGGAAAGAGGATCTCGTCGTTCGGGATCAACGGAAACAGCGGGCCGCCCGGTCCGCCCCAACTGTTATTGATGATCTGGGCTCCATTCGCCTCGGCAAAAAGGAAGGCGTCGGCAATGGCCTGATCGCTGGTAAACGTATCGCCGATTCCGATTCGAATACCGATGAGATTGGAGCGAGGAGCCACGCCGCGAACACCGATCGTGTTCGGCGCGGCGGCAATGATGCCACTGACCGACGTTCCGTGGTAGTCGCCGATCGGATCAAAAGCGGTCGGATCAGGGCCGTAAAACGGACTGGGATCATCGTCGAATTCGGGTTCAATGATCTCGATCGTGATCTCATCCGTCTCCTCATCCACGATGATGACAAAGAGGATACCTGCTCCCGCGAAGTCGGATCCGGTCAGGTAGTTCTCTGCGAGATCTTCGTGGTCGCGCTGCACGCAATCGTCCAGCACCGCCACGGTGGCCCCTTCGCCCAGCGTGTTTTCCCAGGCATCGAAGACGTTGATGTCCGCCCCGGGAACCGCACCCTCGAGCTGTCCCGTGTTGTTCAGATGCCACTGAAAGGGAAAGAGTGGATCGAGGATCTGGTTCGCCGCTTGATGCGAGACGAGGCGGAACATGGTGCTGGCGTGGCTGTAACGTACTCGGGGATCTGCCCGGAAAGCCGATGCCACGGATCGAACACTCCGGCGGCTCTCGATGACCTGCACCACGTACGCTCCGGGAAGCCCGGAGATCTCCCGCACGAAGATCGAGTCCAATCCCCGGGTCATTTCCTTGACTTCGGCCAGGCTGATCGAGCCGGGGTCGAAACGAACGACCACCTGCCCATTCATGTATATGGGATGTTTGTAATTCTCCTGGAGAAAGACGGGGCGCACCGCGGCCACGCCGCTGACGCTCATCAGTTCCTGTCGCGTCAGTTCCGTCGTGGAGGGCACCGACAGGGATCGGAACACAGAAAGCCCTGGCGAGAGACCTTCGATCGGCGTGCTCGCCTTGAACCCTGCATCAAGAAGATTCTGATCGATCTCCGCCGCCGGAACGCGCGGATCAAAGACCACCATCAATTCGGAGGCGGACTCCTCGATGTCTGGCGGGCTGGCTGCGGACACAATCTGAGGTATCTGGAGAATGGCGACCACCGAAAGGAGGATGGCCGATCGCAGCGATCGTCGCCATTCGAGAAGTCGCAACGTCGGTCGTCCGGTAACCTTTGTTCTCTGGAAGGGGTTGACCTTGTCTTGCATGAACTTCACCTGTCCAAGGTTGTGGAGCCACGCCATCAGGCGGGCATCTAAGATTGCGCTTGTCCTGCCCCGCCATCCGCGACGGGGTGGGGAAGCTTATGGCGTGACCGTCTTCAACCGGACCACGTATCGCTGCGATACGTGGAATCACTCATGGGTACCGCCGATGGCGGTGGGGGATGTCGTGATGCGACCGACCCCACCCGCGCGACACTCCTGCACTCTCGTCATCGACGCTCGTCAGTCGTCGCTTGAGTCGAGTTCAAACCCGCCGTAAAGCAGGTAGATTTCACCGGCGTTCGTCTTGCCGTCCGGATCCGCCAGAACCGAGCTGACGAAGATATCCGAAAGGCCATCGCCGTCCACGTCACCCGCCGGCGCCACGCCGCGCGACAGCAGACCGTTCTGCGTCCGGCCTCCACCCAGGTGATCGCCACCCTGGCGACCCACGATCGTCAGACCCGGAAGATTATCCGTGCCGATCTCACGCAGGTTGATGTTCCCGGTGAGATGACGACCACCGAACACGATGTAGACCAGGCCCGCGTCCGTCAAGTCGTCGGGATCGCCGTCTTTATCGAGATCATCCGCCAGAAGGTCGCCGTTCAGGTCGATGCCGATCGCATCCGCCTGACCGTTGCCCGTGCTGTCGAACATCGGGCTGGCATCGGGAGCGGCGATCAGGATGTCGTTGATTCCATCACCGTTGACGTCGCCGGCGTCGGCCACGGTCGTCCCGGCATGGTCCTCACGCGAGGCACCCGCCAGCACCATGCCGTAGTCCATGTCGCGAAGTTCGGGAATCGTGATGCCGCCCTCCGGGCTCAACAGGTTCGTGCCGCCGAAGTAGATGAACACCTCGCCCGACTCGAAGCCGGCCGCGCCTGTCACTGTCGGACTGCCGATCAGCAGATCCGGCGAGCCGTCATCGTTGAAATCGCCACCACCGGCCATGGCAGTGCCGAGACGCTCACCCGGACGACCGACGATGTACAAGCCGTTCAGGCGATCCAGGCTGCTCGGCGAGATGTGCAGGTTCTCCAGCAGGTAATCCGCCTCGAGTTCCGGCTGTCGGCGATAGATCACGTAAATGCTGCCGCGGTCACCGTTCGTGCCGGAACCGCCTACCGCGATGTCCTCGACACCGTCACGGTTCATGTCCTCAAGACTCGTGACGTCCCCGATGCGATCACCGGGCGCGGCGCCCACAATGTGGAACGGCCGGGCCATCTCGAAAGCCGCATCACCCGGTTGCATGAACGGGCTCTCGCACCGCGTGTAGCCGATGTCCTGGATGATGTATTGATGGGGTGCAGGCTGCGTCACGTCGTTTTGCGAATCCCAAAGGTTGAACGACTGCGGCAGCGTCGGCTTGACCATCTGCAGCATGTAGATCTCGCCGCTGCTCTCGCGATTGCCGAGCGACGGGTTGTTGCGAATCGCCGTCACGTCGCCTTTTTCGACCGTGCGATCAGGCGTGCCGATCAGCAGGAACTCTCCCGAGACCGCCATGCTGTGGCCGAAGCGGTTGGGAACGATCTCGCGTGAGATGGGATTGGTCGGCGACTTCTGGTTGATCTGGCCGAGAATACGCGCTCCGATCGGCTCCACGGGGTCGGAGATACGATTCGCCGGGCAGTAATCACTGTAAGGCGAGATGATCGTCGGCTGACAGACTTCCGGCCCAAGCACGGGCAATTCGTCATAGTAGAAGCCGGAGCCACCGACGCGCAGATAACCGCTGGGCGGATAGAGCCCGAATGGGGCGACGGGATTTCCCTGGTTGTCGATCGTGTCGGAGATGCAGCCATCGAATTCCCGCCCACCGAGAATCGAAGGGGGAAGATCAATCTGCGAGGTCAGCAGGAATTCTCCAAACGCGATACGCAATTCGAAGGAGGGCACAGGATCCGCCAGGCGCGGCGCCCCGATGCCGAAGTAATTCTCGGAGATTTGCGCCGAGCTGCCCGGGGTCTGCTCGTTCTGATCCGGCAACGCGAAAATCGGGAACGTCGACTCGGTCAGCGTATCCTGAACGAAGCCCTCGCCCGGGAAGATCGATATATCCAGCTCGCCGTCACCCGGAGGTTCGTCGTCACACAGCGTACGCGGGCATGCGTCGATCAAGGCCGGCACACCGCCGAAGTCGCCGCCCTCGGCATCCAGCGCGGATCGCGGTGAATACCGCTGCGACATGACGTCGAAGACCTGGCCTACCTCCTGAAGCATCATCGTGCGATCGCCGTGACGGCTGAACTCCTCTTCATCGTTCAACAGGGAGTTCGTACTCGACACGATGATCGCACCGCCACGCATGAACTGGCCGTTGTTTTCAAGTCGACCGAGACCGATCAGCGGGGAGGGGTGATACCCGTCCGAGATCTGGAACGACAGGCTGTACGAATCCACGAACGGGAAGCTGAAGACCAGTTCCTCGATACCATCGCCATCCTGGTCCGGAATTCGAATGATCGAACGCAGGCCTTCCGACGCGAAAGGCGCGGCCGGAACATCGGCGACCAGATCCATCAGGCGGTTGCCTTGCTGGGCAAAGCTCGGATTCGGATTCGGGAAAATGCCCTGGAAGATCAGGCCGGGGAGATCCAGATCGCCCGCCTGGTTAGCCTTGATCGTCCCCAGGAGGCCACGCCCGCCCTGTGCGTAGAACAGGTATGCTTCGCCGGCTCCACGGCCTCCAGCGGCCTGGAAGCCGGGCTTGGCGTACTGGCTGCCCAACAGGACCTCGTCAAGACCGTCACCGTTAAAGTCCGGCGCGGAGAGCATCGTGCTGCCCATGTTGTCGCCGTTGTTCACGCCTTCGAAGAGTGCGCCCTCCATCGGGCCGGGAAGCGGCAGCGCGTCGCCGTCGTCGTCGAACTTGGTGACCAGGTCGCCCACCCAGAACAGCGGCGGTGTGATGGTCAGCGTGCCCGGGGCGTACTCCGTGACCGGGTCTTCCTCGTCATCTTCGGGAATGACCGTCGCCCCGATGAATTGCGTGCCCGTCAGACCGCTGGTGTCGAAATCAAACTCCAGCGTGCTGGCATCGAGACCCGCCTGGCTCAGCACCACGCGTGAACCCGCACCGTCCGGCTTGCGGTTCTGGTCGGCATCCGGCTCGCGGAAAACGTTGATCACGCCTTCGCCCAGACGCAGCTTGGTGCGCCAGCGAATCGTGAAGGTCGTGCCGCGAATCACCTTGAGATCCGCGCCGGGAGCAGTCATGACCAGGAGCTGGCCGGTCGTTCCGCCGCTTCCATCGTCGCCCGCATCACCGTCGAAATCGTCCTCATCACCGCCGCTGCCGATACCGCCAACGATACCATCATTGCCCGTGCTGCCATCACCGTCAGGCTGATCCTGGCCGGCGTCCTGTGTCGTCAACGTGGGAACCCCCGAGGCGTAGGCCACGGTCGTGCCGGAGCTGTTGACCGCCACGATGCCGAGATACAACTGTCCCTCGTCGAGACCCGAGGTATCAAGCGTAGCACTCTGGTTCGAACCGGCGGGGAGGTTTGTCGCGAAGCCGACCTCGTCACCGGTGCTCGCCTGGCCGTCACGGTCATAGAATGCGCTGATGGTGATATCACCGTCGCCTGGATTGGTAACAGTGTAGACCAGCGTCTGAGAAGTACCGATGGCAACCGTCTGACTGACTGACGGCGCGACGATGGTCACGACCGGAGCACTTCCCGCTCCCATCGGGCATCCCTGGCCCGCCAAAAGGGGCAGAATGAGGCCCAATCCGAGAATCAACACCAACCCACGTCCGGATCGGGAATACGTCTTCTTCATGGTCAACTCCAAAGGTGATTCACTCCATCCGCTGCGACGTCGAGGCTTCTTCCCCGCTCCCCCCGCAAACGAACGACCTTCTTCAGATCCCTGAGTCTGCTTCATTTCCCTGGTGCGTACCCATTGTTCACGGCAACCAGGTTTCACGTCAACGTGCGAAAAGCCCCGTTATGGGAACTTATCTCGGTTCGAGGGCACGATTTACGCGGACCGAACGGGAACGGTCTCCGCATTCGAATGCCGCGATTGAGTCCCCTGTCCATCAGGTCTGAGGTGGGCAGCGCAATCGCTCTCCTCGCTCATGATCCACCGCCGGCGGAACCCGGGACGGCGATCACCGTCCTTTCGTCATCGATCTTACCGGACCCCGCCTCCACGGTCGGCCAGACACCACATGCCTGACCGCAGATGCTTTCACCGCAAGCTTTTACATGCACTGCGGCGATGTCCATTGTACTCCGGCGAGAGTCACATTTCACGGGTTTCTTCCGGGCGCGATCAAGGAACCTCGGCCGGTTTCTCCCCTTCAGACAGCACCGTCTGAATCGCCGAACGTACCACGGTGATCTTCACGTTGGCCGATTCATCCACCTTGAGCGTCACCTCCTGCTCGTTCACGCTGACCACTGAACCCAGGATCCCGCCTTTGGTCATGACCCGGTCGCTTTTTTTCAGGTTGGCGAGCATCTCCTGACGCTTCTTGTCTTTGCGCGTGCCACTGAGCATGATGAAGTAGAACACGCCCATCATCAGAATCAGACCGATCCAGAAGCCGCCGCCGTTGGAGGAACCTCCTCCTTGAGCGAGCATACGGATACCGAACAGCGGATGCATCATTCGAACGAATCTCCTGTCAGGGGGTGCCCCGCCTTTTCCGAAGAAGCGACAGGGAAATCTCGCAGCATCGTCCCCCAATCCCCCTCCGGAATCAAGTCGCGCAAACGGGCCATGAAACGTTGATAAAACCAGAGGTTATGCAGCGTCACCAGCATGGGCCCAAGCATCTCCTTGACCAGAAAAAGGTGCCGCAGGTACGCCCGGCTGAAATTCCGGCACGCTGGACAAGGGCAGTCCGCCTCCAGCGGGTCCGGATCCCGCCGGTATTTTTCATTCCGAAGCCGGATGCTGCCGGTCCGTGTGAAGGCGTAGGCGTTTCGGCCGTTTCGCGTCGGCAGCACGCAATCGAACATATCCACACCCGCCCGGACCGCTGCCAGGATGTCCCGGGGCATGCCCACACCCATCAGGTAGCGGGGTTTTTTCTGCGGCAGGCGGGGGGTGACCTCCCGGAGCACCTCCACCATCACCTCGAACGGTTCTCCCACGGACAGGCCGCCGATGGCATAGCCGGGAAATTCGAGTTCGATGAGACGTTCGGCGCAGTTCAGACGCAAATCGTGGTGTGCTCCACCCTGAACGATGCCGAACAGGGCCTGATCCTCGCGTGTATGCGCGTCCCGGCATTCCTGTGCCCAGCGAACGGTCCGTTCAACGGCTCTGGCGGCGGTGGCATGATCAGCCTGACCCGGGGGGCACTCGTCGAGAGCCATGATGATGTCCGCCCCGAGAAGATTCTGAATCTGTGTGGCGGATTTCGGTGTCAGCGTCAGCCACTTCCCGTCGATGTGCGACCGGAACGTGACGCCTTCGTCCGTGATCTTGTTCAACTCCGCCAGCGAGAAGACCTGGTAACCGCCGCTGTCGGTCAGGATCGGTCCGTTCCAGCTCATGAAATCATGCAGTCCGCCCATCTCGAAGACCAGTTCCGCTCCCGGTCGCTGGGCCAGGTGGTACGTGTTTCCCAAGAGTATGTCCGCTCCGGAATCGCGAACCTGATCGGGAAGCACGCCCTTGACGGTGGCGCGTGTCCCGACGGGCATGAACGCAGGCGTGCGGACTTCACCATGGGGGGTCTGGATGGTTCCGACCCGCGCCGGGCCGTCGGGTTCGCGGGAGTTCAGTGTGAAGGTCAGCATGATCCCGATCAGTGTACCAACGCGGATCACCTCTGGCATGCCCGCACGTTGCCGCATGACGGCGCAACGTCTCCCGAGGGTCGATCCCAAGCATGTGAAAACCTTCTCCGAATCGAAATTCCACAGGTTGCTTGAAGCCGTCGGACACGGGCGATAAGGTGAGTTCCGAGGGCGTAAGTCAGCAGCCGGAAATACCGTTTTCGACCGTGCAGAGACCGATGGCGAGGGCCGAACCATGGAAAAAGTCGCAGTGATTATCGTGGCGGCAGGCAAGGGCGAGCGTTTCGGCGGCAATGAAAAGAAAACGTTCGCCAAGATCGACGGCCAGCCCATGTTTCTCCGGACGATTCAGCACTTTATCAACAGGGAAGATGTGGCATCCACCATCCTGGTCATCGCGCCGGAGGATGAAGAGACCGTGAAGTCCAAGTACGGGGCGAATCTCGGGTTCATGGGCGTGAAGCTGGTGATCGGCGGTGATGAACGGCATGATTCGGTGGCCAAGGGGCTCGAGGCAGTTCCCGAGGACGTTGCGCTGGTGGCGATTCATGATGCGGCACGGCCCTGCGTGTCGCAGAAGATGATTGACGATGTATTTGCCGAGGCGGCCAAGAGTGGGGCGGCCATTCTGGCGGCGCCGTTACGTGGCACCATCAAGAAAGTCGGCGACGCGGGCATCGTGGATGCAACGGTGCCTCGGGAAGGACTCTGGGAAGCGCAGACACCGCAGGTGTTCAAGAAAGATCTCATCGAGAAGGCCTACGGCACCCGGGACGAGTCGGAGGAGCCCATCACCGATGATGCCCAGCTCGTTGAACGCTCGGGGCAGCCGGTGGCCGTGGTGGAATCGGACTTCACGAACCTGAAAGTCACCGCCAAGCCCGATCAATCCCTTGCCAACGCCATCATCAAGATGCGGCCGCAGCCAAAGCCGAAAGGGCGCCTGGGGGCTTTCGAGGAAGCCCAGTGGTAGGTGTACGCAGAATCGGCAAGGCTGTCCGGGCCTTCCATGTAGACCACTAAAAGCCTATAACATCCGCTATGGCCCCGAGCCGGCCGGATGAAGGAGACACCATGCATGGATTCATGAGATGGCTGTTGATCGGCGTACTTGCCAGCCTGATCTCCCCCTCCCTGGGGGCTGACAGGGATCCGGTTTCAGATGCGTCGGAAAACACAGGGGCGGCTGAAGCCCACGGCCAGGAAGGCAGGGTCCCCGCGAAGTTGACGCTGAAACAGAAGGCGCTGGCGGATGAAGTGGCCCAGCGGGGCTGGATTGCGTTTTCCAAACGTAGCGAGAAAGGGGACTGGGATCTCTACCTTATGCGGCCGGACGGCTCGCAGTTGACGAACATCACGAACACACCGAAGGCGAGTGAAGCCGCGCCGCGATTTTCCTACGACGGTACCAAGCTCCTCTACCGGCGACTCGAGCCGGATGCCAAGATCGATCATGACCGCTGGGGGTTCCAGGGGCAGGTCGTCATTGCCGATGCCGACGGCACGAATCCTGAACCGATCGGGCGGCCGGGCGATTTCGCGTGGGCGACCTGGTCGCCGGACGATCAACGCATCGCGTGCCTGACGCCCAAGGGAATTCACTCGGTGGATCTGGCGTCGGCACGGATTGTCGGCACACTGCCGCGCCAGGGAATCTACCAGCAGCTCGGATGGTCGCCGGACGGGAAATGGCTCTGCGGCGTGACGAATCACTTCGGGGAGAGCTGGACGGTGGCCCGCATCCATGTCGAGTCTGGGAAGATCAACCCGGTGAACTCCTATCAGAACTGCACGCCTGACTGGGTGATGGACTCCAAGCGAATCATTTTCTCGCATCGTCCCGGCAACCAGGAAGGCTACGGCTGGACGCAGCTGTGGATCGCGAACGGGGACGGCTCGGACAAAATGCTGGTCTACGGCGAAGACGGACGGCATATCTACGGCGGCGCGACGTCGCCGGACAGCAAGTACATTCTCTTTACGGCGTCGAAGCAGGATGGGGGGGAGTCGGAAAAGGACGGCGCCCCGATGTTCCTGATGCGTACCTCGAATGCCCCCGCCATCGGCGGTGAGAGCAAGGCGCTGCGCGAAGTGCACAAGGAGGTGAAGGAGCCCGTGCTCGTGCCACTGCCTTCCGGCTGGGAGCCGCACTGGACGTATGCCGAGATCGAACGGGGTCGCCCGAAGGTGGCGAAGGAAGGATCGTGATGGTGTTGTCGACGGCTGATAGTGCCTTTAGTGCGCGGGGGATGCATTCCTGGATCCGCTTCCTCACGGTCGCGGTACTGACTGCACGCGTATCGTATCTGCGTCCCGTGAATGGTGTGGCGATTGGGTTCGTGGTCCTGGCGGGGGGCTTCGGTTGCAACAATGAGAGCGTCACGGGGACGGAGTCGGCTTCATCCAGTGGAGACGGCACATCGGGTGATGACGCCGTGACCGTGCCTCCGGAGTCCGAGCGCGACACCGCCAAGTATGGGTCCATCGAAGTCGTGGCGAAGCTCGTCGACATTCCCGGGCTCGAGAAGTTCGACAATGATTTCCCCACGAGTGATATCGGCTACGACTTTGCCTACGTCGTGAAATATGAGATCGGTGAGGTGCTTCGCGGAGAGTTGGACGGGGACGAGATTTACGTCGCGCATTACAACCCGTATCTGCCTCGCGCCAAGGTGGCGGACGCGCGTGTAAAGGAGATCGGGGGCAACCTCCGCAAGATTGAACTGGGCGACACGCACCTGCTCGCGATTGAGCCCAACGTGGATGACTGGTACATGGGGGGCATTCTGAATTATTTCAAGGATCTCCCACCGGAAGAGACGATTTACTGGGCCGTGTGGAGTGATTCCGCCAAGTGAGCCTGGCTCCTGTCTGAAATAAAACTGCATCCTGCCCGCCTGAGCGTGCGCCGGCTCGACCTTGATGGTGTGAATCCGCATGGTCTTTACGTCCCAGATCTTTCTGTTCTACTTCCTGCCGGCCGTTCTGTTTGCCTATTTCGTGATTCCCATCAAGCGCAGCTTCTTCGTGCTGCTCGCTTTCTACGCGGGCTACGGGTACTGGCATCCCGAGGTGTTCCTCTACGGGCTGCCTGTGATGGTGCTCGCTTTCTTCTTTCTGCCCGACACGCGCAATTTTCTGCTGTTGATGGTCAGCTACGCGTTTTACGGCTGGTGGGAGCCGTGGTTTATCCTGCTGATGCTTGCCGCCACGCTGGTCAACTACCTGGGCGGGCACGTCATCGCGACATCGCCGAGGGGCTCGGCCCGGGCACGCACGGCGTTGACGCTTTCCGTGATCTGCAGCCTGTCAATGCTGGGCTTCTTCAAGTATTTCACCTTCGCCCAGAGCAACCTCAACGCGTTGATGGAATGGACGACCATCGGGGGCTTCTCCATCTGGGAGATCGCGCTCCCGGCGGGAATCTCGTTCTACATCTTCCAGAGTCTCAGCTACTCGGTGGACGTCTACCGGGGGGAGTCGCCGCCGGTGAAGTCGTTCTGGGACTTCGCGTGCTATGTGGCACTGTTTCCCCAGCTGATCGCCGGGCCGATCGTTCGCTACAAGACGATCGCCGATCAACTTGTCGACCGGAAACACTCGATCCGGAAATTCAGTTCGGGGACGGCGCTGTTCATCATCGGCTTCGCGAAAAAGGTGCTTCTGGCCGACTCGATGGGCGGATTGGTCGATGCCGCCTTCGCTGCTGACTCGCTGTACATGCTCGATGCGTGGGTCGGCGTCATCGCGTACGCCTTCCAACTCTATTTCGATTTCTCGGGCTACTCCGACATGGCCATCGGACTCGGGCGGATGGTGGGCTTCGAATTTCCACGCAACTTCAACGCGCCGTATCGGGCGACGAGCATCACCGACTTCTGGCGGCGATGGCACATCTCGCTCTCGACGTTCTTGCGCGACTACCTCTACATTCCCCTGGGGGGTAACCGCAAAGGAACCGGGCGCATGTATGTCAACCTGGCGCTGGTCATGCTGCTCGGGGGCATGTGGCACGGGGCGAACTGGACGTTCATCGCCTGGGGTGGATTTCACGGTGCGGTGCTGATCCTCGAGCGGCTGCGCGGCAAGGGGAGCTATTACGAGAGAATGCCCGTCGTGTTGCAGGTGGCGATCACGTTCGTGCTGGTGCTGATTTCGTGGGTCTTCTTTCGGGCGGCGACGATCAGCCATGCCACGGAATATTTGTCGGCCATGTTCGGAATGGCGAACGCGGAGTCGTCCGCCGCGCTGATGGCGGCGCAGTTCTATCAACCCGGTCGCATCCTGGAGTTGGGCCTGTGCGCATTTCTCGTGTTTGCACCGTGGCAGGGGTATGATTGGGTCGAACGGCTGAGTCTGCCGCGCGTGATCCTTCTGATCCTGCTGTTTGCACTGGCGATCGGGACGATGTTCACGCAGGCGTTCAGCCCGTTTCTCTACTTCCAGTTTTAGGACGATGATGTGAAGGACCCCAAAGCGCATGACTGGATCCTGATCGTGGCCTTCCTTGCGATGGTCGGCGGGATGAGTCTCGCGCAGGCGGTCGTTGATCTGACGAATGGAGAATCCGTTCAGTTCATGGAGCTGTTTGAAGATCCTCCGAGCGCGAAGGAACTGCGAAAGTTCGAGAACAACCTGAGCAGCCATTCCTGGTTCGCGGATGCCGTACGACCTCTCGTGGCGACCGGCCGGTACTGGCTGTTCGATGATGTGGGCACGAAGGCGGTACTCGGTCGGGACGGCTGGTGGTTTTTCCGTACGGGGGTCCAGTTCATGGTGGACCGGCCGGTGGATGATCCGGAAAAAGGCATCGGCGTGCCCTCGGCGGTCTCGGCCATCGTGGATTTTCGCGATCAACTGGCGTTGCGCGGCATCGAACTGCTGGTCGTGCCGGTGCCGGGCAAGGCGAGTGTCTATCCGGATCAACTTACGACGCGCGTGGACGGCCCCATTCGCGCGGAGGGCACGGAAGCGTTGCTGGCGGCGCTGGAGGCCGAGGGCGTGCCGACCGTGGATCTCTTCGCGGCATTCAAGCACTACCGTCAAGGTAAATCAGACCCGGCTCGGCTCCTCTATCAGCCGCGCGACACGCACTGGACGCCGCTCGGGGCGGAGCTGGCGGCGGGCATCGTGGCCGAACGTGTTCAGGAATTCGGCTTCGCACCGAAAGTGCAGCGGAACTACGAGATCCGGCAGGTCCAGGCAACGCACCAGGGGGACGTGCTTGAAATGATGGAACTCCCATGGGTGGAGCAGGGATACGACCCCATCGCCTGGGAATGCCGTCAGGTCCTCGACGCGGAAACGGGTCAGCCGTTTATCAGCAGCGACGCGTCCGAGATCCTCCTGCTGGGCGACAGTTTTCTGAACATCTACGAATTGGATCAACCGGGTTCCGCCGGATTCCTCGCGCACCTGGCGCGTGAACTCGCGCGGCCCTTGACGTACATTGTCAACGATGGCGGCGCGTCGACACTGGTCAGGCAGCGGCTGCAACGCAACGCGGACAAACTCCAGGGCAAACGCCTGGTCATCTGGGAGTTTGTCGAGCGCGATATCCGGTTCGGGCTGCAGGGCTGGCAGCACGTGGCGATCCTGACGGAAGCGTCGCCGTAGGAATCAGAATCTGAACACGAACCTCGCACCACACGGGAGGTGTATTGATGAGAAGGACTACCGCGTGCGGTCTGATGATCGCACTCTTCATGGGGACGTGGGTCGGCGTGGCCGAAGCCGCAGACCGGCTGCCCAATGTCGTCTTCATTCTGACCGACAATCATGGGGCGTGGACGCTGGGTTGCTACGGCAACAAGGATATTCGCACGCCGAACATGGATCGCCTCGCCGAACAGGGCACGCTGTTCACACAGTGCTTCAGTTCCAATGCCGTCTGTTCGCCGACGCGCGCGACCTACCTGACCGGACTGCTGCCTTCGCAGCATGGCGTCCACTGCTACCTGGCGGGGGGGCGTGCCCAGACCGGACCGCGGGCATACAACATGGTCGAGGAGTTCCAGACCCTGCCGAAAATCTTTGCCGCCTCCGGGTACACCTGCGGGCTGACCGGCAAGTGGCACCTCGGTGACAACATGCACGCCCAGGAAGGGTTCACCACCTGGATCACCAAGCCGCACGGCCATACGTCGAAGTTCTACGACGCCAAAGTGATCGAGGACGGCGAGATTCGCGAGGAGCCGGGTTACCTCACCGATCTCTGGACGAAACATGCCGTCCGATTCATCGAACAGAACAAGGAAAAACCGTTCTTCCTGTTCCTGACCTACAACGGGCCATACGGATTGGGAGGGCATCTCGACAAGCCGGCGCGCAATCGTCACGCCGAGTACTACGCTGACAAGACACTGGACTGCTTTCCGCGCATGCCGACGCACGAGTGGCTGCGCACCTACCGCCAGTACATGAACAACATCGACGCCATGCGTCGTTACGCGGCGGAGGTCAGCGGGGTGGATGACGGCGTGGGTGAGGTGATGGCGACACTGGATCGCCTCGGACTCGAGGAGAACACGCTCGTGGTCCTCACCGCCGATCAGGGCATGAGTGGCGGTCAGAACGGCATGTGGGGCATGGGCGATCACTCGCGGCCACTGCACACATTCGACGGCACGATGCACATCCCGCTGATCTGGCGATGGCCCGGAAAAATCAAGGCCGGTGAGCGTCGCGATGATATGGTGTCCAACTACGACCTCATGCCGACGATGCTGGGAATGCTGGGACGGAGCCGGCAGATGCCGGTCGAGCCGGAGTCCCCCGGGCGCGATTACTCGCCGCAGCTTCGAGGTGAACAGCAGGCGTGGGACGACGTGATCTTCTACGAATTTGAGAACACGCGTTGCATTCGCACGCCGGAGTGGAAATACACGCATCGCGTGCCGGACGGACCGCATGAAATGTACGACATGGCGAACGATCCCGGCGAGACGACAAACCTGGCGGATTCCCCGGATCACGCCGGGACACGTGCGCAGCTCAAGAAGCGTCTCTTCGCATTCTTCGATCGGTACGCTGATCCGCGGTATGACCTGTGGAATGGCGGCAAGAGCAAGACGATCGTGCTCACGTATGACGGTAAAGAGCGGATGATTCCACTACCGTCGAGCGGTTCCATGGAATAGCAGCTTGGTACGATCGCTTTCAAGCAAATCATTCTCGAGGACCCGTGACGCTCAATCATTGATGGACACGCAATCGGAAAGGAAACAGCGCTATGAAACGGACTATCATCATCGGCCTATTCATCACGACAGGTACGCTGTGGGCGCTGGCCGCCTGGGCGGGTGAGCCGGAATCCAAGGAGCCGGAGAAGATTCGCCTCTTGTTGATCACGGGGAGGGATGTGTCCGCGCATGACTGGCGTGCGACGACGCCGGTACTGCGCGAGCACCTGGAAAAGGCTGAGAATCTCGAGGTGATGATCAGCGAGGAGCCCGGCGTGTTGGAGTCGTCGGCCCTGGCGGATTACGACATCGTTCTGTTCAACTACTACAACCATCAGCGCCCGGGCCTCACGGACAAGGCGAAGAAGAACCTCAGGGACTTCGTCGCCGGGGGCAAGGGCTTGATCTCGTTTCATTACTCGTGTCGCGCCTTCGGGGATTGGCCCGAGTTCGGAAAGATGATCGGGCGCACCTGGGTCGGTGGGAAGTCCGGACACGGGCCGCGCGGCGAATTCGACGTGACCATCAAGGATAAGTCGCACTTCATTACGCAGGGCACATCACATTTCAAGGCGGACGACGAACTGTACGCCAAGCTCGTGGGCGATGAGGACATCCACGTGCTCGTAGAAGCCTACTCCGAATGGAGCGAGAAAATCGAACCCCTGGCGTGGACGCTTTCCTATGGGAAGGGGCGCGTGTTCAACATCGTTCTTGGCCATGACGTCAAGGCGTGCAAGGATCCGAATTTTGGAAGGCTTCTGCGGCGAGGGGCGCTCTGGGCGGGCTATGCCGACAAACAGCCCGCGTTGAAGAGGCAAAGCGGTTCCTGAGGCTTGGCAATCCAGTCATCTCGAAGTGGTCAGCGCATCCTGGCGGCCTGCGCGACGAACGCGTCGACGAGGCGATGTTCTTCCGTCGTGCTCCACGAGAGCTCCGGATGCCATTGGACGCCGACGGTCCAGCGCCGCTCGAACGCGGTCGATTCAATCGCCTCGGGCAGATCGTCGTCCGCATGGGCCACAATGTGAAGCGACTTGCCCGGCCGATCCACCACCTGGCCATGCAGCGAACGGACGCCGCGAATGCGGTTACGTCCGACGATCTCCGCCAGACGGCTGTTTGAGCTGATCTTCACGGGGTGCTTACGCATCCGATGGTGATAGCGGCGGCGCTCGGAATCGTCGCGAATGGTGCGAAGCGATCCGCCGTCGGCCACGTTCAGCAATTGACACCCGCGGCAGATGCCCAGAATCGGAATCTCCCGCGTCAGGGCGATTTTGATCAACTCCAGTTCGAAGCGGTCTCGCCAGGGGCGAACGTGGCGCGCCGGTTCACGGGACCCGTACAACGTCGGATCGACATCGCCCCCGCCGGTCAGCAGCAGGCCATCGGCGCGCCGAGCCAGTTGCCGCGCCTGCGTCAGCATCGGAACGCGGCTGAAGCGGTAACGCGGCAGGGTTCCGAGCGAGACTGCCCCCGACTTGCGCAGCAGGTGCTGGTAGGTGAAGTACGTCAGCCCGAACAGGTGCAGGGAAGACTGATCCACGGAGATGAGAATGCGGGGTTTGGGGCGAGGGCGTGGCGTCATGAGATTCGGTGAGACTAGCGGAGTTCCTCGGGCACTTTGCCGTGGCGGGCGATGTGGGCCAGCACGTAGAGCACGCCGAGGGGAGCGTAGGAATCATCCGTGGACAGCAATTCGGGACGGGCCTCCTGGTACTCACGAAGACGCTCGCTCAGCAACGTGAAGTCAAGGGGAAGCGTCATCGCCTCATCGATCCCGGTGACCAGTTCGCGGAGCCCCTGAAGCACGCTACCCTGGGCAAGTTCCCGCCGGCACTTCTTCCAGGCATCACCTAACGCCGAGAACGCGGACTGGTTCTCCACGCAATGTTCAATCGCCGACACCAGGCCCAGTACGGGGATGCGCGTGCGCACGCCGATGGTCGGCGGATCGGCGGGCGGGACGTCGCCATCCACCGTCATGCGATAGAGCAGCCAGGGATAATCGATGCCCGACTCGATGGACTGAAAGAGCCCGCCCCAGAAGCGCGGATTGACCTCGATCAGCCAGGGCGTATCGCCATTCTCTCCGCTCCATCGGTAGTCGATCTGCGCCACGCCGTGCCACTCGAGCGGCTCCATCAGCCGGCACGCCGCCTCGATGAGGGGCGGGGCGTCCACCGTCTCGCGCAGGATGCCGAAACCCGCCCCGTCCGGGAACGTCTGCAGATTGCGATAGGTCATGTATGCTCGGAGCCGGCCGCGAGCGAAGAGGGTGGTCACGCAGTAATCCTCACCATCGACCATCTCCTGGACGAGCAGGCGGCCACCTTCCTTCACGTAATTCTTGAACAGGTTCCTGCACTGCTTGAGCATGTCCTCCTTCGTTTCGACTTTCTCCAATCCCTTTGCGCCGGCGCCGTCGGGGATTTTGAGAATGGCGGGGAGTTGGATCTCATCGAGGTGCGAGGTCAGTTCGTCGGGATCAGCGATGATCCAGGTCGGGGGCGCCGGCACGTCGAACTCCCGAGCGGTTTCCATGAGACGATCCTTGGGGAATACGCGATCGATATGTCGCTCCTCCGCCGAGGCAATGCGGATGAGCGGTTCGAGACGGTCGCGATGCCGCGCAATCCACCGGGTGTGGCGATGGATCGGCATCAGCACATAGGGGACGCCGGGAGGAGGCTTCCATCGTTCCACCTGCTCGACCAGTGCGTCGAGATACGCTTCCGGCTCATCCTCCATAGACGGCAGCACGAAGGTCTTCATGACATGTTTCGAGAAGGCCATCAACGAGAGGGGCGCTTCGTCGCAGCCGATCACTTCGATACCGCGACGACTGAGGCTGTGGGCTGCGGAGAGCGAGTGCAGGCCGCGGGCGTGCGTCATGATCACGCGCCCTGCCGGTACCGCGTTCTCGGCGGAAGCTTCCGAGGTTGTGGACTCTGGAGCCATGACAAATGGTAGCCGCTCGATGGATGGAATTCCAAGGGCACTTGCCGTTGAACATACTCTTAACGGCCGGTCATGAACATGAGTGGCGGATCTCGATGGTAAGCGTGGTGAGTTCCCGGGCGAAAGATTATACTTGCCGTAACATCGGGCAACCGGGAACGAAACACGCCGCAATTTCGGGAAGTATGCGCCGAGGTTCGTGTCTGTCCATCGATATGCCATTTCGGAACGAGGAACATTATGCTGAAGCGAGCAACTGTCCTGTCCGCCTGTGTCTTACTTGGTCTTCTGAGCTTGCACATGACGGCCTCCGCCGCCGAATTCGTGCCACGGGCGAGCAAGACCGGGCCCACCTTCTACGGGCCGGCGAAGCGCGCGATCGTGCAACGAAACGTGGAGCGCTACGACTGGGCGAAGGCGGAGTACGAGCAGGTCCTGGCCGAGGCGGATCCATTCACAAAAATCAGCGACGAAGAGCTGTGGAAGATGATTCCGTCGCCGGTGCTTCCCCGGGCGATTGGCGTGAATCGTGATCTCGGCTGCCCGAGTTGCGGCAACGCCATCTACGGCGATCGCGGTTCGACGGCCTACGCTTTCCAGCCCGCCCTGGACCACCCATGGAAGATGCAATGCCCCAACTGCAAAGAACTCTTCCCCAAGAACGACTTCGCGAAGTTCTACGCCAGCGGAATCTCACCCGAGGACGGGCTCTTTCATTACGATCGGGCGGATCGAAGCCTGCTGTTCAACGTGGAGCACCCCGATCCGAACGATCCCAAGCACACCTGGTGCGTGGACGACGGCCGGGGATGGCTGGACACGGCGCGCGGTCCGCAGGCGTTGCACCTCTTCATCGCCACTTACAACTACCGTATCCACTGGACCCGACCGATGCGCGGGCTGAGCGCGCTCTGCAAGGCCTATGCCTACAGCGGCAAGCCGATCTACGCGCACAAGGCGCTCGTGCTGATGGATCGCCTCGCCGACGTGTTTCCCATGCTCAACGGTATCGACGGTCAGCTGATCAACTTCCGCCCGGGTTCGTACTGGAACGGAATTGTCGGCCCGGACTACTGGGCCAGCGGCTTCGCGGGTAACGCCCTCAGTTACGACATGATCTACGACGGTATGGACGACATCCCCGAAGCCCTCGCGTTCATTCGGCGCATGTCGGACGAGTACGACGTGCCGAGCGACAAGTCTTCCGTGGAAGCCATTCGCAATCATATCGAGCAGCGCATCTTCATCGATCGCATGACCACGAAGCAGCGTTCCTACTGGATGAACGGCACGATCTCACAGATGATGGAAGCGAAGATCGACATGGTGCTTCGCGGGCAAGAGGCCATCGACGATTTCGCGACGATGCACATGCCGCGCATCGTGCCCGCCCACTTTCTCAACAACGACGGCTCCGGCAATGAGCGCTCGACCGGCTACGACGGCGGGGCGTACAGCAACTACTGCCAGTTGTTCATGGACCTGGCGGAGCTGGACATCGAGGTGGTGCGCAGGGCGATCAACGAGTACCCGAAATTCGGCGCCGTCTTCGAGTTCTGGCCCGACATCTATTGCGTCGACGCCTTCATCCCGCACATCGGCGACACCGGCACGGAGATTAACGCCAGGCATGGCTTCCCCTGTCCGCCGGGGCCTTACATGAAGCTGTATGAATTGACCGGCAAACCCCGCTACGCCCAGGTCGCCATGCGCGCGGTCGGGGGCGACGTCGACAAACTGCCGCGAAACATCTTTTCACCCGACCCGATGGCGGTGCACGCCAAGATCGCCGAGGAAGCGCGGAAGGCCGGGCCATGGAATCCGCCGTCGGTGCTCAAGCCGGATTACAAGCTCGGCATTCTTCGTCACGGCAAGGCGGCGGATCGCACCGCGCTCTGGATGTTCTACTCACCACAGCCGGGGACCAGCAGCCACTCGCACTTCGACGCCCTCAACATCGGCCTGTACGCCTTCGACAACGTCGTAATTCCCGAGCAGGGCTACCCGCTGTACACCGGTGGCTGGCCGGCGCGATGGGCCTGGACCAGCAACACGCGAAGCCATGCCACGGTCGTCGTCGACGGTCAGAACCAGAAGCACTGCGGCGGAGGAAAGCTGCTCGGGTACGCCGGCAAGGGGAGCGTGCAGTTCATCGCCGCCGAGGCGCGTTGCGTCTTTGATGGTGTGTCGCGCTACGAGCGGACGCTGGTCAGCTTCGAGCCCGAGCCGGGTCGGCCGGCCTTCGTGGATGTCTTCCGGGTGAAAGGCGGCAAGCGCCACACGTACACCATGCCGTTGTACTACGGCGCGATGGAAGTCACCGGCGTGAAACTCGCCGACGCAGCGAACAAGTGCGACGGTTACGTGACCGAAGTCCGGCAGGCAGCGGCGAGCTCTCCGTGGCATGCGGACACCGCCATCCTGGACAAGTGGGGTGGCCAGGTCGTCGGGAAGATCCGCGCGACGGGGGCGGCTTTCGACGGCACGATCGCCACCGGCAAGGGCGAGACGCGACTCGGCAAGGACTATGCCCAGAAGCTGCCTTACCTTTTCCTGGAACGACAGGGTGACGACCTCGATTCCACGTTCGTGGTGCTCTACGAGCCGTACCGCGACACGCCGATCGTGCCGGCGGACGGCATGAGCATGGACATCACCGAGGATCGCGTGCGCGTCGAGCTCGTGCTTTCGCCGGAGCGCCGATATACGATCGACGTGAAAGACGGCGCCGCCGACGCGACCATCGCCCAGGTCTCGCACGTCAACGGATCTATCAAGGAGACTTTCGATTTGCCTTCTCGCCCGCGATCGCTATCCCGCCGCCACATGGACCGCGAGATCACCAAGCGCGTCAGCCTGCCGTACTGGGTGCATCTGCCCCAAGGCTACACCGATGACGGCGCGTGCCCGGTGATTCTCTTCCTGCACGGCGCCGGGGAGCGTGGGACCGATCTCGACAAGATCAAGAGCTACGGCCCGCTGGCCTACGCGCAGCAGCACGAGGACTTCCCCTTCATCGTGGTCGCGCCGCAGTGCCCGCTGATGGAGAGTTGGTCGGTCGATGCGCTCAATACGCTGCTGGACGAGGTGCTGGCGGAGTACGCGGCCGATGCGGATCGCGTCTACCTCACCGGCTACAGCATGGGCGGGGCGGGAACGTGGGAGCTGGCCATCGCCCACCCTGAGCGTTTCGCCGCCATCGCGCCGCTCTGCGGCCGCGTCGTTCCGCTGCTGGCCTTCCGCGTGTGGCAGACGCCGACCTGGGTCGTTCATGGCGAACAGGACCCGGTCGTGCCCTGGAGCCACTCGAAGGAGATGGTCGACGTCCTGCGCAACATGGGCAACGAACAGGTCGAGTTCACCTCCCTTCCCGACGCCGGCCATGACGTCTGGACACAGTTCTACAACGACCCGAAGACATACGCGTGGTTTCTGTCGCATGGGGGGAAGGATTAGCAAGCCGAAAGAGTATCGCTTATCTAGGGCTTCAGTACGTTGACGAGAGGTCGATAGAGCCTTCCAATCAGATCACCTACACACGGCACCCAAGGTATAGCTACGAGGAAGATCGATTGCTGTCCGAGGAGTAGCAAGAGGGTAATCCGCTCAGATCTCAATCCTCGGGCGATCTGTATTTCAGTCATGAAGAGGCTGCATCACCATTTGAATACAGAAATTCTGCATAAGCCGATCCGCTCCCTGAGGGCGTTGAAGCCGATCTGCAGGAGGGTGGGAGCGGCCTCGCTGGGTGTGGCGTTGGTCAGTATGGTCATTCCCGGGCCTTACCTGTCGAGCTGCTGTCTGTTCTTCCTGGCATTCGGGGTAGTCCCCGTTTGTGCAATCTGGCCTCGCGTTCGGAGCGGGGAGGTCTGCGAAGTCTGCGATTACCTGCTCACCGGCAACACCAGCGGCCGATGCCCGGAGTGTGGCACGCTTGCGACGGAGATGGACACCTTGCGTGTCCAAAGAGAAGATACGATTCGCGGCCTGCTGTTCATGGCCGGTGGAGTACTGGCGATCGGCATCCTCACCCACCTGTCCTTTGTGATGTTCTTTCTTGTGGATTCCGTCATCTATCCGGAACGCTCTCCGTTGCGCAGCGCGGTCCACATACCCTTCGGCGGGTCGTTCAGTCGTGTGGGCCTGGGCTACCGCCTCTGGGCCACGGGCGTATCGTTTATCACGGCTTGTATGGGTCTGTTTCTGATTCTGTACGCGGTGGCGTATCGCGCAACGAAGCGCGTCGGCTGGCCATGGTATGGGTATGTCCTTGCGCTGGCGGTGATCGTGATGCTTTCCTACCTCTGCATTGTTGAAATCAAGCTGCTATTCTGATGCCGCGCTCTCGTGGATCCAGAGCGAACAGAGGGCAGGCAGCCGAACGAGACTCCGGATTCGCCAGGTCACCGACGCGAACGGGGCGCGTAAAAGTGCCGAAACCGCCGGGTCTCCCCACCCGACGGTTCCGGACACGAGCACCAGAAAACGATTCAAGTCCCGTGAGAGGCAAGTGACCGCGGCGTTCATCTCCCCACAAACGCGTTGGCGTCGTCGCCTCTCCGAACTCCGGTGACATTCACCGGAAGTGATCAGATAATAGGGCATTCGCCGTGCCAGGATTCACCTCAACCCAGCCTATTGAATGTAAAGTGCTATCCCGCAGTAGGATACGTGTTTCCTGCCGAAGAGCTAGCAGGGTGAACTACGTCTCGATTGGGGACATGTCCCCAACTTTTGGTGGCCACGGTGGGTAAGATTCCCCAGTTCCGCATGGATCCCGTCCGGAAGAGGATCGAGTCTGCCATGCAAACACGTTCCACCCGCCACCTTCCCACATTCCGATGCCGGGGCGATCGGCGTTATGCTGATGCCACCGATCACTGGAATGCCGGAAGGAAGAGGTCTCCCATGTCTGACTCCACCCTATGTTGCCGACGCCTTTCCTTGCTGCTGGCCGTTCTGTCGCTGAGCGGCTTCGCGGAACACGCTTCTGCCGCGAAGGGCCGTGTGCTCGTGCCGACCGTCACCGGCCGCGAAGGCATGACCGTGTTGGAAGGCCACCCCGGTTGGATCGATTGCTTCGCCGCCGGGTATGGCAAGAGCACCGTAGCGCGGATCAGAGAAGACGGAACGTTCGAACTCGACGTCCCCCAAAAACCCTCCGCATTGATGCTCATGTTCGACCGGATCGAAACGCCGCCGATCGTGATTCCCCAGTGGCCCGTCGAGGAGGGCAACGACGACATCGTCCTGCCCGTGGAGTATTCCTGTGTTCCGCCGGGTCCGAGTGACACCTGGAACGAAGACTGGATCGAGCAGCGCGTGAACGTCTATCAGTCCTTCGTCGCGCGCGGCACGATGATCTATGGCTTGTCCATGTTCATCCGGCCGCAGCAGAATCCCGAGGCGAACAAGTACCAGATGATGTTCCACGCCGAAGGGCCGCACACCAAGGCGCTGATGCTGACCGATGCCGTCGCGCCCGATCCCGGCTGGTCGAACGCATTCGATCGGGTGGCGGGGGAGAAGAATCACACGACGTTGGTGCGCGCGGGGTATCGACATGGCGACATGCCGGTCGAGCCCGGGAAGACGTACGCCATCCGCGCCGAAGCGTATCGCTCACACGGCGGAAAGCAGTTTCACCTGCACAGCTACGTACGCCCGGATAACGGCGACGGCTACACGCAAGGCCTTGCGTTCATCGAGGAGCGTCCTTCCGACGGCGATCTCTGCTGCCTGATCTTCAGCGATGCCCACGGGCAGTACGTGGAGAACCAGATCCGCACGGAGGACTGGGAGATCTTTCTGCCCGGCCATCGCCCGACGACCGAGTGGGGGCAGACTTTCGTCAATCACGGCGCGAGCCTGGCGGGGATCTCCTTCTGGGCGGTCAGCGCGAACGACGAGCAGGTCATGGGCGAGGTGCGCATCCGTGAGGAGGGTGAATGGGGCAAAGTGCTCGACCCGGTGAAAATCTTCCGCAGCCGGCCAAGCCCGCACCGCCCGCGCATCACGTACCCCGACATCCCCGGGCCGGTCGAGGGTTATGCCGACTACTACACGTCGACACCAAAGCTTTTTCAGGTCGCCTGGTTGCCGGATGAACTCAAGCTGGAAAAGGACAAAACGTACTACATCGATATCGTCGCAACGAAACCCCTCCTCATGTTCGCCGATGGCCATTTCTATCAGCACGGCCACGCCTATTATGAAGGACTCAAGGTCGAGCGTCAGCCCGTCGGTCGGCGAATCTTTCACTCGGCGCGCTGGACACTGCTGATGAACATCGTGACGTACGCAAGACTGGGCGGCGTGCCGCTGGTGAGAGCGAGATGAGCGTGCAGTCAAGAAATGTCCTGATTCTTGATGACGAAGCTATTCGCATTCAGCGGTTTCGTTCATGCCTCGCGGCGATTGATCCAACATTGGACCTCCTCTGGTGGAGGACAGCGTGGTCAATGATCCGAGATAGCGCTATTTATTTCGATTCGACGGTCATCATGTCACTCGACCATGATCTCTACCCGCAGCAAGACGACTCTGAAGATCCGGGCGATGGATTGGATGTGGCGAAATTTCTCGGCACTCTAACGCCGATCTGTCCCGTCATCGTGCACTCCAGTAATTCAGATCGCGCAGAGTGCATGGTCGGCGAGTTGGAATTGGCCGGTTGGACATTCCGCCGGGTCCCACCCTGGGGCTCGAACTGGATTGAAAGTCACTGGAAGGAAGTCGTTACCGAGCTCTTACTGATGCGTGATAAATAATCATATCCCCAGGTCCGAAGGGACCGGGGTCATCCCCCGTCCTTCCGATTCATGCGGGTTTACGGCCCCATGTCACTTATCCTCCTTAAGATTAGATCGGGTCGGATGAATAGCTTAACTAACGCGGAGGACACGTATCGTGAATATCATACGCGGCTCTTGCATCTGCCTTGGCTTGATTGCCTGTGGTTGTGACCAACTGTTTCCGACGAATCCGCCGCCCACGGGCGTGAACGGAACCGTCTTCGAGCTCGACGGCCAGTCGTTCACCGTGGAAACGGTGGTCGAAGGGTTGGAGGTGCCGTGGGCATTGGGATTCACGCCCGACGGAGATCGGATGTTCGTGACCGAGCGGCCGGGGCGGCTGAACGTCATCGACGTCGCGACCGGGGCGATCCTGTCGACGACGGAGGTTCCCAACGTCGCCGAGCCGTTCCCGCGTTCCGAGCGAGGCCTTATGGGGCTGGCCGTGTCGCCAGACTTTGAAGAGGATTCGACCGTGGTTGTCTCGTACACCCGGGAGACCGGGTCGGGCCTCGAGAACGTGATCGAACGCTACCGCCTGGGTGACAACGGATTCACACCCGCCGACAACGCTCCGATCGTGACCGGATTGCCGGCGTCGTTCGTGCATGATGGGCTCGGCCTCGGCTTCGGGCCGGACGGGATGCTCTACGCCTCGACCGGCGAAGCCACGCAGGCCGATCGCGCCCAGGAACTGGATTTCCTCGGCGGCAAGTTCCTGCGCATGATGCCGGATGGCTCGGTGCCCGACGGCAATCCCTTCGGCGATTCACTCATCTGGTCGCTGGGCCATCGCAATCCGCAGGGCTTCGCCTTTCACCCCGAGCGCGACGACGTGCTGATCGCCACGGAGCACGGCCCGAGTGCCGGTCTCGACGGAGAAGCCGGTCAGGACGAGATCAATCGGATTGTCGCCGCCGGCAACTACGGCTGGCCGATTTTCCGCGGCGAGCAGACTTCCGAGGGCTTCGAAGCGCCGCTCTATCAGTCGGGCAGCGACCCGATCGCCCCGGCGGGGGGAACCTTCTGCACGGGTCAGCGTTACCCCGCCTGGGAAAACGCGTTCCTGTTCGTCGGCCTGCGCGGGGCATCCTTGTGGGTTGTGCAATTCGACGGGGAGAACTACGACGAAATCGCGAGCATCGCACGTGGCTTGCAGGATACACTTGGTCGATTGCGGGGCATCGCCGAGGGACCCGATGGTTACATCTACATCACCACCAGCAACCGCGACTCGCGAGGAACACCCGCTGCCGATGACGATCGCATCGTCAGGCTGATCCCCGTGGAGGATTGACCTCGACGTCGGCCAGCAAGATGATGTGCCTGTAATGGTTCAGCCTGAATTGGAGAGTCAGGCGACGCGCCTAATACACACT
>CAZUAQ010000014.1:51242-120696 GCA_964618455.1 uncultured Planctomycetales bacterium | reverse complement strand
ACGCGTCGGGCATCATCTCGGGCTCGCCTACCAGACGGTGGACGATCTGCTGGACGAAATCGCCTCGCCGGACCTCCTGGGTAAAAACACGCGTCGCGATCGAGCCCTGGGCAAATCCACGGTTCCGGGCGTCGTGGGCGTCCAGAAGGCGCAAAGCCTCGTCTGGGATCACGCCGCCTCCGCCAACCGAGAAATTCGTGCGATGGGCCGCGAGGCGGACCCGCTGCGTTTCATGATCTCGCTGGTGGTCGGACGACTCGTGGAAGCGCTACAACTCTCGGATGATGAGTAGCACTCGCGGATTCACGTTGAATCCTCCACCTCTTCCGAAAGACGCACCTTCATCTCATGACTTCCCAATCCTCAACAACGAATACGACGGTCATCATCGGCGCCGGTGGCGGTATCGGTACGGCACTGACGAAACGGCTTGCTGAACAAGGTGATACGCTCGCGCTGGTGGGCCGGGACATCGGCAAGCTCGAACCGCTTTCCGCCGTAGTCGGTGGGCATCCCTGGAGCGTCGACGCGCGTCAGTTTGAGGACCTCTCCCAATGCTTCGCATCCATCGCGGAGGACCTCGGTCCGATTCGAAGAGTGGTGAATCTCGCGGGCTCGATTCTCTTGAAGCCCGCGCATCTGACGTCGGACGAGGAATACCGGGACGTGCTGGACACCAACCTGACGACGGCCTTTGCCACCGTTCGCGCGGCGGCAAGCGTGATGCGCAAGGGGGGAGGATCGATCGTCCTGATGAGTTCCGCCGCCGCGGAGGTCGGCCTGCCGAGCCACGAAGCGATTGCCGCCGCCAAAGCCGGGGTCATCGGCCTGGCCCGCTCCGCCGCCGCCACGTACGCCAACGTGGGTATTCGCGTCAACGTCATCGCACCCGGACTCGTGGATTCGCCCCTGAGTGAAAAAATCACATCGAACCCGACGTCGCTGAAGGCGTCCGTCGCGATGCATCCCCTGGGGCGCATCGGCACGCCTGAGGACATCGTCCCCGCCATCGCCTGGCTGCTCAGTGACGAAAGCGCTTGGGTGACGGGCCAGGTCATCGGCGTGGACGGCGGACTGGGACACGTCAAGGGACGTACCAAGGCTTGATCGCAATTACTGCATCGTCAGTACGGTGGAGATGGCGTCGATCAGCTCCGCCGAATCGAACGGCTTGGCGAGAAACGCATCTGCCTCATGAATATCCTGCCGGGTCTTGATCACATCGGCCGCGTAGCCGGAGATGAAGATGGCCCTGAGATTCGGGATATGCTCCCGAAGCTGCTGCACGAGATCCGGCCCATTGATCTCCGGCATGACGACATCCGTGATGACCACGTCGGGAACGATGCCCTGGGCCACGAGCTCCAGCGCCTTCCGGCCGTCATCCGCGACACTGACCTGCGTGCCGGTATGATCGAGGATGCGCTTCAGGAGCATGCGCACGCCGGGGTCGTCCTCGCACAAGAGAATGTGGGACTCCGGGGGAAGCGCCGTTATCGACGCGTTCCCATGTTCGCTCGGGGGCGCCTTCTCCTCGAGAAGTGGCAGGTGAATATCGATCCGGGTCCCCTGTCCGGGCTGGGTATGGACGTGGATGCGACCGCGGGATTGCTCGACAATGCCATACACTACCGACAGTCCCAGGCCCGCACCTTCCCCGACGGGCTTGGTGGTGAAGAAGGGCTCAAACATCTGCTCTTTCGTGTCCCGCTCCATTCCGCAGCCGGTGTCCTCGATCTGCAATTTTACCTCACGGTAGGAAGGCAGCGTCTGCTGTGAGGGGTCGCGGTCGACCATCCCGGCCTGTTCCGCGAGGACCAGAGCCAGGTGTCCACCCTCCGGCATGGCGTCGCGTGCGTTGATGCCGAGATTGAGGAGGACCTGCGTCCATTGGCCCCGGTCTCCCCAGATCATGACATCGCCATTGGGAACCTCGGTGCGAATATCGATGCGCTCTCCGAGGACCCGCCGGAGCATCTCAGCACAATCGCGGACGAGCGATGAAAGATTTATCGGCTTGGCGTCGATGGGCTGCTTGCGACCCAGGGCGAGGAGTTGCTTCGTCAGATCGGCAGCACGCTGCGCGGCCTCGCGGATCTGCTTCATGGATGCCTGGATTGCAGGGGAACCCTTCGGATCCTGTTGCAGTTCGTTCCTCACGACTTCCTCGTTACCCATGATCACGGTCAAGATGTTGTTGAAGTCATGGGCGACGCCGCCGGCCAACGTCCCAATGGCATGCATCTTCTGAGATTGGCGAAGTTTATCTTCAAGTGCGAGTTGTTCCGTGATGTCCTGCGCGGCGCCGGCTATCCGCACCGTTCTTCCCTCGTCGTCTACGACGGCCCTGCCATGCACCAGGACGTGACGCTCTTCGCCCGTGTCCTGCCGGATGATTCGATGTTGAATGTCGTAGGGTATGCCGCTTTCCAGCGATCGACGGAATGCTTCCAGGATTTCCGGCAGATCGTCGGGATGCGCGATCGGGTGCAACTGATCCATGCTCAGCGTGGACGCCTCGACGCCGTGAATCCGGCGCCACCCTTCGGAGACGTGGATGACCTGCTTGGCGACGTCGAGCTCCCAGGCCCCTATGCGGGCCAGTCGCTCTACATGCGAGAGCATCATGGTTTATTGGGCATTCTTCTCCTCCACGAGGACGCGCTCGGTCAGATCCCATACCATACCCAGACCGTACTTCGGACGGCCTTTCTCATCACGAATGAGGGTAACGCTGAGTTCACCATAAACGATGTGGCCGTTGGCGTGCCGGTAGCGTTTGATCATTTGAAAAGATTGCCTGCGACCTTCAAGGAGCTCACCCATCAAGGCCTCGTCCTGCTGCTGGTCGTCCGGATGGGAGATATCTGGAACCGTTCGCCCGACCAGCCCCCCAACTCGGTAGCCCAGGAACGCGGCGAGCGCGGGGTTGGCATGACGGATCGTCCCATCCAGTTCGCAGATTCCGATGCCGAGCGGGGCGCTCTCGAACAAGGTGTTGAAGTCGCGACCGTTCCCGAACAACAGTTCGCGCGGCTGCGGTTCCCGCTCCAGGCAGCGGTCGGCTTCTCGAGATGTCGGCAGGTCGCTCATGTTGAACCGGACCGGAGAGAAAGCGGGTCGAACGGAAACAGGGTATCGTCAGATCCAGGTTACGCGGACATCACCATACTCTATGTGTGGCAGTTGTCGAGCATGGCCCGCCTCTTCCGGATCGCGAACGTTCCTATTGTATCGTCCAGACGGCCTCGACCTCTTCAAACGTAAACGTGACATCAGGAAATGACGTACACAGCATGTTGGTGAAGTGGTGAAGTCCGGCGGCCTCGGAAAGTTCATGACTGGTCTCGATCACGCCGAGTCCGCACTCGGTGGCGAAGCGAAAGGCATAACAGTCGGATTCCCCGGCGATGAAGGCATCACAGCCGGAAGAAAGCAGTTGCTGCTGGAATTCCACATTGACGAACAGGCCCATGCCTCCCCAGGGCAGGCCGACGCGCCGGACAGGCCGATCGGGATCCGGAGGATAGGCGACGCGCATGGCGGGCATGCCGGTTCTCTTTTTTACGCGCTCGATGAGCTCCGTGAAGCGGCAGGCGGGGATTTCGTGGACGCTCACCCACCCCTCGCGGACGACGGCGGGGCCGAGATCGAGTTGCCGTGCGAAGTCGTCGAGGATGCAGATCTCATCCACGCTTCCGTGCAACCTCAGAAAAGTGAGATGGCCTTCGTCGAGCAACCGGCGTCGCGCCTGGTTGATGGGCCAGTCGCGCCAGTCCGGCGGCGGATCGCTCATGTTCACGACGTCATACGGGTAGTAGAGGCTCTCGTGCCCGATGAAGAGTTCGTCGCGGCGATCGACGGCGGCCCGCAGTGTCCGGGCCGTTGCCATCCACGACAGCGTCGCGCGGCGGATCTCTCGTTCGCCGGAGCCATGATGAATGCCCTCGTCCCCATTCAACGGGTGCTTGGTCAATGATTCGACATACGCGATGATGTCCTGGATGGTGGCCATGCATTTTACCCTGGAAGGCGCGATCTGAACCGAAAGCGGAGCGACTCATGTACTGGCCCCGCATTATGAACGTCTGTTCGTAGCTTGGCAATGTGATGCGCTTCCGCTACGTTGAAGGCATTCATAGACACCGCGTTTACACAGTCTTCATGCCTGACAGACCTGGAGTTCCTCCGATGATTCGCGTTCAATCGATCGACAATCAAACGTTTGAAGTGACCGTGGAGTCCGGCGCCACAACGACCCACCGCGTCACTGTGACGGACGCCTACCATCAACAGTTGACGGGCGGCGAGGCGACGCGCGAGGAACTGCTGACCGCGTCGTTCGAGTTTCTGCTGGAGCGCGAGCCGAACACGAGCATCCTCCGCCAGTTCGACCTGCCCGTGATCGCATCGTACTTTCCCGAATACGAGTCGAAGATGCGTTCCCGCTTTGGCGGCTGAGTGGCAAGCCATGAAGGGCTACGTCGAGATGTGGCGCGATCTTCCGTGAGCCGCCGGAGGGGCAAAACCATGAAATCCAGGAACGTGATTCCCGTCGTCTGCCTGCTCTTGACGCTGGCCGGGGGGATCCTGTTTTACGCTCAGGGCTGGAACGTCTGGCTGGGACTGCTGGTCGGGATCAACCTCGCCACATTCATCGTCTACGGCTGGGACAAGTCCTGCGCCAGGCGAAAAGCGTGGCGCGTGCCGGAGAACACGCTGCATGTGCTGGCGGCATTGGGCGGGAGCCCGGGCGCCGCCATCGGTCAACTGGCCTTCCGCCACAAGACCGCCGACCGGAAGTTCCGCCTGATTTTTTTTGCCATCGTCATCGTGCAGGCGGCGCTGGTAGCGGTGTGGTTCTGGCGGTTCCAATGAGTGACTCCATCGGCGATCCGGTACCAACGACACCCCTGGCCGCGGCTTTCTGAGGGAGCACTTCTCTTCGCACGGGGCTATACTTAGAGATGAAACGAGCCGGGAAAAGGCGAAGCGAGGATAACGCGATGAACTGGCAGGACCGAATCACGATCGACCCGAACGTGCTGGTGGGCAAGCCGATTGTCAAGAACACGCGCATCGCCGTTGAATTCGTTATCGATCTACTGGGGCGAGGCTGGACTGTGGAACAGGTTCTCGCCGAGTACGATTACCTGACGCGGGAAGACGTGCAGGCCTGCCTCGCTTATGCGAGTGAGTTCCTGAAGTCGGAGCGTGTCTACCTGACCTCCAATTGAGACGTCCATGCTGCGAGTCATCGCCAATGAGAATATTGCGGGCTCTCTCATCAGGGAACTCCGTCAGCGGGGTCACGACATTATCTCAGTCAGAGAGCTCATGCCCGCAGGAACTGATGAGGAAGTTCTGGCAAAGGCTCATGCGGAGAGCCGCATTGTCCTTACCCACGATAAAGACTTCGGGGAATTGGCGTTTGGATGGGGGCTCCCCTCTGAGTCTGGCATAATCCTGTTGCGTTTATCGGGCAGCAGCCCGAGCCACGACAATCAAAGAGCGATCCAAGCACTTGAAAGCCGTGAAGATTGGACCGGCCACTTCGCCGTCGTGACTGAGGATCGGATTCGGATGCGACCACTCCCTGACGAATCTTGAAGGCATGAAGCGCAATCGTAGCCTGTCGTTGATGTATCAAGGCCAGCGAAGGGCGGTGTTCAAGTCGATCGGTTCGAGGATGGTATCCATCTCGATCTGACGGCGGAGATCGGGGGAGAGGTTCAGCGCGTCGAGACTGTCGAGCGGGACGAGATCGTAATAGTCGTTCACCACAAATCCATCGACCTGGGCGGGCATGCAGCGGCAGAGGATCGTGGTGATGTCGAGTCGGTCGTTAAGATAGACGTACGGCCCCATGGGCATCGGGCCGTCGTCGAGAACGCGAGCGACGTAGACATCGGGCCGGGCGGCCAGGGCGGTCTCGATGGCGAAAGTGCGTCCGGGCTTTGCCGGCCCGTGGGCTTCGGAGGCGGCCGATTCCAGGCTCTTGGACACGTACAAGGCGCGCCCCGATGTCAGGTCGTCGAGGGGCTGCCAGACGATCGGGAAATTCTGCTCATCGAGGATCATGCGGTAGCCACGGGCGTGTGGCTGAGAGTGATCGTCAGTCGCCGGGTAGAACCAGAGGTAGTTCAATCGCCGGTGGTCGCGTCCCTGGATGTCGACACCATCCTCCCAATGATAGACCGCCCATCGCCCGGACACGATTGCCCCCGATGCGCTGCCATCGCGTCTCACCCTGCCGAAATCACGAAACGCCTCCGCCGATGCCGCCTCTTGCATGATCAGCGGCGCGGAGCGGATGAGTTGCGGATCTACCTCGCCTTCGCGCGGCTTGAGAAACGCGGCCGATGCGAAGTGCGTCAACGTACGTCGGCGCAACGCATCATGGCTTGATGAAAGGCTGCGGAATTCGACGTGTTCGGGTGAATCAAGCGGTGCTTCCCACGTCAATTCCATCTTCGCGCTCACCATTTCCGCCAGGTCCGTCAGATCGTACGCGCGCAGCGCCCCATGGACAGTGTTCTCGAGTTGGCGCTCGCGGATGTGAAGATTGACCACGTTCTCCCAGCTCTGAAGACCGCCCGACAACGTGACGCGATCGAACAGTTCCGGATGCAGCGCGACGGCGTGAAGTGCGGGAACAGTGCATGCGCCATGAGCCACCAGGTGCAACTTTGAGACGGATTCGTGGCTCTTACCAGTCAAGTAGCGCGCGCTCGCCAGCACATCCTCCGCCCGCAAGCCCACAAGCGAGCGATCGAGCAGGTAGGCAAGAAAGTAGTGCTGCCAGGCGGCGCCGAAACGGGGCTCCCATCCGGGATAGCGCATGTGCGGCTTCGTCTCGCCGATCCCGCTGAGATCGATCGCCCAGACACGTCGCCCCGCCTTCACCCACGACTCAATTTGCCCGCCGGGGTCCATGCCGACCTGCTTGCCCTCGTCGTGCAGGAAGAGCACGGTGCCCGTTGCGTCTCGATCCGGAAGAACCTCCAACACCGGAAGCACCAGATTGTCCCAATACTTCAGCTTCCATGCGTTCACGCGCATGCCGTCGCGCGTGAAGCTCTTGACCATCGTGGCCGACAGCTCCGGGATCGCTTCCAGAGCACGTATCGATGCCGTCTCGCGAATCCGCGCGACGCGCTCGTCATCATCCATAGCCGACCATCGCGCCCGGCGCGTCTCGGACAACTCGGCGGCATGTGCTTTATTGAGATCCACAACCGATCGCGCGCCGTCCAGCAGCAACACTTCGCCGGCGGGCGTGCATTGCATTTGCTCCGGCGTGAGCACGTCGAACTCCGGTTCCACGACATCCGCGTCGCGGCCGAGCAGCCACCGCTGCATCCACTGCACCGCCCCCTCGCGCAACCGCCGCGTGAAACCATGCTCGGCATCGGTTTCGACAAGATCGAGACGCTCCGCCGCGCCGAGTCGCGTGTAAATACGCTTGGCCTGGCGAAAACTGTCCCACGTTCCGGCGATGGGAAAGAAATCGTGCGTGGCGGCACAGACGAGAGTCGGCTTCGGGGCGCGCAGAATCAAATAGTCCGCATGGCCCATGCCGAAGCGCAACGCGGCGTGAATGTTCTGCTCGGCATCCTGCGGTCCGTTGGCGGAAAGCAATTCGGGAATGGAGGTGATGTAACAACTCGGCGCCGAACACTCCACGCGATCGTCGAGCGCCCCGATGTAACTGGTCAGCGTTCCACCACCCGAGTTGCCCGTGCAGCCGATGCGGTCGGCGCGGATGTCGTTCCGGCTGCACAGGTAGTCGATGCCGCGGATGCCGTCCCAGATGCGAACGGTGGCGGCGCTGGTTCCGAGCAGGATGCAACTCTGTCCGAGCAGCGTGTGCTCCTGGACGCCGGTGATGACCGGCTTGCCGTGGGCGTCGAGCACCTGGTGGCGCTCGCCCTGGCCGATCGGGTCGTAGCACAGCGCCGCCATGCCGTGCCGGGCAAGCAGAATGCACACGCGCTGATAGGCTTCCTCGGCCTTGCCGGTCGCGCTGTGCCCGCAAGGAACGAGCACACCCGGATACGGCGGATCGCTCGTCGGCAGAAAGAGAACGGCGGTCACGAAAAACTGCGGTCGGGATTCGTAGATGATCTTCTGATAGCGGAACCCCTCCCCTTCACCTTCACCGACGATGCGGGCGTTGAGCGGGGTCCTCTCGGGCAGGCCGCCGAGATTCTCCATAAACGCGGCGCGCAGTCGCTGTTGATAGGCGTCGACATCCGCCGGAGTGTGAATCGAGGCATAGCGTTCAGCGCGCACCTTCCATGCCGTGTCGAACTCACTCAGCAGTTCTGCTTCCAACATGTGGTCGGGCGGTGTTGCCGTGTCTTCCGTCAGGACGCGCAGCGAGTCGTCCCCGTGCACGGCGGCAGCGGCCAGGAGGACAGACCCCAGGATCAGCATGCGTGTGATGTCTGCCATGAGGCGGGCTCCAGATCGGAAAAACGGATTGGAATTGGAGGAAACCCTGTTCAACGCGGCTTCCGCATTTGTATTCACTATGCGCGATTCCCGCGTGCCCTTCCACCATTGACGCGCTCTCCCTGTTCACGTACGAAGAACGGGGAATTCAGGCCTTTCTTATTCAGTGGACACTCGCCCATGGAACGAACGCAGGAAATTCGCGGCGCGCTGGCACGGTTTCTGGAAACGGACGCCCTCCTCGGAGCAGGCACAGTGCCTTTGGAGGCCAAGTCGCTCAGTACACCTGCCCGGATTCCGGCGCGTGGATCGGCCGCCTCGGCCGGTCGGACGGCATCGCGCGACGCGTCTCCACGCCCTGCCACGCCGCGCGCGACAGGAGGTCGGCACGTGCAGAACGTCGAGCCCGCGATCGTGGAAAAACGAAAGACCGCCCTGGCGCAGCTCGACGAGTCGCAGGTTCAGGGATGCACCAAGTGCGGCCTCTGCGAAACGCGCACGAATACCGTCTTCGGCCAGGGCCATCCGGCGGCACGCCTCGTCTTCGTCGGCGAGGCTCCTGGGGCGGACGAGGATCAGCAGGGGCTGGCGTTCGTGGGCAGGGCCGGGCAGTTGCTGACCAAGATGATCGAGGCCATGGGCCTGACGCGGGACGAGGTCTTCATCTGCAACATTCTCAAATGCCGCCCGCCGAACAACCGTAACCCCGCGCCGGACGAGATCGCCGCCTGCTGGCCGAACCTCGACGCCCAGCTCCGCATCATTCAGCCGGAGGTGATCGTGGCGTTGGGCAAGCCGGCCTCGCAGACGCTTCTGCGCACCAGTGAAAGCATCGGGCGGCTGCGTGGCCAGTGGCACGATTACTACATTTCCGGCTCGGCGATGGCGGGCGCGCCGACACCGCTCATGCCGACGTACCACCCCGCCTACCTGCTGCGTAGCCCCGGCGAGAAGGGAAAGGCGTGGAGCGACCTGAAGATGGTGCTGGGTAAGCTGAGTCTGCCCGTCCCGCGGACGGGATAGCTTTGGCGGATGATGGGCAATGGTTCATGAATCGTTGTGAATAGACCGTTGATGGTGAAGCGTTAATCTTGGTCCGGGATCAGGAGCGAATGATGTTCAATCGTAAGTCGTCATGGCTTTGCGTTCTGGGATGGATGGCACTGGGTTGGAGCGCGACCGCCGGTGCATCGGATGAGCACGTCGTGCTGCTGGAAGGCAGCGCGCCGGATCCGATCATCGACGTCCACTTCCCGAGCCGCGTGCATGCCTTCGTGTGGCGGAACTGGGAGTCGGCAGAGCTGGAACGCATGGCTGAGGTGCTCGGCACGACCGCCGCCAAGGTCGACGCGATGGGTCGCGCGATGGGGCTGCCGCCGCATCGGCCGATCAGTGAGCGTAAGCACCAGCGCGGCTACGTTGCGGTCATCAAACGCAACTGGCACCTGCTGAATTACGACCAGATGATGCAGCTCCTGGGCTGGGACGCATTGCGGCTTTCACGCACGCTGAAAGAGGAAGACTTCCTCTGGTTCAAGCTCGGCAACCTCAAGCCGAAGAGCCCGCCGCTCAAGTACGAAAAGCCGACCGAGGCCATGAACGCCCGATGTGCGGAGATTCGCAAGGTCGTCGAGTCGGTCTTCGGCAACGAACTGACCGCCCCGATGGAGCCGCGATTTGCCTTCGTCGATAATCTCTCGAAGCCCTCGCCGGATCTCGAACCGCATCCCCGCGCGGCGGAGGAGCCCACGCGATTCCTCTATTCCTACTTCGCCCTCTACGGCGACCCGCTCACCGATCCATCGCTCGACCCTTATCCGGAAGGTCTGCTACAGCGTTACGCGGCGGCGGGCGTCAACGGCGTATGGATGCACACGATCCTGCGTGAGCTCGCGCCGTCGTCGCAGTTTCCCGAGTTCGGCCATGGGCACGAAGAACGGCTCGAAAACCTTCGCCGCCTCGTCGAGCGCTGCGACAAGTACGGCATCAAGATCTACCTCTACATGAACGAACCGCGCTCCATGCCGGACGCCTTCTTCGAGAAATACCCGGACGTCGCCGGCCACCCCGACACGATCCAGGGACATACCGCCTTGTGCACGAGCACGGAGAAGGTGCGCGACTTCATGAGGGAGGGGCTGGCGTATGTCTTTCGCGAGGTACCGGGGCTCGGCGGTGCGTTCAACATCACGATGGTCGAAAACCTGACCAACTGCTATAGCCGGGCGCACGGCAAACCGCCGAACTGCCCGCGCTGCTCGAAGCGGACACCGGAAGCGTGCATCGCCGAGGTCAACCGCACCATCGCCGAGGGTGTGCACGCCGGGAACCCCGACGCCAAGGTGCTGATCTGGGACTGGGTGTGGAAGGACGCGTGGGCCGAGGAGATCATCACGTCGCTGCCGAAGGACGTCTACCTGATGAGCGTGAGCGAGTGGGATCTGCCGATCAACCGCGGTGGCGTGGAGACGGTGGCGGGCGAGTACTCGCTCTCGTGCGTGGGGCCCGGTCCGCGATCACAACGCAACTGGGGGTACGCCAAGGCCCAAGGGCTCGACACGTTCGCCAAGGTGCAGGTGAACTGCAGTTGGGAACTGTCGGTCGTGCCCTATCTGCCGGTGATGGACCTGGTGGCGGAGCACCTGGACAACCTCTCGGATGTGGACGTCGACGGGCTCATGTTGAGCTGGACGCTCGGCGGCTACCCGTCACCAAATCTGCAATTGATCAAGCACTTCGGCCGCACGCCCGAGCCGAACTGGGAGCAGGTGCTGCAAACGATTGCCCGGGAGCGCTTCGGCCCGTCATGGCGCGATGGTCGCGAAGCGTGGCGGGCATTCAGCGAAGCCTTCCGGGAGTATCCGTTCCATATCGTGATGTTGTATTTCAGTCCCATCCAGCTCGGACCTGCCAACCTGCTTTACATTGAGCCGACGAACTATCACGCGACGATGGTCGGCTTCGCGTACGATCACATGGAGCACTGGCGGAGCGTCTATCCGGCGGAGATCCTCTCGCAGCAGTTCGAAAAGGTGGCCGGGGGCTGGCAGGTCGGCCTGGATCATCTGGAGATGGCGGCCGAACACCCGGGGCTTGACGAGGAACATCGGGCGAACGTGCTCGAGGATCACCGCCTGGCGGAGGCGGCGTACACGCACTTCCTGGCGGTGGCGAACCAGACACGTTTCATCATGGCCCGGGACCGGCTGCTGAGCGGAGAAGCCCCCAAGGAAGAGCGCGACCAGATCATTCAGCGGTTACGCGTCGTGACGGCGTCGGAAATCGAACTGGCCCGGCGATTGTTCCGACTCACGCGGGCGGACTCACGCATCGGCTTCGAAGCCACGAATCATTACAATTACTACCCCCTGGACCTGGTGGAGAAGGTGGTCAACTGCCGGTACGTGCTCGACGAATGGCTGCCCGAGCAGATGGGCAAGTGAAGAGTCGGGGGCTGGCCGCAGAAATCACCGAAGACTCACGAACAATGACGCATCTTCGCGGCAATCAGAGATGAGGTAAGAGTGCGATGAGCGAGATCAAGACCGTCAACCCGTCGGCGCATTTTCCGTTCTCGGGGGCCACCGTGCACAACGGCCTGGCGTACGTCTCGGGCCAGGTGGGCTTCACGCCGGGCACGACGGACCTGGTGTCCGACGATCTGACCGCCCAGGCGCGGCAGACCTTCGCCAACATTGACGCCCTGCTCGAGGCCGCCGGGACCTCGAAATCCAGGATCATCCGCTGCGGCGTCTACCTCAAGCACATCGAGCGTGATTTCAGCGTCTTCAACGCCGCCTACGCCGAGTGGCTCGGCGATCACCGCCCCGCCCGATCCGCCATCGGCGCCGACTTCGCCCTGCCCGGCATCCTCGTCGAGGTCGATTGCATCGCGGTGGCCCACTAGCGAACTCTCGTCGAGCGACCTGATATCTCTATGCGATGGAAGCTCACATTCTGGATGGTCACGATCACGTGCCTGGTCGCCGTCCCGGTGATCGGCGCCATGATTCCTTCCCTGAAACCCACGCGCTTCTCGGCGGAAGGGGTTTACAAATTGTTGTTCATCCCGCCGTTCGTCGGCTGCTGGTGGATCGCCATCCGCACGGCCGACACCGTCCGCGCCCGGGGGCGCTTCTACAGCGGGTTTCTGCAATCCATTCTGCTGGTGCTCTTGATCTATCGCGAGTATGACATCCGCCTGCATCGCTCGGTCTTCGGCGTCAGCGGGCTGGACCCGCCGGCCCACATCGCCACGCTCTGGTGCATCGTGATCGTCGGCTACACCGCCGCCTTCTCCCTGCTGACGCCCCGCCTCCGCCGGATCCTCGACCGCAGCGAACCGGGGAAGGCCACCTGCCGACGGTGCGGCTATCGGCTGCGTGGATTGACGGTGCCGCGCTGCCCGGAATGCGGCACGCCCTTCGAGGCGGCACTCCTGGGCGACGAAAAGCGGGCTTCAACTGGGTCGGAACCCTGATTTCCCTCCGCCGTCGTCCTTTACTGATATTGCCCGAGCCACGCTTCACCGAGAATTTGCCAAGCCGGCCGGGATGGGCTATTATGACCGGATTGACCAGAACCTGGTCACTCCAATTCTCGAGGCTCGCGTTCATCGGCGAGCGGTTCCTCCCGAACTGGAATGGCATGGCGCCTGGTCAATGGGTTCGTCATGGATGCGTGCGAAACGTCGCACCGCATGGCGGGCGACAGGAATCTGCGGATGACCGCAGGCAACACAAGAAAGCCCCGATACCCGATTTCCGAACATCGTTCCAACCCTCCCAACGCCATTCCTCACGGAATCCCTGTGGACGCCATTGTGCCGGTCGCGCCGGTGGCACTTCCGCAACGATGCCGACGCGAATCGCGGCGAGAGCTAGGAAAGACGACGAAAACGGGTCGACAGGGCGACGGAGAGTATCATGGGTCGGAAATTGTACGTTGGAAATTTGAGTTACGAAGTCAGTGATGCTGATCTTCAGCAGGCCTTCAGCGCGCACGGCACGGTTTCGAGCGCGACGGTCATCATGGACCGCGACAGCGGTCGGAGCAAAGGCTTCGGCTTCGTCGAGATGAGTTCGGACGAAGAAGCCCAGGCGGCGACGGACGCCCTGGACGGCAAGGAACTCAACGGTCGCGCGATCAAGGTCAATGAAGCCAAGCCCCGGTCGTCGGGCGGTGGTGGTGGCGGCGGCTACCGCGGTGGCGGCGGCGGTGGCGGCCGAGGACGTTGGTAGGATGCCTGCCGCACGCAAGCGCGCGGCAGTTTTCTCTTCCGACTTCCTCTTCCGACCCCGGCCGGAACTCAACAACTGATCTGCAGTGGCCCCGCGCGGGGCCACTGCAGTAAAGAAGACTCGATGATCCTCACCTGAAACGGAGGCCGAATGGCACGCCAACGCACGTCCGCCAGCAAACGTCAACGCGACTTCAAAAAACGTGAAATCGAGATGAAAAAGGCGGAAAAGGCGGCCGCAAAGCGGGAGCGACGCCAGGGGCGAGCCGAGCAGGACTCCACGACAGCCGGGGAAAACGAGCACACGAACGAACCTCAAGACGGGACGGAACCCACGACCGCGGGTTGATTCGGTGTAGGTCATCCGAGACGATGTCGACCCGTACGCAACGTTATCGTGCGTATCTGAAGGTGGACCGAAAAGGAGGTCGCAGCCATGGAACTTCCACGCCGTTCACGAGGCGATGAACTTCTCCCCAGCGGATCCCTGACGGAACTCCGCGCCCGATTGCGATCCCGCGCGGCACAGCATGACCTGACCACGGTCATTGCCTGCGCTTTTGATCACCGCACGCGCATGCTGCCCTTCGTCTACGCGGACATGCACATGGCGCCAGCGGGGGTCCGCGCGATCGGCTCGGCCATGGTGGATTGCGGCTTTGCGAAGACCCGCATCGTCCTGCAGCAATGGAACCGCCGGTTTCGCCCCTCCGAGATGAAACTGGACGGCCGCGTGCCAGACCTCTTCATGATCTCCAGCATGCAGCTGCACACCGCCGCCTGCCGGGACCTGATCCGTGACGCGTGCCGCATCGACCCCGCCCACCGGCCACTCATTATCGTGGGCGGCCCTAAGGTCATTTATGAACCCTGGGACGTGTTCGGGACCGACCCCCGGGATCCGTGGGCGGCCGACGTGGCGGTGACCGGTGAGGAATACGTCCTGCTCAGCCTGCTCGAGGTCCTGCTGGATCTTCGCGCCGGCCATGAGCCGCTGCGCAAGACATTCCAGCGCGCCCGGTTGACCGGGGCGCTCGACGAGATCCCCGGACTCGTCTACGCACATGGCCAACAACAGGATGTCGCCGAGGAGCTGATCGACACGGGCGTCCAGCGCCTGGTGGGCGATCTCGACGAACTCCCCCACCCGGAACTCGGCTACCAGTTGCTCGAGCCGCCCAGCCGGGACACCACGCTCGGCACGCGTACACTGAGCCCGCAGGAGGTGCGCAAGCGCAGCCCCGTCGGCTCACTCGTGCTGACCTTCGGGTGCAAGTTCGCGTGCAACTATTGCCCGATCCCCGCGTACAACCAGCGGCAACACCGGGTCAAGAGCGGAGCGCGTATCGCCGATGAAATGACCCGATTGAAAGAAACGTTCGGCATGCGCTTTTTCTTCGGCGCGGATGACAATTTCTTCAACCATGAAGAACGCACGCTGGAAATCACCGAAACACTCGCCAAAGCCCGCCGCGACAAGAACGGCGTGAAGACGCGATTCCGCTGGGGCACCGAAGCCACGGTCCACGATACGATCAAGCTCCAGGATCACCTGCCGACGATTCAGAAATCCGGGCTCCGCTCGCTCTGGATGGGCGTCGAAGACATGACCGCCACGCTGGTCAAGAAAGGCCAGAGCGTCGACAAGACGCGGCAATCCTTCGCGCTGCTCCGCAAGCACGGCATCGACCCGATGCCCATGATGATGCACAGCGACGAGCAGCCGCTCATCAGCCGCGGACCGAAACCGTACGGCCTGCTGAACCAGATCCGCCTGCTGCGCCAGGCCGGTGCGGTCTCCATGCAGGTATTGATGCTGGTGCCCGCCACGGGATCCAAGCTCTTCGTGGAGACGTACACGTCAGGAATGGCGTACGAGCGTGTCGGCCGCCGAAAGGTCGAGGAACACATGTTGGGCGGCAATTATGTCGTGGCGTCCCACCATCCCAAGCCGTGGCGGAAACAGATCAATATCCTGATTGCCTACGCGTATTTCTACAATCCCTTGCGATTCCTGACAGCACTCGTTCGCCCGAAGAGCAAACTGCACTTCGCCGACGCGATCTGCCAGGTCATCGGCATGTGGGGCCTGTCGCAGACGCTGCGGAAGACGGCCGGCTGGGTGATGCGCCTGCGTTGGGGAAAGATTAAACGCAGGTCGACACCGCCGATGAACGTCATTCCGATGCGGGCTCCGGACGGATCACGCGCCGGGCACGCACTTCCGGAGTCCCCCGTGGCGGTGCCTCTCCACATCGGTGAGAGGGAAGGGAGTGAAACGCCTGCGGCTGAGCCCGTCCACGCGACGGAAGACGCGCCGTCACTCTTCGCGCTGCCCATTCTGCATCCCGGACTCAACCGGGATACGGCAGGCAGCGCCGTCTGAACGACCGCACGCCGATACGCTCAAGTGATCATGCTATGAAGAGGATTCCTGCGAGTTCTCGCCCGATGCCGCTTTCTCTTCGTGCTGCTTGGCGACATTGCGGAACATGGCGATGATGTCGAAGATCCCGGCGAAGGTCACGACGACGGCGAGCCCGGCGAAGAGCTGGAACGCATCGAGCAGCAACACCTTCCAGAACCACAGCCAGTTATCCATGGGACACCTCCTGTACCGGGAACCCGCCGGCCGGCGCATCCGGCTTCGGCTTGTCGGGCCAGACCAGCGAGCCGACCACCATCAGAACCAAGGATAAGGCCATCGTGCCCAGGACCACGTAGGACTTCGTCAACTCGAAGCCGAGCACGTCCTCGGTCAGCCCGATGGAATCGCGCACCGCGGGCAGGGCGAGGACGGCGAACGCGCCGGAAAACAACGCCAGGTAAGCCCCGAAGCGGCTGGCCCGCTTCCAGTAGATACCGCCGATCAGCAAGGCCAGTGCGCCGGAAGAATAGATCGTGGCGGTCGCAACGAGGTAATCCCACATGTTCAGCAGGAGCGGGTACCAGAGGCTCCAGATCAGCAGGAACGCGCCGATGGCGAAGATGAAGAATCGGGCCAGACCGATGCGCACCTTGTCCGAGAGCTTGCACGAAAAAATCGGGTTCACCACGTCCTCGACAATGACGGAGGACCAGCAGAGCAGGTAACTGTCGTGCGTCGACATGAACGCCGCCAGCATGCCGGCGCCGATGATGCCGATCAAGCCCACCGGCAGGATCTGGCTCAGGAACACCGGCATGGCCTGGAGTGTTTTCTGAGAATTATCCACGACCTGGCCGTCGGCGAAGAGGAACGCGTTGGCGGTCTCGTTCTGGAAGAGAAAGACCATGGCGCAGATGCCGAGGAACATCGGAATCAGGAAGCGGGTCATGAATCCGATCGAGGACCAGATGTACAGCCGCCGGACGGAGGCGGTATCTTTCATGGCACACGCACGCATCACCGACGTCGGCCAGACGCACGAACTGACGAACCCGGCCACGATGAACTGCTCCACGACATAGGGTGTGCCGTAGCCCTCGAACGGATTGAACCCCTTGGAGCCGTGGATGGTTTTCACGCTATCGACGATGCTGTCCCAGCCGAGGACCTGAATCGCCCACACGCAGGTGAACAGCAGCCCGAACGACAGCACGACGAACTGAAGATAGTCGGTAATGACCACCGAGAGCATCCCGCCGAGGATCGTGTACCCGAGGACGATGATGATCAGCACGGTCATGACGAGGTTGACGTAGAAGGGGTCGTTCAGCCCGGTCAACCCGGTCAGGAAAATCGCACCGGCCTTGAGGAACACGCCCATGTTCAGGATGCCCGCTGCCGCCAGAATCAGTCCGCCGATCACGCGCACCCCGCGGCCGAACCGCTTGTCGTAAAATTCCGGAATCGTCATCACGCCCATGTGACGGAGCGGCACGACGATGAACCCGGTCAACCCCACGACGAGGGCGCCGACACCGGCCATGAGTCCCACATGAAACGCGGAGAAGCCGCCGGTGAAGCCCATCTGGGCGTTGTACATGACCGTGACCAGCCCGATCTCCGAGCCGATCATGGTGGCAATGCCGATGGCGGAGTTAAGCGACCGCCCCGCCACGATGTAGTCGCTCATGTTGGCGACATACCGGTTGGCGTAGATGCCGATCGCGATCGTACCGATCATGTACGCCACGACGATGGCCCAGTCGATGGCCGTAAAATTCGATCCGAGATCAAGAATGTCCATACAGATTCATCCGAGGGGAAGTGGTCGGCTCCGCAGGCACTGACTTTACGCCGGGTCAGTATAGGCTAGAATCGGGATTCCGCAAGCGTCGAAGGTCGCCTTGATTGATCAGCGTCACCGCCGGGAAAGGGGAATCGCCCGTATGGCCCTGCCCGCCTCCTGCACCGAACTGCTTCAGACTACCGTCGGCATCGACACCGTGAATTCGCGGATCTCCGGCAAGCCGCACGCCGAACGTCCGCTGGCCGAGGTCCTCGAGACCCTGGCCAATGAACTCGGCTTCACCACCCGGCGCCTTATCACGGACGACCCGAGCTTCAACCTGCTGGTCACGCATGAAGTCGCCCCGGACGCGCCGTGGCTGATGTTCGAAAGCCACCTCGATACGGTGAGCGTCGACAACATGACCATCGACCCGTTCGCCGCCGTGATCAAAGACGGACGGCTTTATGGTCGCGGCGCGTGCGACACCAAGGGCTCCGGTGCCGCCATGCTCTGGGCGCTGAAGCAATACCGCGAACTATCCACGACACCGAACAACATCGCCATCCTCTACACGCTCGACGAGGAACTCGGCAAGAGCGGCGTCCGGACCTTCGTGAAGAAACAGATGAGTACACTCGACTGGCGGCCCTTCGGCGTGATCGTGGGTGAGCCGACCATGCTGGGCCCGGTCGTCGCGCATAACGGTCTGGTACGCTGCAGCATCACCACCCGAGGCGTGGCCGCGCACTCCGCCGACCCCTCGCAGGGGCGCTCCGCCATCAGCGCGATGATGAAGGTCATCGACCGGTTGGAATCCGAGTACATTCCCTCGCTTAACGCCTCGCACCCGCTGACTGGCAAGGCGCAAGGCAGCGTGAACGTCATTCGCGGCGGAACGCAGGTCAACATCATCCCCGAGGCATGCACCATCCAGACCGACCGGCGTGTCGTGCCCGGGGAGGATCTCGACGCCATCCTGCCTGCGATTCGCAAACTGCTTGACGACGTTCAGGGCGATCACCCGGAGGTCGAGGCGTCGATCGGGCCGGACGTTTTTCTCGATCCGCCGCTGAACCCCGCCGGAAGTGAAAGCTTTATCGCCTTCGTCCAGTCCGTCTTGCGCGAACAGGGTCTCCCGCCGGCGGAGATCGGCGTCGGCTACGGCACGGACGCAAGCACATTCACTCCCGCCGGCATCCCCGCCGTGGTGCTCGGACCCGGCGACATCGCCCAGGCGCACACCTGCGACGAGTGGATCGCCCTGGACCAGCTCGAGCGCGGCGTCGACGTGTACCTGGCGATGATGTGCACCCCCTGGAAGGAGCAGCCATGAGCCGTTTTGAACCCGTACGACTTGGCGTGGCGGGCGTGGGCCAGTTCGGAATGCTGCACGCATTGACGGCGCAGGGACTTGCCGAGGCGGAACTGGTGGCGGTAATGCACCGCCGGCAGGATCGGCTCGATGAGATCGCCCCGCAGTTGCCGGGCGTGCACGTCTGGACGGACCTGGGCCGGGCTGTGGCCGAGAGCGACGCGGAGGCGTGGATCGTGGCGTCGAGTTCCGCCGCGCACGTGGCGATGACCCGCGCGATCCTCGACGCGGGCAAGCCCGTTCTGCTGGAAAAACCGCTGGCCCCGACACTGGCGGAGGCGGAAGAGCTGCGGCCCAGCGTGGAATCCTCTTCGGCTCCCCTGATGCTCGGCCACATCCTGCTGTTCAACAGCGAGTTTCGCGCCTTGCTGGATGAGACATCCACTCGCGGGCCGATACGCTACATGGACTGCGTCCGCCACCGCTCGGTGCGCACCATGGAACTTCTCCCCGGCGAGCATCCGCTGGAACTGCTCATGGTGCACGACCTGTACGTGACGCAGGTGCTCGTGGAGCGCGCCGATCCAGTCACGTTTGACTGCCGCGTGCATACCCATGCGAACGGTCAGGTCGACCTGGCGGTGGCACAGTTGCAGTGGGCCGACGGCCGTCTGGCGACGTTTGCTGCCTCGTTCATGACGCCGGAGGGTATGCCTTCGGACGGCGTCGACCGGATGGACGTCTTCGGCAACGGCTGGGCGGCGCGGCTGGAACCGAACCCGCGACCGATCCAGGTGTGGGACGAACGGGCGGTCTCGCCGATGGGCCTGGAAATCCGCGCCGACGCCCTCGCACCGAGCGGCATGATGGCCGAGGAACTCCGCTGCTTCTGCCGTGTGGTCCGCGGACTCGAGCCGGTGCCGACCGGCGCGACCTACGACGACGCCATGCAGGTGCAACGCTGGCTGAACGCCCTCGAGGAAGCATCCGAGCGTTCGTAGACGAAACAGAGGAATTGACGGGATTGACATGATGAACATGATTTCTTCTCTTGATCTCCGTTCTTCCAATCCTGTCCATCTTGTTCATCCTGTCGATTCAAGCTTGAAGGAGTGACCGTTGCTGACCGCGGACTCACGTTTGCATGACTTTCCCTCGCTGGCGAAGCGCGTGTATCTCAACACCGCCGCCGAAGGCATCCCTCCGCAATGCGTGCTCGACGCGCTGCGGCAGTACGGCGAAGACGCGCTGCTGGGTATGGACGGGCGCACGCTGCACGAAGCGCAGTGGCGCGGCGTGCGCGAACGCGCGGCGGCGCTGTTCGGGCTCGCGCCGGAAGAGATCGGCATCTGCTCGTGCGCCTCGGAAGCCTTCAACCTGGCGGCGATGGCGCTGCGGCTGCGCGAGGGCGACGAGGTTGTGATCAACGATCTGGACTTCCCCGCCGGAGCCACGCCCTGGCTGCAGGACAACTGCTCCGCCGTCGCGCGCGTGTGGCGGTCGCGTGAGGGCGCGCTTCGTACCGAGGATCTCGTCCCGTTGCTCGGCCCGAAGACGCGGCTTGTCTCACTCTCGCTGGTGAGTTTTTTCAATGGACACAAAGTGATGCTGTCCGAAGTCGTACGGGCGGTTCGCAAGAACAGCGATGCCTTGATCGCGCTCGACGTGACGCAGGCGCTCGGGCGCATCCCGCTCGCGTTGGACGACGTGGACCTGGTGATCAGCTCGACGCACAAGTGGATCCTCGGCAGCCATGGTGGCGGACTCGTGGGCGTGCCGTCGCGCCGCGCGCGGGAGTGGACCGTGCCCGCCGGCGGATGGTTCAATCTCGAGAACGCCTTCGACGACGATCGCTTCGAGCGGGCGGTCACCAAACCGGGGGCGGCGAGCTTCTCCGTCGGCATGCCGAACTACCCCGCCGTCTACGCCGTGCATGCCGCGTTGGGATACATCGCGTCCATCGGCGTCGACGCCATCCACGATCATGCCCAGCCGCTCGTACTGAACTGCCTGGAAGAGCTGAAGACGCTGCCGGTCGAATTGATCACGCCGGACGATCCGGAGCACCTGGCGGGCATCCTCGCGTTCCGCCACTCGAAGGCCGAGGCGATTCACGCTCAACTTCATCGCGCGAACGTGCATGTCATGTCGCACGCCGGTCGGCTGCGCGTGGCGATTCACGGCTACAACACGGCGGAGGACGTCGAGACGTTTCTTCGCATTCTGAAGGAGGCGCTCGCCCATGTCTGAACGTGTCGATGCTCACATTCATTTGTTCGACGGCGGATTCCGCGGCTCGTTCACCGGGCGGCCGGGTGTAAAGATCGATGAGACGGCCCTGTATGTTTCACTGATGAAGTCGTACGACGTCAAGCAGGCGCTGGTCGTCTGCTACGAGGGGCAGGATTGGGCGAAGGGCAACAACGAACATGTGGCCGGCCTGTGTGAGAAGCACGACTGGATCCGGCCGGTGGCCTTCTTTCCACCGAAGAAACTGCGCGACGCGGCGGATCTTGAGGCGTGGCATAAGCGGAAGTTTGTCGGCATCAGCCTGTACATCTTCGGCGACGACGCCGTCAAAGCCCTCGGTGACGTGCCGCAGGAGGTCTGGTCGTGGCTGGGCAAGCATTGCGCGCTGATCAGCGTGAACTCGCGCGGGGCGGAACTGGGCGCGTGGCTGCCGATTCTCGACCGTCACCCGACGCTGCGCATCCTCGTTTCACACCTCGGCCTGCCGCCACGCGTCGACGCCCCGCCCTCCAAGGCCCACGCCAAGGGCGCGCTGGCGGACATCCTCGTCCTGGCGCGCTACCCGGAAACGCACATCAAGCTCAGCGGGTTCTACGCCGTCACTGATCCCGCCCACGCCTGGCCGCACCGCGCGACGTGGCCTTACGTGGAGTTGCTGGCGGAAGCGTTCACCACGAAGCGACTCTGCTGGGGTTCGGACTGCACGCCCTGCCTCGACGACCTGACCTTCCCGCAAACGTTCGGCATGTTCAGCGAGATGGACTTCCTCACCGACGACGACCGCCGGCGCATCGAAGGCGGCAACCTCGCCAGGCTGCTTGATGAAGTGAAGTGACGATCCTGCACATAACAATCGTCAAACGAGCAATTCAGTACCGCGACCGTCAGGGAGCGGATCACGAGCGGCAAATGCCAAGACCGAGGAACAACGGTTCAGGATAGATTGCAACTGCCGAAATCACCTCAAGGATACTCGAACCTTCCGGTGATCTGCTCCCTCACGGTCGCGGTACTTAAACCCTGCAGCCTGTCCCTGATCACGCTCCTGGAGGATCCCGCTACTTCAGCGCCATGTAGATCTTGTACGCACACGTGGCGGCCACAATGACAATGGCCAACAGCATCAGCGTGTTCCAGATCACACGCTTCGTGCCCTCGGGGCGATCCTCACCGAGGAACGCCTTCTTGTTCATCATGATGAAGAACGTCACGTAGGCGATCGGCAGGAAAAAGAAACAGATCACTGATGTCGGCACGACGAGATAGAAGGCCAGATTGCCCCACAGTACCGGGCCGAGCACGCCCAGGCCGGGCAGGCAGATGCCGATCTTGTACGGCAGACCGCCGGGGTCGGTGTTGGTCATCTCCGCCATGATGAACCCGCTCACGAGCATCAGCAGAACTATCGTGCTCAGCGTCATGCCGACGATGCCGAAACCGAAGATGGCATAGCCCAGTTGCGAACCAAATACCGAACTCAAGGGGCCGGCAAGCTTGTTGGGCGAGCTGTATGCCTTCTTGATCCCGCCTAACTCTTTGCCTAGCGTGGCATCATGTTCCGCCTCCGGAAGATCCATCGCCGCCACTTTTTCCTCGGCGGCTTTCACCTCCGCCAGGTAATCGTCGTGCAGCAGATTGCCCGAGGCCATGATGACGAAGCTCGTCGCCAGGACGAAGGGAATCAGCATGCCCGTCCCGAGATCGAAACGCACCAGCCCGCGATGCTCACGCCCCCAGCCGCGTGCCAGCAACGTGTACGGGAAGAGGAAGGTCATGTTGATACCGACGGCGGTGGCGAAGGCGGAGATGAGGACGTCGAGCCCCTGGTTGTCTCGGGGAATGTAGAAGCTGAAATACCCTTGGAAGACCTCGCCCCAGTTCGGCGGCTTGACGAACACCACAATCGCGAACGAGAGCACGACTCCGGCCACCAGGATTTTGAGGATCGTCTCGAAGATGCGGATGCCCCGCCGCCCCTTGCCGTAATTAAACGTCACGATCCAGGCGATCACCAGGATGATCGGTGCGGCAATCATGGAGTACATCGCGCTTTTCTTCGGATCCCCGTCGACACCGATCAGCGCATCGCCGATGACCGAGCCCGCCAGATTGAACTGCGGCAGGCACCACACGATGCTCGCGATCAGCGACGCGAGTGCCCAACTCCAGCCGAAGAAAGGGTGCGCGTAATGATTGATGGCGTGGAACGGTCGCATGCCGGTCGAGAGTGTCTGGTACGCCAGCGCCGACATCATCACAATGCCCAGCAGCATCGCCACCGGCTGCACCCACAGCAGCGAGTAGCCCAGCAGCGCCCCGGCGAACAGCGAACTGCCCGCACTGCCGCCGCCGAGGGTCAACGCCGACTGCAGCCAGCCCGGACCGCTGAGCTTCGTGTAGCCCAACGCGCGAGCAAACAGCGGCTTTCGCGCCAGTTCCGCCAGATGGGCTTTCTCCGCCGCCAGAGCCTCGGGATCACTTTGGGACACCATCGGCAGGCCGAGTTTCTCGGGGGATTGACCGTTCACCGGATCTGAACTCATACCGTCCTCCACGTCAGTTGGGGGTGCAGGGTTGCGTCCGCTCGCTGCATGTGGGGGGCCATGATAGCCCGAACGCCACGGAAATGCATACCCGCCGGCAGGCATTGCCCGGCCAGCCGCTCACGGCTGTGGCGATCACCGCGCGGCGAGCGTCTGCAGCGCCCGTGTGAGGTTCTTCCGCGCCGAGGCTTCGTAGCGATGCCGCATCTCCTGCGTCGTGTAGATGAATTCGCGATCGAGAAACGACTGGAGGATCTTGCGGCGCCCGCGCGCAAAGGTGTCATCGTCCACCCAGGCGTACTCTTCGCGAATGGCGGCCTCGTACCGGTCGTAGATGGCAGGAGACTGCCCCAGGATCGCAAGATCGACGTCGACGATGATGGCCGACGCGGGCGTCGATGGCGGCGCGTCGTGTCGCGTGGCGAGGATCAGATCCCTGACCTCGGATGGCAGGGATGCAGGCGCGCCGAAGTCGCTGAGCATCCTCACGGCCAATGCGGCGCTGCGCTTCTCGTTGTCCTTGGCCTGGGAATCGTAGATCGCATCGTGAAACCACAGGGCGATCTCGATGGCATCAAATGACGGACCGGCCTGCAAACGATCCAACTCTGCCAGGCAGTGGGCGACATGTTTCAGATTGTGATACGCGCGGGGTGGTGTGGCATATTTCCGGGTGATGACCTCGTAGGCCGCCTGCCCCGCCATGCCCCATCGCATCCGATCGCAGAGGTCGCACCACCGCCGAAAGAGCGGATCCCCTGCGAACGCGCTCAATAAACAGACGGAGGCCATCCACACCTCACTTCGCAAACAAGCTTCGAAGGTGATCAGGGAAGCCGAAATCGCGCAGTCGCGCTCTCACGATATCCCAGTCGTATCGCCTTCGCACGGAGCGTATCGCTCTTCATTCGAAACGGGCCCGTGTAGAGTACCCATCTCTCGGGCACGGCATCTTCATAGCGATACACGATCGATGCGCCCGGCGTATCGCACTCGATCGAAATCTCATCGCCGCCACCTTTGCCCTTCAGCTCGAACGTCGGCTTCGCCGTGGTCGCCCATTTCCCGCCAGGTCGCCTTTTCTCCCAGATCTCCGCCTCGAGGATCAAGCCAAGATCGTTCGTCTCATCACGCCATTCATCCATGGCGGCGCGCATCCGCTGCAGCACGTCGCGGTAGCGCCAATCGTCCGCGAGATTATTCACTTCGTGCGGGTCCGCCACCGTGTCGTACAGCTCTTCGCGCGGCTTCTCGGGAGAGAAGTACTGCCGCTCCGAGCCGACCAGTTCCCCCGCCTTGTTCAAGCGGCGCATCTCCTGCATCGTCGGCATCAGTTCCATGTAGCCGATGTACTGCGCGTACGGTTTCTCCGGCTGATAGTTGCGAATGTACTTGAACCGCTTGTCGCGCACGGCGCGGATGATGTCGTACGTCTCGTCCATGCGATCGCGCGCGGCGTAGATGTACTCGCGCGGGGCCGCGCACTGCTCACCCAGGAACGCCTGCCCCTGCATGTACTCCGGCACCGGTACACCCGCCAGCGACAGCACCGTCGGTCCGAAATCCACAAAGCTCACCAGTTCTTCGACCACGCTGCCCGGCTCGATCCCGCCCGGCCACCGAATGATCAGCGGCACGTGCAGACCCGAGTCGTAGATCCACCGTTTGGCTCGGGGCAACCCCCGTCCGTGATCGCCCCAGAAAAACACGATCGTCGACCCCGCCAGCCCGTCTTCCTCGAGTTGCCGAAGGATCTCCGCGACCTGGGCATCCATCGACGTGACCAGGTCGTGATAGCGTGCCCAGTCGTTTCGCACGATCGGCGTGTCGGGGTAGTACGGTGGCAGTTCCGCCTCGGCCGGGTCATGACGATGCGCGTCGGCCACGCGCGACATGTGCCGGGCGAATCGCTTTTCATCGCAGCGGATCTGGCTTTCGTGCGTGGTGGTCAGGTTGATCACCGAGAAGAACGGCTTGCTCTCGGGCCGATTCCGCCAATGGGCGGTATTGCTTGATTCATCCCACGCGGAAACCGGCGCGTCGAAGTTGTAGTCGGTCTTGCGATTGTTGGTGCAGTAGTACCCCGCCGCGCGAAGGTACTCGGGAAAGCATTTCACGTGCGCCGGCGGAATGCCCTTGCAGCGCATGTGATGCGTACCGATCGAGGTCGGGTACATGCCGGTGATGATGGCGGAACGGCTCGGAGCACACACACCCGAGATGGAAAACGCGCGCATGTACCGCGCCCCCTGGGACGCCAATCGATCAAGGTTCGGCGTGTGGGCGTACGCTACACCATAGCAGCCCAGGTCCGGGCTGAGATCCTCCGCCGAAATCCACAGAATGTTGGGGCGATCTTCGGTCCCCCAACACGGTACGGCACAGACGATCCACAGGATGATGATGGACAACAGGATCTGTAATCGGCGAAGCGCAGGCATGGGGCCTTCCTCGTGAAGGAGATTCGGAGGAGATGGGATTCCAACTCGAATCATCCGCCACAGCAGTCATCCACGCAAGCCACGGGGGGCAAGCGGTGCCGATGACTCTGCATGGACGACGCGCCGGGGGTCGGCTATATTTGAAGGTCATGAGCAAGAGGCGACGCAAGAAAGCGAAATCGGAGCAGGAGGCGCCGGAAGCTGCCGAGACGGAAGTGGCGGTCGCCGAAGGGGAAACCTCTGATCCACATGCCGAGCCCCCGTCCGAGGAAGTCTCGGCGGACTCGGAAGCCGCCCCGGAACACGCCGACGAGTCATCAAGCGATGCACCCTCGGAGCAGCCGGCGGCGTCCGAATCCCGTGAACCGGAACCCTTCTCGGGCGAACTCTCCCCCGAGCAGGTCATCGAGGCGGTGCTCTTTTCCTCCGACACACCGCTGCCCCTGGCCAAGCTGACCAGCATCCTCGGTGTCGGATCCGCCCGCGACGTGCGAAATCACATCGAGTCGCTCAACCGTAAGTACGAGCAAAGCCACGCCTCCTTCCGCATCGAGAACATCGCCGGCGGCTACCAGATGCTGACCCTCCCCGCCTTCAACACCTGGGTGCGCAAGCTGAAGCAGTCGCGCCAGGATTCACGCCTCTCCGCCGCCGCGCTGGAGACCCTGGCCATCGTGGCGTACAAGCAGCCCGTGGTCCGTGCGGACGTCGAGGCCCTGCGTGGTGTGGCGTCGGGCGAGATGCTGAACCGCCTCCGCGAGCTCGGACTGGTCAAGATCGTCGGCCGCGCCGAGGATGTCGGCCGCCCCATGCTCTACGGCACCACCAAGCGGTTTCTCGAAGTCTTCGGGTTAAGCAGTCTGGAAGAACTTCCGGAAGTCGAGGAATTGCAGTCCCCCCACGGCTGAGGGCCCGCCGAGTGCGTCCCCGCCGGCCGAGTCATCGAACCTGAACCTACGTCGCACGGAACATGCGATGATTCGTGCCGCCCGGGCCGATTTTCACCCGTGCCGGACGGGAACATTTCGGACAATTCCCTTCGTACGCACTCCCCTCGCGATTTCGATAGACCCGCGTGTACACCCCGCAGCACTCGAACTGCACGCCGATCCAGGGACGCGGACCGCGTGCCGATTCGGTCGACGCCTCGGCCTCGGGTCCTCCCTCGTCTGAAACGCCGCGAACATCCAGGATGTACGGTGGGTCGTGGTCCATGACAGTATCATCGGCCGGAACCGCCCCCCATCATCAGTGTGGCGATGTCCTTCGGCATGGCGAACGTGAGAGAAACTTCACGAAGACCTGATGGACCGCGACTTGATACCTGCCCGACCGCCGGGTACTGGTAGTGGATCGAGATGGGGTGCACCCGTAGTCCGTCGTGAATACAGGGGAACAGGTGAATCCATGAACATCGATACGCTCAAGAGAATTCGGCCATGGCGGGCCCTGTTGTTGATCGGTCTGGCGGCTGCAATGCCCGTGACCCACGCCGCCGAGGTGGAGTCCGAGTTCAGCTTCCTGCACTTCTCGGACCTGCACATCAATCCGCAGCCCATCAACGCGCCCGAGCCCGGCCCCCAGTCGCGCAGCGTCGCCGCCATCGGCTGGATCTGCGAGGAGGCGGGCAAGCCGCAGGAACTCGCTCCGCTCGAAAAGACCGTTGAGCCGCCGGTGTTCGCCATCGCCACCGGCGATCTCACCGAGTACGGCGTCATCAACACCACGTGGGAGCACTTCGAGCGGCACTTCGCCCCGCTGGCCATCCCGCTCTACCTCACCCCCGGCAATCACGACAACACCTGGACCGCCATGCTGAGCATCATGCGCGAGCGCCATGGCGGCGATCACTACGCGTTCGAGCGTCACGGCTGCCACTTCATCTGCTTTGACACTGCCACACCGCAGGAACCCGTGCCCAGCATTGATCGCCGCACGATCACCTGGCTGGAAAACTACCTCCAGGGCGTGGAACGTGACACGCCGATCTTCATGTACTGCCACCACCCGCTGTCGAGCACGAGCTTTTCCAAGCCCTACGAACAACTCCGCCTGTTGCAGACAATCGAAAACCACAATGTCGTGCTGCTGCTTATGGGGCACGGCCATGCGGCGAGGCATGAAAAATGGGGGCGGCTGGACAGCGTCATGGGGGGATCGACCTTCGGCAAGAACACGGGCTATGGGGTCGTGCACATCCAGAGGGATGAATTGGCAGTGGTGTACCGCTACCGGGATGAATCCAAGCCGATGGAGACTCTGCTGCGGAAGCCCATGCCCCCTGTACCTGCGCCTTGCACGATTAAGGCCCACGCGGCGCTTGCGGGATCCAAGGACGCGCCGGGCGTCGTCGTCACGCTGGAGATCGGCGTCGAACAGGCGGATCCGCAGGCAATCCATGCAGCCAGGCTCCGCGTGGCGGTGGATGACCAGGATACATTGGCCAAAGAGATCACACTGAAGTTTGCCGGGAAGTCGTATGAGACGCGAAAAGTCCGTCTCCCGCTGCAGGACGCCTGGCCCGGTCGTCACTTTGTCCGCGTGCACGGAACGATCGGCGCCCAGGAAGTCGATCGCACTTGCGAGTTCGAACTGCCCGACACGAAGGGCCGATTCATCGCCACCCGCGTGCAACTCGACGCCGGCATGAAAGCCCAGCCACTCGTGTTCGGTGACGACATCATCGTCGCCACGACAGGGGGACAGGTCGTGCGCTTGAGTCTGAACGCCGGCAAACTCACGCCAAAGGTCTTGCACGACGCCGGTGTGGAAATCCTGCACGCCCCCGCCACCGACGGCGAACGGCTCTATGTCAGCGCGGCGGAGAAGGGTGTGATCGCTCTCGACGCCACCGGCAAGCGGCTCTGGACGCGCGATGTCGGTTCCGTCGTCTACGGCACACCGGTACTCGATGAGGAACACGCCTACGTGGGTGACCTCCAGGGCAACGTTCACGCCATTCGCCTCGAGGACGGCTCACTCGCCTGGTCGAAGCATCACGCGTTGTACAGCTTCGAGCAGACGGCACTGCTGCACGAGGGCATCCTCTATCTTGGCGCCTGGGACGGGTTCCTCTACGCCATCCGTTGCAAGGATGGCGAACTCGCCTGGAAATCGCGAACGCCCGCCGGTCATTCCGGCGGCAAGTTCACGTCACGCTACTACGCCGGGGCGGACGCGTCGGCGATCATCGTCGGCGAGCGCCTCGTCATGGCGGATCGGGCGTACCGGCTGGGTCATTACGATCTGAGCGGCAACTATCTCGGCGATCTTGCCGAGGGTGTCACGGCGGTGGCGGCCGCGGCCGACGGGAAAGGTTTCTACGGACGGGGATTTCAGCAGGGAGTGCTGGCCTTTGATGCCAAAGCCGAGTCGCGATGGACCGCCGCGAACGAGCTCGGGCGCTTCCCGATTCCGCCGACCGTCACCGATAGCCAGATCGTCGCCTGCTCCAATCGCGGCCGGTTGAGCATTTTCGATGCGTCGAATGGAAATGTGCTGTGGAAATATCAGGTAACGCCGCGTCTTCCGGTCATGGCCCCGGTCACCGTGACGGACCGTGGCGACATCATCGTCGCGGACATGGACGGCGTAGTGACGCGACTTCAACCGAGTAGTTGACGTGCGAACGAGTGGAACTGAGGAAATTACTCCTCCCCCAGTGCCGCATCCAGAAACGTCACCATGCGTTCGTAATACGCTTCCGGCTCGATCTCGATCATCTGCCCGTGCTCGCCGATCATCTCGTAGAACTCCTTCGGCCCCTGGCTGATGTCGAACACTTCCCGGCCACCGGCAAACGGCGTCACTTCGTCCTCGACCGAATGCAGAAAGAGCTTGGGCTCCGTGACCTGCGGGGCGTATTCAAGAATGTCGAACGCCGGCGGTGTCTGCGGCAGGATCCAGAGATTGGCGATGCCGCCGAGATCCGGCAGCCCGCGATCCAGCAGCCAGAGCGACGCGATCCGCTCCAGGATGAGCGTGCCCTCCAGGGCGATCGCTTCGAACTCGTGCTCGACCGCCAGCTTCATGGTCAGCGGCGTACCGAGACTCGCGCCGATCACCACCACCTTGTCGTGCTGACTCAGCGCGTACTCCGCTGCCACTTCCGACACGTCCACCGTGTTGCTCAGCGATAGCTCACCCGGTGAATCACCGAAGCCTTCGTAGTCCAGCAGGATCACGTCGTAGCCTTCGGGGATCAGCATCGGAAGCGATACCAGGTAGCGGCTCTTGTTCGCATCGCTGCCCGGCATGATCAACGCCAGGGCCTTCGACTCCTCGGAATAGATGTGCCAGATGACGAACGACCGCGTCTCGGAGATCGGCAATTCGATCTCATCGTAGGCATAGCCCTCGTCCGCCGGCGTGGCCTTGAGCGTATCCGACGGGCGGAGGATCACGTCGTCCAGTGTCGGGATTTCCGGGCAACCGCAAAGCAGGAGCAACGCCGGCACCAGGCCGTAATTTCGATATCGCATGAAAACTTCCTCAACAGCAAAAAACATCAATCGGAACGACTTCTAACCGGACAACGCAACCACTGCAATCAAAATTCAATCACGCCCCTGAAACGTACAGTTGTGATTCAAGCCGTCGCACAGGCGTTGATAGAGTTTAAGCAGACTCTGGCGATCCGGGGTATTCGGCAATTCACGCAGAAGTCGACGCGCCAGAGGACCCCGCTCGAGGATCACCTCGAGCGCAGGCAGATGGGGCTCCAAGGCGGTGGAATCGTGCCGCGCGACCGAATCGATCAGGTGCCGCCAGAGCTCGCCTGTTGTACATCGCGTCGATTTCGAGACACCCAGGCTTTTCAGGTAAGACATATCTTCAATCACCGCCGTCTCGCCCTCACGCACGACGGTTTCGTACACGATTGCGAGGTCCTCCACGCTCCAGCGCATCTGCTCGTCGAGGCTGGCCCACGATTCGTCAGCGAGCATTTTCAGCACACCGATGACCACCGCCACGATCGCCACGTCCGCCGCCGGGCAATCCTGCACATCCAGCACGCGAATCTCGATCGAGCCGCGATCGAACCGCGCGATGGCGCCCCGGGCGTTGATCCACTCGTGCGCCAGCACCCCTTCCGGATCCAGCGGTTTCATGTCGGCGTAAATGCCGTGCAGCATCCCATCATATGCCTCCCGCGTGAAGACCGGCTCGGGGATGACCCGGCCCGTCACGCTCGGCACGCGTCGACAGTTGTTTCGGTAGACCGCCAGCCGATTGTCGAGGATTTCCGTCGCGCGCCCGTCCATGATCGGTGAACTCGCCGCCAGGGCCGGCAGTATCGGCAGCAGCAATCGAATGGCGGCATGCAGACGACCGAACTCCTCGTCGTTCGCGAAGGGCAGGTTGATGTGCAGCGATTGAAGATTCGCCCACCCGTGCCCCCGGCAGTCGAAGATGCGGTGAAACGTGTCGTAGATATCGCTCGCTTCGTGCGGCCAGAGCTTCATCGACGCATGCGGATCCATCCAGGGATGCATGGCGGTGGGCATCAGCCGCCCGCCCAGCGGCTCCAGAAGTGCATGAACCCTCGCCACGTGCCGGGCGAATGCCTCGGACAGCCCGTCGAGCGTTCGCACCGGCTCGGTGGTTTTCAACTCGATCACGTGCAGCACCAGCTCGTTGTTCCACGTGATGTCATCGTGTTCGATCTCGGATGTGATCTCGCCGCTTTCGGCCTCCATGACCCGGTCGCAGATCGGCAACACATCGAGCGATTCGCGATCGACGATCATGTATTCGATCTCGACTCCCACGCCTTCGAAGAGCGACAGCGGCCCCGCATTACCCATGCACCTGACCTCCGCGCCGAAGCCGTTCGATCCGCTCGACGAAGGAGCGAATCACCGTGTTGTAGAGTTCATCCTTCAGGACGCGATCCTCCCATCGGGCGTCGAGGTTCGGATTGTCATTCACCTCGATGACATACACCTTGTCGCCGATCATCTTGAGATCCACGCCATACAGCCCGTCGCCGATCAGCCGCGCCGCCTTCAACGCCGCCTTCAACACCTGCGGCGGAGTCTCCTCCACGGGGATGGTGGCGGCCTTGCCCTCCTGCGGCGCCTCGCCCGCCTTCCAGTTGACGATTTGCCAGTGATTCTTCGCCATGAAGTACTTGCACGCGTAGAGCGGCTTGTGGTCCAGTACGCCGATGCGCCAGTCGTACTCACTCGGCACGAACGGCTGTGCCAGGATCATCTCAGAATCCTCGAGCAGTTCTTCAGCCTTCGCGAGAAACTCTTCGGCGGAGTTCGCCTTGGACACCCCCAGCGAAAACGCGCTGTCCGGCTGCTTCAATACCACTGGATAGCTCAACTCCTCCGCCACCTTCTTCACCGTGTCGCTCAGGATGATCGTCGTTTCGGGAATGGGGACATGATGCTGTTTCATTGCTTCGGCGAGGTAGACCTTGTTCGTGCACCGCGCGATCGACAAGGGATCGTCGATGACCGCCAAGCCGTCCGCCGCAGCGCGACGCGCGAAGCGATACGTGTAGTGATTCATGAACGTTGTCGTTCGAATGAAGAGCGCATCGAACTCGGAAAGACGGGCATAGTCGTCCTTCGTGATCCGCTCGGTCGCGACCGCCAGGCGGTGGGCCGCCTTCTCGAACTTGTTCAGCGCTGCTTCGTTGGAAGGCGGCGTCTCCTCCTTCGGATCGTGCAGGATGGCCAGGTAATGGCGCGGCTGGGGAGACGATCGACTCGCGTACGCCCGGCGCGAAAAGTAGCCCTTGGCGGCGTCGACCACGAAATCGTGATGATTCTCAGGGATCTCGCTGGCAGGGATAGGCCAGATGTTGCGGAACTGCCACGCCCCATGGCGCTTCACGAACTCCGCTCGAAGCAGCGGGCAGCGAAACCGACCGAACAGCTTGCGACCGAGTTGCTCGTCCCGCTTGGCCAGCGTCCTGCCGAAATAGATACTCAGCGTGAACGACTCGCCGCGGATCGACCGCAGCGTGCTCGTAATCAGATCCTCCAGGTCCTCGGCGATCGCCCGGACCAGCGAAACCGACTTCATGTCCTGGATCGTTCCCACGTCCGGCTCCGGCTTCTGGTCACGCGCCTCGGCCAGCAGTGACACGTAATAGCCGACGCTCTGGTAGCTGTACGATCGACACAGGTTGAACACGCGCGTGCCGGCCATCGTATGGTAGACGGGATCGCTCAGGTATTGCCGCGCCGCCACGACCTCGATTCCCGGGATGGCCAGGGGCCAGTGGGAAGGACGATTCACGACGATCAGGATGGACATGCAGGTTGACTCCGACCGGTGTCCCGAGGGCGCACGACAAGCATCTTGGCGTCGGCGGTCACGATCCCAAGCATGACCGCGCTGATCAACCGATCCACGTCGACCGAGTAATGATGCTTGCCCGGGTCCGGCTCATGGCAATAGGGGTCCGCCACGCTGGCGAGACGCTTGGTGCGATTGATGCCGTGGACGATGACGAAGTGCCCGGTCGGTGAGCCCGCCACATCATCGGGTTCCTGATCCGACTGCCGCTCGCGCGGGCACTGGTACAACCACGTGGCACTCAGCCCGGCCACGATCGGGGTCTTCTCCTTGAGGATGCCGCGCATCATGTCCACGTTGATGTCTTCCATCCGTAGCTCGCCCCCGAGTTCGAGATACTCGAGATAGGCACGCGTCGTCTCCTGCAGCTTGGCGCCCTCTTTCTGCCTGGCCTGCTCGAGGAGACGCTCCCGGAGGGGCGGCCCCTTATCCACGAACCAGCTCGGATCGAACATGAGAAGGTCGAACGTATAAATCGTCGCCCGGTAGCCGCGCTTCAGGGCGTGAAGCCCCAGCAACACTGCCAGCGTGCCGCCGTCCGGCAACGTCGGCACTTCGTCCATGACCTGCCGCAACGAAATCGAATCATGATAGTAGCGGTAGATGGCGAAGAGGCAGGCCGGCCCGCACGTGGTCTCGTCGGGCTGCGGAGTAATTTCAAATTCCAGGTGCGTGGGCACGCGTCAGTCGTCTCCATGGGATCCGGAGGGATCGCGCAATCGCCAGGTGATCATACTATCGGCTGGCTCAGGGCATGGACATGCGTGGTTCAGAATCGTGCCCGACGCCTCAGCAGGCAAGACATCAGGAGGAAACTCGCCGTCATCGCCGCGGAAGCCCCGGCACCGCACATCGGCACCGCCGGCCCGGCGGCAGGATCGATGCGGACGACAAGTGTGGCGGTTCGCGTCACGGTTGACCCCGCCACGGTCTGGCTCACATCAGCGACCAGTGTCACCTGGACGGCCGCGCTCGTCTCCGCCGCGTTGACCGCCCCTCCGTTCACCGTCGCAAAGTCGGGTGGAGCGACCGACCAGGATGCCTCCGCCGTGAGATCCTGCGTGCTGCCGTCGTTGTAGCTGCCGATGGCGGAGAACGACGCGGACTCACCAGAGATCAGGACGCTCGGCCCTTCGATCGTCAGGCTCTGCAGGATGGGGTCGGGCGTATCGTCACCGCCCCCGCCGCCGCCGTCTTCGAAGAGTGAGATCTGCAGAAAGTCGAAGTCCGCCGGCGTGGTCGTGTCGCAATCCGCACCGCAACCGTCAAAATCACCGTTACTGACACCGAGCCCGATCTGCACCGTCTCCGGCACCGCCTCGTTCACGAACGTCGTCAACTCCGCCCAGTCCACCCCGTCCGGGCTGAACGCACTCACGAAGTTGCTCCCGTCGCGCAACAGACGCAGATGAACAAGGTTGGGGTTCTCCGCATTGTCTTCGTCGTAGAACGCGCCCGTGGTCTGATTCGTCTCCGGCGTGCCTTCCGAACTCAGATAACCGATCCCGCGAAACACGCCGCGATCTCCCGACACGCGGCTCAAACCCAGCGCGACGCCCGTCTGATCGTTCACGTACACGACAATCCCCGCCGACTGGGCCGCCACCGTCGGGTTGAATTCCACGCGCGTCTCGATGATGAAATCGCCGGTCACCTCGCGCACCAGGAAGTTCTTCGCCCCGGTTTCGGTGCCCAGACCGCCACGTTGCGAGAGAATCCGCAGATAGCCCGGTCGCGAGCTGAAGCTGTAGCGCGCCGGATCCTCGTTGATCCAGGTCCATCCGTCCGCCAGTCCACCGTCGAACTCGTCACGCAACGCCACCGTCTGCCCGAAGGCCGGGGCCACACAGGACAACCCCGCCACGAGCACGAATATCCCCACCATCCTGTCCATCCAACGAAAACGCATATCGCCCTCTGCCCGCGCCGGCCTTTTCACTCGGCCGGCACGGTAATCTCAAACGAATCAAAGTCCGCGATGCTCCGCGCGTCGCAGCTCGTCCCACAGTTCTCACCGTTGGCAGCGCCGATCCCGACGCTCACCCCTTCCGACAGCGCGATGCTGACCGTTCCCACATCCGCATAAGTTGTCCCGTCCCGACTGGACTGGGCGATGAACTGATCGCCCTGCCGGATGAGTCGTACCACGACCTCATTTTCAGCGAAGAGCGCGCCGGCCGTCTCCGGCGATTCCCCTTCCTCGGCATCGGCAATGGCCAGCAATCCGCGAAACGTCCCCCGCGCGCCGGAAATGCGTGTCAATCCGTAGATCAATCCGCGCCCGGTTTCGTCGCGCACCGCCAACCCGGCGAACTGCGAATCGTTCACCGGATCGAACTCCATGCGTGCGGTCAGCGTGAAGTCACCGTATACCCCGCGAAGCACCAGATTGCGGATCGTGTCCTCGGAAATTCCGCCCTGCTGCGTCGTGATACGCAGAAATCCCGGGCGCTCCGTGAGGCTCCACATCTCGGGGTCCTCGCGCAGGATCGTCCACTGCTCATCCAGCGTCTCGGACTCGAAATCGTCGGCGGCGAAGAGCTGCTGGGGCCCCTGAGGGGTCGCACATGTGGTTCCCAGCGTGCACAGCCCCACGAGGATCCCGGCCAGGGCGAGTAGCGCGGTTATCGGATGTCTGGGTAATCGTGTTCGAATAATCTGAGTCCTCAGGTTCGTCGTTACGGGGCAGCCGACTGGCTGCATGTGCACTTTTCTTGACTGACTTCTTTTCCAATCCCGCTCGAAAAGCGAACCGGTGCAGGATTCTACGCCGGCCGAATCTGTCGCTCCCCGGGATTTTCACAATAACGCGGAACACCACTTGAATTCAAAAATCGGCATTGAATAATCCATCGAGTGCTGGAAAAGAAAGCTCTTTCGGCTCGCGTCACATGGGGGAAGGGAAATGACCCGTTCAGCCGTTCGATTCCCGGCCGGCCATCGAATCGACCGGAAACTCCGGAATTGACGGAAACCAGTCGCCTCATGTCGATAATGCTTTGTCCGGCCTATGGTTAAGATGGTGTTACTCCCGTTCACGGGGCAGATTATGCTTGATCCCACAGGGGCGTTAGATTAGCCTGAGGGATGCTACCGCAATTGCCGTAGCCTTGCCCGCAAGGAGTTGCGAGCAATTCGGGCAAGGATGCTCACCCTGTTCGGCCGTCCCACACATACTCAGGGCACGTGGTTCGGGACTGCCTAAATGTTCAACATTTCGCGGTGGGGGCCAGGCTTGGAGCGCAAGCCCGCTAGTGATCCGGCGTGGGCGCCCCGAGCAGGTAATGACTGATGGTCATGAGGACTCGATTCATGTTGACCCCGATTTCAGGTTCCCGCCGAAGAAGGACTGACTTGACCTTCTTTTCACTTCTACTGTTAGGCGCCGCGATGTCCGTTGACGCCCAGACGCTGGAAGTGACCCCCGATGCGGGTACCGTCTATCGATTCTCCGGTTTCGAGGGCGGCAACTTCGCCCCGGAAACGGCGACCTCCTGGACCGTCGAGGATGCCGACAATGCGGGCTTCGACTACACGGTCAGCAGCGATCAGTCCTGGCTGAACGTCTTGCCGCAGGATGGCTCGGTGATCGGTTTCGGCAGTGATCAGGCCCTCTGTTCGCTGGCCCTGGTCGAAGCACGCAAGCTTGCTGCAGGCACCTACACCGCGCAAGTGACCTTCTTCAACATCACCAACGGGCAGGGAAACTCCACGCGTACCGTCGAACTCATCGTCAAACCGTCCCGGTTCACCGTCTCCCCGATCGTGGTGGAGCTGGAAGCCGAGGTCGGCGGCAACTCCCCCTCCCCGACACTGATTTCGCTGAACGGCACGGGAGCGCCCGATCTGAACTACACCGTCGTCTGGCTGCCTTCGTTCTGGCTCAATGTCAGCAAGACCAGCGGAACGGTGCCCGGCAACGGGATGGATACCTTCTCGCTGAATTACAGCACCAGCGGCCTCATCAAGGGCACTTACACCGCCGACGTCGTGGTCACCAACACGACCAACGGCCGAGGGTCCACCACGATCCTCGTCTCCCTGGTCGTGAAAGATCCGTCGGAAGACCCCGTGCTGACGCTCTCACAACTCGCCGAGGGCGGCGAAATCGTCGTTCAACCCACCGGGACAGTGCTCGGTGTCGGTGAGAATAACGTCAGGCGAATCCTCTTTACCGAGGGCCAGGTGATCACCCTGACCACCGAGGTCGACGACGGGTACCGATTCGTTAAATGGGGGGGCGATCTGCCGCTTCAGACGGACGAGACCGACAATCCCATCACGCTGACCATGGACAAGCCGCGCAGCATCACCGCCATCGTCAAGCAGGATCTGTGGCCGCTTCACCTGAGCACGAGCGGGGGCGGTACCGGCACGGTCAAGGCCACGCCCTCGGGGGATGAAAGCGAAAACGCCCTCGTGCCCAAATATCGGGACGGTCAGGCGGTCAGCCTGCAAGCGACTCCCGATGCTGGCTCGATCTTTACCGGCTGGGCGGGAAACATCTCCTCAGGGCAGGAGAATGAGAATCCAATTACCGTTCTGATGGATCGCGAGCGGACCATCACCGCCCGATTCGAGCAGGTGGTCGATGTCGCTGTCGCAATCGACGGCGAGGGGACCGTGACCACCACGCCTGACGAGGAAACGTATTACCTGGGTCAGGCCGTCACCTTCTTCGCCGAGCCCGCGTCCGGCTACTCGTTCCAGGAATGGACCGGTACGGCCGCTTCCACGGATACGGAACTCACCCTGATCCTGGATGGTGATGTCGACCTCACCGCCGTGTTTGCGGAAGGAACGACCGGTGGAAACGATGATGACGATGAGCCCGGCAACCCGACCCCGGGAGGCATGTTCGCCCTGAGTGCCGAAGTGGAAGGCCAGGGGGTGGTGACGCCGGCCTCGGGTGAGTTCGAATCCGGCATTACCCTTCGCGTGGTCGCCACGCCTGCCGTGGGCTGGACCTTCGTCGGCTGGGACGGGGATGCGTCGGGCACGACACTTACAACGGACGTGCATTTCACGAGCGATCGAAAGGTCATCGCTCGATTCGCCCAAGAGACGGGTAGCGATGACGACCCCGGCTCTCCCTCCCCCGGTGCGCCCATGTGCGGGCCGGTCGGGGCCGGCATGGTGCCCATGATGCTACTGGCATTGGGCATAATGAGTGGCACTCGCCGTTCTTTCTTCCGGACGCCTCGGCATCGAGCCCGGAACTTTGATGGCGATCGGCACAAGGACGATTCTCGGCAGGATTGAGAATCGCCTCTTCGGCACGTGACATGCCGGATCGAGGTTGAGCACCAGGGACGGATCTCCGACGTCGGGTGATTTCGACGACGAGAATGGAATCGGTTCGCCCCTCTCTGACGAGAGGGTATGAAGGAGGCTTGGGGTGTTTGCGAACATTCAGGTCATGGCATTGAATCCGCCGGGATTTCCCGCGCCGGCGGTGGGTCGGAGTGCTTTGCGCGCCGGCCACATCGGTGGGCTCGCCCTTGAATATGCGTCCTTGGACAAGGCCGACTCCGTTCTGAATGAAATGGAGACGGCGAATCACGCCTTCTCGGCATCCGTCGGAGCCCTGAATGACGACTGGCGTCATCGGCTGGTCGACGCGCACCAATGTGGCTTGCAGACCCTGTTGCTGATCCATCAGCCTGATCGCGATCTCGAAGCCGATGTGCGATGGGCGCGCGACGCCGGTTTTCACGTGCTCGCCGAGGTCGTGAACCTGGAGGGTGCCCGTCGGGCCGATGCGCTCGGTGTGGATGGCCTCGTCCTCAAGGGCAACGAAGCGGGTGGGCTGATCGGCGAGGAAACCACGTTCATTCTGCTTCAGGGGGTGATTCCTCACGTGAAGTCGCCGGTCTGGGCGCGAGGCGGCATCGGGCTTCACACTGCCGCCGCCTGCCGGATGGCCGGCGCTTGTGGCGTGATCCTCGACTGGCAACTCGGTCTCACCCTCGAGTCGGAACTCCCCGAGAAGGTCAAAACGCGTTTGCAGCGCATGGACGGCAGCGAGACGGCGATTCTCGGCCAGGATGTATCGGAGCCTTATCGCGGCTACAAGCGTCCCGGCGAAAAGGGTTTCGATGCGCTCTTCGAGCTCGAAAAGCGATTGCTGAGCGATGAGGAGATCACCGCCAAGCAACTCGCCGACTGGCGCGACAATCTTCAAACACGTATCCGAGATGAGCGTGACGGCGAACGCCTGCTGCTGATCAGCCAGGATGCCGCCTTTGCGTCGTTGCTGGCAGATCGTTTCGATTGTGTCGGCGATATCTGCGACGCATTCGTCCGCCATGCGGAATCGCACTGCCGATTGGCGATCGAGCAGGAGTCGCTGCGGCCGGACGGCCCGCTGGCGGAGTCGCACGGTACGCGTTACCCGATCGTTCAGGGCCCGATGACGCGCGTGAGCGATACCGCCGACTTCGCCCAGGCAGTGGCCGAGGGCGGCGGACTGCCGTTTCTCGCGCTGGCTTTGCTTCGCGGCCCGCAGGTCGACGCGCTGATGGGCGAGACGCAGGAGAAACTCGGTGCCCTGCCCTGGGGCGTCGGCATTCTCGGCTTCGTGCCGCGCGAGCTGCGCGATGAACAACTGGAAGTGGTTCGTAAGTACAAGCCTCCCTTCGCGATCATCGCGGGCGGCCGTCCCGATCAGGCGCTGCAACTCGAAAAGGAAAACATTCGCACGTACCTGCACGTGCCCTCGCCCGGTTTGCTGGACATGTTCCTGGAGAGCGGATCACGGCGGTTCATCTTCGAGGGCCGGGAATGCGGCGGACACGTCGGGCCGCGCAGCAGTTTCGTGTTGTGGGAGTCGATGATCCGCGTGCTGCTCGATCACCTCGCGACAAGCAAGAGCCCCGGCAGCGATTACCACGTGCTCTTCGCCGGAGGCGTGCACGACGCGCGCTCGGCGATGATGGTGTCCGCGCTCGCCGCCCCGCTGGCCGAGCATGGTGTCCGCATCGGCGTGCTGATGGGCACGTCGTATCTCTTCACGAAGGAAGCAGTCACCGGCGGCGCGATCGTGCAGGGATTCCAGGACGAGGCGGTCAAATGCAACGACACGGTGCTGCTCGAATCGGGTGTCGGCCATGCCACCCGTGCCGCGCGGACCGACTTCGCCAGGTATTTCGCGGACCTCAAGCGCAAGCTGGTGCGACAGGGTGCTTCGGCGGACGACACGCGCGATGCTCTCGAAGCGTTGAACCTCGGAAGATTGCGCATGGCATCCAAGGGAATTCGCCGCGCGGAATCGGAAGAGGAGAAGCAGCTCGGACGATACATCCAGCTCGATGCGTCGGCACAGCAGAATGAAGGCATGTACATGATCGGGCAGGTGGCGGCGCTGCGTGACGGTGTCTGCACGATCGAAGAACTGCACGAGGACGTGAGCCGCGGTGGGGCCGAACTGCTGAAGGCCCAGCGCCCGGCGAAGCTCTCCATGCCCATCGATCGTCCGTGTGACATCGCCATCGTCGGGATGGACTGCCTCTTCCCCGAAGCTGACAACCTCGAATCGTACTGGGAAAACATCCTGAATAGGGTGGACGTGCTGGAAGAGGTTCCCGCCGAGCGATGGGACTGGAAGCTTTACTTCGACAGCGATCGTACCGCGCGGGACAAGGTCTATTCCAAGTGGGGCGGATTCATCAAACCGGTCAAGTTTGATCCGGCGCGGTACGGCATGCCGCCGAACGTGATGCCTTCGGTCGAGCCGCTGCAACTGCTCGTGCTCGAGGTCGTCCGCCGCGCGGTGGAGGATGCCGGATACGTGTCGCGACCGTTCAACCGAACGCGCACGTCGGTGGTGCTCGGAGCCGGTGGAGGCGTGGCGGATCGGGGCAACGGCTACGGATTCCGCTCGCTGCTGCCCTACTTCATGACCAAAGCGGGACGGCCCGAGGAAGAGGCCCGGCAACTCATCGAGCAACTCGACGGCGAACTCCCGGAGTGGACCGAGGACTCCTTCCCCGGCCTGCTGATGAACGTCGCATCCGGACGCGTGTCGAATCGCTTCGACTTCGGAGGAACGAACTACACGGTAGATGCCGCCTGTGCGTCGTCCCTGGCGGCAGTGCGCCAGGGCATGCTGGAACTCATCACCGGCTCGAGCGACACGGTCATCGTCGGCGGCGCCGATACGATGCAGAGCCCGTTCGCTTACCTCTGCTTCAGCAAGACGCAGGCGCTTTCGCCGACGGGCGTGAGCCGCTCATTCGACGCGAACGCCGACGGCATCGTTACCAGCGAAGGCATCGCCGCGCTGGTGCTCAAGCGGCTCGATGATGCCGAGCGCGATGGCGATCATATCTACGCGGTCATCAAAGGCGTGGGCACGTCGAGCGATGGACGGAACAAGGGACTCACCGCGCCGCGTTCGGAAGGCCAGGTCCGCGGGATGATGCGCGCGTATGAGCAGGCAGGCTACTGCCCCTCGACGGTCGGCCTGTTCGAAGGCCACGCGACGGGCACGGTGGCGGGCGACCGGGCGGAAATCGAATCCATGAGCACGATCGCCCGGCAGACCGGGGCGCGGCCGAACTCCATCGCCATCGGCTCGGTCAAAAGCATGATCGGTCACACGAAGTGCACCGCCGGTGTGGCGGGGCTGATGAAAGCCGCCATGGCGTTACATCGTCGCGTGCTGCCGCCGACACTTCACGTCGACGCGCCGAATCCCGGGCTGGGCGAGAAGTCACCGCTTTATCTCAACACCGAGACGCGACCATGGATCAAGGACGACGCGACCGGGCCACGCCGCGCGGGTGTCAGCGCGTTCGGCTTCGGCGGAACAAACTTCCATGCCACGCTCGAAGAGTATGTTCCGTCCACCGGCGCCCCGTCGGAACGGCCCGCAGTGCGGCACTGGCCGGCGGAACTCTTCGCCTGGCGTGCGGCGTCCAGCGAGTCACTCGCCAAGTCCATCGAGCCGCTTCTCGCCGCACTTCACGAGGGTGCCGAACCGGAACTGCCGGATCTCGCCGCCGCCATATGCCGGGCACACGCGAACGAAGATGGCCCGTGCGCGCTGTCGATCATCGCGACCGGCCTCGACGACCTGAAGAAAAAACTCACCTCCGCCCTCGATGCACTCAAGCAGGACAAAACGGAGATCAAGGATCCGCGAGGCGTGTACTACGCGTCGCAGCCCGCCGGCGAGAATGCCAAGGTGGCATTCCTCTTCTCCGGGCAAGGGTCGCAGAAGATCAACATGCTCGCGGACCTGACCGTGCACTACCCCGGCGTGCGGGCGATCTGGGAGCAGGCGGACAAGAGCATGGGCGATCAACTCGGTCGCCCGCTCAGCCGCTTCGTCTATCCACCGCCGGTCTTTGATGACGAGGCCAGGCAGACGCTTCAAAAAGAACTCACGCAGACGAATGTCGCCCAGGCCGCAATGGGCGCGGCCGACATGGCGATGCTCCACGTATTGAGCGACCTGGGCATTCGCGCGGACATGACGTGCGGCCACAGCTACGGCGAGTACGTGGCGTTGTGTGCCTCGGGCGTGATCGGGTTCGACGATCTGGTGCGCGTGTCCGAAGCGCGAGGACGCACGATCGCCGAAGCCGGGGCCAAGAACCCGGGGTCGATGCTGGCGATCTTCGCCGACGAGAAGGCGGTGACGCCTCTGCTCGGCGAGGTCGATGGCGTCGAGATCGCCAACCTCAATTCACCGACGCAGACCGTCGTGACGGGAACCACCTCCGGCATCGAAGCCATGACGAAGGTGTGTGCCGACAAAGGCATCGAGGCGCGACCGATCCAGGTGTCGTGCGCCTTCCATTCCCAGCTCGTCGCCGGGGCCCAGGAGCCGTTCGGTGCGTTCCTCAAGGAAATCAAATTCCGCGCGCCGCGTGTGCCGGTGTATTCCAACACGACCGGTGCGCTTCATGGGTCCGACGGCGATGCGATTCGCGATCGCCTGATCGAACACATCGTCAAGCCGGTGCGTTTCGTGGACAACCTCAACCGCATGTTCGACGACGGCGCGCGGGTGTTCGTGGAAGTCGGACCGGGCAAGACGTTGAGCACGCTGGCCGAGTTCACCTTCATGAAGCGCGGCTGCACGGTCGTCACGCCGGATCAACCCGGCCGTCACGGTTTGGTAAGCCTCGCGCACGCCCTCGGTCAATTGCACGCCGCCGGTGTTCGCTTTCATCCCGCGCGGTTGACGCGTCAGCGCGTGCGTCGCACGCTCGATCTCAAGAAACTCGTCGCCCAAACAAAGCCGGCGGAGCTCTCACCGACGATGTGGCTGCTCGACGGGTCGCGCAGCGTGCCGGCGAATCCGCGGTTCGCCAAGCCGGTCAAAGCAAAGGCAGTTGCCTCCGCAGCGAATGCGGGATCGTCCGCGTCGCAATCGCAGACACCCGCTTCCCCATCGCCTGCGGCCAAACCATCAACATCAACAGTTCACTCCCCAGCCGGTGCGTCCGCCGGCGCGCCTGACGGGAGGGTTCGGGATAAGGAAGGAGAGGGTCCAAGTACCATGAACAACCGAACGTCACACGCCCAGACACAGGGGCAACCGGTGACGCCGGGACAGGCTCCGCCACCGCAGGCGGCGCCCGGCTCGGCGATTCCCCCCGGAGCGCCCATGATGTCCGGAGCCATGCCGGGGTATCCCGCACCGGGGCAGCCACCCCAGGGCGCGGATGCCGTGATCGCCGGATATCAGCACCTGATGGCGCGCTTCATCGAGGCTCAGAAGAGCATCATGCTCGCGTACCTCCAGGGTGGACACACGGCACCTGCACCGATGAACGCCCCCGCCGCTCAAGCGGCCTGGCCGGCGATGCCCGCACCTCAGGCACCTGCACCGCAGGCGTACGCCGCCCCGCCGCAGGCGCCACCGATGCAGGCCCCCGCGCCGGCCCAAACGGCTCCACCCGCTCCGGCGCCGGCACCGCAGCCCGCACCGGCTCAGCCGGCGCCCGTGGTCGCACAGCCGGAAACTCAACCGGAATCAGAACCGCAGCCGGTCGCTCAACCCGCCACCGCATCGGCAGGCACGCTCACCAAGGAGTCACTCACTGAGCACCTGGTCAACATCGTGGCGGACCGGACAGGCTATCCGCCGGAGATGCTCGACCTCGACCTGGATCTTGAGGCCGACCTCGGCATCGACTCGATCAAGCGCGTCGAAATCCTCGGTTCGCTCCAGAACGAGAATGTTCTGCCGCAGGACGACGGCGCGGAACAGCGTATGGAGGAGCTGGCCAAGCTCAAGACGCTGAACGCCATCGTCAACTGGATCGTCGATCAGGCGGCTGACTCCGGAGTGGAATCGGCACCGGCTGCCGCAACCGCCGAAGCGTCGACGACAACTCCGAGCACCGAACCGGCCGACGCGCCGAGAATGGTGCTCAACCCTTTTGAAATTGCCCCGCCGCAGGTGGCGCCCGATGTGCTTGTGGGCGGGGCTGTTCTGATGACCGGAGATGATCAGGGCGTGGCCATGGCGCTGGCCGAGCGTCTTGAACGTCTCCAGGTTCCCGTGTCGATCCTCTGGCCGCAGCGCGGCACACAGGATGACGGGGACCATTCCCGGATCGATTTCACCGATCGCGACGCGCTGGCGTTCGCATTCGAACAGGCGCGACGCACCCATGGCCGTATCGGAGCGTTGGTTCATCTTCAGCCGCTTTCCGGAGAGGCTTCCCCCCGACAGGCCGATTCCGCAATGTGGCGCGATCAGCTCGACTCCGAACTTCTCGGCCTCTTTCACCTGACACAACTTGTGGAACCCGATCTGCGCTCGGATCCGCGAGGTATTTTGCTGACGGCGACGCGCATGGGTGGAACGTTCGGCAGTCTCGACGACGGTGAAGCCGCGTTCCATCCGGTGCATGGCGGCGCGGTCGGATTCGTCAAGGCGATGGCGCGCGAATGGTCCGAAGCCGCCGCGCGGGCCATCGACGTGGACCACGAGATGGACGCCGAGGCCATCGCGGACCTCGTCCTGGCCGAGATGTGCCGGCGCGGCGCGGATGAGGTGAACGAATCCGGGTATCGCGATGGGAAACGCGTGGCTTTGCAACCGGTGATGACCCCCACGACCGGCCGCGAGCCGCGTATTGAACTCAACAGCGACGACGTGATCCTGATCACGGGCGGGGCGCGCGGGATCACGGCGGAGATCGCCCGTGAACTCGCCGAACGCTTCCAGCCGACGCTGCTCCTGGTCGGTCGCTCGGAGTTACCGGAAGGCGAGGAACCCCAAGAGACCGTCTCGCTGACCGACGCGGCAGCGCTCAAGAAGGTCTTGATGCAGCAGATCCAGCAGTCGGGCGACAAACCGACCCCGGCCTTGGTCGAGCGGGCGTATCGCCGCCTGATGGGCCGGCGCGAAATGCGCGCGAATCTCGCCGCCATGCAGTCGGCCGGCGCGAAGGTCCATTACTTCAGCAAGGACGTCAGCGATCCCCAGGCGTTCGGCGCGTTGATCGATGACATCTACGAACGCTTCGGTCGACTCGATGGCGCGATTCACGGCGCGGGCGTCACGGCGGACAAGTTCCTGGCGGACAAGACACTCGATGCGTTCAATCGCGTGCTGAGCCCCAAGGTCGACGGGGCGTTGACGCTGGCGTCGAAACTCAAGGGCGACACACTGAAATTCATGTTCCTCTTCTCGTCCGTGTCGGCCCGCTACGGCAATCGCGGTCAGTGCGATTATGCCGCCGCCAACGAAGTGCTGAACAAGCTGGCCCTCTGGTTGAACGCGCGGTGGCCCGGACGCGTGGCCTCGCTGAACTGGGGGCCGTGGGAGTCCGCGTCGGGCAGTGGCGGCATGGTCTCGGCGGAACTGGCCAAGCAGTTCGAGAAAGCCGGCGTGGTCATGATCACTTTGCCCGCTGGACGGCGGTTGTTTGTCGACGAACTCCTTTACGGGCACAAGCACGAGGCAGAGGTGATCTTCGGTGGCCCGCTGGTCGGCGCGACGGCGGTACCCATCGGCCAGGCAGGATCGCCCTCCACGACGCCGGCCGAATCCGCACCGACCGAACGCGCCGCCGCCCACGCCGTGGAATTACCGCTGCTCAACAGCCGCGCCCGATTGACCCGCCACGACGACGGGCGCCTCGTGGTCGATCTTCCGGTCAATACGTCGCAGGATCTTTATCTGCTCGACCACCAGCTGGACGGCAAGCCGGTGATGCCGATGGCGATGGTGCTCGAGTTGCTGACGGAGGTCGTCTCCGCCGGCTGGCCCGAGTATCGCACGTCCTCCATTCGTGACTTCCGCCTGCTGCGCGGCATGGTCATCGACAAGGACCAGGGAACCCTCCGTGTATCGGCGAAGCCCGAGTCGCAATCCCCTGAAGCGATGAGCGTCGAACTGCGCGTGGAAGTGCTCTCCGACAAGCCGCACCTCGCGTATGCGGGCGTGGCGGAACTGAGCGGCGCCTCCGTAAAGCCGGTCGTCCGAGAGCCCCAGGACCCCGCCGATGCGAAAACGTTCCCGATGGATATCACTGCCGCCTATGACCAGTGGCTCTTCCACGGTCCGCTCTTCGCGGGCATCCGCGAAATCCACGGCATCGGCAGTGATGGCATCGTCGGCACGCTGACGCCGTCGCTTCCGTCGCGTTGTCTCGCCAAGACGACGAAGAAGCAGTGGCTCATCGACCCGGTCATCGTCGACAGCGGCCTGCAGATGATGATCCTCTGGTCGCGCTCGCACTGGGACATGACGCCGCTGCCCTCGCGCCTCGGGCGCTACCATCGCCTGGTCGACACCATGCACGAGGACGTTCGTTGCGAGGTACGCATCCGCCCGGAAACGACATCGCCAACCATCCACGCCGACCTCTTTTTCATCAACGCCAAGAATGAACTCATCGGGTGGCTCGAGGACATGGAAGTCACGTGCAGCCGGGCGCTGAATCGATTGAGCGGTACGTCCAGCGTGGTCGAGGGGGGATCATGAGCGGAGGGGCCGATGCACGACGTGCGTCATCCTCGAAGCCGCGCATCCACGGAGACGTCGCGGTGATCGGCATGGCGTGCAGCTATCCCAAGGCGCGCGACGTGCAGCACTTCTGGGAGAACATCGTCAACAAGGTCAACGCCGTCGAGGAGGTCCCGAAGAAGCGCTGGGACCCCGACGTCTTCTACCACGAAAACCCGACCGAGGTCGGCCAGGTCTACTGCAAGCTCGGCGGTTATCTCGGCGACGCGTTCGCGTTCAATCCGCTCCAGACCGGCACCATGCCCAAGGCCATCGAGGCGGCGGAGCCTGACCAGTTTCTCGTGCTGCGCTGCGCGCACGAAGCGATGGTCGACGCCGGCTATCACGACAAGACGATTACCGGCGAAGGCGAGTTCGTCCTCGGCCGGGGGAATTATCTCGGCGCGGGGTTGAGCACGCTCCTGCAGCGCAGCTCCATCACCGAGCAGACCCTGAACATCATCAAGGCGGTGGCGCCCGACCTCGGCGAAGAGGAATTTGAAAAGCTCCGGCAGGAGATGCACGCGTCGCTGCCGAAATTCAGCAGCGAAACGGCGCCGGGCCTGATCCCGAACATCACCACCGGCCGCGTCGCCAACCGCATGGACTTCATGAACGCCAACTACACGGTGGACGCCGCCTGCGCCTCGTCGCTGATCGCTACCGAAGCAGCGGTGCGGAACCTGGTCACCGGCTACACCGACTTCGCCCTCGTCGGCGGTATCCATATTTTCACCAACGTGCCGTTCCTGATGGTGTTCAGCGCGTTGGGGGCACTGTCGAAATCCTCGACCTGCCGCCCGTTCGATCAGCATTGCGACGGGACCATTCCCGGGGAAGGCGTGGGCATCCTGGTACTCAAGCGTCTCGAGGATGCCGAGCGCGATGATGATCGTATTTACGCGGTGATCAAGGGCGTCGGCAGCGCCAGTGACGGCAAAGCGCTCAGCGTGACCGCGCCGCGTGCCGAAGGTGAAGCCCTGGCCATCGAGCGGGCCTACCGCATGAGCGGCATCTCACCGGAAACGATCGAACTCGTCGAAGCACATGGCACGGGCACCTCGGTCGGTGATGCCACGGAGATCGAAGCGCTGCAACGCGTATTCGGTCCGCTGGAGGGCCAGCCGCCGAAGGTGGCACTGGGTTCGGTCAAGTCGATGATCGGCCACGCCATGCCCGCCGCCGGCGCCGCCGCCATGATCAAGACGATCCTGGCCCTGCACCATCGCGTGCTTCCGCCCACGCTCAACGTGGATGAACCTCACGAAAAGCTTCGGACGCCCGCGTCACGCTTCTACGTCAACAGCGAGACGCGCCCGTGGATTCATGGCAACACGGATCACCCCCGCCGCGCCGGTGTGGATGCCTTCGGTTTCGGCGGCGTCAACGCGCACGTGGTGCTGGAAGAGTACCGCGGCAAGGAGGCGAACCAGAGCCCCACGATGATTCGCACGTGGGAAAACGAACTGCTCGTCCTCGAAGGTGAGACGCGCGACGCGCTGCTGGCAAAGGTCGATCGCCTTCGCGCGTATGCGGAACGGAACGTGACCGGAGCGACGATTCTCGATGCCGCGTACACGCTGAACAGCACACTGACGGACAAGCCGCATCGCCTGGCGGTGGTGGCGTCGTCGTGGGACGATCTGGTCAAGAAACTCGATCGCGCCCGCAAGCGCCTGGCCGACCCGAAAGTGTCGAAGATCAAGGATGCCCAGGGCGTCTACTACTTCGCCGAACCGCTGACGCGCGAGGGCAAGCTGGCGTTCCTGTTCCCCGGCGAGGGGTCACAGTACGTCAATATGCTGGCGGACCTGTGCATCCATTTTCCGGAGGTGCGGGCCTGTTTTGACGAAGCCGACCGCGCGGTGAAACGTCCCGACCGCTATCCGCCCAGCCGCGACATTTTCCCCGCGCCGTGCTTCACCGAAGAGGAAGCGGTCGAGGCGGAGAATCGCCTTTGGCAGATCGAGCGGGCGACCGAGGCGGTGCTTACCGCCAACGGGGCAATGTACACGCTGCTGAATGAACTCGGCATCACGCCGGACATGATTGCCGGTCACAGCGCGGGCGAATGGGCGGCGATGGTCGCCGGCGGTGTACTCGAGGTCGATGAATTCGTGGCCAGCATGGACAACCTTGACTCCATGTACCGCCGCGTCAGCCGCGACACGACAATCCCGACCAAGACCATGCTGGCGGTCGGCGCGAGTCGCGAGAAAGTCAACGAACTCGCGACGGAAATCGAATGCGTCGTTCACCTGGCCAACGACAACTGCCCGCACCAAGTGGTCATCGTCGTCGAGCCCGAGGATGCCGATCGCGTCACACGCCACCTGCAATCCAAGGGCGTCTTCGTCGAGCGTTTGCCCTTCGATCGCGGTTACCACACGCCGGCGTTCACGTACATCTGTGAGCCGCTTCGCACGTTCTTCGCCGCGATGAAGGTCTCGCCGCCGCGGCACAGGCTCTATTGCTGCACGACGGCGCAACCGTTCCCGGACGCGACCGAGCGCATTCTCGACCTCGCGTCGAACACATTCGCCCGGCCGATCATCTTTCGCGACATGATCGAAGCGATGTACGACGACGGGGCGCGGATCTTCGTGGAGGTCGGCCCGCGCAGCAACCTGACGAACTTCGTGGACGATCTTCTCCGCGGCAAGCCGCACCTGGCCGTGCCGAGCAACAACCATCGGCGTACCGGGCTGACCGGACTGCTGCACGCCCTCGCCCAGTTGAGCGCGCAACACGTGCCGATCAAGTTCGACGCGCTGTTCAAGCGCCGCGCGCCCCGCACGCTGTCGTTTGATCCGCAGGCGGATGCGCAGCCCGACCCGGACGAGAAACCGGGCGTGATCCAGGTGCCGCTGTATTATCCTGCCATGGGCGTCGCGCCGCGCGCGCCTCGACCCGCCGCGACACCCTCACCCGACACGGAAACGCCCCAAGTACCGCTGCAGCCCCCCGCTCCTTCGGATCCTCCGGCGCAGCCTGCATACCACGCCGCGCCCGCCCCGATGATGCCCGAGGGCGATCTGCCTCCACTTCCACCGCTGCCCTCACTCGACGGCGCCACGGACATGATCTCCCAGCAGATGGCCATGATGGAGAACATGATTCAACAACAGCACGACGTGATGCAGGCGTACTTCGGCGGGGCGTGCGCTTCCCCCACAGCGCACGCGCCGTCAGCGCCGCTCACACCCCCGACTTCCGATCGACCCCAAGCCTCGGTTCATGCTGCGGAGCCTGTGCAAGCACCGCCGGGCTCCGCGCATGGGCCGACTTCAACCGACGCGAACGCCCCGACCCGGATGCCGTTCGCCGTCGAGGTGGTCGACATCGAACCGGGTAAGCGGCTCCTCGCCCACCGCAGCATCGACCTCGCCGAGGATCTCTACCTCGACGATCACCGCTTCGGGCCGAAGATGTCCGACGTCGGTGCCGGATCGGGAACGCTGCCGGTCGTCCCGCTGACCGTCTCGCTGGAGATGATGGCGGAGGTGGCATCGCTGCTGAAGCCGGGACTGAAGGTCATCGGCATTCGCAACGTCACCGCCGCCAAGTGGATCGACATCGAAAAGGAAGGCGCCGAGGTTCACCTGGAATTCACCGCCAAGGCACTTAAGGATCCCCACGAAATCCGTGTCGAGATTCGCGATCGCGCCGCCATCGACCCGAGCAAGCCGATCAAACCCTCTCCGCTCACCGAGGGCACGATCGTCTTCGGGACCGCCTACCCGGCAAGCCCACCGGCGGAGCCGCTGCAACTGGTCAATGCCCGAAGGACGATCGACACCGCGCAGGAAATGTACGCCAACCATCGCATGTTCCACGGCCCCCGGTTCCAGGGTGTCGTGGCGCTCGACGCGGTCGGCGAGAACGGCCTGCTCGCCCAGCTCGACACGCTTCGCCGCGACAACGTTCTGGCCTCGACACCCGCGCCGGCATTGCATACCGACCCGTTCTTCCTCGATGCCGTCGGACAGCTCGTGGGTTACTGGCCGGTCGAGTATTGCAGCGAAGGCTTCGTGCTCTTCCCGATTCGTGTGAAGGAACTGATCCTCTACCGCCCCAACCCCGAGCCGGGACGCCGCTTCCAGGTGCAGTTGCGCATGCAAAGCGTCGGCAAGCGACAGGTCCGCGCGGATCTTGACGTGGTCGATGCCGACGGCACGCTGTGGATGCGCGTCATCGGCTGGGAGGACTGGCGATTCTACTGGCCGGTCAACTTCTATGACTTCTGGCGATTCCCCAATCGCGGCATGGTCAGTCAGCCGATCGACTTCGCCCATCTGCCCGGCGGCGTCGAGGCGACCGGCGCACTGCTGGAATCCTTCGGCGAGATCGAGTCGAGCATCTGGGAAAACCTCTGGGCACACCTGGTGCTGAACCGGCACGAACTCCAGGAATATCACGCCATCACCAAGGGCGAGCAGCGCACGCAGTGGCTGTTCGGCCGCGCCGCCGCCAAGGACGCCGTCCGGCTCTGGCTTCAGAAGCACCACGGGCTGATGATCTACCCGGCGGACATCCATGTGCAGAACGACGAGCGCGGCCGGCCCTTCGTCTCGGGACACTGGTCGCAAGAGACGGGCGAGGTGCCGCACGTCTCGATCTCGCACAAGGCAAAGGTGGCGATGGGAGTAGCATCGCGCCGGCCGATCGGGGTGGACCTCGAGCGCGTGGAGGACCGCGATGCGGGATTCGAGCAGGTCGCCTTCGACAAGACCGAACGCGGACTGCTGGATCAGCATGCCGGCGGCAGTCGAGCGGAGGCGGTGACCCGGTTCTGGTGCGCCAAGGAGGCCGCCGGCAAGGCCCTGGGCATCGGCATGGAGCGCGGGCCGCGAACCATGCTCGTTCGTCACGTGCAGCCCGGCGGGCAATCGCTTATCGTCGCCCCCGGCGCGCCGACCGGCGGCGCGGTAGAGATCGAAGCGTCCTGCGGGCAAACCGGCCCGTACGTGTACGCCACGGCATGGTTACAGCACAAGGAATCGCCGACGTGAGTGTGGATCGCAAGGAGATCATGCGGGATCTGACGCAGATCCTGACGGAGCTGCGTGAAGACTGGGATTATGACGGTGAGATCACGGAGGAGACGGGCATATTCGCGGACCTCGGGTTCGAGTCGATCGATGCCGTCGCGCTGGGATCGGCCATCGAGGACCATTACAACCAATCGTTGCCCTTCGCCGAGTTCCTGACCAAGGCCGGTGAACGCCAGGCGACGGACATCTACGTCCGCGACCTTGTGGAATTCCTGGCGACGCAGGTGAAGTGACGTGTGCAGGCGGATGATATGAGCAAACAGCGTGTGATACTTTTCGGGTTGGACGGTGCGACGTACACCGTGCTGGAGGATCTCGTCCGCCGGGGCGTGATGCCCTTTATCGGCGAGATGTTCGAGCGCCAGAGCCGCGCGCACCTGATGTCCTCGATTCCGCCGCTCACGCCCCCGGCGTGGACGTCGATGGTCACCGGGCGCACGCCGGGCCATCACGGCATCCTCAACTTCCTGCAGTACGAATCCGAGAATTCGCAGTACGTCCGCGTGGTCACGTCGCGCGAGATCAGTTGCGAGACGATCTGGTCGATGGTCAATCGCCACGGCCGCCGCGCGGGCTGCCTGAACTTCGTCGCCCACAACCCCGCGCCGAAGATTGACGGATATGTCGTGCCCGGCTGGGTCGCGTGGCGGTGGGTGAAGAACCAGAGCCACCCGAAGGACCTCATCGCGCGGCTGCAGGACGCCATCCCCGGCTTCGACGTGAAGGAACTCGCCATGAACTTCTCCGAGGAGGAGAAGGCGGTGGCGGGAACGTTCAATGAAGAGTACGAGCCCTGGATCGATCTGCATCTGCGGCGCGAACGCCAGTGGTTCAACATCCTCAAGCACCAGTACGCCAACGACCCGACGGATCTGACTGCCATCGTCTTCGACGGTGTGGACAAACTTCAGCACCTGTGCTGGGAGTTTCTCGATCCGAACCTCGAGCCGGCCGACCCGTCGCCTCAGTTCCTGAAGGTGCGCGAGCTCTGCTGGGAATACTTCCGCCAGATCGACGCGTTCCTCAAGGAAACTGTCGCATTTGCCGGCGAAGATGCTCACGTCTTCGTCGTCAGCGATCACGGCTTTACCGGCAGTCACGAGATCCTCTACATCAACACGTGGCTGGCCGAGAAGGGCTACCTCACCTGGAACGCGGAGACGCCGGTGCGCGGCGACGATTCGCTGGAAGTACGCGGCGAGCGCCCTTATCACCTGCACGCCTTCAACATGGAAAAGACGCGTGCCTACGCTCGCTCCGCCAGCAGCAACGGCATCCACATCGCCATCAAAGGTGTACGCGGCGAACATGGCATCGAACCCGGGCAGTACGAGAGCTTCCGCGCGGAGTTGATCGAGAAACTCAAGACCGAGTGCGTCGATCCGCAGACCGGCGAACCGCTCATCACCCGGCTGTGGACGAAGGAAGAAGCCTTCAGCGGCCCGAAGGAATCGATGGCCCCGGACATCACCGTCGAGACGCGTGACTTCGGCAACTTCTCCGTGCTGCGTTCGGATGTGGTGCTCAAGCCGCGGCAGTCGGTCATGGGCTTCCATCACCCCGAGGGGATCTTCGTCGGCCTCGGCCCGGGCATCCGGCGGGACGGTACATTCCATGACGCCCTGGAGATGATCGACGTCGCCCCGACCACGCTTTACGCCATGGGGCTGCCCGTGCCGGAGGATCTTCCCGGTCGCGTGGCGACGGAGTTCTTCACGTCGGAATTCGTCAAGGATCACCCCATCGAAAAGGGCGCTGCCTCCGGTGGCGTCCAGGACAGGGCGGACGGCGATGCGGCCGCGCAGGAAGACGACCCGCAGATCATGATGCGGCTCAAGGCACTGGGATACATCGAATAAGAAGGCGGCTCACGACCGCGCGAGGACACGCATGCCCAAGGCGACGATCAACGGCATCACGATGCACTACCAGGTGAAGGGGGAAGGCCCGGATGTGATCCTCATCCACGGGCTGACGTCCTCCCTGGCGTTGTGGTACACGAAGATCACCCCCGCCCTGGCGGAGTCGTACCGCGTGACCTCGTACGACATGCGCGGCCATGGCTACACCGACATGCCCGCGGAAGGGTACACCGTCGACGATATGTCCGCCGACCTGCTCGGACTCATGGATCACCTGGGAATCGAGCGTGCAGGCATCGTCGGCCACAGCTTCGGCGGCGCCATCGGCATGCACCTGGCGGCGACGCACCCCGAGCGCGTCAATGCCGTCGCGATTGCCGATACCGGCCTGCCCGCCCTGCGGGAACTGCGCAACATCGAGAACTGGCCGGGCTGGGACCAGTGGAAAGATCAACTCAATACCTACGGGATTGATCTCGAATGGTTCCTCAGCAAGGACAAGGGCGACGCTGCCGAATTGATCCGCAAGAGCTTCGAAATCCCGCGTCAGTTCGGCATGCGCAAGGGTGAGCGCCGCGGCACCAAGCGCATGCAGCGGCTCCTTGACGAGACCACGATGGCAAACGAATTCCGCGAAGTGGCGGGGCTGACCGAAGAGCGCATCCGGGGGATCCGTACGCCCCTGCTGGCTTTGTACGGCGCCGACTCACCCTATGGGCGTATGGGGGAATGGCTGGCGGCGCAGCTTCCCGCATGTCGGAGCGAGACCCTCGAAGGATCGGGGCATTTCTACCTGCTTCAGCAGCCGGAAGATTTCATCACGAAGATTTCATCTTTTCTCGAGGATCCTGCGGCTATGGTGCAACAGCTCTCGGACGAGAAGAAGTCCGACATTCATCAGGATTCCTCGAGGTAAGGAGACCCATTACGTGAAGCATCGTCCCAAGCTTCTGTCACTCGTCATTCTGCTCGCATTGATTGCGCTGCCCATGAATTTCTGCTGCGTATCGCTGTTCTCCGGGCCGAAGCCTTCTCCACCGGCACAGCCCGCGGAAGGTCCGGGCTCGAGCGACTATGCGCACGCCGATTTCACCATGGAACTGCTCGGCGAGGGCACCAGCGCCGCGTATCTCTTCGAACCCGCCGATCCGCAGCCGTCCTCCGCGCCGGTGGTGGCGTTCATGCACGGCTTCGGTGGCGTGAATCCGAACGTGTACGCGGGATGGATCAAGCACCTCCTCTTCAAGGGATACATCGTCATCTTCCCTGTCTATCAGGATGGGGGATTCGATGACGACACAACGGAGTTCATGGCCGACGCCATCACCGGGCTGCAGACCGCGCTGGCGGAACTCGAAGGCGAAGGCCACGTGGCCCCGGAGCTGGACAAGTTCGCCTTCGTCGGGCACAGCCTCGGTTGCGTGTTATCGGCGAATCTTGCCAGTGTCGCGTCCGAGAATGACCTGCCGACGCCCCGAGCGATCTTCCTCGCCACCCCCGGGGATGTCGGCAAAGCCGGACTTCTCGACAGCCTCATGGAGGGTATGGACTATTCCAACATCAACGAGAACGTCTTGATGCTGGCGGTGCTGGGAGGAAGTGACGACGTGGTAGACCCGGCCGATACGGTGGCTATCATTGAAGGGGCGACGAGCATCCCGGCGGGCAACAAGCAGATCATCGAGCACTTCTCGGACGATACGGGAGAGCCGGAGCTTGTGGCGGATCACTTCGCCCCCAACAGCTACGAGAACGCGTTCGGTACGGGCGAGGTGATGTCGCTGTTCGGCGTCGTCGATCCGCTCCTGGCGACGAATGCGATCGACTTCTACGGCTACTGGAAATGGTCGGAAGCGTTGCTCAATGCCGCGTTTGAAGGCACCAATCGGCAGTATGCCCTGGGAGGTACGCTGCAACAGCTCGATATGGGCATGTGGAGCGATGGAACGCAGGTGCGACTGGCCGAAGTGTACGTGCCCTGATCCGATGGACTTGAACGGAGCGTCTGGATGATCCGACGGTGTGGACGAGATCGAAAGCAGGCGACGCGCGCCACCCTGCTGCGCCGCGCCGTTGCCTGCTGTCTCTGCATCGCGTCAGGCTGCCTGCTCACTCCAGACGTTAATGCGCAACTGACCGCCGAGGATTTTCGACCCATCGGCGAGCAGGGCATGGGCGATCTCGACAACGGCTACGCCTGGTCGCTTCAGGACTACAAGGGCAAGATCTTCTTCGGATCCAACCGCCACTTTCTCTGCCTCAGTCGCACCGCCACAGGATCGAGCAGTTCCGTCCCCCCCGAATTCCCCATACGCTGCGAGGATGACACGCTCGACATGGATCTGCGGGCCAAGATCTGGGCATACGATCCGGTCACCGGCGAGATTGAGATGGTGCATCAGTCACCGACGGAAGAGGTCGTCGAATCGGACGGCACGCGGCGGCAGATCGCCCGCGACATGGGTTACCGCACCATGGCGGTCTTCACCGAAGCCGACGGCACGGAAGCACTCTACGTTGGTACATTCACATCGCGAAAACTCCCTGGTTCTCCGGCGCGTATCCTGCGAACCACCGACGGCAAACATTTTACAGAGGTCGTCACACCCTTCTCGAACGAGGACGGATTCAACGCCTATCGCTCGATGCGGATCTTCAACAACAAGCTTTATGTGTGCGTCGTCGGGGCGAACGCGCTGGATTCCGTGCTGCTCGAGGCGAGCGACCCGAAATCGGGCGATTTCCGCATCGTCCCCCTGGCGGGCGATTCGGACATCACTGACGGCGGGCCGTACTCACTGGCGGAGTTCGACGGCTACCTCTACATCAGCGTGAACTACTCCGGTAAAGAGAGAGGCTTCAGTCTGCTGAAGACCCGGGCGGAAGGCGATCTACCCTACGACTTCGTCGAGGTATTGACCGACGGAGCCTATCGCGGACCCGCCAATGAGTCCCTCGTCAGCATGGCGCCGTATGGCGACTGGCTATACCTGGGCAGCGGGTTGTTCGGCGGGTTCCGTGTCCTGCCCAATGAGGTCGGCGCCGCCGGGGCGGAACTGCTTCGCATCAACGCGTATGACGAATGGGAACTGCTGGTCGGCCAGGAGCGCGACACGCCCGACGGCCCGCGCGAGCCGATCACCGGCTACAACTCCGGCTTCAACAACGAATTTACCGGCTACATCTGGGCCATGGTTGAGCATGAGGGCGTCTTCTACCTCGGAACGTTCGACAAGTCCTTCGCGGCGCAGTACGCCGAGGGCGTCACCGCCGATGTGACCGAAGATCTGCCCGATTTCACCAACGCGTTTGATCTCTCCGATCTGCCGATCGATCTGGACAACTACAGCTTCGATGAGCTTCTGGATCTCGTCTCGGCGGTCGAAGGTGGCTTCGACATCTGGACAACGGTCAACGGGACGGACTGGGAGCGCGTGACCCGGAGCGGGCTCGGCGACGAGTTCGCCTACGGCGTGCGGAACTGGCTTTCCACCGATCACGGCCTGTACTTCGGGACCGCCAACCCGTTCTTCGGCTTCCAGATCTACCTCGGCCAACCCTTCGGGACCGACAATGACGGCGACAGCTATCCCGACGCCATGGACAACTGCCCGCTGATGTGGAACCTGAGCCAGAACGATTTCGACGGCGACGGCGTGGGCGATGAATGCGATCGGGATGTCGACGGCGACTGCATCATGAATCACCTCGACACCCTGCCCGGCATGCCCGACGAGGACTTCCCCGACAGCGATGAAGACGGGGAGACAGATCCCTGCGACTCGGACATCGACGGGGATACCGTGCTCAACCACCAGGACAACTGCCCGCTTGTGACGAACTACGAACAGCGCGACGCGGACGCCGATGGCGTCGGGGATGCATGCGACGCTTCAGAGCCTGCAACACCGGGCAACGATGCCGATGGTGGTGACGGATCGACTCCTGCCGGTGACGGTTCGAGTGGTGAGAGCCCCTCTGATCCGGACGATCCGAGTGACGATCTCCCCACGGCCACGCCGGCCTGCGGCGGAGGCGTACCCATGACCGCCGCGCTCACCGCGATGCTCGGTTTGATGTTCTGCGGAGCGTTACGCCGAAGAAGCTGATCCGCCTCATGCTGATGACCTGCCGCCCCCCCGTCCGCCTCCGGTGCGACGTCATCCACGACATCGCGAAGAAGGCCATCGCCCCCATCAGCGTCGCCTGACCGGAAGAGGCCCCGCACAGCGGGGGAGCGGCCGGAGGCTCATCCGTCGGCGAACCTCCACCTCCGGAATCGTTGCCATCATCCGCACCATCTTCGCCCCCCGATCCGCCATCCTCGGAACCTTCGTCCGAACCGTCATCCGGCACCGGCGGACCGACGAAGTCGTCATCGTTTCCCTCATCCGCACCATCGCCCTCCGGGTCTTCTCCATCCGAATCAGAGTCGTCCGGCATACCGTCATCGGTCACCGTCAACGTGAATGGATTGCGCTCAATGAACGGGGCCAGTGCAAAGTTCTGCCCCCATTGCGTCACCGCCGTGTCGAAGGACAGCGTGTAGATACCCGGCTCGAGGTCTGCCGCGGACTCCAGGTGCAGTGTCACCAGCGTGGCGGGAAAATCGACAAAGCCGAACGTGTCGAACACCGTCGCATACGTGAAGACGGCGTCCGCATCCACGGCCTGACCGGGTTCCGGCAAGTTGCCAGTCTCCAACTCGTCTTCCAGAAACAGATTGCCGTTGGTGAACAGCGGCTCGCGATAGACGAACGTCCCGGGCGGGTCGCTCACGATGGAAAAGACGATGCTGTCCAGGTCGACGGTGCTGGTCACTTCGACGTCGAGGTCGAGTTGCACCGGTCCTTCCTCGACTAATTGAAAGGACAAACTCTCCTCCAGCAGTGAAATCGTCTGCGCTTCGCCAGCCCCTGCAAACGAGAGCATCACCCCAACACCGAGCATCAGCGAACACCATGGATTCGACATCGATAGCTCCTTGCCACGTACACCACTTATCGTGCGGTTTCCACTTCTTCCGTCAGCGCGTGCGCGAATTCAGGACCGTCCGCCGCGCTGATCGCCACGTTGCCGGGCGGACCATTGATCGCAAGATTCAGCTTGACGTGCGAAGTCTGTTCCGGCGTTGAAATGGTCAGGTAAGCCTCGCCGTCGCGCGTGTAGCACTCCACGGAGGGAGGCTTCTCGACCTTCTTATCACACGGCACCAGCACGTGGAGAAACACGGTATACAGATCGCGCTGCGTGTCGATGACGTCGTAGCGGCCCCACGTGGCCCCGAGGCCGAACTGCGGTCCGAGTGTCAGCGGAGACCCGAGCGTGTAGGCGGCATTGGGTGCGCGAAGCACGCTGGCGGGTCCAAGGCGATGCTCGTACCCCTGGGGATCGCCGCCATGGTACGCCTTGCCCGCCGACGCACCGGAAGGAACCGTCATCTCGCGCATCGGTCCACCGACCACGCGACGTGTCGCCCCTGTCGGAAGCACAGTGCTTACGAGCAGTTGGCTGTGTGCGTGGGCGACCTCGATCCAGGAGTGATCGTCGCCGAGTTCCCAGATCCCGGCGGAGTCGTTCACGCCATGCACCTGCCGCGTGGAACTCAACGGTTTGCGATGCACCGTCGGCTTGGCGGGCAGTTGCAGGTGCCACGTCGCCTGCTTGCCCTTCCGCGTCGTCCGCACCCGGTCAAGCACGATCACCGACTGCCCGTGCAGAAAGAGAATTGATCGCAAATACCGGGTGATGATCTCGGGCGGATACGCCTCGGTGAGGTCAGCCAGCGCGTAGCTGTATTGCGGGTGCGTCTCAAAGGCGAGGCCTCTTCCCGTCGCGCGGCGCGTGTCGAGTTCCTCGGCCCCGGGCCGGTAGGTCTTCGCGATGACGCGCTGATTGCCCCGGGCCAGCCAGGGCTCGCCGTAGAGCATCTGCGTGTAATTACGGTCGAAGACGGTAATGCAGTTATGCGCGATGGTGGCCTGAAAGTAGCGATCCCAGTCCGCCTGGTGCGGGCCGAAGGTGCTTGCCCCGCCGCGCGAAGGCACCGCCTCGTACGTCACATCATCACCGCTGTCGATGGCCAGCGGACCCCGGCGATGAATCTGGAACTGGCCGGCATCGAAGTGCTGGCGTGATCGCCGAAAAGGCTGACCGACATCGAAGACCAGCAGCGTCCCGCCCGGCGCCCAGCCGTCACGCATCACGACCCAGCCGCCGTCGAAGTATCGCGACAACGGGAACTCGGCTCGATCGACAGGCGCTTCGCCGAGATTCCCGTACACCAGCCGCACCCACTGCAACCGATCGAACGCGGGCATCACGCTGTCCTGCACCGGGGGTAACCCGCGCCGCGCGACCCATCGCGCTGCCGCGTTTCCGCTGCGCTCGGCCACGATCCATGGTATCGCCGCCACCAGCGGCCGAAACGTGAACACCGGATTCACCGGACTCCAATGCCCGTCGTCGTGCAGAAGTCCGTACGCCTGATCGTTGGACATGGTGTCCGCGTAGAAGACCGGCTCCATGCAGCGGCCGAGACTGGTCGCCAGTGCCGGCCACAGATCTTCGCCTGTAGCGTGACGCCACATCTCCGCCGCCAGAACGCCGCCGCTGTTCTCCCAGACGCCCTCGCCGCCGGAGGTCGGCACGGGTCCGCGATGCTGGTAGAACTCGAGAAAGTCCCCCTGTATCCATGTGCGCCCCGCCGCCACGATGTTGTGAAGATCCGCGCTCCACTCCGGACGCGCGCCTTCCACCTGCGGATCAAGCATGATCAGCGCCAACGCCAGCGAGGCCAGCTTGTGCTCGAAGTCCAGCCGGTCCATCGCGCTGTCGCCCGAGTCAAAAGGCGTCAACCGCGGAAGAAAACGCTCGCCCACCAGCGCCTTGGTCTCCCACGGAAGCGCATCCCAGGCGGTATCCAGCCCGAGCACGACATCCAGTTCGAGCCAGCTCGTCTCCGGGTCGGTGAGCTGCATCTCGATGTACTGGGTGTACTTGTCCGACTGTTCCGGCTCACCGGAGATCAGATGCAGCAATCCGAGCAGGTGCAGATCACGTTCAAGCGGGAGCGTCCCCGCCAGGATCCGATCACCGATCCCAAGCAGACGACGATAAGTCTCCGCCTGCGCGCCGAAAGTGATTCCCGCGCGACGCTCCGGCGGGACCTGGCGGGCGCGCTCCAGTCCGCAGCGATAGCGAATCCCGGGCAGATCGTCGCGCGACATCAGCAGACGCGGATGCGTGGTGGACACGTCCGCCGCGTGCGCCATGCCTGTCGCCGCGAGGGAAACAAGGCATGCAATCGTGAGTAGTCTACTAGAATACAAAAAAGGCATAAGTATGATTCCGTGTGATCACGACCGAAGTGCCGCCGCCATGTCCGCCGCTTCCCTGCACGCCCGAACATCATGAACCCGTAGACACTGCACCCCGGCCAGGACGCAGGCGACCACCACGGCGGCGGTACCGATGAGCCGGTCCGAAGGCTTCGGCAGATCCAGCACCCCCCCGATAAACCGTTTGCGCGACGGCCCCACCAGCAGCGGAACGCCCAGAGCGTGAAATCGATCGAGATTCCGAAGGATCTCGAGGTTATGCGCGGTGGTCTTGCCGAACCCGATGCCGGGATCGATCAGGAGGCGCTGGCGATCCACGCCGCCACTGAGGGCGGCATGCACCCGCTCGTCCAGAAACGCCGTGATCTCGCCCAGGAGATCGTCGTATTGCGGCGTCTCCTGCATCGTCTCAGGCGTCCCCTTCATGTGCATCAGCACGAGGCCCGCATGATGCTCTGCCACCACGGAGAACATGGCGGGATCCCGACACGCGGAGACATCGTTGACGATCGTGGCTCCCGCTTCAAGGGCACGCCTCGCGACGACTGGAGAACGGGTATCGATGGAGAGCGCCGGCCCGTCCACGGCAAATCGCTTGGCGAGATCGGCAATGACGGGCTCTGTACGTTCAATCTGGACGTCGTCCGGCACCGCGCGCGCCCCGGGCCGGGTAGATTCGCCACCCACGTCGATGACGTCCGCCCCTTGATCCGCCATGCGGCAGGCCGCGTCCACCGCCTCCACGGTGTCGGCGTACCGTCCGCCGTCGCTGAACGAATCGGGGGTCACGTTCAGGATGCCCCAGATGAACGGGTCCGACCAGCCCGACGCCTCTTCTCCCCGCCACTGCATTGCCGTCTCCATCCGCATGGACCATGAGTATATCCGTTTCGCGCGGTCGATGCCGTCCTCCGTGGAAGTTCGCCACACCCCGACTATGATTCATTCCAAGGACACGGACAGGCCCTCTACCTGTTAACCAGGGTTCTCTGCATGAACGACACGACGACGCTCCAGGAATTCCTTCAATGCGACGATGCCGATCTGAAAAGGCATCTGGACACGATGTCGGCCCGGCAATGTGAACAGCTCGCCCGGGAACTTCTCGATGAACTTGGCGGGCCGACATTCGAGAAATACCTCACGGTCATCGCCGAGACCATGGCACCGCCGGACGGTTCCGGGCCACCGGAGAACGTGGACGCTTACTTCCTGGCAGTGCGAGGGCTCTTCCCGCATATCGAGCACGCCGACGATCGCCTGGGACGCCTTTGTGCACTGGTGATTCAACTTTGCCGCCTTCACTTACGTGGCAAAGCTTAACCTTCCCGCCCCCCGGTTTTCGCTCGTCAGCCAACCGGCCTTCGGCTACCATGAGTCGTTCGGGTGGGTATCCACATTTTTTCAGTCACTTCGATCAGGCATGGAACACATGGCAGGAATGAAGCAGCGTCAACTCGGCACGGGCGATCTTGAGTTGCCGGTCGTGACGTTCGGTGCATGGGCAATCGGTGGACTTTTCTGGGGTGGGTCCGACGATGATGATGCCATCGACGCCATTCACGCGGCGATGGACCTCGGCATCGACGCCATCGACACGGCTCCGATCTACGGTTGCGGCCACAGCGAAAGCATCGTCGGCCGAGCCATCCAGGGCAGGCGGGACCGGGTCAAGCTGCTGACCAAGTGCGGGCTTCGCTGGGATTCCGCCGAGGGCGAGTTCTACTTCACGCTCGACGGGCCGAAGGGCGAGCAAGTTACCTGCCACAAGAACGTCAAGGCGGACTCGATCATCGACGAATGCGAGCAGAGCCTCCAGCGCCTCGGCACGGACGTGATCGACCTCTACCAGGTGCATTGGCCGAGCACGTCGGCGCCGGCGGACGAAACGATGGGCGCGCTGGTCAAGCTTCGTGAACAGGGCAAGATCCGCGAGATCGGCGTGAGCAACTACAGCGCCGAGCAACTGACCGAAGCGATGGAGTTCGCCCCGGTCGTCTCCAACCAGATCCAGTACAACCTGCTTGAGCGGGATATTGAGGAACGCGCTCTGCCTGCCTGCCGGCAGCGCCACGTCGGCGTCATTGCGTACAGTTCCATGGCCATGGGGCTGTTGACCGGCAAAGTCACGATGGACCGCGCCTTCCCCGAGACCGACGTGCGCAGCCGCAAGCCGTGGTTTCAACCTGCCAACCGGAGCCGCGTCCTCGACGCGCTGGAAAAGGCGAAACCCATCGCCGATACCCACGGCCTCACGCTTGCCCAGTTGGCGGTGGCCTGGGTGATTGCTCAGCCGGGCCTCACCACGGCGCTGGTCGGGGCGCGAAGTGCCGCGCAGATCTCCGAAACGGTCAAAGCCGCGCAGGCCTCGCTCTCCGATCAGGAAACGCAGACGCTGCGCGAAATCTTCGAGCAACTGGGTGATCCCGTGGACGCTTGATCACCGAGTGGAGGGTGGATGAAGTATGGCGTTGGATCGTTCCAAGATCAAAGCGGTGCTGTTTGATTACGGCAGCACACTGATCGAGTTCTCACAGAAGCAGATTGCGGTGTGCGATGAAGCGCTCGCCGGCGCGCTCGAACGGATCTTCGGACCGGCGGACCTGGAACGGCTCCGCGAAATTCGCAACAACGACAGGCTCGAGCCCTACCGCGACAGCTACCGCGAAAACCTCCTCCCGGTCATCACCCGCCGCATGATCCGCACGCTCTACGAGCGGGATGTCACCGATCCCCATCTCGCGGAGATCCTCCAGGTTCGCTTCGATTCCTTCGTGCAGTGCATCGAGCCGACGCCCGGCGTCGATGCCCTCCTGATGCGGATGCGCCAGCGCTACCGCGTCGGCCTCGTCTCCAATTACCCCGACGGCGAAGCGATCCGCGCCAGCGTCACGCGCGTGGGCCTGCGCAACATCCTGGAAGTGGTGGTCGCTTCGGGGGATGTCGGGCGGGTCAAGCCCGATCCGCTGCCCTTCCGCACCGCGCTGGAACAACTCGAGCTTGCACCGGACCAGGCGGTCTACGTCGGCGACAACTGGCTGGCGGACATCCAGGGCGCCAAGCAACTCGGCATGCAGGCGGTGCTCACCCGCCAGTTCCAGTCGCCCGAGGTCTTCGAGGAGAACGACGGAGACCACCAGCCCGACCTGATCATTTCGCATCTCTCCGAATTGGAGAAGGCTTTGCTTGCCTGACGCTTCTTCCATCGCGTTCCTCCGCATCACACTGAAAGATCGCATGATCCGGCCCCGGCAGGCCGTCAATAGCCCCGTTTATCGAGCCCCGCCACTACCTTCGGCTCCTTCACGCCGAAAAGTGCCAACCAGTGAGCATAGTTCGCTTCGTAATCGGGATTGCCGTAGGCGTCCTTGTAGTTGACGAGTTGAACGCCTTCCGCATGGCCGTCGAGAAAGACGCTGCTGGTGAAGCGATTGAGATGCATCTTGCGCGCCACCCGTCGTGGGCCGGGGCTGTCATCGATGTTGCCGAACTGCGGCCTCCCCTGAGGCAGATGGCCACCGTAGAACACGTCCATGGCTGCGATGGCGCCGTCGTAGTAATTGCGATTCTCCCAGTTGAGTCGCGCCTGCTTCACGGAAGGATGCCCGCCGAACTGCGTGTCCTGGCTCTTCGTCTCCTTCTCCGCATCGGCGAGAAAGATCACTTTGCTCGTGTACTTGTAGTTGTCGAGCAGGCAGTACTCGGCGGTCGCGCTCCCCCGGGCGAGCACCACCTGGGGCCACGAAACCGTGCTTCCGTTGATCGGCTCGGGGTTCATAGCGTTCACCACATAGTCCATGAAGGGCGACGGCATGGTCACCAGCCGTTCCGGGCAATGCAGGATCGGCATGGTATCCACTTGCAGCGTGTCCAGTTCGGCCGGATAGCGCGGAATCAACTTCATCTCTTTGGCCACGATGGTTGCCCAGAAGACCGGCGCGGCGGAATCGCCCCCGCGCGGCATCCATCCCTTGGAACTCGTCGCGTACATCTGCATGGCGGTGCCGACCTGCCGGACATTGCTCAGGCACTGCGTGTATCGCGCGTTCGCGCGTGCGCGACTCAGAGACGGAAGGAGAATGGCCACCAGCAACGCGATGATGGCGACGACGACGAGTACTTCGATCAGCGTGAAGGCGGTGTACGACCGATTCGAACGGAGGAAAGGACGGAACATCTCGGTGTCCTCATGGGTAAGCGCTGCCCGGAATGGAACGTCGCGCGTGTGTTACTTTCCAGGGACCTTGCGGCAACGCTGAATCTCGGAAGGTCTGCAATACGAGGCATGCACCCTTGCAATGCACGATCGATCATTATACCCGTGGGGGAGATGATTTCATGGCTGCGATCGCCCCTTAACACCACGTTAGGAATAAACCAACACGGCCCACATCATGAGAGATTCGGGGGTCGCTGGATTTCGAACACGGCTTTGTCCAAAATGAAGGCGAAGCGGCGATCTGGGCAACCACATCGGATGGACGCAACCCAAGGGGATCAACAGACATGAATCAGACATCTCGTGGACCAGCATTGCATCAGCCGATGCATCTCCCGGAAACCGCCGACCTCTCGCCCCCACCGGAGACGTCGGGCGTCGACATGATACACGCGGCCCTCTGGGGATGGCTGACTCCGCGTCGCTGTGCTCAGCGGACGTGGAAAGGCGCGTTGTGGCGGGCCTGGCTCTGGCATGCCGCCGTCAGCCTGATCACATTCCTTTTTCTTACACTCTTCATCTCGATGATGGATCGCGAGGATCCCTTCTGGCTCCTGGGCGAAATGGTCGAGGAGCTCGAAGGAGAGCCTGTTGAATTCCTGGCCACCACCGGTATCAGCATCGCGGTCTACCAGGGCATCGTGGTCCTGCTGGCGTTCGCGGTCATGCCGTGGGGCTGTCAGGACGAACCGCTTCGCAAGAGCTTCGGCAATGCCTTTCGCCAGACCTGGCTGCACACCACGCACCTGGCGGTCGTCATTATCTTCCTGATGATCCTCATCCGCGTCGGTGTGCAATGGCAGGAAGCCTACACCGACCGGTACGGGCATCAATGGGGATATTCCGAGCGTGCCCGCGAAGCATTCACGCGTTACGTTCATGCCCGTGCGCCCGCCCCTCCCGCCACGAGGGACCCTTATGATGCGGAAAGAGTTGCTTATGACGAGGCGATGGCTTTCCGCGATCAGAGTGAATACGTACCACCACCCGGGTGGGATAAAGAGGCTTCTAGGGTCAGAATGCGCGCGTCGCGCATCTACGAGCGTCGTAAACCATTCCTTCTCCACTACAGTCCACTGTTGATTGCGGTCATGGCGGCTCTGAGCGCCGTCTGGTTCATCTGGTCTCTCCTGCGCGCCGTGGCCACCCCCCGACCGGTCATTCCACCCCTCACGCGCGATCCCCAGTGCGAATTCTGCGGCTACAATCTCATTGCCACGCCACTCGACAGCCGTTGCCCGGAGTGTGGTGAGCCGGTGGTCAATTCACTCGGCAAGCATGTCCGCGCCGAAGCGCCCTGGGGCAAGGGTGGAGCGTTCAACATCTTTCGTACCTGGCCCATGCTCGCCTGGCAAGCCGTATGGCACCCTTCCGCGTTCGGGCGAACCATCCCTGCACGCACACCTCTCTTCGGCCATGGCATCGTCCTCGCGCTTCACATGACGATCCTCTTCGTGGGCATGATGACCACGATTCTCTGGCTGGCGCATCTTGATCGGACACGGAACGTGGATACGGACATGTTCTTCTACTACTCTCGAATCCACGAATGGACGCAGATCACTTTCAGCGTCGGCCTATCTGTGTTGCTGACGCTGGGACTGATCGGCCTGTGGGCATGGCTCGTGACGTGCTCGACGCGAAAGGCGGTTACAAACGCAACCTCGGCCGCGTCGTCCTCGTCATGAGCGTTTACGCTTCGGCGCTCCCCCTGGCGTGGACGCTCTTCTCCAGCGGCGTGGTGTGCTTCATCCAGAGCTTCGAACTAGGAGACGACCTGAAACTCCTGCTTCGCAATCGCTACGTGGAGGAGGAACTGATCATCGGCGCCGTCAGCGCCCTCCCCTCGCTGATCGTCCTGCTCTGGTACGTCGTCGCGGTCTCGCGCGGCACGACCGCCGCGCGCTGGGCCAATCGATAGGCATGCTTGATTCGTCCGAATCGTCCGTGCTTGCCGTGGACTTGAGGATGTGCCGCGGGCACTTGCCGCCCGGCCTACGTGCGGTAATCCGCATTGATCGTCACGTACGCGTGCGAGAGATCGCACGTCAGCACCCGATCGCCCGCTTTGCCCGCGTGCAGGTTGATCACGAACGTCACGTGCTTGGCCCGCATCCGCTTCGCGAGATCCGTTTCCTTGACGGTGCGCACCGCCCCGCCCTGCGCGAAGATGCGCCGATCCCCCAGATCGACGGTGACGCGGTCGGGATTGAACTGCACGTCCGTCGTGCCCAGCGCCTGGATGATGCGTCCCCAGTTCGGATCGCCGCCATGCACCGCCGTCTTGACCAGCGGGCTCACTGCCACGGCCCGGGCGGCGGCATGCGCTTCGCCCGGCGTCTTCGCCCCGCTGACAATCACCTCCAGCACGCGCGTCGCCCCCTCACCGTCCTGCACGATCTGGTACGCCAGCGAATCGCACACGTCGTACAGCGCGGATGCGAAGGAGTGACTGGCATTCTTCGTCGACAACGCCCCGGCCAAACCGCTCGCCATCATCGCCACGGTGTCGCTCGTCGATTCACACTCGTCCACCGTCACCCGGTTGAACGTCGGCTCGACCGCCTCGCGTAGCATCCGCTGCAGCGTGCGCCCCGGCACTTTCGCGTCGGTCGTGATGTACCCGAGCATCGTCGCCATGTTCGGCGCGATCATGCCACTCCCCTTCGCGCAGCCGGCGACGGTGATCACCTGCTTGCCGATCTTCACCGATTCCGCCGCCATCTTGATCTTCGTGTCCGTCGTCAGGATGGCCCGGGCGAAGCGTTTCCCCGCCGCCTCGCTGTGATCCAGCCTCCTCATCGCCATGTCGATGCCCTCTCGGATCTTTTCCATCGGCAGGTATTCGCCGATGACCCCCGTGCTCGAAGGCAGTACCTCTTCGGGTGCCGCCTCCAGCAGCGACGCCGCGTGGCCGCACATCGCGTGGGCGTCACGCACGCCGCGCTTCCCGGTCGCCACGTTGCTGCACCCGCTGTTCACGACGATCGCGCGCAGTTTTGCATCCGCCACGTGCGCGCGGCCCACGGTCACCGGGGCGCCGCAGAAACGGTTGCGCGTGAAGACGGCGGCGGCGGTACACGGACGGTCCGCCACGAGCAGGCCGAGATCCAGCTTGCCTCTCGGCTTGATCCCGCAGGCGACACCGGCAGCCTGAAATCCTTGGGGAGAGGTCACGGTCAATACGGGCATGATCCACTACACTCACGATGAAGAAGGCAGGGTCGCCGCCATGGGGCGGCATCAAGGCTTCGCATCGTAGCGACACCGGTGGCAGGAATGCAAGCC
>CAZUAQ010000014.1:0-51232 GCA_964618455.1 uncultured Planctomycetales bacterium | reverse complement strand
AAAGTAGGCGCCCCAGGACGCGGTGACTTACAAGGCCGGATGTGAAGCGTGAATGCCACGATGCGTCATCTCCCGAATTGTGCAGCGGCGATGCTTGCGGGCATCGTTCTGAGTGGTTGCCGCTCGACAGGCACACCTTCAGCCGCGGAATCAACGATGTCGGACGTTGCCTCGTACCTGCGCGGAGGGCCGAATCACGTGCATGACGTAAGCCTGCATTATCCCGAGCCCACGACGGGTGCTGCGGTGGCGTTGACCGTCACGCCGGATATCCCCTTCAATCAGCTTCTTCCGTCGTGGAACGTGGATGTGCCCGAGGGGGCAGGGTTCGCCGTCGATGCTCGCCTGAGACGCGCCGACAGCGATGCATGGACCGCCTGGTACGCCTTCGATCGATGGGGGACGGTGCCACCCGGCAAAGCGCGTCACCTCAAAGACACCGACGGCGAGGTGGACGTGGATATTTTCCGCACCACCCACGAGTTCGACGCCCTGGAGATCCGCTTCACCCTCCACCCTGGCGAAAACGAACGCCGGCCCAAAGTCCATCGCGTAGCGATCTGCGTCACCAACACGCTGCGTGACGAAGCCTGGGCGAAGCGGCATCGCCCGCGTTTCGACATGCCCGCGCCGCACCAATGGCGGCGCCGGCTCGACGTGCCCTTCCGCAGCCAGCGCAACGTGTCGGGCGATATCGGCGGCGAAATCTGCAGCCCGACGTCCACCGCCATGGTCATGGCCTATCGCGGCGTGGACGTGCCGACCGAACCGCTCGCCTACAAGATCCACGACCCCTATTTTTCCATCTTCGGCAACTGGGCCCGGGCCGTGCAGGCGGCGTACCTCCACGGTGTCCCTGGATTCCTGCGCCGCTTTCACGACTGGGACGAAGTCAAGACATACATCGCTGCCGAGACGCCTGTCATCGCGAGCATCAAGGACCCCGACGGCATCCTCGACGGCGCCCCCTACCCGGAATCCAGCGGCCACCTCTTCGTGATCGTCGGCTTCGATGATGACGACAACGTCCACGTCAACGACCCCGCCGGCCGATCCCCCGAAGCGGGCATCGTGACCTATGACCGCGAGCAGATGGAACAGGTGTGGTTCGACTACGGCGCTGTGGGCTATGTCCTGGAACCGAAGCCTCGCCCCCTGATCCGGCCCTCAGCAACTCACGCGAAGCCACGAAGATGAAAAGTTAAGGATCATGCTGGTTCCCCTTCTAGCGCCATCATCGAAGAAGCCGTGTCGATGCGAAGCTCTCATTCTTCTCTCTTCGCGCTCTTCGCGCCTTCGCACGAGATAAACGCCATCATCGTGCGGGAACCATGCACGTCTCAGGAATCGGTTTGCCTTCCCCCGACGCGCATCGCATGAACAGCCTGAAATCATCTTTGTCCACGTCCGTATCCCCGTCGAGTCGGGCGAGCAGGCAGTGCGCACGATCCTGCTTCGTGTTCGGCCCGCTCCAGCACGATTGCCATCGCGCAAAGTCGCGCGGATCGACGTCACCGTCGCCGTCGAAGTCGGGAGGCACGATCGACGCCGGCGCCCGCACCAGCTCCGCCACACGGTTGAAGAACGCCTGATTCTCCCGGCTCCAGATCGTCCAGTTGGCAGGCCACACCGATTGAATATGCATGTCGTTGTAGAACCCCCATGACGCCCCCGCCTCCGCCGCGGCATTGAGATTCGCGATGTTCACGCTGTCCTCGTTGAAGCAGATCGGCCGTGGCTTCGCCTGGAAGGCCGGGTGTGCCCGATGCGATTCAGCCAGCGCGCTCACTTGTTCAGCGTTCAACCCGTTCCCGTGCGGCAGGAAGAAGTCCGCCTCCTCCATCCACGAGTCCGGCGGCAGGTGCGTCCCCGTGCTGCTGGCGGAGACGAGCAAACGCGTGCCGTCCTCGCGCCGACCGCGTTCCTTCACCCGCGCGAACAGTTCGTGCACCCGGTCCGGGTTGAGAATCGCATGCTGGTACGCCCCGACCGTCGTCTCGTTGTTGATCTCGATAACCACGTTGCGGAAGTCTTCCTTGAGCACCCAGTCAACGACGCCGTCGACCGCGCGCTTGACCGCCGCGCTGTCCTCGTCCTCCGATAGTCGCTGGTCCTGACCGAAGTAGAAGATCCCCAGGATGCACACCATCCCGTTCGCATCGAGGGCCTCGATCGCCCGCTTCATCCGCGCGAGGTATGCCGGATGGATCGCCACCCCGTCCTCTCCGAAGGGATTGTTCACCGGCGTCTGATGATCGCCGGCGGTGACGGCCTCACTCTCCTTGTCGCGTGAGCAACTGCAACCGCCCTGGAAGTTCAGCGTGACCGCCAGAATGCCCTTCGCCCGCCACGAAGGCAGCGCCGCGATGAACCGATCCGTGTTCGCATCCGCATCCCACGGGCCGTACCCGGCAAAGTTGTTTCCCGCCCGGTCCCCGGGATCGTCAAGGAACCCCTCGGGCAACGTTTCGCCGAGATCGTCAAACGTCGCATTGACCGCCCGCACGTTGAACAGCAGTCCGTGCATCGACTCGGGACACGCCGGATTGTCCGCGTAGGTCACCCGTCCGTTGATCAGGAAATCCTCGCCGCGAATGTCGACGATCGTTTGACCGGCCTCAGCAAAGCCCACTGCCACCAGACTCACGCACATCATCCCACGCCACATCGGTTCACCTCCCATCAGTTCGAATCCACCAATCGCGATTGTAAGCCCTGCCGCGTGGAGCACCAGATGGCGGACCGGAGGCTTGTCGATCGCGTCCGGGTGCGAGAGAATACCCGCCCGGACGCCTGACCGTCACAACACCCGTCCCCTGGGCGGCGGAGAACGCATGCCGGACTCGCCCCGATCACCGTATCGTGCTGCCCGCTCGCCCGGCGAGCGCACTCGGCCGCATATACCCATGCGTGAGGAAACAAAGGGCTCCGCCGTCGGCACCCCCTACCCTCTGAGCGGCAAACGCGATGCGCTCTGGTCTGCTTCACATCGCCACGCCAACGCAGCCTACGCCCGCGGCGATTATCGAGCCTGTATCGACCACCTCCTGTCCGCGCTCGGAGCGGCCTCCTGCTTCGACCTCTTCGATCCGCGACGGGCCACCACGCTCAACGACCTCGGCGAACTCAGCCGCTTGCTGGCGCGCTACGACGATGCCGACATCTACTTTCAACGCGCGCATACCCTCCGCCACGACCTGCTCGGACCCACGCACCCGCACACGCTCCTCACGCGATTCAACCAGGCCGCCCTGCTTTATGACCTGGGCCGCCAGAGCGAGGCGGAATGCGAACTCCACAGGCTGCTCGAATACCATGAACGCCATCACGGCGTGAATCATCCGATCGTCGCGCTGACGCTCTATCTGTCGGCATTGCTGAGCCACGCGCAGCTGAACGACGATGCCGCCGAGACCTTGTTGAAACGGGCACGCGACATCCTGCAGTCGCTTGGGGATCGGTGTCTCGCGGAAACGGTACGGTGCGACGGACTCCACGCCGAGTTGCTGCTCGAACGAGGATCACCCGCGGCGGCCCTGCGTATCATTCAGCGCAAACTCGATCGGCTGTCGATGCAGCTTGGCCCGGATCACCCCTGCCTGATCGAACCACTGCTGATCCAGGCCGCCTGTGCCCTGGCAGAGAACAGACTCCCTCAGGCGGAGGAACATCTCAACGCAACTCAGCGGTTGCTCGCTCTCCGCCTGCCCGATCATCACCCCTTGATGCTTCGGTTCCTTCATCTGCAGGCCCGGCTTCACGCGGCGCAACAGCGATACGACGAGGCGGACCTGCTGCTCAATCAGGCCATGGCTCTGGGCCAGACACTCTGGCCCTCACGTCATCCTGAAATGGCCACACTGATGATCGCCCGGGCGCAGCTCGCGCGAAGCCGGAACGCGCCGACCGAGGCGGAGCAATGGCTGCTCCAGGCCATCAAGTGGCGGGGCGAGATTCTGGGCGAGGCACACGCCCTGCTGGGCACCGCCTATCGTAGCCTCGGACGTTGCCTCCTGCTGACAAACCGAATGGGCGAAGCAGAGAATGCCTATCGACGCGCACTGGCGATCCTTCGAACCGCTTTGGGTGAGAAACACATGCAGACCGCCTCCACCTGGACCCACCTCGCCACGTGGCACCGGCACAACCACGACGTCGCGAATGCCGATACCTGTTACGCGCGAGCCACGGCGATCTATCGTGCCAAACTGGGCCTCGAGCATCCGCACACCCTTTCCGTGCTTCACGCATGGGGCTGGATGCTGGCTGAATCCGGAGAGCACGAACGCGCCCGGCAATCCCTCGAAACGGTCTTCAAGCATGCCCCCGCCGCCTGGGCCCCGGACCATCCCATGCACGCCACGCTGAATCGTAGCCAATCCGCATGGAGGCACAGAGACGGACTTCCCGTCTCCGCGATTTCCCCGTCAAGCTGACCCGCTCGCGATTCTCAATGCAACGCTCGGATCACTACCCGCCGATCCCCCGACCTGTCATCCTCGGGAGAACCGGTGATTCATCGCGATTGCCGATATTAGTTGTCTATGATTCGCCGGTCTTTCCAGTCCCGATTGCCTGGACTTTTTCTCAAGATCTCCTTGACTATACCAACTAGTCGGTTTACACTTGTGTCCAGTGACCGAGATGAAGAAGCGTAGTGAGACCCAAATGCGACTCCTCCAGGCGGGCTACGGCCTGATGCTGTCCAGAGGCTATCCCGCCACGACCGTGGATGAAATCTGCGCCAAGGCCGAGGTCAGCAAGGGCAGCTTCTACCACTTCTTCAAGGCCAAGCAGGACCTGGCTCTGGAACTGATTGAATACCACATGGAGGGCGCGAAAGAAGAGTTGGAAAAAGGCCTGGACCTGGAAGGCCATTCGGAAGAAGAGGCCGCCATCGCCTACGTCAAGAACGTGGAGAGACTGGCGGAAGAGATCTGGCGGGAAGGCTGCCTGATCGGGGCTTTCGCGTTGGAAGTGTCGGACACGCACCCGGAACTGCGTGCCAAAGTCTCGGGGATCTTCCGCCTGCTGGCCGACGATCTCGAGAAACTCTTCACGCCGCTCTGCCGATCGTATCGCGGACCGGATGCCCCGCCGCCCAGAGAACTCGCGGAACAGTTCCTGGTGGCGATTGAAGGCGGTGTCGTCCTGTCGCGTGCCCATAATGATCCGCGGTTCGTGCCGCAGGCCCTGCGCTGCTTCCGCCGCTATCTGGAATCTCTCCTGAGGGGCTGATTTCAATGAATTCATCAATGTCGGGTAAAACCGGACGCCCGGCTGAACTGTGATACGTACTATACCGACTGGTCGGTACAAATAGAGACGGGTGACTGCGATGAGACCACCACACGAAAGGAAGAGGTGAGCAGGATGGCAACGATGACACAGGAACTGGAGCAGAAGATCGGCAAGGTGATCGGGGACATGGGCGGTGCCGCCAACGCCGCACTCGTGATTGCCGGGGATCGCCTGGGGCTGTACCGAACGCTCTCCGAGATCGGCCCCGTGACCTCGGAGGAGTTGGCGGCGCGAACGGGCACGCACGAACGGATGATTCGCGAGTGGCTCGCCGCCCAGGCCGCCTCGGACTACGTAACGTACGATGCGATGACCCAACGCTACAGCATGTCGCCGGAACAGAGCATGTTGTTTGCGGATGAAAGCAGCCCGGTCTACATGGCCGGCGGCTTCTACTCGCTCGCGTCAGTCATGGAGAGTGAAATGCGGTTGACCGAAGCATTCCGCACCGGGCGCGGATTGCCCTGGGGCGATCATACGCAATGCCTTTTCTGCGGGACGGAAAAGTTCTTCCGCCCTTCCTACGAAGCCCACCTCGTGCAGGAATGGCTTCCTGCCATGGAGGATATCGTTCCCCGGCTTGAAGCCGGCGCGCAGGTGGCGGATCTGGGTTGCGGCCATGGATGCTCGACGCGCATCATGGCCGGGGCGTTTCCGAATTCCGCTTTCGTCGGCTTTGATTATCACGCGCCGTCCGTCGAGCATGCCAACGCCGCCGCCGAGAAGGAAGGCTTGTCGAATCTGCGCTTCGAGGTCGCCACGGCACAGGACTTCCCGGCCATCAGCGGCGGGGGCTATGACTTCGTCACCGTGTTTGACGCACTTCACGATATGGGCGACCCCATCGGAGCCGCGCGGCGTGTCAGAGCCAATCTCCGTCCCGACGGAGCATGGATGATCGTCGAACCTTCAGCCGGTGACTCTCCGGAGGAGAACATGCATCCGATCGGTCGCGTGTTCTATGCGTTCTCCGCGGCGTTATGCGTGCCGAATGCCATGAGCCAGTTCAGCGGGTCTGGCGAATCCGAAGAGAACGTGGCGCTTGGCGCTCAAGCGGGCGTGAAAGCTTTGGAGCGCGTCCTGCGTTCCGGCGGTTTTGAACGAACACGCGTGGCCATGAAGACCCCTTTCAATCTGGTCCTCGACGCACGTCCGTGATGCACGAGGAGAGCGACAGGAGACAATGAGCGGAAGGTGGCCCCCGGACATCAGACTCGGGAGCCACCTTCCGCTGCTTCTTCACGAACCCGCAAGCGTTCACTGAAATCATACAGCGCATAAAAAAACCGAATAATCGCTCGACGTCGGCTGCGTGGCCGGAATCGACGAGCGAGTTACTCGGTATGGAAAGTTCGGCATGGTGCCGGAGCACCGCAGCCAAACAATCAAGTGCAAACGCTGAATTACGTGGTCAGCGTGCCGCCACCAAGCAGCAGAAGCGCCGCAGCACCCAGGCCGATCCACAGGGCCGTGCTGCCGCCACCGAATTCGCAGCCGCCGCCACCCATTACCAGGCCGGCGCTGACCAAAGCCGCCAAACTAATGGCTTTCTTCATCATTGCATTACACTCCCAAAGGGCGCTGTCATCATAGGGAACAATATTGCAAGTAGCCTTCCGCCGCGCCATTACGAAAGGTACTCACACAACTCGTGAACCTGAATGCTTCCGAAGAAGCATAAGGCTGAATTTTCGATGCCTGAAAAGAATGACCCATCCCGCAACAGGTTGAGGGTCCAGCATCCGGGGATCTAGCCCGTGGTGGTAAACCTCAGCATTCTTAGCGATCAGCATAGGGCGAACATATCGGGCATGTCAACCTTCGAGCTCCAAGAATTTTGAGAGCTTCCGCTCCGCCAACAATGCCTCAGCGGCATGACGAAAAGCCGTCTTCCCGGCTGCATGATCTCCCGAATCCCCATGTCGTTCCGTGGTTTGATTCTCTTAACCCCTGATATTACAAAGCAATCTGAAGAGTTCACCCGCCGGCCCAACCCTGGAGTATTCCCGATGCATCGCACACTGACACTGCCTCTTCTGGCGACGGCTGCTTTAATCGGTTCGCTCGCGCCGTCAACCTCTGCCGAGGTCAAGACACCGACCATTCCCGTCGAGCTTGATGCTTTCCGGCAGTGGGAACGTTGGCCCTATCAGCGGATCGGTGCCCGAGCCTATATGCGCAGCACTTACGATCGCCGAGGGGGAAACGAAACCGCCGACGCCAGTCACTTTCTCTACCAGGAGGCCGAGGACTTCAACGTCACGCTCGACGTCGAGGGCCGCGGGGTCCTGTATTTCAAACGCACCAACCACTGGCACGGAAGCCCCTGGCACTACGAGGTGGACGGCACCGACCACATCGTCAAGGAAACCACCACCGCCGACCCGAACAAGAAGCTCGAGCACTCGGTCTTCATCCCCGAAGAGATCTTCCCGAACCCGCTGACCTGGACCTACGCGATCACCAAGGGGGCCGACCTGATGTGGCGGCCGATTCCTTTCGAGGAGTCGATGCGGCTGGCATACTCGCGCACCTTCTACGGAACCGGTTACTACATCTATCACCTGTACATGGAGGATGCCCCGCTTTCGCAGCCCATCGAGGCCTTCGACGGCAAGACGCCGCCGGACCCGGCGGTGCTCGAACTGCTGAATCGCTCCGGTACCGACATCGCCCCGAAGGATATCGCGAAGGAAAAGGCCACCCTCGCCCTCGAGGGCGAAGGCCCCGTGCGCTGGTGCCGAATTGACCAGGCTCCCAGCATGATCCGTGCGATCAAACTCGCGCTACCGAAAGCGCACGCCATCGATCTGGGGCGCATGGGGATCCGCGTCACCTGGGACGATCGCGAGCACGCCTCCATCGACGCGCCGCTGGCACTCTTCTTCGGCGCGGGCACGCTCTACAACCGTGACGGCCGCGAGTATCTCGTCAAAGCGTTCCCGGTCAACATTCGTGACGAGGGCGAAAAGATTCACCTGGCATGCTACTTCCCCATGCCGTTCTTCAAGTCCGCGACTTTCGAATTCACCAACATCCCTGAGGGTATCGAGTCCGCGATTGACTTCGAGGTGCGCTACGAGCCGTACACCGATCCGCCCGAGCATGTCGGCTATTTCCACGCGACGTATCGCGACCATCCCGAGCTCGAGATCGGCCGCGACGTCTTTCTCCTCGATACCGAGGAAGTCGAAGGCGGCGGTGACTGGTCCGGCTCCTTTGTCGGGACATCGTTCATTTTTTCGCATCGCGCGTACCTGCCCACGCTGGAAGGCGATCCGCGTTTTCTCTTCGACGACGCCCGCACCCCCCAGGCCTATGGCACGGGCACCGAGGAATGGGGCGGCGGCGGCGATTACTGGGGCGGGCGCAACATGACCCTGCCCTTCGCCGGGCATCCGACCGGGGCACCGGACCCCAAGAGCGCCAAGGATCCCGAGGATCTGATCCAGTCCGCCTACCGTTTCCTGCTCTCGGACCTGATGCCTTTCGGCAAGCGTGCGGTGATTCGGCTCGAGCACGGTGGACACAACGACTCCACCGAACACTACGAGACGGTGACGTACTGGTACGGTCTGCCCAGCCCCTCGCTGGTGCTCACCGACGAATTCAATGTCGGTGACCCCGCCAGCGAGACGGCACACGCGTACGATTCGCCCGAGGCCTCCGATGTTCAGACGGTCACCTCGCTCTACGAACTCGGGCCGGACCGCATCGAGGTGCACGCCGCCACCAGCCCGCTCTCCCACCCGCCGGATCATGTCGACTTCTACTTCGATGCGGACGCGGACAAGACCTATCACATCTGGGTGCGCGGCCGCGCGGTGAAGAAGGACCCGCAGACTGACTCAGTCTGGCTCCAGTTCGATCGACGCATGATGACGCAGACGCTCGACGAGTCCTACTTCAACACCTACGGCTTCGGCAACTGGCTGGATGGAGGGGACAAGTCGCTGACCTACCGATGGGCGAGCGGTCGCCCCGGCGGAGCGCCCTTGACCGTGCGTTTTGACAAGAGTGGCCGGCACTTTCTCCGCATGCAGCCGCGCGAACGCGACTGCCGCATCGATCAGATCTGGCTGAGCACTTCACAGCAGACGTGCCCGACCGATCCCGAAGCCGCCCCCCGTCCGGCCCAGACCGAGCCCGGCAGCATCGACGAAATCGTTCTCGATACGACCAACAGCAGGGCCCCCGGCGGCCAGTGCCGTATCGTCAAGGACGACGGCGCTTCGACCGGCCAAGCCTTCGAGTTCTTCGGCGAGAACCAAGACCTGGTCATCTATGAGCCGGAGACCGAGATCGGACGTTACACGCGTACGCAATCCGAGTTCACGCTGAAGCTGGATCCGGAGAACCTCGGCGTGTTGCTCCGCCGCACGCTTGACTACCGGTTCCCGAATCAGCGCGCCGAGGTCTACGTTGCGCCCGTTGACGCCAGGGGCGAAGCCACGAATTGGGCGCATGCCGGGGACTGGTACCTGGCCGGGTCAAACACCTGCTACCACTCCTACGCCGATCACGAGCTTGGCCCGTCCAAGCCGGTCGTGCAGACCTCCAACCGCTATCTCCGTGATGACGAGTTTCTCATCGCCCGCCGCCTCACGCGTGGTCTTGATCGCATTCGCGTGCGTGTGAAGTTCACGCCGATCAAGCGCCCCCTGCTGCCGGGCATGGACGTCCCCGATCTGGCATGGAGCGAACTGCGCTACAAAGCGTACAGCTACGTCATGCCGAAGCATCCGCTTCGATAACATGAATTGACTTTTCGGATTGCATTCTCCACCTGCGCCCCGTAAGTTGCCCTCGGTCCGGTTCACATCTGGTCACGAGAAAGGAGTCTCCCATGACACCCCAGGCGCCTGGTTGCATTTCGCGCGGATTCAGACGTGAGGCCCATGATCTCATTATCGTCGGTCTTGTTCTGCTGTTCCTGCCTCAGCCGCTTCGCGGCCAGGACACGCCCGAAGCCGACACCACCGATTCCCGTGCTAAAGCTCCGGCTGCCGAGGAATCCTCCGAGCGCGGACAGTCCGATGCCGCTCCTTCCCCCTCGGAGACCCCCCTCAAGGGACCGAAGTACAATGCATTGCGCTACAACGATGACTTCAGCTACCTCGACGGACCCGAAGGTTCCTACGAGAAGGACTTCTTCGACCCACTCAAATGGATTCACCTGACCGATGACCTGACGCTGTCGATTGGCGGTGATCTCCGTGGTCGATGGGAAGGCGTGACCTACAAACGCTACGGGGCGGAGGATCCGCACCAGGATTCTTTCTTCCTGCACCGGTACCACCTCTACACCGATGTGAAGTACCGCAATGCAGCCCGCTTCTTCTTCCAGGGCGCCAGTGCATTTGCCGAAGACGTGGACGGAACACCCATTCCGCTTCAGTCGGATCGCAACGACATTCAGCAAATGTTCATCGATCTGCGCGTGCTGGGAGAGAACGTCCCGCTCACCTTTCGTGTCGGACGCCAGGAGATGCTCTACGGCAAGCAACGTCTGATTTCTCCCCTGGGATGGGCCAACGTGCAACGCTCCTGGGACGGAGCCAAGCTCTTCTGGGAGGGCGAGGACTGGAACATCGATGTATGGTACGTCAAACCGGTGGAGAAGCGTGAGCGCGACGTCGACAACGTCGATTGGGATCAGGATTTCTACGGCCTCTATACGACCTACAAAGGGATCGATCGGCACGGCATCGATGCGTACTTCCTGGCCCTGCGTAACGACGGTGACGTGCGCAATGCGAATCTCTACGCCAACGACACAGGTGACCTCTCAGTGTACACCCTCGGCTCGCGCTTCTTCGGCTCAACCCCCGTCGGTGCGCACGTCTGGGATTACGATACCGAGCTGAGCGGGCAGTGGGGCTCCATGGCGGGCGACACCATCCATGCCTGGGCGTGGGCGATCGAATCGGGCTACACGTTTAAGGACTGGCCCTGGTCGCCGCGCGTGGGCGCCGGATTCGATTGGGCGACCGGTGATAACAATCCCTTTGACCAGTCGCACGACACGTTCAACCAGCTCTTCCCGCTGGGTCACGCCTATCTCGGCTGGCTGGATCAGGTCGGTCGGCAGAACATCATGGCCACGAACGTGAATCTCACGCTCCAACCCTACGAGGCGTTACTCGCGAAGATCTACTGGCACCGGTTCTGGCTTGATGAGCCGCGCGACGCGCTCTACAACGCCGGCGGCGCGCCGGTACGCCGTCGCCCCGGACGTCCCGTGGTCGATGAAGACGTCGGCAACGAGTTGGACATCCGGCTCGACTGGAAACTCGATCGCCATGCCACGTTCACGGTGGGGTACTCGCATCTCTGGACCGGGGAGTTTCTGGAACGCACCGGGATGTCGGAGGATCCGGATCTGTTCTACATCATGTACAACTATCGTTTCTGATCGCGCCCCGCGAACCCGGCGAATCAAATCAGGCCCTGCTCCCTCAGGATCGCCAGAACCTCCCGATTCGCCGGAGGCATGTCGAGCCGGTCCAGGGCCTCGGACGGCACCCAGCGGAAATCATCGACCGCTTCGTCGCGGAGGTTCGGTTCCCCACCGATCCATCGGCACAGCACCAGATTCAGCATGGGCCCGTGGGCGGTCTCGATCGAGCCCAGCATCCGGACCGGCTGAACGCGGACACCCAGCTCCTCGAAAGCTTCGCGCGCAGCGGCCGCTTCCGGCGTTTCCCCGGGGAGCGCCTTGCCCCCCGGAAATTCCCAGCACCCGGCGAAGTCACGACCCGGCGCGCGGCGGCCGATCAGCCACGATCCCCGACTCTCGACCAGGCAAAGTGATACGTTAATATTGTTATTCATGATGGAGTCTCTTTACCGTCCTATAAAGCACCGATCAAGCCGAATCGCGCGCGAATCGGCCTTGTCGACGCCTTAACTCGGTGTACCCAAACTCGGGTAATATCCCCCTCTCCGTTGCCGCATTTTTTCTGATTTTCCCGCCGGACGACAAGTCTTGAAGCCGCCATGACTTGTGATTCGAACACCCTGACGAATATCCGACCAAAACCATAAGTCGCTTATCAGGAATGACTTATGTTTTTCATGCCGGCCCGCGAATTCGCCGATGCTTTCATTGACCCTCCCACCCGGCTGGGTTATAGTCGTTCCATCAGTGAGGCTGAATGCCTTCGCTGCCATGAGCCCAGAACCTGCCGTTTCGGATGCGATCGGCAGTTGAACGTACTCCCAAATTTCGGCTGTCTTAGCCGTGGCGCACTTCCGGGTGAAATACGTTTCGCCCGGAAGTTTTTTTATACCTGATTCGCATGTGCGTGAAGTATTCACATCGTTCCCGGTTCCATTTGCCGCGCCGTGAACGGCCCACTTTGACGAACGTGCCGAGAATCGTCCGAGCCACTCCCGCCGCGTGAATGCATCGTTTCGCGCGCATCAATACGAACACATTCTGCGCGTTATCGGAGTTGAGTCGCATCCCTGTTACCACGATACTGTCGCGCATGAAAATCCCGATGATCGATCTCAGCCGTCAGCACGAACCGCTGCTCCCCCAGTTGCGCGACGCGATTGACAAGGTGCTGACGACGAATGGATTCATCCTCGGTCCGGAAGTCGAAGCACTGGAAACGGAAGTGGCGGCGCTGTGCGGTGTGAAACATGGCATTGGCGTCTGCAGCGGAACCGACGCTCTGCTCATGACGCTGATGGCCCTCGACATCGGCCCCGGCGATGAGGTGATCGTTCCTGCCTTTACCTTCTTCGCCACTGCCGGCGTCGTTGCCCGGGTCGGCGCAACGCCCGTCTTCGTCGACATTGAACCGGAGACCTTCAACCTCCACCCCGACCTCCTCGAACAGGCGCGTACCGAACGAACACGCGCCATCATCCCGGTCCATCTCTTCGGTCAGTGCGCCGACATGGATCGCATCATGGCGTTCGCCGAAAATCACGACCTTCCCGTGATCGAGGACGCCGCCCAGGTGATCGGTGCGAAGTACCGCGACCGTCCCTCGTGCAGCTTCGGCCGCGCCGCCACGCTCTCGTTCTACCCGACGAAGAATCTCTCGGCCCTGGGGGAGGCGGGCATGATCGTGACCGAAGACGACGAACTGGCCGCCACGTTGCGATGCCTGCGCAATCACGGCCAGGGGCGGCAATACGAGCACCATCGCATCGGCGGTAACTTCCGCCTCGACGGCATGCAGGGGGCGGCATTGCGTGTGAAACTGCCGCACCTGGAGTCCTGGACGCGTATGCGTCGCGAGCTGGCCTGCCGCTACGACGGCGCCCTCTCCGAGTGCCACGTGACCGTTCCGCCGGTCCGGCCCGAGTGCCATCACGTCTACCATCAGTACACGATCCGCAGCCCGCGGCGGGACGCGCTTCGAGAGCACTTGAACGGTTCCCAGATCGGCGCGAGTGTCTTCTATCCGATTCCTCTGCCGCACCAACCGTGCTTCGCCTACCTGGGCCATCGCGAGGGTGACTTTCCCGAAGCCGAAAAGGCATCGCGCGAAGTGCTCTCGCTTCCGGTCTTTCCCGGCATGACCACCCGGGAACAGGATACCGTCATCGAAGCCATTCGCGCCTTCGACGCCTCATGACCGATCCGACCATCCCTGGTCGCCGATGAGCTTCACGAACCGGCATTGAAAGGCGGGCATCTCCACGACGCGACCGTCGCGCTTCTCGAGAACAGTCAGCGTCTGTTGCTCGAGTTGGCCGACGGGGATGACCAGCCGCCCTCCGTCGATCAGTTGATCGATCAGCGCTTGCGGAATGACCGGGGCCCCCGCCGTTACGAGAATACGATCGTACGGGGCGTGCTCCGGCCAGCCCAACGTGCCGTCGCCGACATGGTACGCGACGTTGTCGAAGCCAAGCTGGGACAATCGCACGGTGGCTTGATCGCGGAGTTCGGTAATACGCTCCACCGTGTAGACCTCTTGCGCCAGCATCGCGAGGATCGCGCACTGGTAGCCCGAACCCGTACCGACTTCGAGAACGCGGTGCTCGGCCGCGACGTCCAGATGCTCCGTCATCGAGGCGACCATGAACGGTTGAGAGATGGTCTGATCGCAACCGATGGTCATGGCGCGATCCTCATAGGCATGCTCACGCAGATGAACCGGCAGGAACAGCTCGCGCGGTACACGGCTCATCGCGTCGAGAACGCGGGGATTCTTGACGCCCCGGCCGCGGATCTGGCGTTGCACCATGGCATTCCGCTGCTGTTCTCGGACATCCGACAGAATCCGGCTCCTTCGATGATGCTCAGGTCATGGCGTGGTCGCCGCCGGCTGGGCCGACCGCGAGGGTGCGCGTGTCTGGCCGCGAGTGCGGGGACGGGTCGGGGACGTGGCCGAACCTTCGGCCTTGTCCTCAACCTTGTTGACTTCGACCGGTTCCTGCCTGGGCTCCGGCAACGCCGGGGCGCGCAGGGTCACGATGTCGTGCTTCGCACGCAATTCCTGAAGGGCCTCCGCTTTCGGTTGAAGACGAAGCCAGATTCGCATGAAGCGCTTGGCATCCTCGAAGCTGCCCTGGCCCTCATGCCGCCCCGTGACCTGCAGGATGTGATAACCCATCGGCGACTCCACGACCGGACTGAGGGCGCCGACTTTCTGCTCGAAGGCAAACTTGGCCACTTCATCACCGAACTCGAGATCGAGGTGGCGACGGAAGCTGCCCAGCTTGCCGTTCCTCCCCCGGGTGCGGCAATCGCTTTTCTCGACGGCTTCCTCCCACGAGAGTTTTCCGCTCTTGAGATCCTCACGAATCTGCTCGGCCTCCTTGCGCGCTTCCTCCCGCCTCTTCTTCGTGCCGAGTTCCGACGCGGCAATCAGGATGTGTCTTGCAGCGACGCGTGTGCCGTTCCAGCCCGTCGGGTCCTCTTTCCAGAGCTCCTTCAGCCGGGATTCCTCTTCCGACCATCGTGTCCCGATGATGTTGAACTTCTTGTTGGCGAGTTCCTCACGCTTGCGATTGCGAAAGTACTCCAGCGAGTACCCCTTTTCAGCGAGGGCCTTGATGAACTCCTCCTCCGTTTTGATCTTCGCGAGCTTCATGTACTCCTTGACGGCCTCGTCGACTTCGCTGTCCTTGATGAAATCGGGATGCTCGTTGAGATAGATCTCGATCATCTTTCGGCCCACGAGCAACCGCCTCGCCAGCGCCACGGCCATCGGTCCGGGATTCTCGGCCGTCTGGAGTTCGACATCGAAATCGCCCTGCGTGATGACGGCGGCATCCCCGATGCGGATGATGGGCGTGTCCGCAGCGGGCCGCGTCGTGGGCAGCGCATGCATCTGCGGGGCAGACTCGCCGGTATCGCGCTCGGACGTCTCCGCGCCCGCTTCCGGCGCCCGTTCTTCCAGCGTGACGGCTTCCGGTGCCTCGGCAGGCGATGGCTCGGCGATCGGTACTTCCTCGGCGTGGAGCGTCCCATATCCCGTCCAGAGCGTGGCCAGAACGGCCGCGCCGATCCAAGTCGTCCCATTCTGCATCATTGTTTCAAGTCTCCGCTTGCAACTTCCCATTGGCGGCACAAGGCCTCATCGAATGCGATGACGCGGCTTGCACCGAAGGTCGCCGATCGCCTCGGCAACGCATTCATTGTATCGGTCAGGCGGAAGAGCCGCCTGAGACCCCGATCCTGGGTTCCTCGCCGCGCAGTAATCGCTGGATGTTACTTCTGTGACGATACACCACCAACCCCGCGATCACAATGTTGAACAGGTAGAGTGGCCACAACTCGCCGATTTCCCCCCAGGAGGCACGATACCAGGAGGCCAGCACGACAAAGAAGATCGGGTAGCCGATCGCCGCCAGAATCGACGCCAGCGAGACGTAACGGGTTACCACCGTGAGCACACTCCACAGGGCGAAAGCCATCAAGGCCGCCAGGGTGCAATACGGGTATATTCCCAGCAGCACGCCGAGCGAGGTCGCCACCCCTTTGCCGCCTTTGAATTTCAAGTACACCGGGAGGACATGCCCCAGAACGCACGTGATCGCCACCAGCAGCCAGGCGGCAAACATCCACACGTTGTCGATCTGACCGGCGCTTGCCAGCCGGTGCAACCAGTGACCGGCAAGCAACGTCGGGAGCGTCCCCTTGAGCAGGTCCAACGCGAAAGCCAGTATGCCGTAGCCCCGTCCGAGAACCCGGCCCGCATTGGTGGCGCCGATGTTGCCGCTGCCGTGCTTGCGAATGTCCACGCCCCGGGCGAATCCGATCAGCAGTCCGAACGGCAGGGCACCACACAGATAGGCCATCGCCACCATTCCGACGACGAGTAAGCAGGCTTGAGCCGTCATATCTTCTTCCTCACGCGATGCGCTTCAACGCGATGCCCGCTCCGATCGAATCCGCTCGTACAAGGTCATGACATTCGCCGCATGGTCACGCATGCTGATTCCTTCTACCGCCTGGACGGCGTGGCGGGCGCAGTCCTTGCGATGTGATGCATCCGTCAACTTCATTATGCACGAAGCCAGTGTCTCCACGTCGTCAGGGGTATCGATGACGTAGCCCTCCCGCCCTTCGGTGATGCGCTCCGCCGCGCCGTTGAACCTTGTCGTGATGACCGGCAGACCCGAGGCCAGCGCCTCCAGCACGACACGGCTGCACGGATCGTAGTAGGTCGGATGAACCAGGACATCCGCCGCATGAAAGAAGGCGCGGATGCGCTGCGTCGGACCGGTGAAGATGATGTCCGATTCGAGATCGTGGCGACTGACCTGCGGAGCCAGGCCGGTCGGATCGTCCCGGCCGACGATCATCGCGACGACGCGAGGAGCGTCCTCACCTGCCTGCGCGCGGACCCGCGCGATGGCATCCACCAGGCGGGGCACCCCCTTGAGCTTGAAATTATGAGCGACGCACAACGCCATCACGTCGTCCGTACCGACGTCGAACTGCCTTCGAATCTCCTGCCGCGCGCGGAGCCGCTCCGGATCGGGGGTGAGATCCGGATCGACGCCGTTGAAGATGCGGGCCACGCGATCGTCGTCGAAGGCGTAATGCCGGGTCAGTTGTCGCGCGACGTATTCCGAGATGGCGATTACCCAGGGTGGAGGATCATGGTGCAGCGTGCGTCGTTCCAGGTCGTGAAGCAGGGCGTACTTCCGGTTCGCCCGCTGCGTCAGCCACTTGAGGCCGCGCTGCACGCTGCGACTTCGCAACGCGCGATTGCGTTCGAGCATTTCCGGCACCGTTCCACCCCGTGGCTGGTACACGTCGGCCGATGGGCAAGGCGAGATGCTGTGGACGACGTCGAAGCCCCGCTCTCTGGCATACTGCCCGGCGCGCTCCACGAAACGGCGGGTCTTCTGCACGCGGTTCCACCCCCCTGTGTGGATGGGAACGACCTCCAGGCTCGGGGTCGATTGCGCGCTGGAGGCGGTAATGATGGTCACCTCGCAGCCAAGATCCGCCAGATGCCCGGCGAAAAGCATGGTCGAGGTCTCCGCGCCGCCACGCCAGACCTCAATGCGTTCAATGATCAGGGCCACCTTCATCGCCCGCCCCCCCGCAGGGTCTGAGCCTTCTGCTGATGTGCCTCACCGGTCCCGGCCTCGTTCCACGCACCCGCCAAGGGTGACGGACGGCGACGCCGCATGCGATCGGCCTTGGCGTCGACCGCGACTGCCAATGGGCGAGGACGGCTCCCTGAACCGAGGGCATTGCAGTAGCGACTCAAGAACCGCAGCCGCTCCCAACGGCCCACGCGATCCTCCGGCGTGGCGTAGTGGAGGGCTGCCAGATCCTTGATCCGCCAACGCTCCTGACGCCAGGAGGGCCGAAACACGCGCTGCAGATCAATCAATGCGAACAATGATTCATTATTCGAATACTGATTCTCATTAATGAAAACGTGCGACAAGTAAAGGTCCCTGTGAATGAATCCGGATGCATGAAAATGAGCCACAAACGTCGCCAGGCGATCCATGAGCCGGCGGCGACGGCCCCAATCAGTCTCCTGATGCGTGGGAGCGAGTTCCCGGGGGAGCCATTTTTCCAGCGATTCGCCTTCCAGATCCTCCAGGAGCACGAAACTCCGAATCTCCCGTATCCCCTGCATGCGTTCTCCGAAAGCTGCCACGCGGACCGCCGCCACCCGTGCATCCGCCAGACTTCGGGCGTTGTCGGACTCCACTCCGGCGGTGCTTCGGAACCACGCCCCTTCACAGCCCCTCGCCCAGTGCCGCCGAAGCGGCGGGCGATCGAACCGCTTCAAGTAGAACACCCGGGGCGATCCATCCCGATCCTTCAGAACGATCCTCCACCGTTCCCGCCACGCTTCGAGGCCGGGCTTGCTGAGGCATTCCCCTTCCTGATAACGAAAGAAATCGTCCAGGGTTCGCAGTCCCGCGGATTCCAGCAGTTCCCGGCAGGATGGTTCGGTGTGAAATCGCTCGCGCATGCATCACCCGGAATGAGATCTTCAACACCGTCTTCCGACTGGCCACTCGATGGACGCGATATATAGCCCTGTCCCCGGCATTCCGCAAATGCTGGCATGGCCGATCTTTACGGGTTTTCTGCAGCGCATCGTGGCCCCGATCCGATGTTCACACGACCCGTCGCGACGGATTCCGGACATCGGGGCTTGTCAGGCGGATCGATCGCGTGCTATTCTGGCCGTCTTCACGCGGAATGGACGCCCGTGAAACTCAGTTAATCATCACACCGGTAACCACCCCCCGGGGCGCATTTCGGTTTGGCCGGTGGCGGAGGGATTGGGATTACATGCAGAAGAATTACATTCTCGACGCGAACGTTCTGATTCATGATCCCAAGTCGATATTCCACTTCGCCGACAACACGGTCATCATCCCGATCGGCGTCATCATCGAAATTGACCGGTTCAAGAAGGAACGCAGCGATCGCGGCCACAACGCCCGCGAAATCGTCCGCCGTCTGGACACGATCCGTCAAGGCCAGAGCCTGGCGGCAGGAGTACCCCTGGAGAACGGCGGCCAGTTGCGCATTCACTGCGAGCCCGATCGCGTGTTGAGTAATGGGCACGAGCAGGCGGACACGGAGATCCTTCGTGTGGCCCAGGCGATCCAGACCTCCGAGCCGGATACGCCGGTCATCATCGTGACCAAGGACATCAACCTGCGGATTCGCGCGGATGCGCTTGCCCTTCGCGCCGAAGACTACGAAACGGATCGGGTGTCGCCCGCCGAGTTGTACGGCTCGGGAGACGAACGCCGGATCACCGAGGAGGAGATGGAGATCTTCGTGGTCGAAGGCGAGCTGCCACTGCCGGACGACGAGGAGTTCCCGCCCAATTCGTATTTGCTCCTGAAGTCCGACGAGTCGAAAAAGTCCAGCGCCCTCGCCCGTGTCGGGCCTGAAGGCAAGACCCTGCGCGGCTTGAACGAAGCGCCCAACGGACTGCTCGGCATCCGCCCGCGGAACAAGGAACAGTACTACGCCATCGATGCGTTGCTCGACGACCAGCTTCAACTGGTCACGCTGATGGGCCGGGCGGGCACGGGCAAAACGCTTCTGGCGATTGCGGCAGCCATGCACCGCGTGCTCGTCGAAAAGCGTTTCCGCCACACGCTGATCTGCCGGCCGATCTTCCCCGTCGGGCGCGATCTCGGTTTCCTGCCGGGCGATGTGCAGGAGAAGCTGGATCCCTGGATGAAACCGGTGGTCGATACGGTCGAGTTTCTGATTGATACCGCCGGGCCGATCCGCGGCCAGAAGGACTGCGAATCGCTGGTCAGTTCGGGGCTGATGGAGATTCAGCCGCTCACCTACATTCGCGGCCGCAGCATCGCAAACCGTTTCGTCGTGATCGACGAGGCGCAGAATCTTACGCCCCTGGAGGTCAAGACGATCATCACGCGTATCGGCGCGAACGCCAAGATCGTGCTGACCGGCGACCCCGACCAGATCGACAACCCGTACGTGGATTCAATGAGCAACGGGTTCATGTACCTGATCAATCGTTTTCGCAATCAACCCATCGCCGCCCACGTTGAACTGCTCAAGGGCGAGCGAAGCCCCCTGGCGGAGCTGGCAGCGACCCTCTTGTAGACTCCGCCTCATGTGACCCTCACTGAACTCCCCGCTGAACGTCGCTCCCTCAGGCAACGTATGACACGCGGGGGGTGACGACACGAGACCAACCATGAATCACTCCACGACTACACCGCCCCGAATGGCCCTGACCTGTGTGCTGACTGCACTCTGTCTCGGGCAGCAGTGCATCGACCCTCCGGAGAGTGTCATCACCGATCTCGACTCCGGCTGGGAAAATCTCTACCTCGGTAGCGAGACCGACATCCCCTTCTTCCCGGACGGCAACGCGGTGTACCTGGATTACCGCTTCGTGACGGAGCCGGGCGCGCCGGTCGGCATTCGCCTGGAAGGCGTGTTTCCCGTGGCGCGTTACATGGGCATCACGATTTACGACAATGCCGACTTCACCATTCACAATCGCCTGCAGGATACGGAGATTGCGCCCGACGAAGGATCGCTCAATCCCTTCGTGGAAGGCGTCGCTTCGAGCGGAGCGGAGACGTACACCGTCAACATCGTGCCGGAAGCATTCGTGTCCGGTGATCGGATCAATGAAGTCTCGTATGCCTCCGGCCTGGCGGATGTTTCCGTCTTCGTGCGGTACTACCTGCCCATCGACGGGATGTCCGGCGACGTCCCCTTCCCCACGCTCAGCGCGTATGACCCGCGCACCGGGGCGCCCGTCCCCCTGCCGGAATACGAGCCGCGTGTGCTGGAAGAGAATCCGCTCTCGGATATCGTGCGGACCACCTTTCGCGATTTCTTCGTCCGGGAACAGATCAACCGGCTTTTCCGAATCGGTGATCGGCGCGTGCTGCGCGCCTATCGCTTTGATGCCGACGGACTCTTTTCCAATGGGGACACGTCTTACCTGGGCATGCTGGTCCGCAAGGAACGTGACGAGGTCGCGTTGATCCGCTTCAGGCCGGCGGAGTACGCGACCGAGCCGAAAGTGAATGCCACGGCACAGGTGCGCTACTGGTCGATCAGCCAGGGGGACGACGAGAGTTACAACCTGGTCACGATGGCCGACCATGAGTTTCGCGTCCACGATGACGGCCATGTGTACCTGGCGGTCTGCGAACCCGGGCCGGACATCGGGCCTTCGATTGAATCGGAGAACTTCATGCCGTGGCTGGTCGGCGAACGCGGGATTCTCATCTTCCGGCACCTCGTGACGCACCCGGACTTCGAGCAGGGTTTTCAGAACGTCCCCGCATTCAACGTGGACGATCCCGCTGAAGAACAAGCCGCGGAGGGCTTCATCGGGGACTACGCGCCGACGGGTATGCTGATCAATCGCATTCTGTTTGTGCGTGACGGGTTCGACGCGATCCGGGCAGGCGCGGACGGGTCGTGATCAAAATCGAGATACTGGCTCATACAAACTCTCGAGAGACGTCAATTCTTACGCCATGGTTCGCAGGGTATGTATTGATTGTTTCACCATCCCCTCCCACACGGTCGGGGTACTGACTGCTTCGGTAGTAATGCTTCAGAATTGGAGGCGCACAGGTCAAGTACGTCGGCAGGGCTACGGACTGTGGCGTTTCAGTTGCCGAAGCGATCCTGAACGACGACCTCTTCGAGAGAAAGCTGTCCGGGCTTGGGCCAGGGGTCTTTTGTGCCTTTGCCGATCGCGATCATCGGGCCGATTACATGGTCTTCGGGCACTTGGATCAGCTTTGCGACCGCCTCATGGTCGAAACCGATCATCGGACAGGAGTCGTATCCCATCGCCTTGGCCGCGAGCATGATCGTCTGCATGGCGATCCCGATCGAGCGCATCGCCTCGTCGCGCTGAAGCTGGTCTTTGCCTTCGTGGAATGGTCCCATCCATCCGACGAGAAGGTCGGATACCTCTTTCGGCGCGTTCTTCCAATACCGTGCGGGCTCCTTCTTCCAGGCGAGGACGTCGGCGGTCATGACGATCAGCAGCGACGCATCGGTCATCTGGGCCTGATCGAAGCCGGCAGCGCGAATCTCCTGGCGCAGTGCCTTGTCTCGGACCAGCACGAATCGCCAATGCTGGATGTTGAAACTTGTGGGGGATTGGATGGCGGCCTCGAGGAGTTTCTGGACCTCCTCTTCAGGCATCTCGTGATCGGGGTCATAGTGCTTGACGGCGCGGCGGCCGTAGATGGCGTCGAACGTGTCCATGAGACTCTCCCGGCGAATTGCTCAACAGGCGGAACGGCAGGTGCATCGCCATCGATACACATCGAGAGTTTAGCCTCATGCCTGCCGAGGTGCCCATAGAGGGCGAGAAAAGGGTGTTTTCCTCGAAGACAACGGGGCGAAGGTATAGAGAGTCGTCGCGGCCGACCTTGCTTTTCGAGCGTGCTCCGGGTACCGACTGATGCATGAAGTGGCCTTGGGTCAAGCGGATACTTGCCGGGCTCGTGCTGCTCGGAGCGCTCGCGATCTGCGTGCTGTGGATGATGGTCCAGCACATCCCGTCGTGGTATCGCCCCGTGCATGTCCCGCGGCATGACGACAGCGTGGATCGGATCTGGAACGATCTGCTGCGCACGCAGGAAGTGCTGGCCCTGTGGATGGTCAACACGGATGAGCCGTTTGAACACACCTTCACGCAGGATCAGATCAACGCGTGGCTGGCGATCCGGGAGGACAAGTGGCCGCTCGCGCGGGAGTGGCTCCCGCCGGAGGTGTCAGACCCGTTTCTTCACATCAATGAGCATGGATTTCGCGTGGCGGTGACGTACCGCGAGGGGCAACTCCGGACGGTGCTGAACCTGGGGCTGCGTGTGGAAGCGGATGAGCACCGGATCCACGCCCAGGTCCTGGATGTGGCGGCGGGTTCGCTCAGCGTCGGTGCGGGATGGTTTCGAGACGAGCTCGCGGATCTCGATCGGGATCGCTGGCCGGCCGGAGACACGTTCAAGTATCAACTGGGGGATCGGCCCCTGCCGAAACTGACTGATCTTCTTACCGGTGCGGACTTTCCGAACGGCCTCCTGGAATCCTGGGACGTCAAGCGGCCCTTCCGGATCACCAGGATCCGTTGCGAGCCCGGCAAGGCGGTGGTCACGTTCGAACCGCTGCCCCGGGAAATGGCCGGGATGTGAATTGAAGCGAGAACGCCCGTTTTCCGGTGCCCGGAATCACGTGACCTTCCGCAATTGCCACGCGTCCTGCGGGTCGTCGCTCGAGCCGGACTCCAGCAGGAACATGCCATTCAACCACGTGCCCTCGAGCCGAATACGCCATCGGACCTCCGAGCGATCAGTTTCCTGCCAGTTGCCGCATTCCACGCGCTGCACCTCCCCGCGATTCCGGGAGATCGGTCCTTCGTAGTCAAGGTAGGCGCGCCGGTGGTCGGCGATGCGTCGCGCGGGCAGGGAGTCAGGGGCATCCGCAGCCATCCACGCGCGCGGATCGCGCAATAATTGCCACGTGACCAGCACGGATCCCGTGTCCAGGCAGAGGTCCCAGTGCACAGATTCGTCCTGAGTGTGACGAAGCACCACAAATTGGCGAGAAGGCTCGACCATGGCGGCATTGTATGCCGATAATGACTTGCTTGCCGCCTGAACGGCTCATAGGATACGGGCGTTCCATTCCAATGCCGCCATGGAGTCCAGGGAGGGTCAATCATGACCGCATGCTTCACACGTACAACAGGAACCGTTTCGCCGAGGGGATTCTTCCTGAAGGGGGTTTCGCTGCTGGCCTTCACGGTCCTCGTGGGTTGCACACCCGACGTATCCGAGATTCGCGAAGTCGGCGTCGACCAATATCGCAATCACCAGTACTTCGATTCGATGGCGACAATGCGTCACGCCCTGGACCTGTCGCCCAGCGATCCGGTGGCGAATTATTACATGGGATTGAACTACCGGGTGATGGCCGAGCGCCGTTTCAAGGAAGGCGACGCCATCGGAGCGCGGAAGCGGGCGGATCGCGCCGTCTACTATTTCACGCAGGCGATCGCGACGTGGCCGAATTACATGGCGGCGGTCTCGGCGAAGAACGAGGCGCTCGAAGCCCGCGGCAAGTATGAAAAGGCACTGGATGTCGCCTCCACGGTCGCCCACAACAACAAGGGTGTGGCGGAGCACTACATCTATCTGGCTGACGAGTACCGGCAACGAGGCGATTTCGACAATGCCTTGAGTAATTACAACCAGGCACTCTCGCTCAGTGGCGAGAACTCACGGGCCTATCTCGGACTTGGCCATCTTTATCGGACCGTGGGGGATACGGCCATGGCGCGTGAAAACCTTCGCCGTGCCGTCCAGATCGATCCCTCCAACGCGGAGGCGGCGGAGCTTCTTGCTCAGCTTGACGCCGAAGGTGAATATCAGCACGCGCAATACGCGCCTGGCGATCAATGAGTTTGAAGCGCCATTTTCGCCTTGACGCGCCGGTCGACGCAGAACGTGAGTTTGGATGTCATCACGAGGCATCCAGGAGCCACTTCGTCCCAATAACTCCTTGAATTTCAGAAACTTGGCATTGATTTCACAGGATGCCGATGAATAGAATTCGTGTACCGGGCGACCCGAGGGACGATCCACTTCTCCCCCACACACGATCCCATGCCCAAACGGTAGCGACTGGATGAGACTGAAGGAGCCGGGGGGTTCTATGGATTTTCTGTACAACGCATATTCCAGCGGGCGCCGCCTCGCTCTCCTGGTTCTGGTGGCGTCGGTCGTGGGCAGTCCGATCCGTACGGCGTCCGGACAGGTGACGCTCTTCGGTGATGAGATCCTGCCTCTGATCATGCTTCCGATTGAATTCGCACCGACCTCCGGGGTGGAGGCGGTCGAACCGCAAACAATCGGAAGCCTGTCGGTCAGCCCCGGAGACTACGTGATCGGCGGAGGCGTCGGCAGTGAACCGGCGGTCATGGTGGTAACACCTTCAACACCGACTCCCGTGCTGTCCTCTGTATTGATTCTTCCGAGCCTGGACGTGTTCAATGCCACCGGCAGCAATACGATCGGTCTCGTGCGTGATACGATCATCATCGACGGCCAGGTTCACTTCGTCGGTCACAGCTGGAGCGGGAACGGCCTGAACGACCTGGAAGCCACGGTATGGCTGGGCGACGTCCCGACGGGTTACGGGTTTGTGGCAGGCAGTCCGCAGGTCAGCGAGTTTTTTGCGGGAACCTCTCACGGCCTGTTCGTCGGACGCAGCCCCACGATACCGGCGTTGAGCCTGTCCAGTTCCACCATGATTCAATTGCCCGGAACCCAGGGCAACGCGGCGCACATTCGCGACGATGGCGGTGTGATTGTGGGTGAGGTCAACTTCGCGCCGGCGTACTGGCGACCGGACGGCCTGGGGGGATGGACGGTTTTTGAGAACACTCTGGAGCTTCCTGCCGATGTGCTGAATGCCGGGTCGCTCTTCGGCGCGCAACGCCATCGCGTATTCGGTGAAGCCCTGAATCTTTTCGGAGAGCCGGTCGGTGGCATCTGGGATGTGAACGATGGCGAACTCCTGGAGATCTTCGAAGCGGGCACGTCGGTATCCGATGCGACAACGCTGGCCGGACATGGTGTGTTTGCGGTGAATTCACCGGGCGCGCCCAACCCGCCGCGCGTCTTCGTGACGGACCAGGGCCTGGCGACGCTTCTCGACGTCTTCGGTGGGGATCTTACGGGAACGGGATTGACGGTGCTCAACGAAATCGTGGACGTCTTCCCTGGCTCGGCGGTGTTCCTCGGGCTCGGTGAGGACGGCACGCAGGGTCGCTACTTCATCGGCTCGGTGATGATCCATCCGGACGCCGACTACGACATGGACGGCGACGTGGACGGCGGCGATGTGGACCTGTTCAGCGATTGCTTCTCCGGACCGGCGATCCCGCACGATCCCGGATGCGAGACGAAAGACTTCGACAACGACGGCGACGTGGACCAGACCGATTTCGCATTCGTGCAGCGCAGTTTGACGGCCCCTTGAGACTCGCGAGAGCGTCGTCTTCAACTTAACTGAATCGCCTCTTCAAGAATTCCTAGAACAAAGGCGCGCGATTCTTAAGCGCAGCTTCATATACCCACTTTACAATTCCGCGCTGTTGCATCGACGTATCGGGAGACGGCGCGAATGACCTGAACCGTCGAACGGCACAACCGGGGATTCCGTCATACGACGACTCGGGCACTTCGCTGGTTGGCGGCGGAGTCAGGCGCGGGTCGTACAAGCCAACCGGAGGCTCCCTTGAGTGTTCAACCCATCTCGGAAGCCCTTCGGCCCACCTGGAAGTTCCGACATCGAATCGGCTACCCGCTCTCCATGCTCGCGATGATCGGCCTCGGCAGCCTCGCCCTGCTCCTTTTCGCTATTCCCTGGGATGTGTACCTCGTCGAACACGTGAGCGGCTTTTTCTCTCCCGGGACCGTCCAGCGTAAGCTGTTGACCGTTCAGTCCAAGCTCATCGGCTGGCCTACCCATGCCATCGTCTTCATCCTGTTGGCCATTCATCCTCAGCGAAAACGGGCGCTTCCCGCCTACGGCTGCACACTCGCCTGCCTGGTGGCCAGCATTCATCTGTTGAAGTTTCTGTTCGGCCGCGCCCGCCCGGAACTGGGATTCGGCGCGTGGGAGTTCCGTCTCTTCGGAGATCCCCTGCTCGATCTGGATTCCTTCCCTTCCGGTCATGCGACGGAAGCCTTCTTCCTGGCGCTGTACGTCGGTATTCTCGTCCCCCGGCTTCGCATGACGTTGCTCATGGTGGCAGGCATGATCAGTCTGGGGCGGATTGCCCAGGAGCGCCACTTTGCCACGGACATCTTCGCCGGGGCTGCCCTGGCCACGGGCTGGATCATGCTGGCCGTGTTTTACTGGGGATGTGACGCGCTGCCCCGACTGACGCGCGCTGCGCTCGCAGACGGCTGGTCTGAAATCAAGTTTTTCGCTTCCTCCAGGGTGAGCGCGATCCAGCGACCGCGAGAATAGTCGAATCCGCGCACGCGCGTTAGCGCCTCGGGGATCTTCGTGTCGTACTCATGTGTTCGAAGCACAAGTCCGTCCGGGTGCGACTCACACCATTCAGCAAGCCCTTCATTCTCGATACGCGTGATCCTTCCCTGCGTCAGAAAGACCATGCTGTCGTAGTACACCTGAACGTTGACCAGCGGGCGCTCCGCCTCCGGATCGATCCGCCGCCACTCGCGGTAGACACGTGGTGTCAGCCACAGGGAATCGCTGTGCGGAAGCACACCTTCAAAGAGGGTCCACGCGAACAACCCTGCCGTGAGCAGGACTCCGCACTGCGCGCGGAAGGCACTTCGCCTCCACAGGTGCCGCAGGACATCGAGTTGAGCCATTTGTGTGACGACGAGACCGACCAGCACGAATGCGAGGTGGGATGGATTGGAAGGCCAGCCTAAGGCAAACAGAATGACCACAGGCAGCACCAGCGTCAAAGCTCCACTGACGATGACCCATCCCACGAGCGCGCCTCTGCCGACCCGGGATTCGAAAACCCGTTTCCAGCCTCTCTGGATATCGAACAGCGAACGTGCACAAAGCAACGCCAGGGGTGGAAACAACGGCAGCGTGTAGTGAGGGAGTTTCGTGCCCGCCAGTTCGAAGGCGAGCCAACTCGGGACCATCCACGCCAGGCAGAAGAACTCGGCCGATCGACCGGGGCGTGCGCTCTTGAGACGTGTCCACCATCCGCGCAGGCCAGGACCGGATACAGAGTGAAAACGGTACGCTTTTCGAAAGCCGTATCGCAAGGCGGGAAGCAACGCAAGCGAGCCTGGCCAGAAGAGAATCGGCAACAGCACGAGGTAATAGCCCGGGAATCCGCGATGGCCTTCGAGTGCCAGCGACGCTCGACCGGCGGTCTCCTTGAGGATGGAGAAGCCGATGCGCTGCCAGGTGACTTCGGCTCCCACCCAGGCGACCCAGGGGATCACCATGCACGCCACCAGCGCCAGCCCTCGCTTCCAGCGCAGCACGCCGAACCAGGACCAGTCGCGAGAAACCAGCCCCAGTACCAGAAGGGTGAGGCCGCTGACCATCGGCGTGATCGGTCCCTTGGTCATGATGCCGAGTCCCATCGCGAGCCAGAACAGGAAAGGCCACGTCCAGTTCACGGGATGCTGCCGTCGACGGCGGATCCAGATGTGCCATAAGGCCAGTTGGGCGAGCGTCGTGAACGCGAGAAGGAGTTGATCCGCCCGGGCCTGGCGGACGTCGATCATCACGACCGCACACGCGCCAAGCAGAAGCCCCGCCATCCAGGCTGCGGGGGGTGGAAACATGGACAGCCCCAGTCGCCACGTCAGCAGCACCGCCGCTACAGCTCCGAGTACCGATGCGAGACGATAGAGGCCGATGTCCCCGGTCGGGTAGTCGGCGAAACCCTCGGTTGTGGGCGGGAGTTCCGTCCAGACCGCGGAATCGCCCAGAACCGCCACCAGCACCGACTGAATCCAGTACGTCAGCGGCGGTTTGTTGATGCGCGGCTGGTTCGCGAACGACGGAACCACAAAGGAGGTCACGTCATCGGAGGCGAGCATGTTCCGGGTCGCCTCGGCGAATCGCGCTTCGTCGCGATCGATCGGTGGAAGCGTGAACAGCCCCGGCAGGTAGAGGCCCAGGCAACACATGACAAGCAGCAGGCCGCCCGTGGGCCGGGCTGTCCAATGGTGGCGGATCGTCAGTGGGTTGTCAGGGGAAGTTGTCTTCAAGGGGTCGACACCGTGCTGGAGACCGGCGGAATCCGAGGGCACATCATGTTCGTGCCGTCACTTCGCGTCAACGGGGATCCTCGAGGGTGACGGTTTCGGCGATCGTCTCCAGCGCGTTGCCTTCAAACCGGTTGTTGACCCATGCATACAATTCACACTGTTCGTCGAGGCAGAGTTGGATCAACTCGCGCAGTCCGTCACGGCCTTCGGGATAGGGGTCCTGAATCCGTTCGTACGGCTCGAATCGCTCCACCGCCTGGGCGTAGGTCCGTCCCGGCTGCAGCAGAAATCGCGCCGCCACATGACCCGTGGAGCGCAGTTCCGGCATGCGCAATTGTTCGGTTACCGGGGGCATGCGCGTCCAACTGTTGTAACAGTGCGCAACGCCGTGGGCCGCCAGCACGGTCGCATACGGCGCCGACAGGAAGTCGGCGTTCCGTACTTCGACGGCGAACCGGAATCGATCGGTCGGCAGCGCGCCGAGCAATTCGTCCAGCCGCTCGGCGAACACTTCGGGATCGCGCCAGGGGTCTTCATGGATCGTGCCAAACTGAAAGATCAGCACGCCGAGACGCTCGCGGTACGTATCCAGCCGCGCGAGCAGCAATTCACGTAACACCGACGCATCCATGAAGTGACCGTTGAGTGTTCCCGCCTTGCGTCCGTAGCGCGGAAACTCGGGCCAGCGCGTAACCGTGATCTCTTCGGGAATCTTCAAGCTCATGCGGAAGCCCAGCGGCACCTGCGCGAAGAGCTTGCGCCACGAGGCGTCGGACGGGAACTGGTAGAACGCGAAGTCACCGCAGACCGTCGGCATGAACCGGGCGTATTCGGCGAGGCAGGTGTCGTTGAACTTGGCTTTCGAGGGTTTGCCGCGGGTCAGGTAGCGGTCTGGATGGTAATAGGTTCCTTTCCAGCCGGGGTACTTCCAGCTCGATGTACCGAGATAGATTCCCCGTTGCGCGAGGGCGCGCGTCTTCGCGCCGAGGGCATTGGCCTTGGGCAGCAGGGAAGTTCCTTCGGACGAGACGGCATCCGATCCGCCGGGGGAGTCTTCCCAACCGAATCCCAGTTGTTCACCTGCCATGGCCGGCTCCAGCCTCGTATATCGCCAGAGGTCACGCCTCGCGATCCGCGAACGCCGATCGATCGGAAACTCGAGCCATGGTAACTCAAGAGAGCATATCTGCCGACCGATCTGTGGAGGGACAGACCGGTTCGGGTCCATTTTACTGCACTACGACATCCGATAAGGGGACATGCGTCATCCCGGGACACTCCGCGGGATGATCCATGCCACGACGACAAAGGAGAATCCATGATTCGATCAAATTGTACGAAGTCCATCCTGATGCTGGCCCTGATGGCGCTCTGCCTTGCCCAGGGCTGCCCGACGTCCGAAGAGACCGCCGGGTTCACACCGGGTGATGGGAACACTGGTGGCGGCTCGACCGATGGCGGCGCCGGCGGCATTGTGATTGAGCCCGACGATTTCGAAGACGGCACGGCACTGACCAACGTCAACTCCGCCTTCACACTCACGACCGCCCTCGCCGACAACGAGATCGCCGAGACGTGGGAGGTTACCGCCACCCATGTCGGGGAGGACACCGCCCCGACGGATGAACTGGTCTTCGGACACAACGATATCGGCTTTTTCCACACGCACCGGAGGCTGCGCATCGATTTCAACGGGACGGGATCGTCCATCCAGATCACTTACGGTGCCGGCTCTTCACTCGAAGCCGAGACCGGTGTGCTGGAGGCTTATGACGCCAACGGCAACCTGATCGCTGAAGACAGCACCTCTCCGCTGGTGGCAGGTGAGACCGAGGTGCTTTCCGTCAGCGCGACCGGCATCGCCTGGGCGGTGGCGTATACGCCGGACGGCAGTTTCGGCCGACTCGACCGCCTCGTCGTCTCTGCGAACTGACCCCGCCCGAACGGCAACTGCATTGAACAATCCAGGGACGCGGCCTGTTGAATGGGATCACAGGTGGCGTCCCTCTTTTATTGGCCTCACTGATTCCCCCGGCCCGGCTTTTCCGAGGCTCGCATCTCGTTTACGCTCTTGAGGCGTTATCCCATCCTGCTGCCGGAGGAGCCCTTACGATCCATGCGACTCGCGCTCATCATTGCGGTATTGATCGGCCTGATCGTGCTGAGCCTGTTCGTGTTCGGGGATACGCTCGATCAGTGGATTGCCAGCGAAGAGGGGATCGTGTGGCTGCGCAGTCTCGGGCCCTGGGCGGGGATCATGGGCGCGGGGCTGATCGTGTCGGATCTCGTGCTGCCGGTGCCGGCCACGGGTGTGATGGCGGCGCTCGGTCAGATCTACGGTGGATTCACCGGCGGGCTGTATTCAGCGCTCGGCAGCATCACCGCCGGGATGGTGGCTTATCTGGCCGCGCGGCTGCTCGGCCCGCGGGGCGCCCGCTTTCTCGCCGGGGAAGAGAACCTCATTCGATTGCGGGCGTTCTTCGCGCTCGGCGGCGCATGGGCGATTGCGCTGACACGCGCGCTGCCCGTGTTTCCGGAGGTGCTCTGCTGCCTGGCCGGGCTGGCACCGATGCCCTTGGGGCGGTTTGCGATCGCCCTGGTGTGCGGAAGCGTACCGCTGTCGTTCATCTTCGCCTACTTCGGCACCGTGGCCGGGGAGGAGCCGGTCGTGAATATCGCGATCGCCGTGGCGTTGCCGGCGGTGATCTTTCCCCCCATCTGGTACCTTGTGACGCGGTTGAGTCGGCCGCGCGAGGTTGAATCATCTCCCGAACCTGAGGAGCGCCTGCATGTCTGAGATTCTCCGCCTTCGATGGACGTTGCGGCTGAGTGCCGTTGCGATGCTGTTCGCAACCGGATGCACGGCGCGTCATGCCGATACGGCGGAAGCGGTGACCGCCACGAAGCCGCGCGTGTACAGCTTTCACCCGATGGAAGACGGGATCCCCGCCAAGGGGCATTCGATGACCTACCTCATCGTCGGCGAGGAAGGGGCGGTGCTGGTCGACCCGGGGCGCGGAACCGCCCACGACGAGGTGATGGCGTTCATTCGCAGCCACGATCTAGAGCCGAAGGACGTGAAGTGGGCGTTGCTCACGCACGCGCACCTCGATCACACCGGCGGGGCGCATCTCGTGCAGGATGAGGGCATTCCCGTGGCATGCTCGGACTTCACCGCCATGGCGGTCCGCGAAGCCGAAATCGACATGATCTGCAAGAAGAAACATCATCCCGAGGTGGTCTGCCACGTGGATCGCGTGCTGAAGGATGGCGATGTGCTCAACGTCGGCAACATCCGCGTGGAGACGGTGGAGATTCCGGGGCATACCGCCGGCTGCCTGTGCTTCCTTGTCGAGACGGAGGAGGGGCGGACCGTCTTCACGGGCGATCTCATCCGCCATACCGGTCACTCCGGGTGGACCGGCAGCCGGTCGTATTCCTACGAGGACTCGATCCGAAGTGTCGAACGACTCCTCGCCCTCGAACCGGATAAGGCGTACTGGGGACACGGGCACGTGGATGAACCGGCACAGGAGTGGCTGCAGAACAGCCTGGAACTCGACGCGCGCGGCAAGTGGGTGATGGATTGAAGAGGATCAACCACGTGATTATTGAAGTTTCTTGCGCCACTCGGTGATGTGCTTGAGGGCGTCGATGGGGGTGAGCTGGTCGGGATCGAGGGCGGTCAGCTCCTTCATGATCTCGTCGGCGGGGTCGGCGAAGAGCATCATCTGATCGTCGCGGCGGTCGCGCTTTTTGGCGCGTTTCTGCTGGGCGTGTTCGGCGGCAAGGTTGCCTTCCAGTTCCGCCAGAAGTTCAAGGCTGCGCTCGATGGTGTCGCGGCCGATCCCCGCCAGTTTGGCCACGTGCACGCCGTAGCTCTTGTCCGTTCCGCCGCGCACGATGCGGTGCAGAAAGACGATCCCGTCCTGCCATTCACGCACCGACACGTTGTAGTTCGCCACGCCCTTCAGATAGGTCTCCAGGCGTGTCAGTTCGTGGTAATGTGTCGCGAAGAAGGTGCGACAGCCGATGCGCTTGACGAGTGTCTCGGCGATGGCCCAGGCGAGCGAGAGGCCGTCGAAGGTACTGGTGCCGCGACCGAGTTCGTCGATGATGACGAGGCTGTTGGCGGTGGCGTTGTTGAGGATGTTGGCGGCCTCGGTCATTTCGACCATGAAGGTGGACTGACCGCGCGTGATTTCGTCGGACGCGCCGACGCGTGCGAAGATGCGATCGGCGGGGGCGAAGCGCATCGAGCGGGCGGGGACGTAGCTGCCGGTCTGGGCAAGCAGCGTCAGCAGCGCCACCTGCCGGATGTAGGTACTCTTGCCGGCCATGTTCGGCCCGGTGAGCACGACCAGCATCTCCGGGTCGGTGGAAGCCGGCTTGTCACCCTCGCCCGGTTGCGGCGGAAGGCCGAGAAGGCAGTCGTTGGGCACGAATTTCTCCGCCAGGGATTGTTCGAGCACGGGGTGGCGCCCGTCCACGATTTCCAGCACGCGACCGTCGACGAGTTCCGGGCGCACGTAGCGCCGCTCATCGGCCAGTCTCGCCAGCCCCGCCGCCACGTCGATCTCCGCCACTGCACGGGCCAGGTCGAGCAGCGGACCGATCTGCTCCGTTGCCCGCGCGCGGATCTCGTCGAACAGCTTCTGCTCGAGGGATATGGCGCGGTCGCGCGCGGTGAGCACTTCCGTCTCGTACTTTTTCAGCTCGTCGGTGATGTAGCGTTCGGCGTTCTTGAGCGTCTGCTTGCGCACGTAGTCAGGGGGAACGCGCGAACTGTGGGCGTTCGTGATTTCGATGTAGTAGCCGAAGACGTTGTTGAACCCGACTTTGAGCGAGGGAATGCCGCTGCGTTCGATTTCGCGCGATTGAAAGTCGACCAGCCATTGTTGTCCGTCGCTGCCGACGGAACGCAGCCGGTCGAGTTCTTCGCTGACGCCGGAGGCGATCACGCCGCCATCGATGAGCACGTTGGGGGCCTCGGGGTCGAGCGATTCGGAGAGATACACCGCCAAATCGTGCAGGCCGACGAGTTGTTTCGCCCGGCTGCTCAGAAACTTCGCCGGCTCGCGCTCGTGGATGCGCGTGCCTTCGCCGAGGCGTTCGAGAATCTCCGCCACCGTCTCCACGTGCTGCAGCGTCTGGCCCAGGGCGACGAGATCGCGCGGGGAAACGCGGCCGACCCCCAGGCGGGACGTGATGCGCTCGATGTCCGCCATCTGCCCCAGGGCATCGCATAGCTCTTCCAGCCGGGGAAGATCGTCGAGCAGGTCGCCGACGGCCTCCTGGCGTTCACGAATCCGCGCGGGGTCGCGCAGCGGCGCGATCAGCCAGCGCCGCAGGCATCGCGCGCCCATGGCGGAGGAGGTCCGCGTGACCGACTGCAGCAACGAACCGGAGGTCGAGCCGCTGCGCAGCGTGCGCTCGATCTCCAGTGATCGCCACGTGGCCTGATCGATCCAGACGTAGTCGGTCGTGTTACGCTGCGACAGCTTGACGATGTGATGGAGTGAGGTCTTCTGGGTCTCTTTGAGGTAGTCGATGATCCCGGCGGCGCAGCAGAGGGCGGTGTTCATCGACTCGAATCCGAACCCCGCCAGCGTGGCGACGCCGAAGTGCGTCAGCAGCGTCTGCTCCGCCTGGTACGGGTCGAACACGTGCGGCGGGCGCTTGGTGACGAGCAGACCGGGAATGGCCTGACGCGCGCCGGAGAGTTCGTCGAGAATCGCGGCGAGCGGCCCCTGCGCGTCGATGCCCATGTCCGGAACGAGCAGCTCCGCCGGACGCAGCCGGACGAGTTCATCGAGGGCCGTGCTCTTACTCACCGGCTGAACGTAAAACGCGCCGGTGGACAGTTCGACGAACGCCAAACCGAACTCGTCCTTGCGATGAAAAAGCGCGGCGAGGTAGTTGTCGGCGTTCTGTTCAAGCAGCGCGTCGTCGGTGAGCGTGCCGGGCGTGACGATGCGGACGATCTCGCGTTTGACGACGCCCTTGGCCTCCTTGGGGTCCTCGACCTGCTCGCTGATGGCGACCTTGTGCCCGGAGCGGACCAGCTTGGTGAGATACCCCTCGAGGGCGTGGTACGGGATGCCGGCCAGCGGGATCGGCGGTTCCTTGTTGCGGCTGGTCAGCGTGATGCCGAGCACGCGCGAGGCGGTAACGGCATCGTCGTAGAAGAGTTCGTAGAAATCCCCCATGCGAAAGAGCAATAGCGCGTCCGGCACGGAGGCCTTCTGCTCGGCGTACTGGCGCATGGCGGGGGTGAGCCCGTCGCCTTTTTTCGTGCTCTTGCGTGATTTACCTGCGGACCTGGCCATGCCCCGCTGCACCTCCGACTGCGTGCGCTCAATGTACGGGATGGCCCGGGTGGACTCAAACCGCCTCGGGTGTCCGAAAGTGGTTGGCCCCCTGAGGATCGTTTAGAATTCGTACCCATCGGCGCGGTCCACGCGAACGCAGGGCAAGCGAACTTCCAGAGATGCACAAGGAGATATCATGGCATACCGGCCGACTCTGTTTCAGATGGCTCTCGTGGGCTTAACGGCCACCACGGCACAGGCGCAGAACGACGTGGCCCGCTATTTTCTGAATCCCAACGTCGGGCAGGCCGAGACCACGCTCGAGTATTCGACGGAATACAACTTCGGTGAGGATATCGGCGGACAAGGCACGGAGATGCGCTTCGCCGAGCACGACATGCGTCTGCGCTTTCCGATCTGGCAGGACGAGACCCGCGAGTGGACGATGAGCACGCGTCTGAAGTCGCTGGACTTCGACACCGACGCCTGGCTGCCGGACGACCGCATTCCCTTCGTCGGCGACGACTTTCCCGATCATCTCTGGGACATCCGTCTCGGCACGACGTATCGGCAGAAGCTGGAGAACGACTGGCTGATGGGCGTGGACTTCACGATCGGCTCGCCGAGCGATCGCCCCTTTGCCAGCGGAAACGAGATTGCCGTCAACACGAACGGCTTTCTGCGCATTCCGGACGGGGATAACAACGCCTGGGTCTTCTTTCTGAACTGGTCGAACAATCGCGAGTTCTGGCAGTACATCCCGCTGCCCGGGGCGGCGTACCAGTACCGGCCGGACGACAAGCTCGACCTGATGGTCGGTCTCCCGTTTTCCTCGGTGCGCTACCGGCCGCTGGAGTGGCTCGAGATGGATGCGTTCTACTTCGTGCCGCGGACGGTGCGCGGGCGGATCAGCCTGCTGCCTACGGAGAACCTGCGTTTCTACACCGGATACGAATGGGGCAACGAGCGCTACTTCCGCCACGATCGCGACGACAACGACGATCGCCTCTTCTACGATGAGCAGCGGGTCAAGGCCGGCGTGCGATGGGACATCACCGAGGCGCTCTACGTGGATTTCAGCGGCGGATACGCCTTCAATCGCTTCTTCTTCGAGGGCGAGGAGTACGACGACCGTCACGACAGTCGCATCAACGTGGGCGACGGGCCGTTCGCCGCCATTCAACTGGTCTATCGTTTCTGAGCCGGCGCCTCCCTGAATGCGAAGCGCTGCCGGCCTCCCGGAGCTGAAAGAAGAGGAACTTGTTTCAATGTTCTTACGCACGATGCATAGAGCCGTTGTGGTCTCCCTTGGCTTGCTGGCGGGTACCATGACCTTACCTGCAGCCTCCCGCGCGGAGGCACCGGACGGTAAGGCATATTACGTGTTTCAGTCCGCCGGTGAGGGCGACAAACTGCGCTTCCGGCGGATGACGCTGGAGACGCTCGGCAGTGACAAGCTCGACGGCCAGATCATGAACACGTGGCAGATGACGGTCGAGACGTTCGGTGAGACGCGTTTCGGTGTGCGGCTGGTCTCCGAGGGCGTGTCGATGACACGGGCGGACGGTCTCGGCCAGGTGACGCGCTATCTTTACCACGATTTCAACGGCAAGGTCTTCGACTATCGCGACTCCGTGACGGGCGACGCCCTGCTGCCGGTGATGAATTTCGAAGAGGGCTTCCTTCCGAACAAATCACACGACTGTACCTATCGCGACGGGTTCGCCTCCGTGGGGACGCTGCTGGGGCATGTGATTCTGCGCGTCGATCCATTCAGCGGCGGCGAATCGCTCAGTTTCAACGAGGCCCAACGGATGGATCTGCGTTCGGACCTGCTGATCGGCGCGCAGGTGGATCCGTGCTACGACCTGGATGAATCGCGCGAGGGCGAAGCACGTTATCGCTGGCGGGCGTGTACCGACGGCGAGGTGCACGAGTTGCTGGATGCAGGGGCAAACTACTTCAGCCTCTCCGGTCCGGACCGTTTCTGGCTGATCGAAGAGCCGGTTTTCTACCGCATGCAGCCCTCGTTCCCCGACTCGTTCTACCGCAGCAATTTCGACCCGGGCCGGATGTTCATCGATGAGCCGAGCATCCGCTTCGGCTGGGATGAACACGTTCCCGGCAAGCACCTGCACAGCCCCGAGCAAATGGCTGCCGCCCTGCGCGAGCGCGTGAAGGCGCATTACACGCACAAGAAACGCAAGGTGCCGATGGGCGGTGAGGATGCCAACCTCGACCTGCACTACGACAATTACGTGTCGTGGGACACGCACTACTTCTCCGCGTGGCAGACGATGGCCGCCGGCGCGCCGGCGCTGGTGTACGAGGGGCGCTACGTCGATCGCGGCTACGGCTGGCACCCGACGATCCACTTCGGCAACGAAGGGCTCGACGGGTTGACCTTCGACGACCAGATGTACTTCATCAACGCGTTTCTGCGCGGGGCCGCTCGTGCGTGGGACGGTGACTGGGGCACGTCGCTCTATCGCGAAGGGGACCAGGATCTCTACCCGAAGGCGTTCACCATGTCCTACGACATGGGGGCGCGGTACATGTGGTTCTGGATATCGTACCCGGCTCAAGGTACGGGCATCGGTTACCCGGAGGTCAAGAAGTTTGCCCGCATCGTCAAGGATCACGCCGCCAGGCATCCGCGCGGACCGGTACGCGATGTGCTCGAAGAGGCCAAGGTCGCGATCGTCCTGCCGCCGGGGTACATCTACTCGCCGGGCACCATCATGAGTTTCGATGCCGACCAGGTCTCGCCCGGCGGTGCGACGTATGGGGAGATTTCCTCGGCGGCGGTGTGGGAAGGCATCCTGTGCTCACAGAACGGTATCCTCTACGACGTGATCAACGATGAACCGTTCATCGAGGACCTTGGCTACGAACAATTGATCTACGTGCGACCGGACGGTTCGCTCGATCCCGTACCGCCCTGGGCGACCCCCCGCGCGGCGACGAATCTCGAACTGTCGATCGCCGATGATCCCGGTGAAGATCTTCTCGGCCGGCAAACGGCGGTGGCCGACTATCAGATCCCCTTCGCGGAAGACGGCATGACGATCGACGCGCGAATCAACGACTGGCCGAAGGAAGCGCTGATCGATCTCGGCAGCGGCGGCGAAGGCGACCTGATCGAGACGAGCATGATGGTCAAGAACACCAATGCCTCCCAGGCGCTGGCGAACAACAAGAAGAACTACCTCGGTTTTGAATGGGTGCAGCTCGATACGGAACTGCAGAAGAAGTATCACCTCGAGGATTTCTACATCTTCGGCGAGGAGATCCAGGACGCCTCCAAGCCGGGCATCCGCATCACCAAGGCGGGCGTGGTCGTTACGAAGGTCGAGCCCGGAAGCCCGGCGGGCGAGGCGGGCCTGCGTGAAGGTGACATCGTCACCCGCATCCACCAGAAGAAGATCGATTACGAGTTCCAGATTCTGGAGTGCCTGGGCTGGTATCAGAACCGGCCGGAGCTGAAGTTCGAGATCACCCGCAGCGGGCGCGAGCGTGTCGGCGAGGGAGAAGACTTGCGCGGCGCCGTGGCGGTGAGTTGGGATTATGACTACCTGTATGTGCTGGCCTTGATCCAGGATAACGTCCACGCTCAGGACTTCAGCGGCTGGGACTTCTGGCGCGGTGACTGCGTCCAGATCGGCATCGATCCGATTCTGCAGCGCGGCTCCGGCGGATACAGCGGCCAGGAGCACGAGTTCGCCCTGGTCTACAAGGATGGAGAGTCCATCGCCTGGCGCTACCACGGCCGGCGCGGGCAGCATCGCGACGCCATGACTACTGTGAAGTTCAAAGCCGACCGCCAGGGTGACGGGACGATTTACGAGGCGGCGATCCCCATGTCGGAGCTGATGCCCATGGCGCCGGGCATGTGGCCCAAGATCGGCTTCAACATCGTGGTCAATGACAACGACGGCAAGGACGATCAGCAGCGGAAGGGGCGGCTGGAGCTGCGCGACGGGGCGATGACACGCGGCAAGCATTCGAGCCGATTCGCGGTACTGCAGTTGAATCGCGCGGCGGAAGAGACGCGGTTGTCCTCCGCAGTGATGTGGCAGCGTCGGGCGACACCGCAGGGCGGCCACTTCCAGCTCAAGACGGTCGTGCAGTCGCCGCGCGGACGGCAGGCCCACCTGACCGCCACATTGCACTCGCTGGACTCGCCGCAGACGCCGGCCGCCATGGGACAACTCACGCTCCCCCTGACGCCCATGCCCCAGGAGTACGCCTTGACCGTGAGAACTGATTCGCCTCCGGGCCGCTACGCCTTGGAAGTCTGGGTCAAGGACGTGCATCAGCAGGTCTGCGCGCACGACCGGCTGCCCGTGTACATCTATCCCGCAAATTGACTCGCGGGCGGAACGCGCCTGCCTCCTACAAGAAAGTGTTTTCATGAACCATGGATGGCCATCTCCGGTGAGGCCGGGCCGAGTTGCGACGTTCACGATCACGAGCGCGTCCCTGTTGGTGTTGCTCATGGCGACGGTGAGATGCGCGCCCAAGGTCGGAACGCAACCACTCGTGATCGACGACGAGACAACGCGCGAGCTTCTGCGCATCGGAAGAATCCGGCACATCCCCGTGCATCGCATCGCCGGATCGTCGCGCGCCCCGGTACGTCGCGTGTCGTTCCCCGTGACGCGTATGGATGGCAACCGCGTCTTCGTGGACGGACAGACGCAAGTCACGCCGCTCGCGTGGTGGCCCGCAACTTCCGACGCGCCGCCAACGGAGAAGCGGCCGCGACGGGTCATGCTGACCGCCATCGCCAAGGGCGAAGACGAAGCGCAGATCGTCAGTGGCAAACCCGCGAACGGGCCGTACACCGGACCGATGGCGTCTCTGGAAGTCCTCGATGCCGCCTACGAGGTACATCTCCCGTGGGAGGTGAACGAAGTCCGCTTCACCCAGGGGGAGGGCGAACTCGGCGTGCGCCTGGGTCTCGACGTCGGGCATACCATCCACTGGTGGCAATGGGTACGTCTCGAGGTGATCGAGGATGGACCGGTGTGCCGCGTCTACCGCGCGAAGGGCGCGATTCCGGTCGTACGCGAGTCCCAGGATTCCGAGGAGTCCCAACGCGCCGCCACGGACAAGGATCATCACTACCGCTGGCTTCATCGCCACAACCACGTGCGCGGCGAACTGATCGCGCGTTGCTATGCCAACGGCACCATGGAGCTGACGCTGCGGCACATCAACACGCGATTCTTCACCGAGGGCGGTGATCTGGAAGGCGTCGTGCCGGTCGTCGGGTTCACCTCCGCCGGTGGCGACTGGCCCCGCGCGCGCCAGCCGATCACCACGCAGACACGCTGGCAATGGGATCGCGCTTCGCTCGATCTCGATGAAGCCGCCTGGCTGGTTGGCCCCGAGCATCCGGGTTACGCGTGGAAGTCAGGCGATGTCTGTGTCTATCAGCCCTACGACGGCATCGAAGCCATGGCGGGGCTGCACGCGCGCAATGAAAAGGGCGAACCGTATATCGCCAAAGCCGACGAACGCATCTTCCCGAAAGGCATGGCACGCTCCGTGCGCGTCGTGGCGGCGCTGAACGATGCGCGACCCGACGTCGCCCGTTATCTTGCCCCGGACTGGTGGTACGGGATGTGCGAGGAGTTCGCCGAAGCCCCCCTGCTCCCGGTGCGCGATCACACGTGGCAGACGGTCGAGAAATCGCTCGAGTATTACCACAAACGCCATCACGCCAACTGTTTCGACGACGGCGCGATCCATCGCGGCGGCCCCTTCCTCAACACCGAGCCCGGTTGGGAAGGCGAAGCGCCGCACGCCCAGCTCACCGGGGCCTACCTCACGGGCGATGCCGACGACTACAGCCTCGCCATGCGCAGCGCGTACCACGTGGCGGACGTGGCGGTGGACAAGACGATCTTCGCGGTGCGCATGCACGGCTATGTCCCGCCCGCGCAATCCCTGCCGATGCAGCGCAGTATGGGCATCGTGGCGGGCTACCTCGAAACCGGCGATCCGTACCTCATGGAAACCGCCCGGGCGGTCAGCGAGACGGCACTCTGGTGGGATGCGTACAACTGGCCGCGACGCTCCTACGGGCGCGACGCCGCCTACATCCGCAGCCTCGTGCATCTCTATCGTTTCACCGGCGAAAAACACTATCTCGACAAGGCACACGAAGGACTCACGCGTTTGATCGCCTGCCAGCTTCCCGACGGTTCCTTCGCCGACCAGGGCGACACGACCGGCATTCACGCCGCCATGAACCTCATCGTCAAACCGTGGATGGGCAGCATCGCCACCGAAGCCATGATCGACTATCACCGTTGGACGGACGATCCCGAGGTCGAGCGCGCGGCGTTGAAGTTTGCCCGATGGCTGCTGACCTGCCGCGTGGAAGGCGAGCAGGGCAAGCACTGGGTCTACCAGGTCAGCTATGCCGGCAAGGACGTGGGCTATCGCATGGGCGGCAAGCCATATGACTTGAGCCGGAGCCGCTGGCACGTCGAGTACCTCGCCAAGATCCTGGCGTGGGCGGCAATGCAGACCGGCGAGGCGGCGTTTTACGACGCCTGGTTCGAAGCGTACGCTCCGCACGCGGAGGAACCCGATGATTGGGACCATGGGGCCAACAAGGTGCTCACCAATCTCCCCTGGCAGCGGCAGTATCTCTGGGCGGTCCTGCCGTCCGCGCGCGGCCCCCTGGCGTTGAGCCAGACACACCTCGCATCAGATCTCGAGGCCGCCACGGTCTCCACTCCCGCCGGGCGCCAAGTCATCACGCGTGACCCGGAAACGGATCAAATCGAATTCGTGCGGTGAGTCGGATACGCGGATAACCCGTCAGAAGTTGCCATTTTGAACGAAGAAATAGATGCCCGCGATCAATGCGGCTGCGCCCAGCACCGCCAGCGTGATCTTGATCCACGACCAGGGCCGATCGCCCTGCACCTCGCCGGTCGACGCGTTCACCACGACCTGGTACGGCTTGTCGCGGTAGCGGTAGGTCAGCATCCACACCGGCAGCAACAGGTGCTTGTAGGTGATCGCATCGTACTTCGAGTTGATGTGGTGAATGCGCTGGGTATCGCCGCCGATGCGCCGTTTGACCTCGGTACGGATGGCGGCATCGATGCGCTGCTTGGCGGTCATGAATCCCTCATCGAGCGGAACGTCGTACGTCCGGGCGAGAAAGCCCGCGAGCATCTCAGCGTTGAAAGGCTTGCAACGCGGCAGCGGCCAGGGCTCGAGGGCGTTCAGTCGCTTGTCCGGCAACCCGCGCCCCGCCACGACGAGCACGTCATCGAAAAAACGCTTGAACGATCCCGACGCCGGATACCAGCGCGTCTTGCGTACACGCCGCTTGTTCTTGCCCGTGCCTCTCGTGACGTAGTAGTGTTCACCACGCTGGCCGGTGTAGTGATTGAACGTGAGCGTATCGTACGTCCAGAACGGCAGGTAGATGCCGTTGAACCGGCCCTGCACGCCGCGCTTGAGAAAATCGTTCGGCGCGAACCAGCGCGACTTCACCCAGGCCTGCAGCTCCTTATGGGCCCGGTCGTGATCGATCAGAAAGGGAAGGACGGCGTCGACCGGGATGCGGTGCGGGCTGCGATGAACATGTTCCCGCTGCAGCGGTGACCCGCAGTACGCGCATTCCGAACTCGTCAACGTTCCTGTGAACTGGACCGTCGCCCCGCACGCTTCGCACTTGACCTCGTTGATCTCGCTTTCACCCGGCACCTCACGATCGCGGACGCGCTGCAGCTTCGCGATGGCGGCGCGGAAGTCCTGCTCGCGGATTTCCGCCGGGTCCTTCGTGAGTTCCTTGACGTAGCCACAGTACTCACACGCCAGTTGCTGATCGCCGATGCTGAAGGTCAGGTCCGCCCCGCATTGTTCACACGGGAAAACGCGCGGGCGAGTATCCTCTCCCGGAGACGGTTCGGCGGTCGTCGACGCTTCTGCGTCCTGCGGTAAGGGTATCGGTGGAGGTGGTGCGGCCCGGCGTTGCGACATTGTCGTCCGTATCCCCTGTCGTTGGCGTGCGGCGAACCTCGTTCCGTTACTGGGCCGCTGGGGGTGGAGGCGGTGGTACCGCGGACGGGGCGGCGGCCAGTTGCGGGACCTGCCCGGCGGGGGTCCACTGCCCCATGCCCTGGGTCCATACGAGCGTGGTCGGGGCGATCTGGCCGGAGGCGATTCCCTGTGTCACCTGGGCGGTGTTGAACGGGCCCTGCGTCTGGCCGTTGACGGCGATGTGCCAAGTCTGCGTGGTCGGTGGAGGTGGCGGCGCGGCACCCGCACCCGCCGCACCGGCGCTGTTCATCATCTGGTTCGCCATGGCGAAGCCCATGCCGAGCCCCATGCCCTCAGACGCCCCGCCACCGGACGGGTTCGCTGCCGCCGCGGTCATGGCCTGGCCCATCTGGTACTGCTGGTAACGGTTCATATCGCCGATGACGCTCATGCTTGTCCGCGTGTCCAGGGCCTTCTCGACCGCCTCGGGCAGGGAGATGTTCACGATGAAAAGCTGCGGCACGTCGAGGCCGTACTCGTCGTCGACGCGCTTCACGACTTCCTCACGAAGCTTGGCGGAGAACTCCTGGTACTGCGATGCGAGATCCAGTGCCGCCACCTGCGACGCGCCAATGATGTCGGCGAAGGTCGAGTTGATCAGCGAGCGCAACAACTCGTGAATCTCGTCCGCCTCGAACTGCTGATCGGTGCCGACGAGTTCCTCCAGCAGCGCCTTGGGATCGACCGCGCGGAGCGTGTATGTCCCGAACGCCCGCAGGCGGATCGGCCCGAACTCCGGATCGCGCAACATCACCGGGTTGGGCGTGCCCCACTTCAGGTCGGTGACCTGGCGTGTGCTGACGAAGTAGACCTCGGACTTGAACGGCGAATCGAAGCCGTGCTTCCAGCCCTGGAGCGTGCTGAGAATCGGCAGGTTGTCGGTCTTCAGTTCATAATGGCCCGGCTCGAAGACATCCGCGAGCTTGCCGCGATGCACGAAGATGGCCACCTGTCCCGGCCGCACGATGAGCTGCGCGCCGTTCTTGATCTGGTTGTGATAACGCGGGAACCGCCACACCAGCGTGTCGCGCGTGTGATCAATCCACTCGACGATATCGACGAGTTCGCCGCGAAGTTTGTCGAACAATCCCATGGGTCGCCCCTCTCGAGAAAAGGTCCACGGAAGACACGGAAATCACCGAAGACAAAATGCCAGTACTTTCAGCGTAAAGAGGTGCGTACGCGGGGTCAACATCCATGCCCCCAACAGGGCTTCTCGTCACTCAGGCTTCGTCTTTGCTTTGACATTCGTCATTCGAATTTCGTTATTTTCCGCCGGGGATCGGCTTTACGGAGACATTGTCGATGTACAGGTGATTGGCGCGCAAGCCCCACCAGTTGAGAAACTCCGCGCCGATCGTCACCTCCGGCGCTTTGGCCTCGAACTCGAGCGTCACCGGCATCCAGTCGTGGCGGGTGGCGAACCACTGCGTCACGTTGGCCTGGTCGGCGGTCTCGAACGCGTCGAGCTTACCGGCACCCTCCTCATCGACGGCCAGCCGGATGCGGCTGTCGCGCCCCCAGCCGCTGCCCCGATCGCCGGTCAGAATCCAGACGGTCAAGGCGTAGCGCTGCCCCACTTTCACGGCGATCGACTGCGTGATCAGTTCGCGCTTCCAGTCCTCGCGCGGTTCCTTCCAGGTCGGGTCCTCGAACCCGAAGTACGACCAGCCGTAGTGCTTCCGGCCTTCCACGGGTACGTAACCGTCCACGCCTTCGCCCGCATTGCCGAAGGGTTCGGCATCAGGCACGTACGTTTCCGGCTCCTTTGCCCGGCCCATCTGCGCGATGCGCGTCCAGCCCTCGGTCCTCCGCTCGAATCCGCCGTTTACGACGGGCAGGCAATCGTCGCACGTTGCCCACGGCGGCATCGGCAGCGGCTCGGTAAAACGCGGCTGGTCCGGCCCCGAAGGCCGCGTCATGAACTCGTATGTCCGGGAGAAGATGCGCCGCGCGCCTTTCTTGTGTGTGTCCGATGAAACGCGATAACGGTAAACCGTTCCCGGCTGGAGATTCGTCAGCGATACGGAGTGTTCCGTGTTCCGCGTCTGCTCCGAGCCGGCCTGTTCATTCATATGTCCGGTTCGACCGAATTGCACGAGACCATCGCCCGGCACACCGGTCCGCCAGGTGATTCGGGCCGACGTGGACGTGATGTCGGCGGCGCGCACGTTGTAGGGATAGATGAGTCCGCCGCTCTCGACCTCGCCACGGATTCGGAAGAGCTGATCGAACTGTTCGTCGAGGAGCTTGCCGTCGCGATACGCGCGTCCCTCGGGATACGCGTTGCTGGAAAGGTACGAGAAGAACGGTTCGCCATCCGCGCGACGATATTGCAGGCAGTAGGTCTTGCCCGGCGTGAGCGGCATCTGCCCGGGGCCCCAGATGGCATCGGTGCCCCAGTTCGGCACCATCTTCGACACGCGCGGCCGGCCGACCTGCTTTCCACCGGGGCCGTCCTCGTGAATGCTGAAGATGAACTCCTCGATGCCGCCGTTCCATCCGCAGTTGGCGTGGACGCGGACGAGATTGTCGAGCGTGGCGACGAATGTCTGACCGGCGACGGTGCACGTGCCCGAGCCCGGCCCCTCGGCGATGTAATGCAGATCATTGCCCGCACCGGCGACGCTGACGAGATCAGGAATGCGCTGGTCGATGGTGATGCCGAGATCCGCCTCCGGATGCGGCACGTCGTCGTAATAAGCGATGCCGGCGGCGTAGACATCCCCGCGTCGCGGCGCGCCGTGGTTCCAGGGTTTGCCGTCGGAGGCTTCGAGCCGAAGCACGTAGGTCTTTCCAGGTGTCGTCGCGAACTCATCGGCGGGCAGCCCGCTGCCGCTGATCCACGTGATCTCCTTCTCCGTCTCGATCGGCCCGGCCACGGGTGCGCCGCTCAGGTCATTCTCATAGAGCGAGACCTTCAACTTGCTGTTGCCCGACGCCCGCCACAGCGAGAAACCGGTCACGGCGGTACCCTTCGCGACGAAGCTCTGTGCGAAACTGACCCGCGCCGGCGTCCACAATTCCTTCTCCAATTCGAACTTCGGCTGCGACGCCTGGTCCACGATCGTCGTCCGTCCGTCCTCGACACGCACGCCGGGAATGATGCGTCCGCTCATGTACATGAGGTACTCGCCCGGCGCGAGCCCGCCGAACTCATACAGCCCGCTCGGGCCGGTGACCGTCCAGCCGACGAGTTCGCCCTCTTCCGACCAGGCGATCGCGCCTTTCTCATGTCCGCCGGCGCTGCCCTTGATCTTGCCCGCGGCGTCCACAGGCGAAGGCAGCGTGAGCGTCAACAAGAGGCTCGATACGACGATGATCTTAGGAATGGTTCGTTTCATCAGTGCCCCGGGGCGGCGAGATACGCCCCATCCACGTACACACTACTGGACTCCAGACTCCAACGCTGCTCGAGCTCAAACCCGATCGTGACCGGCGATACTGTCGGCGTGAAAGTGACCGACCCGCGGCACCAGCGTCCCTCGGTGGCGTACCACTGCGACGAGGTCATCCGATCGTTATTGCGCACATCGTCGCCGCCGCCGGGCAGCACGATCATCCGCGCCTTCACGTCGCTGCTTCGCCCGCCGATGTGATCAGTGTAGAGCGAGCCGAAAAACGTGTATTGTTTCCCCGACTCAACATCAACGTCCACGTGCTGATAAATCGTGACGCGCGTGTCCTGGCCCTGGCCTTTATTGGTCCAGCCGAACATGCGATCGCCCCAGGCGGGTATAACACCGTCATCCACACCGACTGCTGCACCGCCTTCGCCGAAGCGCTTCCATCCGGACAGCCCATCTTCGAACGAGTGGTTCACCGGCGGCGCGGGGTGCATGGAGGAAAAACGCGTGGCGAGGCGGATGAAATCGCCATCGGTTACATCGCCGCAGAGGGTGGCGGCCAACCTGCGATCAGTCAGGGGCTCGCCGTTGAAATATCCCAGGCCCGTCGATACCTCGTTGCAGGCGGCCAGGAAGCGACCGTCGCCGAAAACCTCGATGTGCAGGTAATAGAGTTGGCGCGGCTCGACGGGGACTTCGTCCGGGCCCCAGGCGACGGCGGCATCGTCATCCGGCGCGACGGCCTTGCTCGGGCCGATCTGCTTTCCTCCGGGGCCCTTCTCATGAATGCTGAACCGGACGAATGTCGGTGTCGCTCCGATCCCGGCGAGATGCGCCGAGGCGAACGTGATGTTCCGACTGAGGGCGGTGAAGACCTGCCCGGCCGAGACGCAGCGGTGCTCGCGAAAACCGGGATGCAGTGCGTAGCTGGTGCGCATCCGGTCATTGTCTTCCATGACCAGGATGCCGAGATCAGAATCCGGTCGCGGCGAGTCGTTGAAGTTGGCCTGCCCCCCGGGATAGACGTCGCCCCGCCCCGCCACTGCCGGGACCCAGGTCGTGCCCTTCGGCGAGTTCATCGTCAGGCGATACTGACGTGTCGGTTGGGTAGACATCTCCCCCCCGCCCCACAATGCATACGCCGTGCCCTCACCACCAACAGGGAGCGTGGTGCGAGCCGACCCCAGTGCCGTCCCGCTGAATCTACTCCAGTACATCCGAATCGGCTTCGCGCCGCCGAACGCCTTGATCCGCACGCCGGTAATGCCGAGACCACTGGCAGTGAACGTCTGCGAAAACAAGGGAGCGGACTGGACCCACGAGTCGCCGTCGATGTTGAGCGAGTGGGTGGGCTGAAGCTTGAGCGGTGTGGTGGCGTTCGGGCGGATCTCGACGTGCGGCGCCACCGCCGGGCGGTGCGACGCGCTGCCCGGCACGCAGACGGCGTACGCCCCGGCCGGCAGATCCTCCATGCGGAACGACCCGTCGCCCTCGGTCAGAGCAGAATGGGCCACGCTTCGCCCGTGAGCATACGCACGGACGGTGACCCGCTTGATCGGCGTGTTGGTGAGGTAGTCGCGGACCGTCCCCGCCAGGTGGCCGACGTCCCCTGCCGCGGCGGACGCCGACATACCCAGAACTCCTACAAACATGGCGGTGAAAATGGAGCCGCAGATGCGACGTGATCGATCGAGCATGCTGCCTCCCGGATGACGAGACACGGTTGCTTGCCACAGCGATGTATCAATCGGCATCAGCGTAAGTGCCGATGGTGACTTTGTCCACGGACCGGCGGTGGTGAGAAAGAAGAAGGTCCACGGAGGACACGGAAGGGAGAATGAGAAGCAGAGGGAGTGAATGCTGCTGAATTCGATTTCCTATCGAAGTGCCTTCCTGATCTATTCTTGCTTCATTTCATTCCTCTGATTCATTTTCTCTTCTCAATTTCTTCTTGGTCTGTGACTTCCGTGCTTTCCGTGGACTCGATCCTTTCCGCCTTCACTTCGTCCGTGTCCGTGGACAATAATTGGACGTCGCCATCGTCATCGAGTTCCACGCGGCAGCGCTTGCCGCCACGCGCGCGGCCGTCGAGCGGGTTGCGCAGTCGGCAGTCTTCCCAGTGCAGATATCCCCCAAGGATGCCCAGACCGTAGATCGTCGTGTATTGGATGCCGACCGTGTCGGGCCTGTCGCGGTGCATCAACGTGTGGCCTTCGGGCGTGACCCAGTGCTCGTAGTCCTTGGCCAGCAGGGCCATGGCGTCGAGCAGATCGTCGCGGCGGTAGTCGTCGGCTTCGAGGCAGTAGGCCATGATCTCCGCCACGTTGCGCGGCACGCAACTGTCCTGCCCGTGCTTGAACCACGTGCCGGTGCGCTGATAGTCGATCAGCGTATCCGTCAGCTTGCGCGTGTGCGGCACCTCGAGCCCCAGGGCGTAGTAAAACCGGCCGATGACCTTGAGCGTGCCGCCGATGCGATGCATCGGATCGGCGTCGGGCGCGCCCCACAACCCCGTGCACGGATCCTGGTGGGCGAGGATCTGATTCATCCCCCGTTCAAGATCCTTGGCGAGCTGCGGATCGGGCGCTTCCCCGTCGGGCAGGCCGTCAATATGCCGGAAGATCTCGACCGCCATCAATCCCGTGTGCGACCCCACACTCCATCCGCCGCGCGCCCAGTCCTCGTCCTGTTTGGTGCGCTTGAGGAACACGTCGGTCTCGATTTTTTTCGAGGTGCTCGTCGTGGTCCACGGTACGCTCGGCTCGCCGCCGAGCGCGCCGATCAGGCCGACGACGTACTTTTCGTTGACGACGCGGTCAGGCCGATCGGGATCGTGGAACCGCCCGGTCTCCGGGTCCTGCCAGCTCTGCCAGTATTCCAGCGTCCGCCGGCGAGTGGTGTCGTCGAGCTCGCCGACCCTGGCGTACAGATCGAACTCGCGCACGAGGTTGAAGAACGTCGCCGAGCCGACCTCGTCGTACGGCAGGTCCTGCGCCGGCACACGTTTGGCCAGGCCCCACAGCTTCGGATGCGGGTGATGGTGCTTGTCGATGAGAATCTCGCCGATGCGATCCGGAATCGCGTTGAACCGCCGCGGGGTCGGCGAGGGCTTCTCCCGCCGCACGCGTGCGATCACCTCGTCGGCGTGAAGAGGGACGACGCTCAGGAACGACAGGATCAGTGGCGGGAGAAGTCGATGGATCATGGGTCCGTCCGATCGATGGGGAACATGTGCTCGAAGCCAACAGGGAATGTATAGACAGGATTCACAAGATGGACAAGAGTCATCTTATCCTGTTCATCATGCGAATCCTGTCTATTCTTTCGCATCGGCGCCGTGTCGCTCCCCCACCTCCTCCATCTGCGTCATCTGCGCAATCTGCGGATGAACTCATTCCTTTGTCACGGCCGCATGATCAGAATCTCTTCGTACACCAACTCGCCGTTCCAGACCGTGTCCATGTGACAGGTGCGAATGGCCGCATCCCGGCTTGATCTCAGAATGACGCTGATTTCGTCGGTGACGAAGTCGGGGAATTCCAGATTCGGGGCGATCCGACGGCTTTCGCCCTGATCGCAGGTGACATGCGTGACAATCTGCTCGGAATTCCCGTCCGAAACGAGGACATCGAAAGCGACGGCCATCGGTAACCCGCGTTTCGCCGCTTCATCTCCCAACGTGATTTCCAGCGCACCTTGCAGCTTGCCCTGGTTTGACGTGCCGCAGTACACAAACTCTTCGATCGTAATCAGCGATTTCAATTCCTCCGCGAGATCGGGACGATCGATCAGTTGAATGGCGGCTACACTTTTCGGCAGGACCTCCACGGTTTCGCGAATGCGAAATGGATACTTGGAATAGCCCGTTCCACAGAACGGGAAACACGGGCTCACCGTTTCCAGGTAACCCTCCATCCAATACTCATGCGAGCCCGGAGTCAGGTTCTCGGTGTGATCAATGTAAAGTGGAGGAAACGATTTGCTTTGCCGGGCAACGCTGATCTTTCGCATCGATGACGGTAATGTGTTTTGTGGATTCATCAGAAGCCCGTCATCGCGTGCCGCCGAACTGACCGTCACCTTCTTCACCGAGGTCAGTACACACTGATAGACCATGACTTGATCAGGCTTGCCCTCGACCTCAACGCAGATGGGATCTCCGGCGTGGATCTTCGCTCGCACCTTCCAAGTAATACCGAACTGCGCGTAATAGTCCTTCACTTCGTCAGAAGTCACATCCCCCTTCTGAATCATCTGATGGAGGAGATCGGTCAATCCGCGTACTCTGGCTTGAAGCTCCTGGAGTCGTTTTGACAACCTGGGTTGGGAGTCTCGAGTGTTTGCTCGGAACAAAGCGTGTTGTTTGATGACAACCTCGACGAGTTGACGTTTCTGACGATCCGAAAGAGATCCGTTCGAATACCGTCTCCGAATCTCAGTAAGTCCGGCCGCACCACCTTGTTCGGCTTCATCGAGAAGCAC
>CAZUAQ010000013.1:84320-122508 GCA_964618455.1 uncultured Planctomycetales bacterium | reverse complement strand
ACGTCGTCATCAAAAGCCTCAAAGGTCATGATCATGGCGTGGGCGGGGTTGGTGGCCAGATAGGAGGCCCGTAGGTCACGCGATAGAATGATCTGAGAGCTGGCAATGGTGCCCACGGCAAACACCCCCACCGCAATCGAGATGGGTGTCCTCCTGGGCCTGTTGAAACTCGGCCAGGATGGACTGCAGATCCTGCTCGATCCGCGGCATCATGTTCCGCAGTTCCAGGTAGTGCAGGTGGCCGGTGTGAATATCCGCCCCGGCGGGGTAGATGCCGCCGCCCTCCTGGAAGATGGCTTCGGCCAGCCACTGCTCATGTTCGGTCGACTCGTTCTCCAACCGGGTTGCGTTCGCGACGTCGGAGGCCGAGGCCCGCGACACGAAGCTGTGCGACTCCTTGAGGCGCGGCAGCAAGCCGGATCGCAGACGGGCGTACAGGCGGTTCAGGACTTCCACGGTGTGAGGATCGTACTCGGTGTCAGGCATGGCGGCTCTCGAAACGGGTGCGTCAGTCATCCGTGCGTCAAGGTGTCGTGCTCGCCGCATCCGCGTGGGAGGCGGCGAGATTCTTCGCATCGCCATTCATCGTCACGCGCGGCTGCGCGCTTTGCAAGCTCACATCCGGCGTCTCCACGGGTGCGGAGACGCGGGCTCCCTCGGGCGCGGGCGTTCGGGAGACGAAGCTGCGCGTGGCGAACTGCCCGGACTGCTTCGACAGTGCGTTGAAGAAGATCGTCCCCAGCAGAAGCAGGATGATGGCGCACACGTTAAACAGCGCCACCCCGCTCATGGGCGCCGGCAGGGTGGTCTTCTTCGGATCGTCCACGAGGAACATGTGGCGGATGATCCGCACGTAGTAGTACAGACTGATGGCGGTATTCACGACGGCCACGACCACCAGCGCCCACAGCCACGACTGCGACGCGTCACTCATCGCCGCCTCGCCCAGCGCGACCAGAAGCAGCCACTTGGCCGCGAATCCGCCCAGGGGCGGTAGCCCCACCAGCGAAAACAGCGCGACGGCCATCGGCAGGGCCAGCCAGAGGTTCCGCCTTCCCAGTCCGTCGAACTGCGAGATGTGATCCGAGCCGGTCATCCAGATGATGAAGGCGGTCACGCCGAACGCGATCGTGTTCATGAGCAGGTAGACAAACAGATAGGCGATGATCGCCGCTTTGGCCATGTGTGCGACTTCGGGGTCACTCGACGGTTGTACCAGGATCGCCGCCGCCATCAGCATGTACCCGGCGTGAGCGATCGACGAATAGGCGAGCAGTCGCTTGACGCGGTCCTGCCGCAACGCCGCCAGGTTGCCCACGGTGCAGGTGATGGATGCCGCCACCCCCACGCCGATGGCATACGGCAGCATGCTCGTCCCGGCATGAAGGCCGAACGCGTGCATGAGGCGAAGGATAAGCCCCAGCCCCGCCGCCTTGCTGGCCACGCTCAGCCACGTGGTCACCTCAATGGGCGCGCCTTCGAAGACGTCCGGGCACCAGAAGTGGAAGGGCACGGCGGAGATTTTGAACGCGATGCCCGCCGACATGGCCAGCAGGCCCATCCAGACCAGCGCGCCGATGGGTTCGGGACCGGCGGTCATCTGGGCGGCGAGCGACGGGACATCCAGCGTGCCGTAGCAGCCATAGAGCAGTGAGATGCCGTACACCATGATGGCGGACGACGCCGCACCGAACGTCACGTATTTCAGGGAGGCCTCGGCGCTGCGGCGCGAGGACTTGTCACTTCCGACGATGGCGTAGCTCGGAAGCGAGGCGATCTCGATCGCGATGACCATGACCAGCAGGTTCAAGGTGCCGACCATCAACACCATGCCCAGCGCGGACGTGAGCAGGAGCACGAAGAACTCGGCGGTCGAGGACATCGGCTCCGGATCGGTGCGCGGCTTGTCCTCCTTGATGCCGTTGCCGATCAGCCACAGGCCGATCACCACGGATAAAAAAAGCATCAGGAAGAACTTGAAGAAAACGCTGAACCGGTCGGCGATGAGCATGCCCGATTCTTCAGGAGGGGCGAACCCCCACTGCCCGTATTCCCAGACCTGCTCGGCCACGAGGGTCGTCACGACCAGCGTCGCCAGCGCCCCGCACAACGCCACGCTGGCCAGAAGCTGCTTGCCGCGTCCGGCCACCATGGAGACGAGCAGCACCGAAATGATCGCCGCGATCAGCACCAGTTCCGGGCTGAAAAGGCTGAGATCATCCCAGGAGGGCATCCAGATTCCAAGCAGTTGTCCGCTCATACCGTCTCGCACTCGCTATCCTGTCGAAGCGGCCGCCCCTTGATCGGTGACCGCATTGAAGTTCCATTCCTGATCGATTACCCGCCTGCCGCCAACTGGTTCGCCGTCTCAATCATCTTGTCCATGTGGCCGACAATGTGGTTCAGTGTCCCGTTCATGAAGTTGAAAAGCGTCTGCTGCGGCAGAATGCCCAGCGCAATCGCCAGGACGGCGAAGGGCACCAGGATCACCATCTCACGCAGGTTGGCCTCGGGGAAACTCGCGTACTCTTCGCGCTTCGGGCCGAGGTAGACACGCTGGATCATCCACAGGATGTACCCGGCGGTCAGCACGACGCCGAACGCGGCGATGACCGCCATCGGCTGGGCCCACGCCGCGAACTGCGGCCACACGCCGACGGCGGAGAACGTCGCGATCAGCACCCAGAACTCGCCGATGAACCCGCACAACCCGGGCAGGCCCAGCGAGGCGAAAAAGCCCAGCGTCGCCATCGAGCCGTACTTCGGCATGGTGAGCCACAATCCGCCGAACCGGTTGATCTCGCGATGGTGGGCGCGGTCGTAAATCACGCCGACCAGGAAAAAGCACATGGGGCTCGAAATGCCATGAGCGATCACCTGGAACATCGCGCCCTGGAATCCCGCCTCGGTCATGATCGATATGCCGAGCAGCACAAAACCCATATGGCTGATCGAACTGTAGGCGACGAGCCGCTTGAAGTCGGTCTGCGCCATCGCGCACAGCGCGCCGTAGATGATGTTGACCACGCCCAGCAATGCCAGCCAGAACGCCAGGTCGAACCCCGCGTCGGGGAGAATCGGGTAGCTGATCCGGAACAGGCCGTACGCCCCCATCTTCAGCAGCACGCCCGCCAGAATCATCGAGATCGGCGTCGGCGCTTCGACGTGCGCGTCGGGCAGCCAGGTGTGGAACGGGAAGATCGGCACCTTAATGGCGAAGCCGATGAACAGGAAGATGAACATGATCGTGCCGAAGTCACCGCCCAGGAACGTCGCCCGGCGGAACTCGGTCTGGATGGCATCGTTGGTCGCCAGCTCGATCAGGTTGAAGGTTCGCACATCGACCGGGGCATAGAAGTAGAACGCCACCAGCGCGACCAGCATCAGCACCGAGCCGGCCAGCGTGTAGAGGAAGAACTTGATGGCGGCGTATTCCTTCCGCGGACCACCCCACACGCCGATGAGGAAGTACATCGGCAGCAGCATCACTTCCCAGAAGATGTAGAACAGGAAGAAATCGAGCGAGACGAAGACGCCGATCATGCCGGTTTCGAGCAGCAGGAACAGGGCGAAGAAGCCGTTCACACCCTTGTTGACCTTCCACGTCTCCATGTTCCAACTCGCCAGGCAGGCGAGGAACGAGACGAGCGTCGTCAGGATGACCAGCGGGAAGCTGAGCCCGTCGACGCCGACGAAGTATTCGATCTTGGCGCCGCTGGAGAAGGTGATCCACGTGAGCTGCTTCACGTGGTAAAGCCCCTGGCCGTAGCTGTCGCCGAAGATCGACGCGCCTCCCTCGGCCCACCAGCTGAAGTCCTTGAACAGGCCGAAGCTCAACAGCATCGTGAGGCCCGACGCCCCGAGGGCGATGTACTTGGCCGCCTTGCCGCTTGGTGCGAGAAGACAGCCGATCGCCCCCACGGTCGGGATGAAGATCAGGTAGGTCAGTAGCCAACTTTCATGCACGGTTCCGCATCCTCATTGAAGGGACCGGTATCGCTCCGGTCCGGATTCTCTCGCATCTCGCGTCCGCTCATCCCCACGGGAAAATCAGGATGAGCACAACCAGCGCCGCGCCACCGGCGGCGAACAGGATGTAATTCCTCACGCGGCCGACCTGCGGCGAGCGGACCAGACCGCCCAGTTGCATCGCCGCCGACGCCACACCGTTGACCAGCCCGTCCACGCCCTGCTTGTCGAGCACATTCCCGCTGATCGACGCCAGCCGCTCCGTCACCCGGGCCGCGCCGTTCACGATGCCGTCCACGATGTAGCGATCGAACATGTAGCTGATGCCGTTCAGCGCATGCACGCCGCCGACCAGGAACGTGTTGTACATCTCGTCGAAGTAGAACTTCTTAACCAGCAGCGTGTGCAGGGGTTTGAACCGCGACGCCAGGTGCGCGGCGTAGACCAGCCCGTTACGGTAGATCCGCCACGCGATGAAGAAGCCGACCAGGAACGCCGGACCGACCCACCATATCAGGGCCCCGTGCGCCACGGCATCGATCGCCACAAGTTCTTCGGTGGTGTGGTGAACCTTGCCGTCATACGGAGTGACCATGCAATCGGCGGGCAGCGGCTGCGCGTCGGCCACCATCGGGCGAAACAGCAGCCAGCCCGAGAAGAACGTTCCCACCGCCAGGACGACCAGCGGGATGTACATCAGCTTGCTTTCGTGGGCATGCGCGTAGACGTGCTCATCACGCGGCTTGCCCATGAAGGTCATCCACCAGCACCGCATCATGTAAAACGGCGTCACGTACGCGATGAAGACCGGCAGCACGAAGAAGATCCAGGAGAGCTTGACGTCCTCGGATGCCGCCGCGGGAGGATGATGACCGTCGCCCTTGCCTGATGCCTTGTGGTCCGCCGCACCGCCGCCGCCAACGTCGGTCATGCTCGCCTTGTGATCCGGATCCGCCGCCGCCCAGGGGCCCAAGCCCACTGACGATGCAAGCACTCCGCTGGAATCTTGCGATGAGCCGTGTTTCTCGCCTTCGGCGGTGTCCTTGCCATGTTTGCCATCACCGTGCGAGTCGTCGTGATGCGCTTCGCCGTAAACGCGGTGATACGCGACTGCCAGAATCTCATCCTTGCTGTAGTAACCGCCGACCCCTTGATTGATGAGGGGAATCCACGCCCCGGAGATCGCCAGCACACCGATAAAGAACGTCCAGCAGGTGTAAGGCATCTTGTGACGAAGCCCGCCCATCTTCCGCATATCCTGCTCGTGATGGCAGCCCTCGATGACCTGGCCGGACCCGAGGAAGAGCATCGCCTTGAAGAATGCGTGCGTGAAGAGGTGGAACAGGGCGGCGATCCACGCCCCCATGCCCAGACCGAAGATCATGTAACCGAGCTGCGAGAGCGTGGAATAGGCGAGGACTTTCTTGATGTCGGTCTGCACGATGGCGATCAGCGCCGCCATGGTCAGCGTGATCAGCCCGATCACGGCGATGAACATCTGCGCCTCGGGCGTCAGCAGCACGAAGATCCGCGCGACGAGATACACACCCGCGGCCACCATTGTGGCGGCGTGAATCAGCGCGCTGACCGGTGTCGGCCCCGCCATGGCGTCGGGCAACCAGACATGCAGCGGGAACTGGGCACTCTTGCCCATCGCCCCGCAGAACAGCAGGATGCCCATCCATGTCGCCAGCTTAACGTTCAGAAACATCGTGCTGAACAGTGGACCGTCGGCCGCCTGATGTTCACGGAAACTCGCCGCCGCCCCATCCAGCGAAAGATCGCCGAGATAGAGGAACACCATCGCCAGCCCGATGATGAAGCCGAGGTCGCCGACGCGGTTAGTGATGAACGCCTTCATGGCGGCGTTGGAGGCGAATTTCTTGTCGAAGTAGAAGCCGATCAGCAGGTACGAACAGAGGCCGACCAGTTCCCAGAAGATGAACAGGAACAGCAGGCTCCCGGCGATGACCAGCCCGAGCATGCTGAAGCAGAACAGATTGAGATAGCAGAAGAAGCGATGGTACTTGCACTCGCCGTCGACCTCGTCGCTGTGGCCGGCCATGTAGCCGATGCTGAAGACGTGGATGCAGGTGGCAATGAACGTGACCATGAAGAACATGATCACGGTAAGGCTGTCGAGATTGACCGAGAAGGTCAGCGGCGTGGATCCGAGCATCGCCCAGGTCAGGACTGTCGGCTCGGGACGGACCCCGCCCAACCACCACGCGATCAGCACGATCAGCGACAGCAGCGTGCTGAAGGCGATGTTGCCCGAGGCGATCCAGCCGGACAGGGGCTTGCCGAAGCGCGGACCCCACACGGCCAGGACAAAGAACCCGAGCAGCGGAACCAGCACCGCCGCCATCAGCATGATTTCTAACAGATGCATCGACTACTCTTCCCGTCGGAGGCGTTCTGCCCCCGCATCCCTCGATCGAGCCTCACACGTCGGGGCAATCCCGCGTCGCCATGAGGCCGCCATCAGCCCTGGAGCGAATCGCCGCGGTCCACGTCGATCGTCGCCAGGTTGTTGAAATAGTTCACGAAGATCGCAATCGCGATCGCCGCCTCCGCCGCCGCCAGGACGATGACGAACATGGCGGTCACGTGGCCGTCCAGCGAACCCACCTGGAATCGCGAAAACGCGATCAGGTTGATGTTGGCGGCATTGAGCACCAACTCCGCGCCGATCAGAATTCCGACGGCGTTGCGTTTGATCGTCATCACGTACACGCCGCAACTGAACATGAACGCGGCCAGCACGAGATAATGGGTCAATCCGACGTCCAACACGATCCGACTCCCGTTCAGTTGCGCCGTTCCGGCCGGGCCAGGAAGGCCGCGCCGATCATCACCGCCAGCAGCAACACGCTCGCCAGTTCGAACGGCACCAGGTAGGTCGTCAACAAGGCCTTCCCGATTTCATGCACGTAGTACGAGCGCGGCAGCACCGTGGCGGGGCCGAAGTCCATCTGTACGATGGCACTCGCCAGACCGATGAACAGCGCTAGGCCGACGACCGCCCCGGCAATGATTTCCAGCTTGCCGGGCACGTACCGCGCCCACGGCGACTGGCTGGTCAGCATCACACCGAAAATGATCACCACCAGCGTTCCCCCGGCATAAACGATCAACTGGATCGCCCCGAGGAACGTGGCGGACAACAGGAAATAGAGAATCGCCACCGACCCCAGCGTGCCGAACAGGCACATCGCCATCCGCACGATGTTCACGGAGATCACGCACCCGATCGACAGGCAGACGATCGTCAGGGCGACCACATAGAACATGATGGATTCGGCCGCATTGCTCGTCGGAGCGAGCGGCTCGGGCGCTTCGGCATCAGCAGAGACGCCATCGGCGGAGGATCCGTCCGGCGCGACGGCCGTGGCCTCCTCACCGATCGCCTCCGTCTCCTGCGCATCAGCGAAAGGCGCGAAGATCATCAGGCAAGCCAGAACGGCGAATGTCGGAAACTGTCGTATCACGTCTCTTCACTTTCAACGTCGTGGTCACGTACGGTCGTTTGAACCGTCGACTACGAACCAGGCAAATGGTCGATCGCCAATCGCCCCGGAAGCCGTTTGTTGTTGTTGTAGGCGTAGGCGACCGTCCCCACGAAGCCCAGCACAACCGTCGCACCGATCAGAGTAAACAGGACATTGGCGATGCGCGACAGCAGGGTGTCAGGCTGAACGAAAAGCAGCCAGAAGGTGTTACCCAGCAACACCACCATCGCCAGTGGGATCAGCACCTGCACACACGCATACATCACCTGGTCCAGCCGGATGCGCGGCAGCGTCCACCGGATCCAGATCTGCACATAGACGAAAAAGAACGACTTGGCGATGAACCAGATCGGACTGCTGAACAACACACCGTAAGCGGCCTGCTTCCACAACGCCGCATCGGCCGCCGCCCAGGAAGCGCCCCACGACGCCGGCAGTGGTGAATTCCACGCCCCGAAGAACAGGATCACTGCCAGGCCGCTGACGATAAACATCCCCGCGTACTCGGCGAAGAAGAAGAGCGACCAGCGGAAACCGCTGTACTCCGTATGGTACCCGGAGACCAGTTCGCTTTCGGCCTCGGGCAGATCGAACGGCGCCCGCTTGCAACTCGCCAGCGAGGCGATGAAGAATGTCCCCGCCGCCACAAACGTGAACGGGTTCGAAAAGGCCAGCCACGTGTGGAACCCGCCGGACTGCAACTCGCCGAACGCGCTCAGCTTCAACGTGCCGGCGGTCATGATCGGGATCAGCAGCGACAATCCCAGCGGCACCTCGTAGGAAACCATCTGGCACGCCTCACGCATCGCCCCGTAGACGCTCCACTTGTTGTTCGACGCCCAACCGGCCAGGATCACACCCACCACTTCGATGCCCAGCATGGCCAGGATGAAGATCAGCGCGACATCCAGTTCGCGGAAGACCCACGCCGCCCCGAAAGGCAAGGCAATGAACGCCGACAGCGCCGGGACGAACGCGATGTAAGGTGCCAGCCGGAACAGCGGACGGTCCGCGTCGGCCAGGACGATATCTTCCTTCTGCATCAGCTTGATGCCGTCGGCCAGTGACTGGGCCCAGCCGTGCCAGCCGCCCACGCGCATCGGGCCGAGGCGGCTCTGGATCCTCGCTGAGACCTTGCGCTCCCACCAGATGGCAAACATGGCATTGATGGACACGAAGCCGACGACACCGCCAATGGCGATCAGGTCGCGCACCAGCTTGAACTGAATCGGCCACAGGAGATACGCCATCCACGACCACGTGCCCTCATTGGGGGCCACCGCCATCGGCTGGTTCTCGGCCGCCGCCTTCGTGTTGGCGGCCTGCTCCGAGGCGGTCAGCAACTGGAGTTGGATATCGGGAATGGTGAGCTCGCCACCGAAGAGGGTTTTCGTCGCGAGGCTTCCTCCACTTTGACCGGCCACGAGGCTGTCCACGTAGCCGAAGAGCAGCGCATGCGCCCAGACCAGGAGCACCACCAGCACGATCCCCATGATGAACACCACCAGCGGAAACCGGGCGATCATCTCGCCGATTGGTACCGCCAGCTTGACCACCAGCGCCCCGGTCAGGAAGAGACCCGCCGTCGCCAGCGGCCCGACGACGGCCAGGAAGATCAGCGGCGGAAACGTGTGCAGGTCGAACCAGTACAGGTGGCCGTAACCGATCAACGCCAGCGCGGCGAGCACCCCCGCTAGCAGCAGGAAGAGCTTGATCGCCTTGCCCTGCAGTGTGGCATCCCATCGAGGTTGTAAGGCCTGTTCGGCGGTGAACTCACCCATCGATCAAATCACCTTCCGTTGCGGCAGAAATCGATTCGCCGCACGCCTGTTTCCCTGCCCGCAAGGCTTCTCCGAGCCTCGACTCTCCACGACCAGCACGTTACACCGACCACGCTTTGAAAGGGTCAGGATTCTAGCAAAGCCCCGCGGCGGGCGAAAGCCCGAGGCCGCTCCAGAAACTGCTCATCTTGTCCATCATCTCCCCGACGCCTGACGCGGAGAGACTCAGCGATCCACTTCGCCCATCACGATGTCGATGCTGCCGATGATGGCCGGCACATCCGCCAGAAGCACGTCGCGGCAGACGTGCGTCGTGATGGACAGATTGCAGAAGCTCGGACCCCGCGCCTTGACCCGGTAGGGTATGGCCGAGCCGTCCCCCACCACGAGGAATCCGAGCTGACCACGCGGATTCTCCGCCTCGAAGTAGACTTCGCCCTCGGGCAGCTTGAGATTCTTCGGCACCTTCGCCTTGAAGTCGCCGTCGGGGATCTGTTCGATGCACTGACGCAGGATCCGCACCGACTGCTTCATCTCCAGCATGCGCACGAAGTACCGGTTCCAGCAGTCGCCGTTGACGACTTCCTTGGGAATCCCGTCGGACCCGCCGTCTACACCCACCGGCACATCGAACTCGAAGCGCTCGTAGATGTCGTAGGGCAAATTCCGGCGCAGGTCCCACTTGATGCCGCTGCCGCGCAGCACCGGGCCGGTCAACGCCCAGCGCAGCGCGTCCTCCGGAGAGATCACGCCCACGTTGGCGGTCCGCTTCACGAAAATATGGTTGTAGGTCAGCAGCGCGTTGTATTCGTCGATCTTCGGCTCGAAGTAGTCGAGGAACTCCTCCATCGTCTGGATGAAGCCCTCGGGGAGATCGTGCGTCGCCCCGCCGATGGTCAGGTAGCTGTACGTCAGCCGCGCCCCGCAGGCCGCCTCGAACAGATCCAGAATCTGCTCGCGCTCCCGGAACGCGTACAGGAACGGTGTGAAGGCGCCCATATCCAGACCGTACGTGCCGAACGACACCAGGTGGGACGCGATTCGGTTCAGTTCCGCCATGATGATGCGGATGTAGCTGGCCCGCTCCGGAATCTCGAGCCCTGCCAGCTTCTCCACCGCCAGGCTGAACGCATGGTTGTTGTTCATGGCGGCGAGGTAGTCCATCCGATCCGTCTTCGGAATGAACTGGTACGGCTGAAGATTCTCGCCGATCTTTTCCGCACAGCGATGCAGGTAGCCGACATGCGGCACGGCTTCGAGCACCATCTCGCCGTCCGTGCGCAACACGATCCGTAAGACGCCGTGTGTCGCCGGATGCTGCGGGCCCATGTTGACCAGCATCTCCTCCGTGCGCACGTCGCCCATTTCCAGCCCTGTGCGCTCGACGTCCATCATCACGTCGGGTTGATTAAAAATTACGGTCTCTGCCATCGGCTCCGCTCGACTTGCAATCTACTCATTCCACTTGTTTCGAAACCATTGCTCCGGGAAAGCCTGCATCAGTGCCGCGGGCTCATCTGGCCGTACTCGGTAGTGCCCGGAATCCCGTGATACTCCAGCGGGAACGCGTAATCCTTCAACAACGGGTAACCCACCCAGTCATCCGCACAGAGGATGCGTCGCAGGTCCGTGTGTCCCTCGAACACGACCCCGAACATGTCGAACACCTCCCGCTCGTGCCAGTCGGCGGCGGGCCAGACGTCCGCGACCGTCGGGGCGGTGCCCTCGACGCGGGGCACCTTCAGTTTGAAGGCAATCACGTTGTCGCCCTGATAGAATCCGCCCGCCCCGCCGGGGTGAACGGCCATCAGGTCGTAGATGAGTTCGATAACGTCATCAGCCAGGCGATCCACGCCCGAGAGGCAACGCAGCGTGTTCAGACGCAGGCGCGAATCATCCCGGCAGAACAACGCCACCTCGTGCCACTGCGCGGTATCGATCTCGATGGACGGGTGCAGCGTATCCATGGATGTCGACACCACGGCGCTGCCGAACTGATCCTTCACGATGTCTGCGATCTCTTCCGGTGTCATGGGTAATGCCTTCTCCCGCCGGCAGTTCCTGTTTCATCCGCGACGGCACGTCGACTCAAGAGCCCGCCAGCGCCTTCTCCTTGGCCTTGTACTCCGGCGTCTTGGCGATGGTCTGGTGCTTGATCTTGTCCTGAAGACGCATCAAACCCTCCAGCAGCGCCTCCGGACGCGGCGGGCAACCGGGCACGTATATATCCACCGGCACCACCAGGTCCACGCCCTTGACGACGTGATACCCGTGCTTGAAGTACGGTCCCCCGCCGATCGTGCAGGCGCCCATGGCCATCACGTATTTCGGGTCGGGCATCTGGTGGTAGAGCCGCTTGACGCGCGACGCCATCTTGTACGTCACCGTGCCCGCGACGATCATCAGGTCCGCCTGCCGCGGCGTCGCCCGGAACGCCCCCGATCCGAAACGATCGAAGTCGAAACGCGACGCTCCCGTCGCCATCATCTCGATCGCGCAGCACGCCAGGCCGAACGTCATCGGCCAGATGCTGTTCATGCGTGCCCAATTCAGCGCCCAGTCCAGCGACGTGACGATCAAACCTTCTTCAAATTTATTCTGAATCCAACTCATGATTGAATGGCATACCTTCTTGACTCGCCTGCGACGTCCTCATCCACGCGGACTGCTTCGACTCATGCCGGCGAGGAAACCGCTTGCTTCGACGGGGCCGGCGGAGGCGCGACACGCGTCCCCGTACGCTGGCCCATACTCGCTCGCACCCAATCCAGGTAACCGAATCGCCAGAGATACAGGAAGCCCACGACGATCACACCGAAGAAGAACAGCATGTCGAACAGCGCCGCCACGCGAACCGGATCCGGAAACTGATCCGTCCCGCCCGGGGTCCCCATGCCGTACACGACCGCCCACGGGTAGAACAGCGCGATCTCCACGTCGAAGATCAGGAAAATCAGCGCCACCACGTAAAATCGGAGATCAAACTGCACCCAGCTCTGGCCGATCACCGGCTCACCACACTCATACGGTGTCGCCTTCTCGGGATGCGGAAGGTGGGGCCGAATCAACTTGCCCGCCACCAGCGCCCCGAACGCCATCAGGAAACCGGCGATCAGGAAAATCGTCATGCCCTGAACCAGGTTCGCGCCGCCTTCGGCCAGGAGAAACGTCGTTTGGAATTCCATCACTCTTTGATCCGTAAAGAGAACTACATGAACAGGTCGATCGGTCAGCTAAGGCGACTCACTTCGCCTCGACGGCTTCGTCGCTTTCTTCCTTCTTCGGCTCCGGCTTCTTCTTCGGCGGCTTCTGCTCGGTCATCGCCTTGAGCATCTCTTCCTTCAACGGCTCACCCCGCTGAAGCCATTCCTGCTTGCGCGCCTCGGCCCATTCCGGGAGATGGTCTTTCTGCAGCCAAACCGGCATCGGCGTCTGCAGGCCCTGCTTCGCCAGATCCGTGAATTCCACGATCATGCTCTCGCGATCGTAGCCCGACATGTCGTGAATGTTGCCCATGTGAATGCAATCCGTCGGGCAGGGATCGGTACACAACGCGCAGAACATGCACTTGGCATAATCGATGGCATACCGCTGCATCGCACCGCCGACGGCGATGCCGGTTTCCTTGTCGATCTTCCGCGGCCCGGATTTCTCGATGTAGATGCAATCCACAGGACATGCCTTCGCGCACTGATCGCACGCGATGCATTTCTCGATTTCGAAATAATGGAACCCGCGAAAACGCGGCTGAAGCACCGGCGCCATGTCCGGATACTGCACCGTGATCGTGCGTGCGAAGCAGTATTTCAGCGTGATCCGCATCCCGATCAGGATCGTTCTCACGGTGAGATAGATGTTCCGAAAGTAATCCCGCATGTCAGACACTCATCCGTTCATCCGCCCACCCGGCCCACTGAAGGCAAGCGAAGTGATCTACAGAGAACTTCATGACCGCACCTGGCGGCCTTGGCCCGGCTCCAGCTCGAGCGCCGCGAGGGACTTTCGTGCCGCCGGAGCGGGGGGACTTCCGTCCACCCGCGAATCGTTGAATTCAGTCGGAGACCATAGGCTCCAGCTCAAGATCGCCGATTATAGGCCAAATCCACGCCGCTGTCGTGCCATCTTTCACGAAGTGCCATGGCGGCAGTAACCCCTATGGACACCAAGACTACACCTCACACGCGCCGCCCTGCGTAAACTCATTCATGGCAACAACTAAGGTCACAATTGCCGGATTTTTCCACAGGCGTTCCCACTGAAGAACAATCGGGTTGAGGCCGCGCCACTCAGGCTTCAAGGCGCCACAGGCCGGGGCAGCCGCTGTGGACTGGATGCACCGGGGGGCATATTGATCCAATCGGCAGCCCAGTCGCCAGCCAGGCGACCTCCCGAGTGCGCCTCCGTCGGGGGCGACGCAGTTGCAGGTCCCCCCGCCCACACGGTTTGTACCGACCATGCCGCCTGCTCGCCCGGCATGAGCAGCAGGTGATTGTCGCCCACCAGGCCGGCCATGTTTGGCGTCCGGCTGAAGAGACGCACGCCCACCGCCGCGATCGCGCCCCGGTTGACCGCCGTCCAGCCGTGAGGTTCGCCCTCGCGGACCTCGAATGCGAGTGTGGCCGCTGGAAGGGTGAGCATCGGCCGCAACGGGTGTTCCTCATCCTGGCTGAACAGCACATCACGGCGGATCGATTCGCTGGCCACGTTCCAGCACAAGTGCAGCGCAAACAGGCGTTCCTCGCAGGCCCGCACGGGCCAATCCAACGACGCTACCTGAAGATTCGCGCCCTCGCCATGGACCCCGACCGTCATCGACTCCAGCACTTCGCCATTCAACCGCCGCATCTCGATGGTCACGCTGCCTCCGGCGGGCTGATGATCGTCATCGTGCGTCACCCACACCTCACCCGTCAGTCGATCGCCTGGCTGGTAGCACATGCGGTCGTGTCGGAAGCTCACCGTCCTCCGGGCAAAAGCACCCCGCAACCAGTCATACGCCGGCTTCGGTGACGCATCGATCTCAATGACCGAGTTGTTGGCGGCGCAGTGCATGCTGTCGTGCCCCATCCATACGATGAATCCGGAACAGCGTGGATGCTTGCGGCGCGTCTCCTCCGCTGCGTACCGGTAGGACTCCGCCTGCAGGTAGCGCGAGCCTTTCACCATCGTCTCCAGCTGTGTCATTCCCTCGGGCAAGGGGCCGAACTCGCGTGTCACATCCTTGTCCGGAATCCACGCCGCCCCCGGCACCAGCCAGTACGGGTTCGACTCATCGGCCGGCCCCAACGGCTGATCGCCCCGGTGGCGCCGCAGCGCGGTCATGCTCGCCGCCCCCGGGCAGCCCGTTTCGCTGCGAAACAGACTGTCGTCGTCGTTGTAGTAGCGGTAGCGGCCCTTCAGTTCGAGATTGCCCCACGGGCCGTGCGTCTGATGGTGAATACCCTTACCGAAATCCTCCGGTGCCGCGAAGAAACGCGGACCCGACGGCGACGTGGCCTGGAACCGCTTGCCGGGATCCATCGCCTCGACCATCCGCTGCCATTCACTCATCAGCGGATGCGTCTCGTCCACCGGTTTGCCGATGCCCACCTTTCCACCATCCACATCGCCCTGCAACTCGTTTCCGCCGCACCACAGGAGATGACTGGCATGATGGCAGCGGCGCTCGATGTACTCGGCGGCGATGCGCTTCAAGTCTTCGATGACCTCGGGATCCTCCGGCGGCCAGTTATCGATACCCGATGAACTGAGCGGGAACTCCTGCCACACCATGAGCCCGAGTTGATCACACAGTTCGTAGAACTCCGGGCGTTCGAGAATCGCCCCGCCCCAGACGCGGAGGATGTTGCAGTTCATGTGGCGGTAAAGATGGAGATAGGCTTCGTACCGCTCGCGCGTGACCGTCCCATAGAGGGGCGACAGCGGCACCCAGTTCACGCCGCGGAGAAACAGCGGCCGACCGTTCATTTCGCACACATACGGCTTTGCTCCTTCCGGCGCCTCCGGGTTCATCTGCCATCGCACCTGCTTGAACCCGACCGTGCGGCTGAGACGATGGCTGGCCCGCCCCTCGCCGTCGATCAACTCCAGTTCCACCCGGTACAGCGGCTGATCGCCGTGCGTGGCGGGCCACCACAGGCGGACCTGTTCCAGCCCGAGCGTGATCTCGTTTGCACCGGCCTGCACCGACTGCTCGCCCGTGGCGATCTCGCCTCCATCAGGCCCGGTCAATCGATAACGGATCGCCTGCGGGCTGCCCTCGATCTCCGCCACGACGCGAATGTCACCTGACGTGAGATTCTCATGCACGCGCGGCAAAACGCGCAAGTGCCCGAACCGCGCCCCGCCGTAGTTCACCAACCGGACATCCTGCCAGATCCCCACGTTCACCACGCGTTTGCACCAGTCCCAGTAGTAGCCGAAACGCGGCTTGAACGTCCGGTGGCGGCTCGTGTAGCCGAACACGCCTTCCACGTCCGGCGGCGCCGTGTTGAAGATGAACTCGAGCGAATGCGTCTCGCCGGGGCGGAGGCGGTCGCTCAGGTCGAAGTGATGGCGAAGATGGGTGCCCGCGAAATCAGACACCTCCTCGCGATCCACAAGAAGCGTCCCGGAGTAATCCAGTCCGTCGCATTCGAGCATGATCCGCCCAGTGAACGATTCAGGAACGGTAACCGTCTTGGTCAGACTCCAGTCACGATGTTCGACCCACTCGGATTTGAACGCATCGAGCCCATTCTGCCAGTCCGGAATGTAGCCCGCGCGAAGCAGATCGGCATGGACCGCCCCCGGCACCGTGGCGGGCAGCGGTGGAATCGCCGGAAGATCCGATTGCTCGTTCGGCGCCCGCCGCCGCCACTGATGCTGCCAGAATCCCGTGAGCGTCCAGTCCCCGCCATTCAACAACAACTCATCCATGACCGCCTGCGCACTCCTGAACATGCTCGATACACCTTGGCCGCATCGCGTCGATCCGGCGAGCCGACCATCATCCGCGACCCGATCGTTGGGTCAAGTCGGCTGTGATGGAACACTTGGTTCGCCGGCCGATCAGTCGTCCACGGGTTCATCAGACAGGATCTTGTGGCGGAGAAATGTGAGAAGCACGACAGCCTGGCGCTTCTCACCTTGCGGTGTTCGATAGTGCACACGGTACCGACTCACCGTATCCGGCGCGCCGGCGAGACCGTCCATGATCTCCATCTCGGGGCGGACACTCATGACCTCCCCCCGCCTGGCGATCATCCGCCGGACCGCGCGTTCATCGGCTCTCCCATTGAAAAGGCGAATCCCGATGGCGATCGCGAGAATCGCACAGAGACCTCCCCATATCAGAATAGCATCAATGACTGTCATCAGTACCCACCTTACTCCAGATCGTGATCAGTGCCGGGTCATGGCTTATTTCTCTGGCGGAACGGAATGACCCTCGAAAAGACTCGGATGCAGGCGGTTCTCCTGCTCCATCGGAGAGGCGTTTTCCGATTCCTCTTGCATAGGCCCTTCTGATGCCGATAATTATTGTTGGAAACCATAGCTCGATGGCTCCACGCCGGCGGCCGTCAGTGTTGGATATTCATTTCAGAATCTGTACTAACTGTTCCTACCATCAAGGAGCGTAACATGAGAAACAGCATCGGACGACAGGCGACATCTTACCTCTGCACGCTCCTGATGATCGTCACGCCGCTCTTCGTGACCGGCTCCGGCTGTCCGGGCGGCATGGATCCCTCGGGAAGTACCCTCGTCCTCAGCGCAAGCAGCGCCGACCCCGGCCAGTCCATCACGATCTCCAGCGAGGCGATCACGCCTTCGATCACGCAAAACGCACGCTTCCAGACCTCCGACGGTTACGACGTCGCCGTCGAGTTGCTCGATGTGCAGGAAGGCAGCGCCCGCGTCGTCGTGCCGCCTTATCTCGACCCGTCGACCGGCGACTTCGGCGCGCGGGAAGTGACCGTTTCCATCGATGGTGTTTCCGGCTCCCAGCCGCTTGCCATCGGCGACCTGCCCGACCTCGGCAACGCCGATCCGGGCGAATTGCTCCTCGCCCTGCTCGAGGTGACCATTGAATCTTACGAAGAGACGCTCGCCAATCTCGACGAGATCCAGGCGGAGACCGGCGAAGCGATCGATTCTTCCGAGGCGGAGGCGGACCTGCTCGATATTATTGGCACGCTCACCGAACTGCGTGACGAACTGCAGCAGACCGGTCAGATCACCGTCGACCTCGGCGACGGCGAGACCCAGGTGCTTTCCGGCGAGGATCTCCGCACCGCCGATCGTCTCATCCTGGCCCTGTTCGACCCCATCGCCGACGACTCCACCGCCAAGTCTGTCCGCGCCAGTCGCGATATCGCCGAGTGCCTGGATGTCCCCGCGGATCAACGCGTGGACTGCATCAAGGATGTGCTCAATGACATCCGACGCGATACCGGACGCGGCACCAATCTGGGTTCCACGCTGGTCACCGGCGCCGGGCTGATTGTTTTCGTCGCCGGCTTGGTCTTCACCTCGGAGGCGATCGCCGTCACCGGGATCATCGTGACCGTCATCGGCGCGGGCAGCAACTACATGAATGCGGCGGTGAACGAGCAGAACACCGATGCCTTTCTGACCAACGACGGCGAGGGCTTCAATGCATCCAAGGAGTCCGCCAGTCAGGCAGTGCGTATTCTCAGCAGTGCGGGCTCCAACCTCCCCGGACCGCCTGGCCTGATCTCGAAAGGAGTCAGCTTCGGAACCGGCGTCAAGGATCTTGTCGAAGGTGCCCGATCCGAAAAGTGCCGCACCAACACGCAGCAGGCCCTCGACCAGGTCATCCTCTTCTGCGACCTGACCGACCCTGACGCGACGGACGACGAAACCCCCGACGATGGTTCGGACGATGGCATGGACGACGGCTCCGACGATTCCGACGACATGCCCGACGAACCGAGCGGGGCGTTCACGGTACTATCGTACTCCAATACCGACGGAACTACGGGAATCAGTGCCGATGGGGCACAGATCACCCTCAGCGGCTCCGCCACGGCGCCGACGTTCTCCTGGAGTATCCCGAACGTCTTTGTCCTGTTCCTCGTAGATCAAGCGGGTACGCCTCTCTATGGCATCGAAGGCGAGCGCGAAGATGAAGAGGGCGATATCGAGCAGGTACCGTTTGCCTTTTCGTCCGTGACGTATGGAGACTACAGCCGCACGGATACCGTACCCCTGATCGGGGCGTCCGATAGCTCGCCGCCGCTTCAGTCGAACACGATTCATACGGTCTCGGTCGGCACGATCGACGCCGCGGCGGTGGCAATCCTGGTGTTCCAGGTGAACCCCTGAGGTCCGCGTAAACACCGTCGGCACGAACTTCGCCATTGCCGGGCGCGTAATTCCGAATACCGGAATTAACCTCGTCTCCCCGAAAGGTCGATGGCTAGGGTAACGATTGAAGTTCCCAGCCTCTCGAGGAGATCTGTCCATGCGTACCGACGAAATCGTCAAGCTCAGCCGGGACGTCATCAACTCACTGATCGACAAGCGTTTTCAGCCCGATAGGTTCAAGGGGCATGAGAAACGCCGCGCCGAGCGATGGCCGTTCCCCGGTACGGTTGAAATCCGGCCGGACGGCGGCGACGGCATCGAGCGCTGGTACGGCACCTGCATCAATCTCAGCGAATCCGGCCTCGGCTTCACCTGCGACGATCGCATCGATCCCGGCAGCAAGCTGGAAGTGTCGTTTCATTACCCCGAAAAGAGTGTCTACGGTCGCGGCATCGTCCGCTATTGCATGGAATCCCCGGACGGCCACCTGATCGGCCTGGAATTCATCTTCGACGAAGACGAGGAAGGGTAACGGCCCGTACCGGAGCTTACGGTTCGCTCGGGGCGGTCTCCAGTTCCGGCTTCAACCGCGTCTCGTAAAAGTCGCGCATATGTTCCATCATGGCCGGCGCCGAGTGCGCGCGGTACCCGCGATCGATCGCTTCCTGCATCGCCCGATCGAAGTCCCACCCCTGGTACATGATCCGGTACGTCGCCACCGAGACCCCCGTCCGGTGAACGCCGGCGGCACAGTGCACGAGAATCGGCCACTTCGATTCGTCCGCAAGAATCGACGCCGCTCGGCGGATGTCGTCGTACTCCGCGCAGCCATCCCCCGGCATCGGAATCCGAATGATCTCGATCCCTTCGCGCTCCGCCACTTCACGCTCGATCTGCTGTTCGCGTGCGTCGGGTAAGTCCGTCAACAAGGTCAGGATGGTTCTGATCTCGTGCTCGTCGACCACCCGCTCCATCGGACCGCGTTCCAGTTCGCCGGAACGATAAATCTTCCCTTCCTCCACCACGGCGAAGCGCTTGGGGAAGATGTGGTGCCGCGTGTACTTGATGACCAGCACGACCGCCACGATGGCGACTACGGCGATCAGTCCGGTGCGGATGGCCCGTGCGCGCTTCGCGGCGGGCGAAACCTGTGCCGCCGATGCCTCCTCCGTCGAGGGTGCCGTCCTGTCCATCTCTTGATTCGGTTCACTCATTCACCGGCCTCCTCACGCGGATCCTCAAATGGATCGTACGCCCACGTCAACTCGAAAAACACCGATCCGTCCAGCGTGACCGGATCACCAGCATTGCCCTGCAGGACTTCCTTCAAGGCTTCCTCCATCCGCGCCTCGAACGCTCGCAAGTTCAACCCCATGTACACGTCCGGCAGGTCCGCCCACAACTCCTTTGCCGATGCGAACACCTTCCGCACGCCCAGGCCGTTCAACCGGCGGTAGTGCTCGAACGTCACCGCCATTTGGATCAGCCCGCGATAGAACTCGCTCCGCCGGCCCGACGTCCCGTTCCACGCATCCTCCCAGACTTCATGCGCTTCGAAGAAATCGCCCTGGTTGAACTGCTCCAGCCCCGCCAGGTAGATCCGCTTCTCCTCGTCCAGCGGCACATCGTACTTGCCTCGCGCCATCACCGGGCTCCTGTGCTCAGCGCGACCGCGACCGCTTGCGGGCCGAGCCGTTCCTGCGATTGCCGGTCCCTTTCGAGGCCTGCTCCTCCGCCTCCGCGGCGGTCAGCGTCGGCGCGTCCTGCAATTCCTTCAACCGGTCGCGCAGCATCGCCGCCTTCTCGAAGTCCAGCTGCTCCGCCGCCTCCAACATCTCCTTTTCGATCATCGCGATCAACTCATCGCGATCGTACTCCTCCTCGTTGGAACGCACCGCCTCCCGCGCCACGCGCCGCGCCGAAATCTCCTGCGACAGGCTGTCCCGGATCGCCTTGCGGATCGTCTCCGGCTTGATCTTGTGCTCCTCGTTGTACTTCAACTGGATCTCACGGCGGCGCTCGGTCTCGTCCATCGCCCGCTGCATGCTCGGTGTCACCTTGTCGGCGTACAGGATGACCAGGGCGTTGACGTTGCGCGCCGTCCGGCCGATTGTCTGGATCAGCGACGTCTCGCTCCGAAGGAATCCTTCCTTGTCCGCGTCCATGATCGCCACCAGCGAGACCTCCGGCAGGTCCAGCCCCTCGCGGAGCAGGTTCACGCCTACGAGCACATCAAACTCGCCCTTGCGCAGGTCCGTCAGGATCTCCACGCGCTCCAGCGTGTCGATCTCGCTGTGCAAATACTTCACGCGGAAACCCTTCTGCTCGATGAACGCCGAGAGATCCTCCGCCAGTCGCTTGGTCAGCGTGGTCACCAGGACCCGCTCGCCCACCGCCACGCGCTCGGCGATGCGGTTCAGCAGATCCGGCACCTGGCCCCGCGCGGGCTGGACTTCGATCACCGGATCCACCAGGCCCGTCGGGCGAATGATCTGCTCCACGACCTCGCCGCCGCATTTCTCCAACTCGTACGGCGCCGGTGTCGCGCTCACGAAGAGCACCTGGTTCCACATCTGTTCGAATTCTTCGTACTTCAGCGGGCGGTTGTCCAGGCACGACGGCAACCGGAAGCCATGCTCGACCAGCACTTCCTTGCGGCTGCGGTCCCCGGCATACATCGCCCGCACCTGCGGCACCGTCACGTGCGACTCGTCGATGATCATCAGGTAGTCGTTCGGGAAATAGTCCAGCAGCGTGAACGGCTTGGTGCCCGGCGCCGCGCCGTTGAGATGGCGGGCGTAGTTCTCGATCCCACTGCAGTAGCCGACCTCCTGGATCATCTCCAGGTCGTAACGCGTCCGCGCCGCCAGCCGCTGCGCTTCCAGCAGCTTGCCCAGACGGCGCAACTGCTGCAGCCGCAGTTCCAGTTCCTCCTGGATGCTCTTGACCGCCGCCTCCACACGATCTTCCGGCATGACGTAATGCACCGCCGGGAAGATGAAGATCGACTCCTGGCTCGCCAGCGTCTCGCTCGTCAGCGGATCGATGATGTCGATGCGATCGAGGTCGTCCCCGAAAAACTCAATCCGGTAGGCGAATTCCTCGTCCGCCGGATGCACCTCGACCACATCGCCCCGTACACGGAACTTGCCGCGGCGGAAATCCACGTCGTTCCGCTCGTACTGCAACTCGACCAGCCGCTTGAGCAGATCGTTCCGCTCGAGCTGTTCGCCCACGCGCAACGTCACCACGCTCCGCTTGAAGTCTTCCGGCGAGCCCAGGCCGAAGATGCTCGACACGCTGGCCACGATGACCACGTCCCGCCGCGAGACCAGCGAACTCGTTGCGCTCAGCCTCAACCGGTCGAGATCGTCGTTGCGCGAGGCGTCCTTCTCGATGTAGATGTCGCGCTGCGGGATGTACGCTTCGGGCTGGTAGTAGTCGTAATAGCTGACGAAGTACTCGACGGCATTCTCCGGCAGCAGATCACTGAACTCCTCGTACAACTGGGCCGCCAGCGTTTTGTTGTGGCTGATCACCAGCGTCGGGCGGGCGAGCCGCTGGATCACGTGCGCCATCGTGAACGTCTTCCCCGAACCCGTCACGCCGAGCAGGCATTGCGCCTGCCGCCCTGCTCGGAAACCGCGCTCCAACTTGGCGATCGCCTCTGGCTGATCGCCGGCCGGGGAATATGCGCTTTGAATCTCAAATTCGCTCATGCGTTGACCTTTGCTGTGCCCTCTCCCGGTTGTACCCGACCACCATTGGGGATGGTAGGCCCGTCGCGCCGCCCGTTCAAACCCTTTCATCGCAGAGGCTTAGATCAGCTCAGGCACCCGCCGCGACGCCGGGACGCCCCTGGATTGTTAATTTTCTGCAAAGTCCCCGATCCCATCTTCCGACCTCTCACGCCCCGAACGGCAACAGGTTAGACTGTCCCCCCATTTGGTAGATACGGCATCGGAGTCGTTGATGGACATTGTACGGCAATTCGAAGAATCCCCGTTCGGGCCCCTGTCCCAGCACATGGCGAAGGTCAAGGAGTGCGTCGACCTCGTCGAACCCCTGTTTACGTTTCTCCGCCAAGGGGATTATGACGGCCTTCAAGCCGTCACCGAACAGGTCTTCAAGCTCGAACACGATGCTGACAAGGTCAAGGACGAGATCCGCCGGTGCATCCCCAAGAGTTTCTTCCTGCCCATCTTCAGGGGTGACCTGCTCGCTTACCTGAAACTGCAGGACGGTATGGCCGACGCCGTCGAGGATGTCGCCGCCGTAATCACCATCAAGCGGCTGGTCATGCCCGACAGCATCGCCGGGGACGTGCTCGACTACGTCCGCAAGGTCCTCAAGGTGTGCAACAGCCTCTTCAAATGCACCGACCAGGTCGCCGAACTGACTGAACAGGATTTCAACGGCGGTCCCCGCGCCCGGGAGATCCTCGAACTCGTGGCCTACGCCGACCGCGCGGAATGGGAAGCCGACAAGACGCAATATGTCCTGGCTCAGAAGCTGTTCGCCCTCGAGGACGAACTCCGGGCCACGGATATTTTCCTCTGGTCTCACGCTTTTCGTGAACTCGGGAAGCTGGCCAACAATGCGGACAAGACCGGTGAGCGACTCCGCAGAATGCTCGTGAAGTAAGGATACGCAATCGCCACTCGTGAGGAAGTTGTCTCTATGGATTTCATGATGCTTGCTCAGGCCGCCGATGCCGTCCCCATGTGGAACTTCGGGAGTATGACCTGGTTCCTGCTGATCGCCACATTTCTGGCCGTCAGCATGCTTATCTGGGATACGGTCGAGGTCGGCCGCAACGACGCCGCCAATCTCGTCAATGCCGTCTTCGGGGCTCGCATTCTCTCCCGCCGCACCGCCGTCTGGGTGGCGGGCATCGGCGTGGTCCTCGGCGCCGCCGTCTCCAGCAGCGTCATCGAAACCACCCGCAAGGGCATCTTCGATCCCGCGCAGTTTTCGGGCCAACTCGAGAAAGCCGTCGCCATTTACATTTCCGTTTACATCGTCGACACCGTCCTGCTCTACAGCTATTCCGCCTTCGGCATGCCCGTCAGCACCACAGCGTGCCTCGTCTTTGAACTGCTCGGGGCTTCGTTTGCCCTCGGCGGTGCCGGGGTCGTCAATTGGGAAAATGCCGGGACTGTCGTCCTGGCCATCATCATGTCCATCCTTATCAGCGGGTTCGCCGGCTTCCTCATTCAACGCGCCATGCGCGGGGCCATCGGGGACCGGACCTCTGATTTAAAGACGCTCAAGTTTCACGGGGGATGGACCGCGGGCGGCCTCTTGGCGGGGCTGACTTATTTCATGTTCGTCAAAGGCATGAAGAACGTCGAAGCCGTCAGCGTCCTGCACGACTGGATGACGCAAGAGGCGGGGCCTCCTCTGGTCATTCTCCTGCTTTGGACTGGCTACGCCATTCTGATCCACGCTCTTTTGTACATCTGGAAGCATAAGGCGGCGGCGCTGCTCTTTCCCGTGATCGCCGTCATCGGCATGATCTGCATGGGATTCGCGTTCGGCCAGAATGATCTCGCCAACTGCGCGTCGCCCGGCATCTCCGCCCTCTACCTGATTTCTCACCGCCACGGGGGGATCGCCATTGCGACGGAAGTCGACATCGGCTGGTACTGGCTGCCTGGCTGCGGTTTCCTCCTGCTGCTCGGCATGACCACGCGCAACGCCCAGCGCGTCACCCGCGCCGAAGTCAACACCGGAAGCATGACGCATCACGTCGCGCTTTACGCTCCGCAGTGGTGCATCCGACTGGCCCGCGTACTCGTCCGCCTGCGTGGCAAGGAGCCCTCGCTCGCCCCGCCACCGAGCGTCACCGACAAGGGCAAAAAGATGCACTACGACCCGCTGCGCGCCTGTGTCATTCTCGGCGTGGCGGCCAGCGTCATCGCTACCGCCTCCAGCTTCGGCTGGCCGGTCTCCACGACCTACGTCGCCTTCGCCGCCGTCATCGCCACCGGGGCCGCCGACCGCATCCTTCAGCGCGGCGATGCCGATCTCAAGATGGCCCGAACCATCTGGGTCATCTTCAGTTGGTTCGCCTCGGCGGTCATCGCCGCCGTCTGTGCCGGAATCGTCTGCTACGGTGTCTACCATCTGGGCGTCCTCGGCATCATGCTCGGGCTCGCCGCCAACTTCGGGACGCGGTACTTCTTCTCCCGCAGCGCCGACGCCCAGAAGCAGCGGATCCGCGAGCAGGCCCGCGATCGCGTCTCCCCCGAATTGCTTTCGGAAACCGACGGCTGAGCGGACCGACACCTTTCCCTCACACGCGCCGTCGCGGTATCATGGGGCGATCATGCGAAACATACGCCCCATGCACCTGCGGAAATTCTTCGGTTGTCTCCTCCTGACTCTCTCGGCCTGCGCCCTGACGCTCGGATGCTCCGGCTCCGGTGCGTACGAGCAGGGCAAACGGTTCATGGCCGACGGGCAATACGACGACGCGGCGGTCTCCTTTCGCCGGGCCATCGCCGAAGAGCCCGGCAACCAGCAGTACCTCAACGCCCTCGATCAGGCGGAAGCACGCGCCGCCGACCAGCACTACGCCCGCGCCGAGCAGTTCTGGAAAATGAACCGGGTCACCGACGCCGCCGACGAACTCGACCGGGTCTTCGCCTTCATGCCCGCCCATCCCAATGCGATGAAGCTCAAGGACCCCGTCAACCAGCGCATCGCCCAGGCGAACCGGCTCACCGACGGCGCCCGCGACGCCTTCGATAAGGGAAATCGCTCGCAGGCCGAGAATCTCGTCCGCGAAGCCCTCAAATTCGACGCCAGCCATCCCGGGGCGCTTCAGCTTGCCCGTCGCCTGAACATCAACACACCGGCCATGCCCGAACCCGTCGCCCAGGAACCTCCACCCGAACCGATCGTCCAGGACACGCCCCCGCCTCCGCCCGTGCAATCCGAACCCGTGCAGCCGGAGCCGATCAGGTCATCGCCCCCCGTCCAGACCGTCTCGCCGCAGCCCGGCATCGAGAAAGCCCCCGGCGGCTTGCGTCGCGTCACGCGCATCACTCTCAGCCGCGACAACCCGCTCTATCCCAAGCGCGTCAATCTGCAGGACGGCATCCGCGTGCATCTCAAGGACACCGACGATGGTCCTATCGACGCCGATATCGAGATCCATGTCGGCGATACCGAAGTGAAGGAGAAAGACCTCCCCGTCGGCACGCGTATGGACGTGCGCGGCCTCTCCGGACAGGTGTACATCTTCACGATCGTGTCCATCATCGACGAGGACGAAACGATTATCCTCGACATGACCCGCCACGACGGGCGATGACTTCGCATCGCGGCGGGGTGCTTTCCGAGTGTGTGTGAGAAGCGGAGGGACTGTCCCTTTCTCGGGAAGCGCTTCTCACACACGTTCAGGCCTCCATGTGATCCGCCGGCAAGAGGATTGAATCTTCAGTACGGCAGATTTCCAGTCTGTACGTTACAATGCCTGCATGTCTGGGAATCTGACGCTCGACGATCTGCCCCTAAAGCACCGTACGCCGGACGGATGGGCCTCGCGCGTCCTCGCACACCCGCGCGAACTGCTGAACGACCATGCCCATCTCGAGCGTAAAGCGGCGGTCAACGCCCTCGACCTGCTCACCCGCTGGCCGCGCCCCGTCGCCCCCGAGCACTGGCACCAGATTCTTACCGCCATCGCCCGCGACGAAGTCGAGCACCTCGCCACCGTCGTCCGCCTGCTGAACGCCCGTGGCGGCGCGCTCGAACAGACCCACCGCAACACCTACGCCGCCGGCCTCCAGCAGCTCGTCCGCCGCGGCGAAGGCCCGCTCGAAATCATGGACCGCCTGATGATCAGCGCGTTGATCGAGGCCCGCTCCTCGGAACGTTTCGCCCTCCTGGCCGGGAGTGCCGAGGACGCCGAACTGGCCCGGCTCTACCGCGAGCTCTTTGCCTCCGAGGCCGGTCATTACCGCGTCTTCATCGAACTCGCCCGCGACCTTCCCGACGCCCCCGGCCTCGACGCACGCTGGGACTTCATGCTCGACCGCGAGGCGGAACTCATCGCGCAGCAACCCGCCGACGCGCGCATGCACAGCGGCGCCTGAAGCCGTGGGCTTGATCCTGCGGTAACAAAAGAAACTCGATAACGCCCGATCAGAAGAAGGGCAGGCCGATCGTGAAGCTGAAGACGCGGATATCATCCTCGTCGTCCTTGGCGATCGGGTACGCCAGGTCGAACTCCATCGGCACCGTCCCGAAGATGTCGAGTGTCAGGCGAATGCCGCCACCCACCGACGCCCGCCAGCTCGAAATCCCGAACTCCGGCTCCACCGTGCCCATGTCCACGAAGAACACGCCACGCACCGTCTTGGCCACAAGCGGGAAGGAATACTCTGCCCCGGTCAGCAGCAGGAGGTCGCCACCGACCCGGTTGTTGCGCAGACCGTCGCGCGGGCTGATCCCCCGGTAGTCGAAGCCGCGCATCGAGCTGATCCCGCCCGCGTAGAACCGCTCGAACACCGGGGCATCCCCGATGATCTGACCGCCGCGAATCCGCGCCGACACCACCGAATGACGATCCTTCTCGTCGATCGCCACCGTCCAGTGACGCACGTATCCGGCGTTGATCTCCGCGTGCGAGGTATCCCCGAAGAACTGCTCATACGACATGTTCAGACGGTACCCCTCGGTCGGATCAAACGGGCTGTCCGTCGTATCGCGCACCAGCGACCCCTTCACCGAACTCAGGAAGTTGTCGCCCTCGACATCCTTGATGTCCCGCGCCACGAAAGAGTCGACATCGTCGACACTCACGAGCTCGGACCGCATCGCGATCTCACCCGTCCAGCCCTCCAGCAGCCCATCCTCGAACCGCTTGTCGAAGCTGACCATGCCGCCGGCGCGTTCTTCGTCATAGCCGTCCCGCCCGCGCGCGAAAAGATATGCGCTGGTATTGAAGCCGATCGGCTTGTCCATCAGGTACGGCTCGCGGAAATCGATCCGGAAGCGCGTAACCTCCGTCCCCGGCTCGAGCTGAATCCGCATCGTCTGCCCGGCCCCGCGGAACGAGCGCCCGCGGAAGAATTCCTCCCAGCTTCGCGGCGCATCGAACAGGTCGAAGTTCGTGTTCTCCAGCACGATCTGCCCCAACAGGCCATTGTCACTGCCGAAACCCGCACCGGCGATGAACTGGTTGGTCCGCTCGTTCTCCGTCACGCGGACGAGCACCTCGCGCACGCCGGGATCCGTCTCCTCGCCCGGCTGAATCGTCACCGGATCCCTGAAGAGCTGAATGCCCCGCAGGCGCCGTTCCGCCGCGCGCAGCTTCGTCGTGTCAAAGATCTCTTCGGGATAAAAGCGAAGCTCGCGGCGAACGCACTTCTCCTGAGTGAACGTGTTCCCGTCTACCTCGATCCAGCCGATCTGGTACTGCTCGCCCTCGGTGATCGTCAACAGCAGCGTGACCTCGCCCGGCTCCTCGGAGAAGACCCAATCCGCATCGACCTGGACGTCCACGTAACCATTCGATCCATACAGATCCTCGATCGTCTTGACATCCCGGTTCAGCCGGCTCTGGATGAGAAATTCCCCCGGTCGCAACTCCAGGCCGCTCAGAATGTCCTCCTCGGTGAAGACCGCTTCGCCCTCGACACGCATCTCGCCGATCGTGTATCGCGTCCCTTCCAGAACCCGGAACGTGACCACGAGCCGTTCCCGCGCCACGTCCACGAATTCGTCCACGTACCCCACCTGCGCATCCAGGTAGCCCCGGTCGTAGTAATGACGCTGGATCACCGTCGCGTCCCGCGCCGCGCGATCCGGATCGAAGTCACCCGTCACAAAGATCGGCACGTATGCCTTCGTCTCGATCAGACCGCGCAGCTCGCCGTCGGGAATGTTGGTGTTCCCCTCGAACTCCACCTTCTTGATCCGTACCTTCTGGTTTTCGATGATGCGATAGACGACACGCTGTGCGTCGAGCGCCTCCTCGTCCACCGTCACTTCGACGAACGCGAAACCCCGCTCCTTGTACAGCCGCTCGATGGCCTCGCGCCCCTGGCGAATATCGAACGAGTCCAGCGGATCCCCCTGCCCGAATGTGAGCACTTCCAGAAGATCCTTCGGCTTGAACTCTTCCAGTCCTTCGAACGCGATCGATTCCACCTGCGGCTTTTCGAAGATCGTCAGCACGATCTCGACCATGCCATCCACCACGTCGAGCCGTTCGGTCACCACGTCCCGAAAGCGACCAGTGCGAAAGAGTCGGCCGATATCCGCGTCAAACTGCGTTCCGGAAAACGGCTCCCCGGGTCGCGTCCGGATCTGGTTGCGCACGTAAGCTTCATCGATCCGCTCGAGGCCGCGGATCTCCAACGACCGAACCAGCAGCCCCTCGGGTGAGACACCCGGTCCCGGGGCCTGGCCGAAGCTCGGCGTCCAGACGCCACTCAGCGCCGCGAACGCCAGCATCAACGCGATCGACCTGCGGTTCCTCCTGACACCTGCTTCGTTCATCGGCGAAATGGTCCTCTTCTTCATCCGTTTGAGATGTGCCGGATGACCCACACCCGCGCCGCCGGCCCATGATACGCGCCGCACTTCCAATTACAATTCCCCCCTTGCGAGGACCCGCCGCTGACGGCATCATCGCCGGACATGTGCGGATTCGCGGGCATCATCGACTTTCAGGGACGATCCATCGACATCGACCGACTCCGCGCGGCGCAGGGGCAACTCGGCCATCGCGGTCCCGATGATCGGGATCTTTTCATCCGCGAAGCGAGTCGCTTCTCCGTCGGCCTCGCTCACACGCGATTGGCGGTCATCGATCCCTCGCCCCATGCCCGGCAACCGATGCGCGACGGCGATGAGCGGAGTGTCCTTGTCTTCAACGGTGAAATCTACAACTTCCGCGAACTCGCGCGCGAGCTGCCCGAACTCGATGCCACCGACTCGGATACCCATGTTCTGCTCCACGCCTGCCTCGCGCACCGGGAACGCATCCTCCCCCGGCTCGATGCCATGTTCGCCTTCGCCTGGATCAATCTCCGCACGCACGAGGGCTTCCTCGCCCGCGATCCCTTCGGCATCAAGCCGATGTATTACGCGATCCATGATGACCGACTGTTCTTCGCGAGCGAACTGAAAGCGCTCCTGCGGCTCGGCGATCTGCCCACGGACATCGATTCCCGGGCTCTCGGACTCTACCTCAACCTCGGCTTCATCCCCCACCCCTTCACCATCTACCGGAACATTTTCAAGCTCTCCCCGGGACACCATCTCTCCTTCGATGCCTCCGGCCCGCGTTCCCCCGAACGCGTCTTCCAGCTCGATCCGCCTCTGGCCGAGCCCCCGCCCTTCGACGAGGCCGCCGCAGAACTTCGCGAGCGCATCTCCCGTGCCGTCGCCCGACAGACTATTGCCGACGTACCGCTTGGGGCGTTCCTCTCCGGTGGACTCGATTCCTCGATCGTCGTCGCCTGCTTGGCGGAACACGCTGATCACACGCCGAAAACCTTCAGCATCGGCTACCCCGAGCATCCCATGTACGACGAGTCCGCCTACGCTCGCCGTGTTGCCGAGCACTTCGGCACCGAGCATCACCACCTGCCCGTCACCTTTGACGACGTCATCGCGACCGTCGTGCCCATGCTCGATCATCTCGGCGAACCCTTCGCCGACAGCTCCTTGATTCCCTCCGCCATCCTCAGCCGCCACACGCGCGAGCACGTCACCGTCGCCCTCAGCGGGGATGGCGGCGATGAGCTCTTCGGCGGATACTGGCGTTATCTCGGCCACCATTACCTCGATCGCTATCACCGTCTCCCCGCCGTGGTGCGCGGCACCCTCATCGAACCGCTGCTCCGACTCGCCCCCGAAGGCAAATCCAACCGGCTGTTCGATCGTGTCCGCCAGTTCCGCAAGCTCCTGCGCGGCGACCATCCCGACCCGCTGCAGCGCCATCTCGCCTGGGCGCGGAACCTCTCCACCGCGCAATCTGCGAAGCTGTTCAATGAGGATATGGCCGAACGTATCGAGGCCGGCTTACGGGATGTGATTACGACCGCGGCCAAAGCGCTGCAGCCGGCCGGCGCCCCTGCCCCCGAGGGACTCGCCGCCATCCTCCAGGCCGATCTCAGCCTGTCGCTCCCCGCCGACATGCTCTTCAAGGTGGATACCGCGAGCATGGCCCACAGCCTCGAAGTCCGCGTGCCACTGCTCGATATCGGCGTCGTGCGTTACGCCGCGAGCTTACCCGTCGAGTATCACATCCAGGGGACGGACACCAAGCGACTGCTCCGCCATGCATTCGCCGACATGCTGCCCGAGTCCATTCTGCGACGCCGCAAGATGGGATTCGAGGTCCCCGTCGGTGAATTCCTGCGCGTCGAGTTGAACGACCTCTACCGCCAGACCGTCACGCCGGACACCCTGCGCGAACTCGGCCTCAACCCCGACGCCGCCGTCGCTCTTCACAAGCAACACCTCGCTCGCAAACAGGATCACACCCCCCTGCTCTGGTCCCTCCTCACCGTCTGTCACTGGTGGCAAAAAGCCAGGCACGCTTAAGGGGCCCGCCCTCGCCAGGCACAATTTTCCATCGTCGCCTTACTCCCGCGCCACCTTGGGCTGGTCGGGAGCATCCTTGAACTTGTGCCCATGGATACGCATACTCCGGGCAACCTGTCGCGGATCGAATTTCGTGCCGCATTCCGGACAGCGATTCCCTCGCAGGCCGATCAGCAGGTAGTGACACGTCGCGCAGGTGTGCGGCGCTTTGACCACGGCCGGAAGCCGATACAGCCGCAACCCCTGCCATCCCTGCAAAAGACTCATCCCAGTCGCGACTGATGCCACCACGAAACCTGAATTCCGCATGCCGGAAAACAGCTCTCCGAGTATCGCCATAACGATGAAACCGTAAAAACTCGCCATCGCGATCCATACTCCCATCGCCTGGTAGGATCGAAACGCGAGGATGTAAACGAGGATACTCATCGGGATCACGAGGAAACCGAGAATCAATCCGAGGTCCGCGTTGTCGGTAAACCCCGCCAGGGCAATGAATGCCCAGACCAATGCCAGCAAGGGAATCAGCCGCCGAAGCACCATCAGGCGAAAGGGCTGCCCTGACAGGCCGCGCGGCGCCACTTTCGACCACGCCCCACAGTGGAGGCATACCTTCTGATCCGTCTCCATCGGCCGACCGCAAGCTCGACATCGCTTTGCCAACGTACACCTCTATCGATTATGGCCATGCGATCGGCAGCACGCGCTCCACGTCCACCCGGCCTCGTTGCACACGACCTCGCGCTTCGGCGTCCGGCAGGTCTGATTCGGGCGGTACGCGAACCTCCGCTTCAATCGCCACGCGCGGATGCGTCAACGCCGATGCATCCAGCACCTTCACCGCACCGGGCTCCATGCGCATCACCGACTTATGATGCAACTCCGCCCATGCCTGCGCGCTCAGCGCCGACTGTCGCGCCAGGCAGCGTGCCCGACTCAATTGATGTTCGCGCATCATGCCGGCGTTGTTCGCCACCATGACCGAGATCAGCATCGCCGCAATGGCCATCACCACGACCACCACGACCAGGGTCACGCCTCGCGCACGCCGAGCTTTTCTCACGGGTCGCTTAATCATTGGACACCCTCTCCTCCTCCGCCCAGTCGCACCGCCTCAGAGATCCGCCTTGGCGCCAGCCGCGCTTGCAGATCCTCCCCCGCCTCGAATTTCAACCACACCACCTGCGCGTCCTCTCCGATCGTCTCGACGCCGAAACGGGGAGCGACCATGGGCCACTCCCAGGCACGGCGCGTCCCGACGCCATCGATCGGCTGAACTGTCCGGATCAACGCCGGCGAAATCCATTCGTACATCACCACTTCGTCCGGCGTATACAGAACAAGTCGCGTCCCTTCACTTTCACTCACACCGCCGTGCGTCCGTGCCACCGACACGTCCCGGCGGAACTGCGCGAGAACTTGTGTCACTTGTGCCATCGCCTGCAGGCGATCGTGCTCGTGACCCTGGAATCGCGAGAGCTTGACGATCATCGTCACCCCCATGGTCATCACGATCACCAGAATCGCCAGGTAGCTGATCATGTGGATCAGCGTGAATCCTCGACGTGGCGCGCATGGCCGATGACCTACCCGTCTCATGGCCCCCCTCCTTCGCCGTCCAGCGCAACATAGCCCCGTACCGCCTCCTCGTACTCCTGCAGGTTGGACACCTCGGCCACCGCCCGCACTTCCACCAGCGACAGCCCCTCCCAGTCCCCCTCGCCCGGCGCGGCACTCACCTCGAATCGGATCTTCGGCGACACCCATCCCGGTGGCGGAAGCGAATCCAACGCCGCGCCGCATCGTATCCGCGTCATCTGCGCCTCGGCCGCTTCCAATCCCACCTGACGCCAGCGTGATTCCTCCCGCGCCCGCGTATAACGCAACGTCCCCCCCACCACCATCCCGGCGATCAGCACCATGATGCCGATGCCGATCATCGCCTCCACGAAAAGCCAGCCGCCTCGCTTCTGCCGTGACCCTGATTTCATCACATCCCCCAGCTTTCGATGGCGCTTTCCAGCAGCGCGATCATCGGCGTGAACAACGCATATGCCATAAACGCCACCGGGATCGCGACCGCCAGCGTGAGCAGCGGAAGCGTTGCCTCACGAATCACCAGCCACCATCGGCTGACGATGGCGCGATAGTAGTTGCAGGCAAACGTCAGCGGCGTCTCCAGGTCGCCGGTTCGCAAGCCGGACGCCACCGCCGCCTGCAGCACGGCGCCCACTTTGGCTTTCCGAAACGCTGTCTCCGCCGTTTCCCCCCGCTCGAGTTCTCCCACCGCACGACGCATCCGCTCGCGAAGGTGATGGTTGACGTCCAACTGCCCCGCTTCGCGCACCGCCGTCGTCAAGTCGAGTCCCGACCGCGCCCCGAAACGCAGCACCTCCGCCACGCTCGCCAGCCCCTCGCTTCTTTCCAGCGAACGAAGCCCGGGCAGATTCCACCGCAGCGTATCCATCCAGCGTGAGATCCACGACAACCGCTCCAGCCGGCGATGACGAAAAACCCAGTAAAACACTACGGGAAGACTCAGCACAAACGGTACGAAGAGCGCGATGCCCGGCGGTGTCCCGCGGAAAAACCAATCGGACACATGGATGAGTGATCGCGTCGCCCAGGGCAAGTCCGTCTTGTAATCTAGAAAAATCTCCATGTATTTGGGAACGACCGCGATGAGCAGACCGATCACGACATAGCTCAGCATCAGGAAGACGGCCCCGCCGTACAGGTACGGAATCAGTTGCGATTTCGCCTTGCCGCGATCCTGATTCATCATCTCCGTCTCCAGTCCGTCCACAACGGCGGGAAGCTGATTCATGTTCTCCCCGGCAATGATCCGGCTCAACGTCCGCGTCGAACAATCCACGTACCCTGCCCGTATCGCATGCGAAAGCGTCGTCCCCTGATCGAGCAACAGCGCGATCCGCCGCAGATGAATCGCCGCCGACCGTCGCTCGCTGTCCGCCGCCGCCAGGAGTCCGGGAACCAGCGGAAGGTTCTGCCGGAGCACCGACGCGATCTGACTGATCACGACCCGCTCCACCATGCGCCGCCGCTGCACAAATGACAGCACCCGATACAGCAGGTACAGCACGAAAAAGTCGAAGCTCAACTGGACAACGACGAAAATCGCCCAGAGTACGATTTCAGAAACAGTCATCGCTCAAAAGCCTCCGAAGCTGACCGCATTGATCAGCCTCACCATCGGCAGGAACAGGGCGATCACGACCCCGCCAATAAGCACGCCCACCACGATGAGCATGAACGGAAACAGCAAGGCCCGGATCATACTCTGCGAATGCAACGCGCGCTGCTCATAGGCCTTGGCCAGTTGACCAAGGACCAGTGGCAACGTCCCTCGCTGCATGGCGGTCTCGACGCTGAAACCGAAGATTGGTGGAATCAACGCCAGTTTCCGCGTCGAAGCGAACACCGACTCCCCCCGTTCCACGTCGGCCGCCAGCACATCCGCATCCTTGCCGAGCAATTCGCTCCCCGTGGCGCCCGACGCCAGCCGCACCGCCTCCGGCAGCGGTAAGTGCGAACCCACCGCCGTCGCCGCCCCGCGCATGAAGCGCGCCAGCAGTGACGCCCGAACCAGGCTGCCGAGAAGCGGGATCCGGATCAACACTCCGTCGCGCAGCGCACGTCCCCACTTCGTCAGACGCAAGGACTGCCATCCCAGCCCGACCACGACGATCACCACAACGAGCCCTGCCAGCAGATAGGGATACACATCTCCGATCGCGAAACAGATCAACGTGATATAGGGCAACTCGGTCCCGAAGTCCGTGAAGATTTCCTTGAATCGCGGCGTCACCCCGATGAAAAACAATGACAACACCGACAACGCCATTGCGCTCACCACCAGCGGATACGCGATCGCCTCCCAGATCAGCCGCCGTGTCGTCCCCGCCAGGCGAAGGTGCTGGTTCAGGTTCATCAGCGTGGCAGGCAGATTGCCCGACGCGATGCCCGCCCGAACGACCCGCGAATACAGCAACGGCAGCCCTTTCTCGCGCCGTGCGATCGCTTCGTCGATCGCCATCCCCTGCCGCATGTCCGCCACCAGCTCCTCGACCCACTTGCGGAATCCCGGCGACTCCACGTCGCGCGCCAGTTGCTCCAGTCCGTCATCCAGCGCGAGCCCCGCTTCAGACAGCGACGCCAACTGCTCATTGAAAAAGAGAAGGTCCTCCGCTCCGAGCGTTCCGCTCTCCGAGGACGGCGCGGAAACCTCATGCAGCGAGCGAACCTCGATCAGCATTTCACGAAGCGCGTCCTCCGCCGCCTCGCGGTCCTTCGCTTCGAGTTGCCCCGAGATCGCCGTCTGCCCCGGCGTCATGCCCTCGTAACCGTACCATGCCATCGTCACGCCCCTTCACTGCTCGGAGACAACACGATCCCGTCCGCGAACGACTCGAACCCGGCGCATGCCGGGCATCCCAGACACTATTGTGCCTCATCGAGCCTTCCTAACACACGCCGTGCCTCATCCGGCGTCGTCAGGCCCGCCTCCACCAGCCGCCGCGCATCAGCCTGGAGATCCGGCCCACTCTTCTGCACCAAAGTCCGTAGGACACTGGCCGGTTGGCGGCTCAGGATCGCCTCGCGCAACGCTTCATCCAGTACCGCCACCTGCGCACAACCGGTCCGCCCGGAATACCCCGTGTGCGAACAGGAGGCGCATCCGCCCTGACCACCACACGCGCGACACACCGTCCGCATCAGCCGCTGAGTGCACACCATGCGTAACGCACCGACCACCTGGTACGGCGCGATCCCCATCTCCAGCAGCCGCACCATCGCCTCCGCCGGATCGCCACTGTGCATCGTACTCAGGATCAGGTGCCCCGTCAGCGACGCCTCCACCACCACGTGCGCCGTCTCCGCATCCCGAATCTCCCCGACCAGCAGCACCTCGACATCCTGACGCAGCAGCGAACGCATCGCCCGCACGTAATTCAACTCCCCGTGCGGCGAAATCTGAATCTGCGCCATCCCGTCGACCCGCTGCTCCACCGGATCCTCCAGGCTCACCACGCTGCGCCCCGGCGTTTGCTCGCGAATGCAACGCGCCAATGCATACAGCGTCGTGCTCTTGCCGCTCCCCGCCGGCCCTGTCACCAGAAGCAAACCGTTCGGCTGCGCGACCGCATCGCGCAACACATCGTTCACGCGCGACGTGAATCCCAGGCCGTCCAGCCCCGTGGCCTGTGCCCGATCGTACAGCAGCCGTATGACGACTCGTTCACCACGCACCGTCGGGAACGTCGCCACGCGCACATCCGGAGACGCATCACTTTCATCATGATGGATGGCCCCGGCGGTAAATGCCCCTTCCTGCGGAATGTCCATGCGATAGGTCAGCAGCCCGGCCAGCACCTTCAACCGCGCCACGATGTTCGGTGCCAGCGTCGACGAGACCCGATCCAACTCATGCAGCAGGCCGTCTTTGCGGATGCGCACGGTCATCCGCTCATCGCCGGGCTCGAAATGGATGTCGCTTGCCCCGACGTCGATCGCCTGGCGCAGCCAGGACTCGACCAGCGCCACCACCTCGGAACTGCCTTGTCCACCGGAATGCATGAAGGCCACCTCGCCCCGCCCCTCGAAGAACATGAGCCCTCACTTCACGTTACCCATCCCCCGCATGCCGATCAAGGAGAGATTCCGGGTAATGTTATAATGCGCGGGAATCTGCATAACTCGAGAGGAAAACGTCGAGGCGATTGAGAGATGAAGCAATGGAGATCGAGTTGAACCGGCATGCCCGAGAACCGGGACTTACATCGACGCAGTGGCAGCGCCGCGGGCTGCGAGAACCTTGCTGATCAGCTCCTCGCGGCGGATGGGCTTGGTGGCGTACTCGTCGCACCCGGCGTCCAGGCACTTTTGCCGATCCTCCGCCATGGCGTTGGCGGTCAGGGCGATGATCGGCTTCGTATAACCCGCCTTCCGAAGCCGCGATGTAGCTTCGTACCCGCCCATCACCGGCATCTGCATGTCCATCAGAATCACGTCATAGGACTCGCCGCGCTCCAGAAGCGAACGCGCCTTTTCGAAGCCAATCTTGCCGTTGGCCGCCATGTCCACCGTCGCCCCGGCCTTCTTCAGGAGATGGGAGATCAGAAGCTGATTGTCCGGCGAGTCTTCCACCAGCAGAACGCTCACGTCTTCCAGGGGCTTCGAGGACGGCGGAGCTTGACGCTCGGGCCCCTTCGCCGTCGAGAGGGTGATCTCGAGATTGTTCGAGGTCCCCTCGATCAGGCGCACCCCCTCGAGGGGGCCGGTCGGAATGGTAAGACGGAATCGCGTTCCAATGCCTTCCTTGCTGTCCACCAGTTCGATCCCGCCTCCCAGCAGCTCGGCCAGCCGGCGGCTGATCGACAGCCCGAGTCCCGTCCCACCGAACCGGCGGGTCGTCGAACTGTCCGCCTGCATGAACGGCTCAAAGATGCGATCCCCCTGCTCGGGCGTCATGCCGATTCCCGTATCGATCACGTCGAATTGGAGATACGGCTCGTCCTCGATGTTGATCTGCCGCACCAGCAACCGGACGCCGCCTTCCTTCGTGAACTTGATGGCGTTGCCGAGAAGGTTCATCAGGATCTGCCGCACGCGCAGGGGATCCGTATCGATCTTTTCGGGGATGGTGCCGATGAACTCCGTGCGGAACTCCAGCTTCTTCTCCTGAACACGAACCTGCAGAAGGGAAGCAACCTCGGCCACGATCTCATGGGGAGAACTCCTGACCGCCTCCAGGACGATCTTGTTCGCCTCGATCTTCGAGAGATCAAGAATATCGTTAATCAGGCTCAGCAGATGGTCCGCGTTGCGCTTGATCGTCGTCAACTGATCCCGCCGGCGGACATCCGAGGTCTCCTCCAGCATCACGTCCGTATACCCCAGGATCGCCGTCATCGGCGTGCGAATCTCATGGCTCATGTTCGCCAGGAATTCGCTCTTGGCGTGATTGGCCGCTTCCGCCCGGTGCGCCATTTCGTTGCTGCGTTCGATCGAGGCCTCGAGCGC
>CAZUAQ010000013.1:0-84310 GCA_964618455.1 uncultured Planctomycetales bacterium | reverse complement strand
CGAGGCGTGCCGCGAGCGCGGCGTTCAACTGCTCGAGATCGTGCTTCGATTGACGGATTTCCTGTTCGGCCAACACGCGATCGGTGACATCGCGCGCCGCCGCGTAGACGATCTCACCATACGGCACTGAACGCCATTCGATCCATCGATAGCTGCCCTCCTTGCAGCGATAGCGGTTGGTAAATCCTCGAATCGCTTCTCCTCGCTCGATACGCTCCATCGCTTTCCGAGTCATGGCCTGGTCGTCGGGATGAACGAAATCCATGTATCGATGCCCTTCCAGGTCACCCAATGAATAGCCCAGCACCGCCTCCCAACTGGGATTCAGTTTCCGGAACGCCCCACTCATGTCCGCAATGCAGAACAGGTCCAACGAAGTGCGGAAATAGCGATCCATCTCCTCCTTCTTCGACCGCAACTCCATCTCCGCCATCTTGCGATCCGTGATATCGAAGTTCACGCCGATCGCGCGAACCGGCTCACCCTTATCATTTCGATGGAACATGGCGGCGCCCAGAATGTATCGGCGCTCTCCTTCCGGCGTCTCAATCGGGAACTCCGCGCGGTATCGGTCTCCTGAAGCAATTGATTGGTTCCACCGCTGCATCACCTCATCCAGACCGTCGGGCTCCATGCACGCCTGCCAGTCCTGAAATCTTCCGCCGAAGGTCTCCTTCTTGATCCCGTACAGCTTGAACATCTGGTCATCCCAGGCCAGCGCGTCCGAGGTCAGGTCATAATCCCAGATACCGATACCCGCCCCCTGCGTGGCCAGTGCCAGGCGCTCCTCGCTCTGTCGCAATCGTTCCTCGAATTCCCTGCGCTGAGTGATATCCCGACTGATGCCGAGAATGCCGATGATCTCGCCTTCAACCGTTTGCAAAGGACTCTTCATCGTACTCAGGAGAACACGCTTCCCATCCGGGTAGGTCACCCATTCCTCATTCTCGCGAGACTCTCCTGACTCCATCATGCGCCGATCCTGCGTCCGGAAGGACTGCGCGGTCTCCGGGTCGAAGAGATCCAGATCGGTAGCGCCGACGATCGCGTCCTGATCTCTGCCGGCGAACGCGCAGAACTCGGCATTGCAGCCGATGTAGCGACCCTCGAGATCCTTGTAGAACACCAGATCCGGGATGGACTGGAGCAGACCGGATAACTGCGCGTACTGCCGGTTCAATTCGAGTTCGATCCGTTTGCTCTCGGTGATGTCGCGCATGATCCCGACCGCATGCCACTCGCCGTCGAGCTTGACCGACGACAGCGACAGCGCGACCGTGAGGGTCCGGCCATCTTTGCACACTGCCTCCAGTTCCAGCGTCTTTCCAACGGCTGATCCCTCGCCGGTCTGCTGAAAATGCGGAAAGGCCGCCCGGAACGAAGACTGGTATCGGGCAGGTACCATGAGATCATGCAGGCTCTCCCCGAGTGCCTCCTCGTCCGAGTACCCCAGGATCTTCTCGGCCGCCGGGTTCCAGTACGCCACGCGGCCCCGGGAATCCATCATCAACACCGCGTCCTGCGCCGAGTCCGTGATCGCCCGGATACGCATTTCGCTGTGCTCGAGCTGCTTCGTGCGCTCCTGAACCTGCACTTCGAGGGACAACTGACGGTGGCGGAGCAGGCTCGTCAATGTCGTGAGAAATACCGTCACCACGAATCCCGCGGCTCCCACATACCACGTATTCCGTATCGGGTGCGACGCATAGAAGTGCTCGGACGGATGCGTTTCGATCACCATCAGGCGGCCGAACCGGGTATTGGGATGAACGTGATATGTGCCTTCCTGCATGCTGAAGGACTTGGCGGCACCATGATCCTTCGAGATGGCTTCCGAAGATGAAGAGGCCGCGAGCACTTTCGCGTCCGAGCTCGCCGACGCATCCAGAATGCGAACGCACAGATCCTTTCGGAGATCCTCATGAACGATGAGCGCCCGATCCAGCATCGACTGCAGCCGGACCACGGCAAGCACGAACCCGTCGAACGCGTCGCGCTCATTGCGCGAATACTCCCGCGAGATACGAGAGATCGGATTGAAGACGAGTATCGCTTGCTGCTGCTCGGATTCCTGAACCAGTGTGATCGGCTCCGTACATGTGATCAACCCGGTTGTCTTCGCTTCCCTCAACGCCTGACGCCGCATTGTTTCCGACGCGAGATCGTAACCAAGGGCCGCCTCGTTTCCGGCATAGGGCGCGACATAAAACACCGGATAGTAATAATCACGTCCCTCGACACGACGCTTCGTACCCTCGGCGGTACGCTCCCAGATCATGAAGCCCTGCCGCCATTTCTCACTGCCGCGATCTTCCCAGAAACGCTGGTCCTGTGCGGGGATCCTGGGAATCCACTCCCACGCCTGGACCGCCTGGTGACTCAGCGCTCCCGTGAAGTGCCGAAATTCCTCGAGCGTCACTTCGTCGCTGGATTCCAGAAAACGGCCAAGCGAGTTAACTTCCGTCTGGACGTGCCGCATCGTATGCTGGATGGCTTCCACGCCCGATTGCTCAATACTGTTGAAGATGCGCTTCCGGTTCTGCTGTTCGCTGTGATAGCTCAAGTGGGTGACGCCCAGCACCGCGCATACGCCGATCGTGCCGACCTGGAGTGTTTCGAGATAACGCCACGTCCAGGCATGGTTCAGACGATGCCTCTCGCGCACATGCAGGCTGAACGCGCTGACCAGCAGAAGGAGGAGCATGGCGATCGTGCCGAGCATCGGTCCGCGACGTGCCCGGGCCATGGCCTCCGACCATTGCGAGGCCGGCATATGCACGCCGACCACCAGGATCACATCACCCCCGATCGGGTCGAGAACCGGAGCCAGGGCGGAAAGATACCGGCCGTACTCATTCTGAATCGGACCCATGACAACAGGTTTACGCGTCGTAAACGGCTCGAAATCCAGCGGATCCGGCTGCTGGTACACCGTACCGGACGCGCTGGCGTCGGGTGCGTCCTCGGCGTGGCTTTCCGGACCGAACACGAGCAGGCCGTTTCTCAGGGCCATCGTGTAGATTTCCCGGCCCGGCAGATGCGACGTGTATTCTCGGAAGTGAGCTCGAAGCCGTGTATCGGCGACGGTCCCTTGATCCGAAGGGCTGAAGGTGAGTTGACCGGCCAGTTCCGGATCGACCATCCGGGCAAGTTTCAATGCCTGATCTTTGAGCGTTTTGCGGATCTCGGCATCCACACTCTCCTGGCGAGCTGTCGCGATCCATACGCCGGTCACGATCGTGATCGCAACCAGTAGACCGGCGGCTGCCCACAGTTTCAGGTGGCGCAGCAACGATCGAGAGGGAACCTGGCGCTCTTGACGTGAATCAGATAACGTGTTCAATAATCCGCCTCGGGCAGTCCCTGGATCGAGCCGCTCAAACGATCGTGAAGACTTTGTACAGGGCCGAATGAGGTTGCCGCCATCGCTGAAGCGACATGATCGGCAAGCGCCAATAGGCATTTTTCTCCATCGGAAAAACCGCTTTCTGACTTGCTCTATCAGTGCCCCGATCTCCGCTCTTCATCAGCGTATATCAAGGCCCTGCAGGGGATTGCGGCCTTGAATCAAGAAGGAGATGCTCGCATGGGGTCGTGCGTTATCGGACAGGCACCCATGAACGGAACGCCTGCTCAACCGCGCCGCGTATCTGCCCGATACTCCATGGGGATGATTGTGCGCCGGCGGGTAATGCCGCCCGCCGTTCCCGAATGCTTCCGAATGTCCGGGTGCTCTTCGTTTCCGCTGTACGAACCAGGGAGATAAGACTTCATGGCCACTGTTCAAACCAACGAGTGGGTCGATTCCATCGAGAACCTGCGCCGGATCGCCTCCGCCGCGATCCAGGCTGAGTCGGCCGACGATTTCGGCATCGTCGAAGCCCAGATCAGCAGGATCGAAGCCGGCGTCCGCGAACTGCAGCAGGAGATCTGGGCAGACCAGGCCCGTGTCGCCATCGATCATCTCGAGGGCGGCGAGCCCCTCACCCAGCAGGACACGCAGGTCATCAAGACCTTCCTCGTCTCCGATGCCGAGCGCTACCTCTCCCTCGAGAATAACTTCAACGACTGGGTCAACGAGCTCAACCGCCTCCTCGACGAACTCGCCCAACGCGTGACGCAGCTGAACAATCCCGAGAATGTGGCCGACATGCGCGGCGTCCTCAAGGATGCCATCCGGCTCGTGCCCGACATCCGCAACTACTTCGACGAGAAGAGCCGCCTCGACCGATTCCAGCAGGCCCTGGCCACACTCGATCAGCCCGCGCGCGAACTGCTCTCCAAGATTCTGCGCGAACAACTGGCCTCGCCCACGCGCTGATCCGGGACGCACGGAAAGTCCGGGCATAAGGACATCGGAAACGCCACGCAGCCGTCACGAAAAAGGCGAAGGCTTCGAACGCATCGAGGCCTTCGCCTTCAGGCTTTTTACCGATTGATCATCCAAGTGAAGTACGCTTACCGCGCACTGTCGCTTCCTCACCTTCCGCCTCCGGCACGCCCAGCGCGTCATGCGCCCACGACGTCGGCACCTCCATCCCCAATGCATTGACCGCCACGTCGAGCACGCGGGCCAGTTTCTCCCGATCCCGCTTCGGATCGAACTGCCGGCGGAAGAACGGCACCGGCACATCCTCGCCATACGCCACCCGCACCATCGGTGTCAGTACGTCACGGCGGATCGTGCGCCCCTCCTTCACGAGATCGTCCTGCCGCAGATCCAGCCGGATCTCATCGTGCACCGTCGCCGCCGACAACGAGGCCTTCCGTCCCACCGTCTCCACCGTCAGCGTCTGTCCCAGCCACGCCTTGCTCAGCTCACGGTTGAAGAAGTTGCAGATGCTCTCGTACGGCGGCGGCGCATTGCCCTGCCCCGCTTCGAGAAGCTGCAGCTCCACCGCCTTGCTGAAAATCCCCGACGCGTCCGCCCCCAGCGACTGCAACATCCGCAGCAGTTCCCGCTTCTCCTCCGGCGTTGCCGAGGGCTCGTACCGCGCCACGCGCACCGGCATCCCGAACACTTCCGCGAAGATCATCCAGTCCTTCATCGCGTAGTGCTTGCCCAGGTACGCCAGCGCGCTCACGCGCAATAGACCGCCGCGCATGGCATGCCCCGAGACCGATTGCGGCGTATGCACCACGAACTTGCCCGGCGGCAGCGCGATCCCGTGCACCGGGTCATCGCCGGTCAGGATGCGCGCCCGGCCCTGATCATCGAACGTGATCCGATCGAAGTCGACGGCGCACACATCCACCAGGCGAAACGTATCGCCCGACATCTCCCACACGTTCTCCGCCACCGCGACGTTCCGGCCCGTCGCCAGCGAGAGATGCTGCAGCACTTCGTCCCAACCCTCGATCGTGGAGAGCATCTCCCGACAGAACGCCGCCGCTTCATCCGCTGCCGCACGATCCATGCCCTCGCGCACGTCCGCGGCCGACACGATCTGCCACGGCAGTCCCGTCACGGCCAGCCGCCGCATGTTCGCTACCGAGTAGAGGTGCGCGTCCTTCTCTTCGAGCTGCGCGTACAACGCCATCGCCTGCGCCACGTCACCTTCGTCCGCCAGTCGCAGAATGCTCACCAGCCGCTCCGGCGCGAGACCATCGGCGGGATAATCACGCCACCGATCCAGCGGCGCCGACTCCACCACCTGTCCCGGCTTCGGACGCGGCATCGGATCCGAACCACGTCGCCGCCACACATTCGTCACCCATTGTGTTACGCTCATCGTCCTTCCCTCGTACCGCGCGATCCCCATAGTCGTGACACATTCGCGACGCTTACCAGAGGCGCCATCCGCTGAAACGCAGACGCCGACCCCGCATCCCTTCGATCTCCCCGATCGCACCCGCCCCCGCCGCGCGCACCGCCAGGCACGCCGCCCAGAAACGATCCGCATGCCCCAATCCCGACCGGCCCGACGTGTAGCGCGGCGGTCCTGACGTGGTGACCGAGCGCTGCACCGAATGCCAGTCGTTGCGGATCGCCTCATCCACCGGGATCCGCAACGTGCCCGCCTCGACCTGCAAGCGCAGCCCCGTCGCCAATTCGTCCTTGACGCGCGGAGTGAACGTCACCGCCTCCACACGAAACGCGCCGAACTTTTCCAGCGCCTCCTCCGCCAGCGGCATGCCGATCCCACCCGCGTCGATCGCACAACGATGCATCCCCGGCAACCGCAGCGTCGCCGCCAACATGTCCGACTGTTCACGAAACGCGCACCCCTGCGCCTCCCAGAGGCCGCACGTCATCAACCGCTCGCCCGCGCGACGCACGACCCAGAACACGGTCAGATCGCGATGACGCCCGATGTCCACGCCCGCATACAACGGCCCCTCAAGTTCCCGCAACACCTCGAGGTCAAATGTCTTCTCCAGCTGCGCATCCTCGCACGCCGCGATCTTCGCCATCGGCAGGAATGCCGACACCTCTTCCAGGAACGCGCATTCAAACTCTTGCGCGAACAGATCGTCGTCGTTCATCGATGCCCGCAAGGCCTCTTCATCGACATCAAGTCCCTGGTGGATCGCATCGCGAAGCCTCACGGTCGAATGGCGAAACTGCGGATTGTCCCGGAGTTCGGCGAAGAGATTCCCGGCTCCCTTGGGCGTCGAAGCGATATCGAGCTCTCCGCCTCCGCGCAGGATGGCCGGGAAGATCGACGCCCAGATCGCCCGGTCGTCGCGATGCATGGCGAACTCGTCGAGCAGCACATCCCCCGTGTAGCCGCGCGCCGTCTCCGGGTTGGCCGGCAACGCGATGACGCGTACGCCGTTCGGCAGTTCCAACGCCAGTTGCGCGTACGAGGTGTGCTTGAAGTAGTGACTCCCCACCATCCCGGCGGCGAGATTCAACGCCCGGCAATGCTGCTGCACCTTGAGCATCAATTCCCGGCTCTGGCGCTCCCCCGCCGAGAGTAAAATCTGATCCCGCCTCCGCTCGATCCCCCGGAGCAGCCGACGCAACGCCTTGGTGAAACTCTTGCCCACCTGCCGTGACCAACAGCACCAGTTGAAACGCGCGTCGCTGACCACATCCTCCCGCTGGTACGGCAGAAGCGGAACGATCGCCCGGATTTCGGCAGGTATGCGTCGCCTTCCCGTTCGCATCATCCTTCATCCCCTTGCCTTTTCCGGGAACGCATGCCCTGTTCCAAGGATGGCCCTCACGGTGGAACAGTCATCCAGCCACCGCTGCGCTTCGGGGTGGAGAAACTTCATCTTTTTGCAACGAATGACGGAATGGCGCCACTTCGCCGGGCACGACAGCCTGTGTAGTACAAACTCAGATTTTACAGAGATTTAGGGTCGTCCCCCGTCTCCAGACACAGCCCGTTCGCACCCTTTTTCACGATACTGGAACGTGAAGTGCATGATCCGAAATCTTCTTGACTCCCCGCCGATGGATCTGTAGAAGTTCCCAGATTGGCGCGGCGGGAAGGAAGCATTTCGCCGAATCGCCGTAGCGTATGTGGAAGTTGGGCATGTCGCCGGAGCACTCCTTCGGCGACGAGGGCCGAGAGGAGCGCGATGTTCTCAGGATCCAGGCTCACGATGCGATGGGTACTCCTGATGCTCGCCTTGGTCCCCTTGCTCATGGCCGGGCAGTGCAATCCCGTCATCGGCCGGAATGCCGAGAACGGGCCGGTCTTTCTCCCACCTCTCGATTCGCATCTGACCGCCACCCTGCTGGATGTGTTTCTCCAGCCGGGCTTCACCGGGCGGTAGATCTATCCGACTTCACATCCCCGCATGCGACGACCTGCGAAACCAGGCAGGTCCCTGCTCGCATGCGCCGAGATCTCCCCCGACGGTACCATTCGTCAAGCCACCAGGGATCTCCTATTCTAAATACAGGAGATGAAACATGTCCCGCTCCCACCGTGCGGATGGCTGAGCTTGGTGAAAGATCACGATGGACATCCGGCGGCGTGAATGGTTCGGAGATACTCCATGCGCCTCTACCTCATCCGGCACGGCATCGCCGTGAATCGATCCGATCCCGACGTGCTCAGCGACGAAGCCCGGGAACTGACGCCCGCCGGCATCAAAAAGATGCGGAAGATCGTCCTGGCGCTGGCCAAGATGAATGTCAACTTCCATGAGATCTGGACCAGCCCGCTCATCCGCGCCCGGCAAACCGCGCAGATCGTGGCCGAGGAACTCCCCGTGACGCCGCGCCTGCGGACAGTGAAGTCACTCGCCCCGTCGGGGGACCCGAACGCCCTGCTCGATCAGATCGGCCGGTCGCTGCACCTCGATGAAGTGGCGTTGGTCGGGCACGAGCCGGATCTCGGGGAGCTGGCCACGCGTCTCATCGTGGGCACCAGTGTCGGCACGATCCGTTTCAAGAAGGGCGGTGTCGCCTGTATTGAACTCGATGAAATCAAGCCTCCCGCCCGCGGCGAACTCCTGTGGCTAATCACGCCCAAGCAGATGGCCTGGATCGCCTGAATCGGGGTCCCGCCTGCCGACAGGTCCTGATGGATGGCGCCGCCTGTGTAACCCACAGAAGCTGGATCCATGTTTCGTTAAGAAATTGCAAAGCCCCAGCCCGGTTTGTTACGTAAAGAACGCTGGCTTTTCACGAAGGCTTAACATAAAATCACATTGTTCACAGGGTTTTTTCTTCGGGACGGCCGGCTTGTTTCCCATGAGGCGACGAGTCATCCGACTTCGCTCTTTTCGCCCGATTGGACGCTTATTCGATGATTCGCACGGAAGAACTCATCGGCTACGCTCGCCAGCAGTTGAAGCGTATGCGCAGCAATCTCGAGCCCGCCATTCATCCCGGCGAGGTCGAGTCAGTCCATCGTTTCCGCGTGGCCAGCCGGCGCCTGCGAGAACCGCTCGAGATTCTGAAACCCGTGGCCCGCGGCAGTAAGCTGAAGAACGCCGGCACGGCCTTGCGAAAGATGCGCAACGTGTTTCGCGACGTACGCGACATGGATGTTCACCTGATTCACATCGGCAAAGCCGGCACCTGCGAGATTCTTGAGTCGGCCGATCTCGCCTGGCTCGAGGGGCGACTGACGTCACTGAGAGCGAATGCCCTCGAGCGGGCAGCCCGCAAAGCAGACAAGAAGGATACCCCCTCACGACTGAAGCGCATCGTTCGATTGCTGGATACCGTTGAAGGCGATCTCAAGCGTGACGCCCTGTCGGAGGATACGCTGGTCGCCCTGATGCACAAACGGGCCGAGCAGATGCTCGAGATCGAACCCGGCGAGGAATCCGCCGACCTCCATGATCTGCGTTTGCGGATCAAGCGATTCCGTTACAGCGCTGAACTGCACGAACGCTTGGCCGGCGGTGAGTTGGACGAGATCATTCGTGCCGCAAAGGAAATGCAGGACCTGCTGGGCGAATGGAATGATTACCTCGTCATCGTGGAAACGCTCTGTGCCTTGATTCAGGATCGCGACCTGCTCGCGCGGCAAACCTGGCGCTGCCTTCGACTTCAGAAGTACGCCCTTCACTGGAGCGAATCCGCCGAACAACGTCGCCATGAGGCGTTCGAGCGCTGGCCCGAGTTTGCACAGCGTGTCCGTGCCCATCTGCAGGGTCGCCGAACGAACGCCGAACAGCGCGCCGATGATGAGAGTCGCGAATCGGCGCCGACCGGTTAGGATATTCGGACGATGCACGAGCCGGAGATGCGCGATCTACCGAATCCCCTGTCGGGCCGCGGCGGTGAGGAGACTCCCGTAGCGACCGGCGCCGATGCCCCCCAGCCCGCTCACGTCCTTGCTGCATCGCCCAATCAGCAGTCGACCCTGCCGGGCACGGCAAATCGGGCGGAGGATCCCGCTCCCAAGTCGATCGGCGTGGTGGACATCGGGACCAACAGCATTCACCTCGTCATGGCGGAAGCCTCGGCTTCCGGCAATTTCCGCATTCTCGGACGCGACAAGGTCATGGTGCAGCTCGGCAAAGGTGGCTTCAAGAGCCACCGGCTCACACCGAACGCCATGCGCGACGGGATCGATACGCTCAAGCGATTCAACAAGCTGGCCCGGCTGAAGAAGATCAATCGACTCCGCGCCTATGCGACCAGCGCCGTCCGCGAAGCGACCAACGGGGGCGAGTTCGTGGCCCGCGTGCGCGAACAGCTCGATCTCAACATTCAGGTCATCAGCCCCGAGGAGGAGGCACGCCTGATCTTCCTGGCGGTGTCGCATTCGATGGCCTTGAATGAGACGAACTGCCTGGTGGCGGACATCGGCGGAGGCAGCCTCGAGATGATCGTCGGGAATCGATCGACCACGCAACTTCTCGGGTCGGCCAAGCTCGGCGCATCGCGACTGGCGGAACTCTTTCTCGAGAATGACCCGCCGCGCATGGCGGAGATCAAGGCCCTGCGCCGCCACATCCAGGTCCAGCTCGATCCCTGGCTCGCGAAGATCCGCGACACAAGTCCGCAGTCGCTCATCGGCACATCCGGCACGGTGGAATGCCTGTTCGAGATGATCGGCGGCAGCCTCGGAAACCCCGAAATGGATCCGCTCGGACCGGCCACCGTCATGCGCTCGCAGATCAAGACGCTGATCGCGAGGCTTCGGGATCTGCCGCGTCCCGAGCGCTTGAAACTGCCCGGCATGGAGAATCGACGCGTGGACATGATCCTGCCCGGCGCGATCGTGCTGCACACGCTGATGAAGGAACTGGGAATGGAGAGCATTCAGTTCTGCGGCGCCGGCCTGCGCGAAGGCATGATCCTCGATCACGTCGCGCGGAAGCGCAGGAGCCTCGAAGCCCGGGTGACCTGGCCAGACCCGCGCCCACGCAGCGTCATCCACCTCGCCGAGCGTTGCTGCTATCATCGCGGGCACGCGGAGAAAGTCGCGCAGCTCAGCCTCAAGCTGTTCGACGGGCTGCGCGAAATCCACGGGCTGGGCGACGAGTACCGCGAGTGGCTTCACTACGGCGCGTTGCTGCACGATATCGGCTACCATATCGGGCATCGGGGGCACCACAAGCATTCGTACTACCTCATTCGCCACGGCGAATTGCGCGGGTTCGAACCTCAGGAAATCGAAGTCATCGCCAACATCGCGCGCTATCATCGCAAGGAAAGTCCGAAGCGCGATCACTTCAGCTTTCAGAATTTGACCAAGAAGCATCGCAAAGCCGTCAAGAAGCTCTCGGTTCTACTTCGTCTCGCCAACGCCCTGGATCGCACGCATTACGGGGTGGTGGACGACGTTCACAGCAGCGTGTACAACGATCATGTGGACCTCGAGGTGTGCACCGGGCGCGATGCCGAGTTGGAGATGTGGGCCGCTCATCGACTGCGCCCGGTCTTCGAGAAACGATACAAACGCTCACTGAATCTTCGCCTGGCCACGTGGGCATCGGAGGACACCTTACGTGACGACTAACGCACTGTTGGAACCTCACAACTACCCGGGACGGCTCATCATCGTCGAAGGCATCGACGGCTCCGGCAAGAGTACGCAGATCAAGCTCTTGCAGCGATGGTTCGAGTCGCAGGGCTACAATGTCTTCTTCACGGAATGGAACTCGGCCGACCTCGTCAAACGCACCACCAAGAAGGGCAAGAAAAAGCGCAGCCTCACCCCGACGACATTCAGCCTGCTTCACGCCACCGACTTCGCCGATCGCCTGATGTCGAGCATCCTTCCGCCGCTCAAGGCGGGCATGATCGTCCTGGCCGACCGTTACGCCTTCACCGCCTTCGGGCGGGACACCGTACGCGGCTGCAGCCGGGAGTGGGTCCGCAAGGTGTACAGCATCGCTCCGCGGCCGGACATCGCCTTTTACTTCCGCGTGCCGATCGACGTCGCGCTGAGTCGCATCACCATGGCGAGGCCCATGCTCAAGGACTTCGAAGCGGGCATGGATCTGAACCTCCATCCCGATCCCTTCGAGAGCTTCAAGATTTTCCAGGGTCGGATACTCGACGAGTACGAGCGCATGATCGACGAGTTCGGATTCGAAGTCCTCGACGCCACCGAGAACATTGCCGAGCAACAGCGGAAGGTCCGCCAGATCGTCGAGAATCGTTTGGGAACGCTGAAAAAGACACCGAGGATTGCATGAGTGACCTGAACTTCTTCGGGGAGGGGCTGCCCTACCTCGATACGACCAATTGCGAAGGCACATTGATCAGCATCGAGGGGACCGATGGGGTCGGGCGCACGACGCAGATGAGCATGCTGCGCGAATGGCTCGAACTCCAGGGCTACGGTGTGATCGAGACCGGTTGGACGCGAAGCCAGCTCGTCGGCCAGACCATCACCCAGGCCAAGAACCTCCGCATGTTCAACCGCTACACGTACGCCCTGCTCTACGCGGCGGACTTCGCCGATCGCCTGGAGAAAGAGATCATCCCCGCACTCAAGAGCGGGTTCGTCGTGCTCTCCGATCGTTACGTCTTCACCGCCTGGGCGCGGGATCTCGTACGCGGTGTCGATCCCGAATGGGCGCACGATCTCTACGGTTTCGCCCCCAAACCCGACCTCGTCATCTACCTCAAGCTGGATATTCAGAATCTCGTTCGCCGCGCGGTCTCCCGCGGATCCATCGATTGGTTCGAGTCCGGCATGGATCTCGCCCTTGGCGAGGATCTCTACGACAGCTTCAAGCGCTACCAGACGCGGCTGCTCAAGGAATACAATCGCATGGACCAGGAATTCGGGTTCCACACGGTCAGCGCCCGCGGTCGCCCCGAGCGCATCCAGGTGAAAATCCGTGAGGCGGTGGCCAACTTCTTCTCCGAACGCGAGCCGGAGAAGTTCCGCCACGTGCCCCCCGTCGCACTCAACCACCTTGGCGTGGAATCCAGGAAGGCCATTGCGCTGGCCAGTACAGCCAGATCGCGATGACCAGGCCGATCACCGTTCCCAACAGCAGAAATCCCTTGATCCACGCCACCGAGCGCAGCAACGCGGCGATCGCCCCCGGATCCTCCGCGTATTTATCGAGCAGGTTCATCCGGTTGCGGATACTGGAGTGGCGCCAACTGTTGGCCTTGAGGGGAATGCCGTTCATTTCGGCGATACTTTGCAGCGCGTTGGAGAATAGCCGGGCCGACGTCGCGCAGAGTGGTGTACGCCGCGGGGTCGTTGCCTGCTCCGGCGGCGGTGCCGTATCACGCGAGGGATCTTCCGGATCTCCGTGAAGCCGGCAGTTGAGCACGCAATCCCGCGGCTGGGGCGTCACGCTCCACGCCCCGTAGAGATCCGCCTGCCACTCGAAACGACGCGACACGATCCCGAACCCCGCCCCCCACAGCAACACGACCAAACCCATCGCCCCGATCCGCAGATAGTCGTACAGTTCGCTCGTGGCGATGCCGAACAAATCCGGATTCGCCTGGTGTCCCCAGCGCACCAGCTCCGTCACGCCACCGACCATCAGCATGCTGAGCACGGCGAACAGCAGGTAAAACGGGATGTGATGATGCTTCACGTGCCCGGCTTCGTGGCCGAACACCGCCTCAATCTTCCTCTCGTCCATCATGGAGATCAGCCCGTCGGACAGCAGGATGTACCGCACCGGGCGGAACAGCCCCATCACCGCCGCGTTGACCACCATGCCGTCCGTCTCCCAGATGAGGATCCGGCGGTAACGCAGATTCACCCGCCGGCACATCGCTTCGAGCCGATCGCGAAGCTCGCCGTTCGGCAGCGGCTTGGTCTGCCAGATCAACGCCAGCAAAGTCGGCGCAAAGAGGAACACCACCCCCGCCACGACGACCACGACCGCCTCGTGCGCCCAGGGAATCTGCGTCCACTTCACGATTTCATCGGCGTAGCGCCGCGAAAAGTCGTACGCCACGACGATCGGCGTCATCGGCAACGCGATCACCAGGACGTGCTGGCGAAACATGTAGCTCAGGTAGCGCCCGAGCTTCCAGACGGGACGGCTCGGCATGCCGGCAAACAGACGCAATTCCAACGCCACGCGGCGTACCGCCCGGTCCGCCGGAAAAAGCGAGACCCACGCGACCATCACGTTGAGCAGAAACGGCAGGAGCAGGATCATCTCGTCCAGGCCCCAGAACCGGGTCGCCCAGTCCCAACTCCGCACGATGCGCGTCCAGTCCGTCAGGAAGATGGAGACGAGGTATCCTGCCGCGATCAGAACGCGCGTGATCAATCCCCCCTGGTTCAGGCGGTTCTGCGCGGAGCGAAGCCAGTCCTTCTCGTATTCGAGCTTGCGAAGCACGAGGTGGGTGAAAATCGCCCCGGCGGCCCCTACGGCCACGAACTGGCCGAGCACGATCGCCCAACTGCCCCACACCGATGTTACCGTCGGCCAGGGCGGCCCGCCGTCCGGGACACTCAGGATGACTGCAAATGCTCCAAAGACCAGAAACTGCATCAGACCTGTACCATCCGGGTGATGACCTGCTTACGATTCATGTTCCCGCTTCCCCCGGACGTTTCCCGCTCCAGGAGCCGCGCCTGCCCTTCATCCGACTTGGAGTGGCCCCCACTCCAGCCCGATCATCGGACCGCCGCGAAGCAATCGCCCGGCTTCACATGGCGCCCGTTCACGAAATCCTGCCAGCTCATTTCGCCCTTGCCTGCCGGCTGCAGGGCGTGGATCTCGAGTTCCCCGTCTGCCGTCGCCACCGTGAGGTTCTCCGTGATCTCTCCCGGGCCGAGGTCACTCGCCTTGGGAATGACGCTCACGCTCGTGAGGCTGATGTCGATTTCCTGCCCGTCTGACGGGATAAAGCAGCAGCGTGCCCCGGGCCAGGGGGTCATCGCCCGGCAGCGTAACGCCACGTCGCGTGCCGGCACATCGAAACGCAGGTGACCGTCCGTCTTGGAGAGCTTCGGGGCCAGCGTGACCAGGGATTCGTCCTGGGGCTCGGCCGGCGGGAGCGGAGTCTCCTCATGCATCTTGATGGCGGCATCCACCGCATCGCAGGCGATCCCCGCCAGGCGATCGTGCAGGTCGCCGCAGGTCTCGGATGGACCGATGGCGGTCTCACGCGTCAGGAGGATCGGCCCGGCATCCATGCGATCCACCAGCCGGAAGACCGTGACGCCTGTCAGTGCTTCGTCGGCAAGCAGAGCGTGATGAATCGGCGCGGCACCGCGGTACTTCGGCAGCAGCGAAGCGTGCAGGTTCACGCATTGACCGGGAAAGGCCATCCGCACCGGTTCCTTGATCAACTGCCCGAACGCCGCCACCACACCAAGATCGGCACGCAGGCTCTGCAGCTTCCTGACAAACCCGGGATCGTTCACATTCGCGCACTTCTCGACGCGCAGCCCTTCCTGCTCGGCCTGTCGGGCCACCGGCGTCGGCCGCAGGTGCTTGCCGCGTCCGGCGGGGCGATCCGGCTGCGTCACCACCAGGACCACCTCATGAGGCAGGTTCACCAGTTTTCGCAGGGAGGGCACGGCGAAATCACCCGATCCAAAGTACACCAGACGCATGACCACCTCGTTCCGTACTGGGCGATCCCCGCTACCCGGAGACTGAATTCGCCCCCGGCTTATCCGCACAATGCCCCGGCCTCAACATCGTTCGGCATGATACCCGCCCAGGCGCAGACGGGCCAAAATCCGTTCATCCGCGGAGACGTACCCGAGCCTTCTCCGTGAGGATCACCCCAGATAGCCCAACCGGTTGAATCCGTTCCGACGCCCGATGACAATGATTTCTTCACTTGAAATTGCGTGCCTGACACCATCTCCAACGGGGACAACACCGGGAGCCAAACGAATGCGGACCTCTTGCTGGTATCGAGCACTCGCGATCGTCCTGCTGGCCCTGATGGTACCGGCGGTCGCTCGGGCGGCAGTGCCGGGCAAACCCGAAGACGCGGTGCGCCACGCCAAGATCTCGTCCTGGAAGCCGATCTTCAAAGGTGTGGAGTACTGTGAGGGACGTGCGAAGAAACCCCGCCCGCTGGAAATGCGCGCCTTCCGCGTGGATCTCCGCGAACCCACCGTCTCCTTCCTGGTCACGCCCCCCAACGGCGAGGCCCCCAAGGATACCGATGCGCGGAAGACCTCCGAGTTCCTGACGGAATTCAAGTGCCAGGTGGCGATCAACGGCTCGCCCTTCGGGCCGTTCGCCTCGAAGAAGGGGGATCCCCAGGACGTGGTGGGCATTTCGATGTCGCGCGGCGACCTGTACTCCCCCGCGCACAAGGACTACGACGCCATCCTGATCGGCAAGGACAAACGCGTGACGCTCGCCCGAAAATCGATCAACGCTTCCAAGGCCGAGCACGCCATCGGCGGCTTCTATGCCTTGTTGATCGATGGGCGCAACAATGGTGGCATGAAGGCGCTTCACCCGCGTTCGGCCCTGGGCGTGACGCGCGACGGCCGCTACCTCATCCTCATGGTGATCGACGGTCGGCAGGAAGGCTACAGCGAGGGGACGACGACGGCGGAGACCGCCGAGTGGATCCGCAAGCTCGGGGCGTACAATGCCCTGAATCTCGATGGCGGCGGCAGCACGACCCTGGTCATGGATGACGGGGAAGGCAAACCCAAAGTGCTCAACCGCCCGAGCGGTAAGTTCCAGCGTCACGTTGCCAACCACCTCGGGGTCTACGCCAAGCCACTGCCACCGGCGAAGAACACGCCGGCCGAAGCACCGCCTTCCGCGGTCGAGAAGGAAGCTGCAGAAACGCCGCAGTAACCTTTGGGAACCCTGTCATGTCCGGCGGGACTGGATCCCCACACACTGATGCAGCGCGCAAAGAAAGAGCCCGACCCGAAGGCCAGGCTCTTGTTTGTTCAATCTGTGTCTACCCCGTCGAACATCGAACCACTCATCAGCGACCGATGTCGAGCAGGCTAATTCCAGCCAAAGTCAACGCCGATCAGGCGCGACGACGGCGGAGGAAGGGCACCGCGGCCAGCAGCAGCAGGGCGCTGGTGGGCTCGGGCAGCACGGTGATCGTCAGGTCATTACCGGCGGTCAGCGGGCCGTTCTGCGGCGTCGAGCTCCACTCGGCGTTGGGCGAACCATCAATCGGGCCCAGGGCCGAAACGACATAGTCGCCGGGGGCGAGATCCGTGGTCGTCTTCAGGATGTAGCCGATGACGCTTTCGCCTTCAGCCGCCACGTTCGGAACCGTGTTCGTCTCGAAGATGACTTCGTTGAGATCAGCCAGGCTGATCGGCGTCGTGGCGAACGCGTAGGCCGCCGTGGAGAAGTCGGTTTCCGTCGGATCGGGGATCAGCGCGAACGCTTCGCCGAGACCATCGAACTGGTCACCGAAGCTGCTCAGCTTGCCCGGGGCGTAGTCGGCGATCTCGAACTTGCCGTTGTCGGCATCGCTGTTCACGTGGAGCTTGTAGCCCAGGCCGTCGAGAGGCACCGACGACTCGACAAACGTCCAGATGACGATTTCCGTGCCGGACGGAGCGGTGGGCAGCACGACGCTGTCCGTGAACGGACCGTCAAACGTGTTGCCGGCGACCACCGACAGACTGACTTCCTGAGCGAACCCCACGGCGGGGAGCATCAGCAACAAACCCGCGATCAATACTTTCTTGGACATCCTTCGCACTCCTTCTCAGTGAGCAAAAAATATTGTGATATTAGACTGTGTATCCGATGGCGAACGTACTGATTATAACCTCACCGGCAATGACAAGGCAAGTTAATCTTCCGTGAACTCGACCACACAATTGCCTTGTTTTTCAACATTATACGGTTTGGGGCAATCCCTTTTTCACAGCCTGTTTATGGGTAGGATTACCCCCTGTTCGCCGGACAGAGCAGGCGTTCACAAGACCAAACGCCGCATGCTCCGAACGTCAGTCGTTTCGCCCCCCACACCCTCGTGGATTGGCAAAAAAGTGAGGCTCGGACACCGGTGTCCGAGCCTCACTGAAACTTCATGTCGAGATCACGAAGCGGGACAAAAATCCCTCCCGCATCGTTCAGTAATCGTCAAGCCATCAATCAGGCGCGACGACGACGCAGGAACGGCACCGCGGCCAGCAGCAGCAGAGCGCTGGTGGGCTCGGGGGTGATCAGCAGGCTGCTGCCCGCCGTGATCGGGCCGTTCTCGGGCGTGGCGCTGAACTCGGCGTTCGGGCCACCATCGACCGGACCGAGAGCCGAGATCTCGTAGACCTTGTTCGGGTCGTACGAAGCCGTGGCTTCGATGATGTAACCGACGAGGGTCTCGCCACCGACATCGATGCTCGGGGAGCCGGTGTTGGTGAAGATGACCTCGTTCAGTTCATTGATGCCCTGGCCGGGCGCCTGGACACCGTAGTCGCCGGGAGCCCAATCCGTCAGGTCGCCGAGCAGGTCAAAGGCATCGCCCAGACCCGGGAAGGCGTTGAACAGATTGAAGATCTTGCCCTGCGAGGGGTAACCGACAAAGTTGAACGCATCGTTGTCGGCATCATTATTGACGTGCAGCTTGTACTGCACACCGTCCAGCACGTTCGTGTCCGCTTCGAGGACCGTCCAGATGACCAGCTGATCGCCGGGGCCGGTCAACGGGCCGAGTTCCGAAACGTAGGGACCGGGGTAGTCACCACTGACTACGCTGAGGCTGACTTCCTGGCCCATGGCCAGCGCGGGTACCAGCAAGATACCCAGAACCAAAGCTACCTTACGCATTTGTACTCTCCTCCTGTGTAAAGAGCCGCTCTTTCCCGTTTTCCATTAAGAAATGTGGCGGCTGAACCTGGAATTCTCTCGCCCTTTCCTTGTTCACTTCAAGAGAAAGGCCACATCTTTCATTTCAATCCAAAGTGACCGGCCGGGGTGGAAGCCCCACCCCAACCGGGGGTTACGCAGTTATCCGTCTTACGGGCAGGCCGCCGCGCCACCGATGGACGCCTTGGCTTCCGACAGGTCGATGACCGTCAGACCGTTCGACAGGTTGATATCGAGGGCCGCGAGGGCCGGCGTCACCGGGTTACCCAGATCGGCCTTGATCGTGGACAGGTCGATGACCGTCACACCACCACTGGCGTTCGCATCGCCGCGGATGTTCAGGGCGTTGATGATCGCCGGCGAAGCCAGGTTCAGACCGATGAGTTCCACCTCGATGCAGGAGTTTTCGGTACCACCCGTCAGGGCGATCTCGTACTCGTTGCCACCCAGGTCGGTCACGCTCGAGCAGGAATCCGTACCCAGATTGATCTGCACGTTGCCGCATCCGAAGGCGACGCCGAGAGGCCCATCAAAGCCGACAACCAGACGCTCGACAATACCGGCACCCGGCAAACCGCGCGACTCGACGCCCGCACCGGCGGTGCCGACCGGGTTCAGCAGATCGATGTCGAAGTCCGTGCCGCTGTGATCCTTACGCGAGACCGCGCTGACCAGAGACGGGTTAGCAATGCCGATCACGGTGAACTCGATGGTGTCCGTGCCCATGACCGTTGACGCTTCGGCGAAGCTCGCGATCGGGGTCAGCGAACCACCGATGGCCAGCGGATCGAACGAGCCGTCCAGCACGTTGTTGCCGGCCACTTCCGCGGTCACGGTCAACTCGTAGGTGCCGTTCAGACCGGACGTGTTGAGCTGACCCTCGAAGAAGGGACCGCTGCCGACGGGCAGCGAGTTGTTGGTCGCGCCGCAGGTCGTGTTCTGGTAGGCACCGACGCAGCCGACGCCCGCCAGGTTACCGTCGTTGATCGTGTTGGGGAAGCTGTTGAACGTGGGAACCGAGAACGAGCTGTAGCCCGCACCCATGCCGACGAGGACGCCGGTCGGCGCCGTCGAAGCGGCGGGGTAGCCGTTGGCGCTCGGGTAGGTCTCGTAGTCGAGACCGGCACCGTCGTCGCTCACGGCGTCGATGATCGTGCCGACGATGGCGGGACGATTGTCCTGGCCATCAAAGTCGTCGACCAACGGAGCGATCGCACCGCTGTTCACCGTGTAGGCGAAGGCGGCCAGCTGCGAGGTCGCACCTGCGGGGCTGTTGGGGCTGCCGTTGTTGATCGTGCTGCAGAAGCCGGCCGAAGCACAGCCCGCCGAACCACCGATATCCACCGGCTGGCCACCCTGGGTCAGCTCCAGGTCGAGGACGATGTTGGCCGCGCCATTGCTGACGTCGCCATTCGTCCCGGTGATCGTGACTTCGACGGCCCAGTTCAGCAGGTCGCCCGCATTGATCACAGTGGAGTTGTCCTCCACGGCTCCCGTCGTGTCGTAGGCATCCGCCGTCTGGGGAATACCATCCAGAATACCCGCTGCGTTGTTGTCACCGCCCAGGAGGACGTTCACCGCCACTTCCTGTTCGCCCAAGGCCTGTCCCGCAGTGAACAGAGCCAAGATAGCCGCCAGCATCGTCGATCTCATTATTCCGACCTCCTCATTTGGTAATGCTTTCGTCTCGCTCTCGGAGACTGCTTTCCTAAATTTCCTGTTTGAACTGCACGCAGGCCCGCACCAATGCGCTGCCTGAACTCACCAGTATACCGTCGTGACTTGATCGAACGCCAGACCTTAATTCGAAATCTTGAGTAATCCTTTGATCAAGATCGCGCTTAGACGACTTCTCTTTGGAGGACTACTTCTTTCTCATCAAGAACTGAATGATGCGATCTCACTTGAATCCGATCTTACTTGATTCGCTGCGATCTGTTTCTCGTCGCAACTGTCACGATCCGGAATAAGTGGGGACGATCGCCGAGAGATAGGAAGCCACACCCGGCAGACTTCAATCCTCTTTCCCCACAGATTGCTTATGGAACGATGCGACTCGTCTCATTTCATTCTAACCGGACGACCTACGGCTGCAAGGGAAATTTGGCTAATCTTTCTTTCAATTCTCCAGCCGACATGTCGTTTTCACCTTCCGGCCGCGTTCTCCCTCGGCCGTGAGCACATGGGGTGTTGCGGTCACATGTGACTCGTTCACCCGGCACGTCATCCGCTCGACCGTCAGGATCCGCGAGCGCGATCCGTTCTCAAATTTCACAGGCGAAGTCGCGTGCAGAAGAAGTGCTAATGCATTGCTCTGCAAAGACTTGACTTGCGCCGCCTGCGGTATCATGCCTTCGACGGCTCCGAAGAGACCGCCAAGGCCCAGCATGCCATCCAGATCGCATTTCTTCCAGAAAAGCCTAAAGCATGCTGCCTGCACACCTTTAATGCTATCCGATGGAGCCAGACAGGTCCAGCAAAAAGCACAACTCCTGCGAATCGGATCTGTAAGTAATTAATTAATAAAAGCTTAAGCCAGATTCCCGGCTCGGCTCACTGAAGGGCACGAACCGCCCTCTCCTCTGACGCCGCCGGCGGATCGATTTTCGGACGATGGACTCCGGGAAGCGTGGATCCGGCCACATCGACCGCGCCGGGATTCGCAGACATCCCGATCATGGCAGATACACCGCCCCCAGGACCGCTTCGCGTCGGGCCCCGGTCACCTGAGGAAGGTTCGCCGGCTCACCGTCCATTCGCGCCGCCGCCAGCAGGGCGAAACTGCAGGCTTCCTTGGCCTGCACCGGCCACCCGGTGGCGTCCATGGGGATCACCGGCCAGGGCGAGAACGCGCGTTCGAGTTCTCGCATCAAGGTTCGGTTCCGAGCGCCACCGCCGGCGACGATCAGCTCGAACGGCACGCTTCGCCGGCCCGGCTTCTCCCGATGCGATCGAGATATCGCGCCCTCCCGGATGCGAGGTGCCAGGAAGCGGAGACAGGCATCGTGGATGGTCCGTGCCGTCAGCGCCGTGGCCGTCGCCATCACATCCGCGTCGGCGTACTTCTCCCGCCGAATGATCTTCAATGCATCATTCACAAAGGTCGCACCGAACGTTTCGCGCCCCGTCGTTTTAGGCGGTTTTCTTCGAAAATATGGGTGTTTTTGCCATGCCGTCAGCAGCGTGTCGATGACCTTGCCCCGCGCCGCCATGCGGCCGTCGCGGTCCATCCATTGCCTGCCCTTCGTGAAGTGGTGCGCCAGCGCATCGATGACCATGTTGCCCGGACCGCTGTCGAACGCGATGACCTCGTCTGGGGATGCATTTGGAGGAACACCGGTCACGTTCGCGACCCCCCCGATGTTTTGAATCGCGCGATAGACGCGTGCGTCACGAAAGAGAATCCAATCCGTCCAGGGCACGAGCGGCGCCCCCTGCCCGCCGACGGCGACGTCGGATTGGCGGAAATCGGCAACGACCGGCAGGCCCGTGTGTGCCGCCACGCGGGCCGGATCGCCGAGCTGCAGCGTCACGGTGGAACGTCGCCCCCTGCCGGGATAGTGGCAGATGGTCTGGCCCGCGAGGCCGACAAATTCCGGGCGCTGCCCCGGATCGGCGGTCTCGATGGCGTGCCGGGCCGCCCGCGCGAAAGCATCGCCCAGATTCGCGTGCAGCCGGGCGAGCTCCTCGGTGCCGATCGGGGAGGGCGCAAAAGCGTCATGTATCCTCCGACGCAATTCCGGTGGAAATCGCCGATGCACGTGCCGGAGAAATCGGGCACGCATGTTTTTCCCTTTTCCACGGATTTCCACGCAGGCCGCGTCGACTCCGTCACCGCTGGTGCCGGCCATCAGCCCGAGGACTGTTCGTTTATCGGACTTTTTGCGCACATTGAGCTCCATCGACGCCTGCATGATCGCCCGGCCAATCCCCGCTTCCATCCTGAAGCGAACCGGTTTCAGTGACCCGCTCGACTCCGCCCCACCCCGAATCTCGAATGCCACCTGTGTCACCCGCGTTCGGGTGCGAGATGGTTGTTTTTTCCCAGGCGCGTAAATCTATAAGCCTTCAGTAGCGGTTTTTCGTTTGTATTTCACCATGAGCGGGTATAATGAAGCAGAGTCGTAAGTCGCGGATGGCCTTGAGATTCCCTCGGGCCACCATTCTGAGAAAACACGTGTCGAATCATTGTTGCGTCGCCTGGTCCGACGTCCCGTGAGCCTGTTGCGGGATGGTCCGGTCGGGGTCGGCCCTTGTGCAATATTTCCATTCAGCAGGCCGAGAAGGATCATCAGGATGCGTCATCCTCTCTTGGGTCTTCGTTTTATTGTCGTGTCGAGCGTGGCGGTCTTCGCCCTGCTGACCTGCTTGCCCCACGTCGCCCATGCGGGTCCGCGCTGGGTGCTGGTTCATTATCGCCAGATCGGCAACATTGAAAACGCCGGATCCCTGACCATCGAGAACCACCTGTTCCGTGAGGACGGGTCCAAGGGCGTGAACATCGGCGTGACCAATGCCAGCAACTACCCCAACGCCATCTTCGGCGTGACCGACGGCAGCGGATGGAACCGCCTCAACCCGTTGGACACCAACAATTGCGCGTACGACATCACCATCGCCAATCCGCCGACGCCGGCGGACAATACGCCGAATTTCTATTGGCAGAATCCGCCGCAAGGGAAGTTCTACTCGTACATCACCCATTGGATGTACGTGGCGGACGACTCGGCCATCACAACATTTCCGAACTCGCCCGTGTACCAGTACGACCTGGTCGACGGCATCAACCAGGCGGGTGGGTTCGACGGCAACTGCAACCCGTCGTTCTTCCAGGAACCCAACGGCACCCAGAGTGACGCCAAGGTCCTGTTGAGCGGTGGATGGGACACCTACCAGGCGCAGACGTTCGTGGTTCCGCCGGGCGTGAACCGGATCGTCAGCGCGCAGATCTTCGTGACGCGGGGAATTCAAAACCCCAAGTTCTTCTACCGCGCAAGCATCCGCGAGGGCGGTCCGACCGGTCCGATGGTCGGACCGTGGACGACCTCGCGCGAGGTGTTCTCCGGGGAGTTCAAGCAGGTGACGGTCAACTGGGGATTGAACGATGTACCCGTGACGCCGGGCCAGACGTATGCGATTCGGGCGGAAGCGACCGATGGCGGCGGATTCAATGCCTACGCCACGACACAGGACAATTACCCTGACGGCATCTGGTATCACGGCACGAACGCCGAGCCGGGGCGGGATCTCTTCGCGATCATCGTGGGTGTCGGCTATGACCAGAGCCCGCCGACGATTCAACGTTCACCGTCCAGCCTGAGTCCCTCGGCCACGGCCGGGGGCGGGGACCCGAGCAATGATCAGATCTCGATTTCGAACAGTGGCGGAGGAATTCTCGACTACACCATCACGGACAACGTGAACTGGCTGTCGGTCTCACCGACGTCGGGCTCGTCGACCGGAGGAACGAATAACCATACCGTCAGTTACAACACCAGCGGCCTGTCGGACGGGACACATAACGGTACGATCACCATCAGCGATCCCGATGCGACGAATACGCCCCAGACGATTGCGGTCACGCTGACGCTCGGCTCGCCGAGTTTCGCCAAGCCGGACTTCGACCTGGACAACGATGTTGATTCCACCGACTTCGGTAAGTTTCAAAGTTGTTTCTCGGGCGCGGGCATTGCCCAGAACGAGCCGACGTGTGCGAATGCGAAGCTGGATAACGATAGCGACGTTGACGCCGATGACCTGACGCGGTTCCTTCAGTGTTTGAGCGGAGCCAACGTGGCGGTCAGCGATACGCTTTGCCATCAATGAGTCGACGGACGCAACTTCTAAACATTGAATCCGCCCGGTGAGTTTCTCCCCGCTCGCCGGGCGTTCTTATGGGGTGACTGCGCCTTTCCCCAGACCGCCGCCGTATGTCTTCAGGCGCGAACCGTGGTATTCCTGGACCGGCTCGTGAGCACCATCTCGATCAGGTCCCGGATTTCGCAATGCTCCTCCACCGGATGGTGCAGCGAGTGCTCCGGATTCAATCGGTACCTGTTTCGCCGTCCGACCCGCTCGCGGGTGACGGCTCCCGCCTGCTCGAGATCCAGCACAATGGACTGCACGGCCCGTTCGGTGATCCCCACCTTCTCGGCCGCATCCTTCAGGCGCATCTCCGGATCCTCCGCCAGGCATAACAGGACGTGCGAGTGGTTGGTCAGAAAGGTCCAGGGGCGTTGGTTCCGCTCAATCATGCCTTTTTTTTTCATGATTTCCTCTTGACTCCCGCTGCTGCGACCTTATTATACGAAAAGATTTTCAGGTTTTCCAGTTCGTGCAACTGGATTCGTGAAAAAAGATACCTCTAATACGGAATCTTCTCAAGACATTTTCGGGCCGAATCGAACCCATAAAAGTTGGATCTGGCCCGTGGAACTCAGGAATTCCAAGCCATCTGGCGGCAGCCCTGTGTTGGAGTCGGAGATCGAAGAACACGCATGAGTGAAACAGCACAGGCCAATAAACCGCTCGTCGGCCTCATCATGGGAAGTCAGTCCGACTGGCCGACCATGAAGCACGCTGCCCACGTGCTGGACGAATTTGCCGTGCCTTTCGAGGCGCTGGTGGTCTCCGCCCATCGCACGCCGGACCGGATGGCGGAATACGCCCGGACGGCGGCCGAGCGCGGCTTGCGCGCGATCATCGCCGGCGCGGGAGGCGCCGCTCACCTGCCCGGCATGGTGGCCGCGTGGACGCGCGTCCCGGTCCTCGGCGTGCCGGTCCAAAGTCGGGCCTTGAACGGTCTGGATTCTCTGCTGTCGATCGCCCAGATGCCGGGCGGCGTCCCAGTGGCCACGTTCGCGATTGGCGACTCGGGTGCCCGGAATGCCGCCCTCTTTGCCGTTCGGATGCTGGCCGGTGAGGACAACACGCTCGCGGGCCAAATGGATGCCTTCGTACGCAAGCAAAGCCAAGCCGTCCTGAACATGGAGTTGGAAAGGGAATGATGGAAGACCCGGCGAACGAACAACAGATCATCCTGCCCGGCAGCACGCTGGGGGTATTCGGCGGAGGGCAACTGGGGGCGATGTTTGTCGCGGCGGCGCAGCGCATGGGTTACCGCACGATCGTCTTCGCGCCGGAACCGGACAGTCCTGCCGGAGCCCGGGCACACCGCCACATCCGCGCGCCGTTCGAAGATACATCCGCGGTCATCGAGTTCGCGAAAGCCTGTGACGCCATCACGCTGGAGTTCGAGAACGTCCCGGTGGCGGCGGTGGAACAGGCAGCGAATCATACACGCATGCGACCTTCACCAGCCACGCTGGGCATTGCCCAAAACCGTCTGACGGAGCGCGCGTTTCTGGACCGCCATGGCCTGCCGACCGCGCTGCATCATCCGATCCGCTCACGCTCTGATATCGATCCGGCAATGAGCCGCGTCGGTCGGCCCTGCGTCCTCAAAAGGGCCACGACAGGCTACGACGGGCGCGGCCAGATCCGGCTCGATCGGAATGCCGACCCGGTGGAAGCTTGGCACGCGCTTGGCGAGGTGGATGTCTTGTGCGAACAGTGGGTCGAGTACACGTGCGAACTGTCGGTGCTGGTTGCGCGCGGGAGTGACGGGAAGGTCACGACGTTCGGGCCGATCGAGAACCGGCACGTGCACCACATCCTCGATCTGTCGAGCGTGCCGTCGCAGGTTCCGGACCACGTTTCCACCGCGGCCGCCGCGCTGGCACGATCGGTGGCCGAGAATCTCGACCTGGTCGGCCTGATATGCGTGGAGATGTTCCATCGTGCGGATGGCGAACTGCTGATCAACGAACTTGCCCCGCGTCCGCACAATTCGGGACACCTGTCCCTCGAGGCGTGCGACGTCAGCCAGTTCGAGCAGCAGGTGCGCGCCCTGTGTGGCCTGCCCCTCTCGCCCATGACTCTGCGCAGCCCCGCGGCCATGGCGAATCTGCTGGGGGATCTCTGGGAGGATGGCGAACCGGACTGGTCCGGGGTACTTCGCCGACCGAATGTGGCTTTGCATCTGTACGGAAAATTCCCCCGTGCCCGCCGAAAGATGGGCCACCTGACCGCCACAGGCTCCACGGCGGATGAAGCTCGACGACGGGCTCTGGAAGCGCGCGATGCGCTCCGCGTTCGCGCTGATGCGGATTCGACCGCCCCCTGCATGGCATAGATTCTCAACGCCTGGGAATATGCCAGGAACTCACAGGCACCACGGACATGATGATGACCACCGCTTATCTGATCACTATCGTCGGACCGGCTATTCTGTTTCTCCTGTTGGGCTTCACGCCCATCGCGGTTGCCAATCGTCATGTCGGGCGCATGCGGCACTTCAGCGTCGTCGTTGCCGGTCTCGGGTTGGCGCTGGCCCTGCTCGCCACGGCCGGGCGGACCATCTACGGGCCGCTCCATGTTTCGGCGGGATGGTCCGCCCTCGTCGACCTGGGCGTTTACTTCGACACACTGAGCACGATCATGCTCCTGCTCATAACGACGCTGGGGTGGGTCATCGTGCGATTCACGATTCGCTACCTCGACGGCGATCCCCGGCAGGGTGAGTTCATCAAGTGGCTTTGCCTGACACTGGGTTCCGTGATGTTCCTGGTGGTCTGTCATAATCTGGTGACTTATACCGCCACGTGGATGCTGACCAGCTTCGGTTTGCACCGATTGCTCATCCACTACGGCCACCGTCCAAAGGCGATCTGGGCCGCGCGAAAGAAATTCCTGATCAGCCGGATCGGGGACGCTTTCCTGATCGGCACCATCGTGCTCACCTACATCTATTTCGGCAGTTGCAACTTCGATACGGTCTTCGCTCGCGCCGACGCGTTGCTCGGCAGCGGGGAGTGGAGCTCTTGGATCCCGGCGATCATTGGAACGCTGCTGGTGTTCGGAGCGATGACCAAGTCGGCGCAGTTCCCCTTCCACAGTTGGCTGCCGGACACGCTGGAGACCCCCACGCCGGTGTCCGCGTTGATGCACGCGGGCATCATCAATGCCGGTGGATTCCTGATCCTTCGCCTCAGCCCCATCGTCGTCCTGAGCCCGGAATCGCTGAGCCTGCTGGCGATGGGCGGCGCGTTCACCGCCATCTTCGCCGGGCTGGTCATGATGACGCAGACGAGCATCAAGAAGATGCTCGCCTACTCGACGATCGCCCAGATGGGCTTCATGATGCTCGAGTGCGGGCTCGGCGCGTTCACGCTGGCCATGGTCCACCTCGTGGCTCACTCGTTGTACAAGGCGTACGCGTTCCTGAATTCCGGCAGCGTGATCGACGAGGCTACCGCGTTGCGGGGGATCCCTGTATCGACGCCTTCGAAGGCCGGCATGGGGGGGCGCATGGCAGCGGCACTTCTTCTGGCCTTGCCGATTTCGGCCATCGCCTGGGTGAAGTTCGCCGCCTCGGGAGCCTTCCTGCTGAATGAGGCGGTGCTCTGCCTGGTCATGACGCTGGCCATCGCGCAGTTGATGATGGACGTGCTCACTTCGAGGTCCCGACTGGTTTTCCTGTCGGGAGTTGTGGCGGGCGTCCTGGTCAGTTTGGGTTACGCGAGCCTCGCTCTGCTGAGCAAGTCGCTTCTGCCCATGCCTGTCGTCGCTCCCGACGGCGTGGGATTCCTGATCCATATCGCGGTCATGTTTGTGATCGCGGGAGTCTTCGTGCTTCTGCTCGGGTTCCAGCACTTCATACGGAGCCACCCGGACGTATCGTGGACGCGGGAGCTTTATGTGCATGCCATGAATGGCTTCTACTGCGACATTCCCATCAAACGATGGACCGCTCGCCTGTGGGGCGAGCGTATGGCCTCCCCCTGACGACTCCACTGTTTGAACACCTGCGCCGATGCATGAAGCCTGGAATGTGAGAGAAGGAGTATTGCCGATGAAGAACGCCAGCCTCTGCGAAACTGCGACCCTGGCCTCGACCGACGAGTGCCCGAAGGAATCCGATACATTGATCGAAATCCTCGCCGACATCGAGAACCTGATTCCGCCGCTGTGGCCGCTTCAGGACTTCGTGGCGGTCAACCCGTTCCTGGGCTGGTCGGATCAGCCGATGACGAAAACGATCCAGGCCATGCGGGAACTTCGCGACTGCCGCCTGCTGATGCCGCCGGCGCATTTTCGCGAGAAGCTGACGTCCGGTCAGATCGAGACTGCAGACCTGGAAACCGCGCTTCGGCAATGTTCGGCCGAAGATCCCGATGCGTTCGGCTCGCTGACGGTCGACGAGGTGATGCACTGGGCAGAGACGTCCGAGACGGACGCGGATGGGCCTGATCGACGCCGGTATTCCACCCTGGCCGAACGGGTGGATCGGCAGCGCGGTATGCCCTGGCAGGAGGCGATCATCGAGCAGATCTCCCAGCATTGCGCGGCCCATTATGATGAGGGCCAGGCCGTGTGGAAGAGCCCCTGGAAGGATCGTTCCCTCTACGAGGCGTGGCGCATCAGCGCGGTCCACAACCGCCGGATGCACAAGCTCGGGCTGAAGGATTTTCATCGGCTGATCGGGGAACTGCCGGAGGCCCCGCAGGCCGCCATCAACCACATCCTCGATGAACTGAGTGTGCCCGAAAGAGACCGCAAGTCCTATCTGCTCTGCGTGATGTATTCGATCGCGGGCTGGGCGAGTTACGTGAAGTACCGCGTGCGTGAGGCGGAGTGGGTCGGTCAGGCCGATTCGGATCTTGTGGGGTTGCTGGCGATCCGATTGGCCTTTGAACTCGGCATCGCCCGAGCGGGATGGGTGGATCTCTCTGCCGTGTGGTTTGATGGCGATTCGCCTTCACGCGAACGCGGATTGTCGCCGGACATCGCGGCAGGGTACGTCTGGCAGGTGGCGGCAGAACAAGCGTACCGACGTTCCCTGTTGACGGCGTTGAAGGAGGCACGGGAAACGGGCCGATCGCAGCCTGGACGCTCGCCGTCCGCCCGACCGGCGGCACAAATGGTGTTCTGCATCGACGTGCGTTCGGAAGTGCTTCGGCGTCATCTGGAAGCAGTCAACCCCGACATCGACACCTTCGGATTCGCCGGGTTCTTCGGCCTGCCACTCGAGCACGTACCGCCGGGCGCCGACCACGGACCGGCGCAATGTCCCGTGCTGCTCTCCCCCGCGTTTACCGTGCGGGAGGAATGGAAAACCGACGATCCGGCGATGCGATCGAATGCCCATCAACAGCAACAGCACATCGGCGCGATGAAACGCATCTGGAAACGATTCAAGATGTCGGCGGCCTCGTGTTTTCCGTTCGTGGAAGCCCTGGGGCTCTTCTACCTGACGCAGTTGCCGGGCAAGCATGGCGGCGGTTCTTCCCGACGTGCATCCTCGAGCCACCGTGCCCTGACGCATGAGGTCCCCTTCGAGCAACAGGTCGAGATGGCCGAGGGCATCTTGCGTAATTTAGGCTTGACGGAGGGCTTCGCGCGACTCGTCGTGCTGTGCGGCCATGGCAGCGACGTGGCCAACAATCCTTATCGGGCGAGCCTGGATTGCGGCGCGTGCGGAGGGCATTCCGGGGCGGTAAATGCGCGTGTCGCCGCCGGGTTGCTGAACGATCCGCGGGTGCGGCAGGCATTGGCGTCTCGTGATCTCCTGCTCCCCGAAGACACATGGGTGCTTCCGGCCCTGCACCATACGACGACTGACGAGATTGAACTGCTTGATCGGGATGATGTGCCGGCTACGCTCGCGAATGATCTGTCAGAGTTGGAGGACACGCTGACCGAGGCGGGCCGACTGACGCGTGCCGAACGAAGCCGGCGCATGGGAAATGTGCCCGCCGAAGATCTCTTTCGGCGCAGCGGCGACTGGTCGGAAGTCCGACCGGAGTGGGCGCTGGCGGGAAACGCCGCGTTCATCGTGGCCCCGCGCGAGCGGACGCGTGGTCTGGACCTGGGCGGACGGACGTTCATGCACAGCTACGATCATCGCCGGGACCCGGATCACAAAGTGCTGGAACTGATCATGACGGCGCCGATGGTGGTGGCCAGCTGGATCAATCTTCAGTACTACGCCTCGACGGTGGACAACCGCAGTTTTGGAAGCGGGAACAAGGCGATCCATAACGTCGTGGGCCAACTGGGCATTCTGGAAGGCAACGGCGGCGATTTGATGACCGGGCTGCCGTGGCAATCCGTGCATGATGGGAACGCGTTTCAGCACGAACCTCTGCGCCTGCTCACGGTGATTGAAGCGCCTCGGGATGCCATTGCTTCGATCATTCAGAAGCATTCGTCCGTGCGGGACCTGGTCGGCAACGGCTGGGTCAACCTGGTCGCGCTGGACGGGGACGAGGCGTACCTGTGGACAGGCTTAAGAGAATGGCAGCCCATGGCCGACGGTCGCCTGCTTCACGCGTGACGTTCAGACGGCCCGGACGATTCAACCCATACAACTATGCGCACGGCGTGATTCGAGTCGCACTGTCGGTGCCGGACAAGGGCCGGAAATCGCCTTGCGTGTCATCGTAGATGTCCAGCGTGCCGGATTCGAAGGTATGGATGGCCCCGTAGACGTTGAGGTCGCCCCGGTCGAGCCGCTCGCGAACGACGCGATAGGTGCGGAGATGCTCAAGCTGGCCGCGCACGTTCTGGAGGATGGCCTGGGCAAGAGTCTCCTCCGGCGAGTGGCCCATCCTTTTCTGCACCTCGCACCCGCAGGCATGTTCCGCCCAGGCGCGAAGGTGGGGCAGCGGCAGCAGCGTTTCGGGATGGAGCGCTTCGCTGATCAACCCGCAGTGGGAGTGGCCGCACACGACGACGTTCTTCACGTTCAGGACCTTGACGGCGTACTCGATGCCGGAACTCACCGCCCCGGGTGGCGCATCCTCGGGCGGCACGATGTTGCCGGCATTTCGGATGACGAACAACTCTCCGGGCGGGCTTTGCGTCACCAACGCCGGGTCAACACGGGAATCAGCGCAGCCGACCCAGAGTGTTCGCGGTGATTGCCCTGCGGCCAGACGCTCAAACAGCGGCTGCATCGACGGGAAAACATCGTTGATAAACTTCCGGTAACCTGCCAGCATTCGGTCCATGCCGCCATCTCCGCGAATCAATCCACCCGCTTGACGGACGGGTTCGACGTGCGTCTTCACCTTTATCGCGACTTCTCAATCGAGAAATCGTCCTTTTTCCATCTACGATCATCGACGATGGGCTCCGTCCGGGTCAAGTCAATTTCAGCCCATATCAGAGATCGCCGGGCATCCGGTGCTTCCGCCGAATCCTCGGACGGGGCCTCGTTCGACCCCGAGCCCAATAATGCCATAACTGTTTACCGCATAATGACATAACCCATAGCCCGGCCGCTTCCCCGTTACCGCCGATGGCGGAGCCGAGGGGCCTGGGCGGGAGGAATCCAAGCAAAGAAAACGGGGCAACCTGTTACGAATTGATTTACGGGGAGGGGCGGCGTGTTACAATACATACAGAGTCGCACATTCGCATGCATTCTATACATTCACCTTCGTTGGGGAGGAGACCCATGGTGATCGCCCGGAAGTTGCGCTGGGGCGTGGTCGCATTCACGGCCGCCTGTTGGCTCGGTCATGCGCTCCCAGTCTGGGGAGCGGGCCAGATTTCTGGTAACTGCTGGGTCGAGGAAGTCAAAGGCCGCCCCGGAAGCTACGTCGCGCTCTACGAGTGGAACTCGTATGCGGTGATCGATGGAGGCAGCGTGGCCGGCCACTTCGATCGCGTCGGCGACGTCCCGCTCTCGTCGTTCGACATGCCGAACCCGGAAATCGGGTGGTCGCTTCCCGCCGGGAACTATTCATTCCTGCTTGATCAACCCCTGTTCTGGGGCCGGCCGAAGGTGGTGACAAACGTGACGGTGCCCTCCAGCGGAGTCAACTCGTTCAATGTCGAACTGGCCACGGATTACACTTGCGCGTTCGGAAACAACTCGGGACTCTGGGGGAATGACCCTTGGGACTGGGACAGCACCTGGTACCAGACGTTCGAAGCGACGGGCACCTCGATCAGTGGTGTCAGCTACAAGCTGGCCGGGGCGACGGCGAACGACGTGCTCATCTCCGTGCATCAGGACAATGGCGGCAACGTGACCACGTGGCCGCAGGTCGGCACTTCGCGATCGCGTCCGGCGAGTGGCAACACCGACGTCTGGTTGCGTTATCGTTCCGGCGAGATCCCGACCAATCCCGGACAGAAATACGCGATCAAGCTGCAGGGAGTCGGTGGTGGCGGCGGATTGGGGATGTACCGGCGCATCGACAACAACGACGGGTATGCCCTCGGCCAGGCGTACAGCAGCAACGGGACGGCCCGCAATTACGATCTTTACCTGATTGTTCCAAGCGACAGTGACGGCACGGTGATCCCCTACTGCTCACGGCTGAGCGACGGAGGCACGCTAACGCACTGGGCGAACTCGTGGTCGCAGGAGATTGAAGCGGTCGGGAACGGTCTGGCGGGTGTCGTGATTTACTTCGCGGCGGACACGTGGAAACGCACGCTCACGTTCAGCGTGCATACCGGCTCGCCGTTCGGCCCGCAGGTGGGCGTGGCCAAGACGGGCCACGGTGCGCCGCAGGCGTCGGGTTCGGGTTTTGCCGGCGCGTGCTGGAATCCCGGCGAGGTCTCACTGATTCCCGGACAGAAATACTACCTCCGCGCGTCGGGCGGCTTGAATCCCTACCGCTTTACTAACGGCGAGAACGCTTACAAGGGCACATCCTACGTGGCCTACGCCGAAGGTGATGATGAGCCGAACGTCGATCTCATGATGCAGGTGGTGGAGTACGCGGACGTCTCGCCGCCGATCATCGGACTCTCCCCGGGAAGCTTCGACCATCAGATCGTGCTGGGCGAGTCGCTGCCTGCCGAAAGCTTCGATCTTCAGAATACGGGCGGAAGTGTGTTCAGCTACACACTGACCGATAATGCATTGTGGATGAGCGCGTCCCCGCTTGCCGGATCGGTGGCGTCATCCCAACCGATCAACCTGACTTACAGTACCTCCGGGCTCGGCGTGGGGCAGTACAGCGGCGAGGTGACGATCACTTCGGCCGAGGCGACGAACTCACCGCAGGTCTTCACGGTCGATCTCGAAGTCGTCGCTCCGCCGTTCGCGCGCTCGGACTTCGACCAGGACGACGACGTCGATCTGAAAGACTTCGGCGAATTGCAGCGGTGTTTCACGGGGGATGGTTTCTCCATCACCGATCCGAGCTGTGAGGACAAGGATTTGACCGGAGATAATGACGTGGATGCCGGCGACCTGACGCGCTTCCTGGGGTGTCTCAGCGGCGCGGACGTGGCGGTGCCGGACACCACCTGCGACGGATAAGCCCCAGACTTTCGCGCGGAGCGAAGAGAAGGCGGATGAGCATCCCGGATGAGAATTCCGGGATGCTCATTTCGTAGACAGGCCGCGCGAGCTCCAAAGTCCTGCAAGGCACGTCCTTGCCCATATCGCTGCCCTCTGTTTCGTGTGCATATTTCAAGGAACATCCTTGCCGGTTTTTATCTGCCCGGATGGCAAGACCTTGAATTAACTTGATCGATGCATCCTGACTGAAGGACATCACAAAGCCAGACACACTGACTCGCATAAACCATTGCCAAGAATCTCTTTATGCGAATGATGGCATATTTGCGCCTGAGAAACACTGATTTGTCATTGACTGCCACAACCCTGACCGATAATATCAACGCAATTCAACCGTGCGTCTTCGTGACAGCTCACATCTCATTTCCTGGAGGAGGATCCGATGAAAATGCGCTATGTGCTTCCGGTCGTATTCTCGATTCTGGTTTCGCCCGTCATGGCGATCACGTTCGTGGAGGATTTTGATGCAGGGTGGTCCACATCCGGCGATTGGACGGTCGAGGGCGTACCCAATCCGGGCGTGCCGCTCACGGAGTTTCCGGCCGGGGATCCCCGCCTGGACAACAATGCCACACGGACTGCCGGAGGTTTCTGGTACGAGAACGGCGTCTCCGGCGATGGCAGCGAGTTTATCGGTGGTGACAACGAGGAGATGTGGCTCGATTATCACATGAATGTTCCAAACGGGATCTACACATTCAACATCAATCTCGATGCTCAGTTGAAGTGGTCCAACATCCTGCAGGGGTTCGGCCAGAGCTACGCCATGTACCTGGGCGACGCCAGTGACATGGACTACGGCGTTAAAGCGCCCAATGTGGATCCCACGGGAACCTGGAGAGGTGTCAGCCATGGCGGAACCGACTTCAACACGGCTCTTGTCGGCGACAAGTGGAACAGCACTGACGTGAATGATGGCGAGTGGGTTAACTGGAATTTCAGTGAGGTCTACGTCGGGAGTTTAGCAGGTTTTGGCGACACGATCACCGTCACCAGCGGCGAGGTGATCTTCCGAGTGTCGATACGCCTGAAAGACAAGGCGCAAGCTTCCCCGGAATATCGCAGTTACGCGCTGGACAACCTGACGATCAACCTCATTCCCGAGCCCGCCAGCTTCCTGTTGCTCGCTTCCGGACTGCTGGTGATTCGACGCCGACGCTAACTCTTTGCAGCCCGATGGGATCCCCCTGATCCGCTGAGCTTCATGAACTCCTGAAAGAGGCGACCGCTCCTTTAGCGGTCGTCTCTTTCTTCGTTTCTTGCGAGCCCAACCACTATAATGAGGGTACATTGCAGCGGAGTCGCATCGCACAATCCAAGAAGGAAAGTATCATGCGTTTTCAGGCCACCCTGTTGACACTCGCCCTCGGCGTATTCCTGTCTCGTCATGCCCAGGCGGACTCGCCCTACCTCTACGGAATACACTGGTGGGGCTATACGCCCGGCCAGGCCATCGACAGCAATCCCGCCACGTTGCTGGATGCGCCGACCTACGGCGGATGGAGCGTCGAGACAATCATCACGCACAGCGTCGCGCAATGGCAGGCTTCCTATTTCACGGGGCTCTACAGCGATCTTCCCACGAACAAGAACGTCTCGATCATCACACGCATCGATTACAACTGGGGGGAGACGGTTCCCAGCCCCTCGAACCCCGATGCCGCCGGCTGGCCCGATCACGTCGTCAACCAGGTGGTGAACGTGCTCAAGGACGGCTGTCACATCTGGCAGATCGGCAACGAGCCCAACCTGACGATCGAGGGAAACAACTGGCCCGACAACAAGATCCAGCCTGCCGACTACGCCCAGATCTATCGCAACGTGCGCAACGCGATCCACAATTCCGCGCAGCCGAGCCCCCTCGGTCCGCACATCGTGCTGGTCGCGCCGGTCAGTCCCGGCGGCATCATCAACTTTCCCGGCGGACAGCGCTGGAAAGACGGGAACCAGTGGACGGGCGAGGTCATCGACAACATCCCCAATGACGAAATCGACGGGTTCGGTCTGCACGCCTACGGGGGCAGCATCACCGACTTTCGCAACAGCTACTCCTCCGCGCTGGCGGTCATCGACGGGAAGGGACTTCAGGATCGGCCCGTTTACATGACCGAGTTCGCCAAAGATGCCAACCTCTCGGAAGCGTCCAAGGCGCAGTTCATTCGCGATGCCTATGCCGATGTGCACGCGTGGAACCAGACGCCGGGAAATCATGACATCGTGTGCCTCGCCTATTTTGTGTACGACTTCAATCAGCAGGCCAGCGGAGCCTGGAACAACTCCTCCATCGAATATTCGCGCACCAACGGTGAGCCGCTGGGCGATCCGGACAACATGTACACCGCCTTTGAGCAGACGGTGGACCTGCGCTACCCGGCGGGGGAAGCCATCCTGCCGCCGATCGCATCGTTCTCCGCCGCACCGACGCTGGCGCGCGTCGGCCAGGACGTGAGCTTCGCCAATGAATCGACCGGGACCGTGGACACGTGGTCGTGGATGTTCGGTGACGGCAACGGCAGCGGATCTTCCAATCCGGACCATGCGTACACCACACCCGGCGTCTACGGCGTGACGCTGGAGGTGTCGGGGCCAAGGGGAAATGACTCTTTCGTGCGCAACGATTACATCACCGTGATTCCGCGTGCCGGCGATATGGACGGCGATGACGACGGTGACATGGAGGATTACGGTCGGTTCCAGGCGTGCTTCTCCGGCAACGGCAATACGCAGGCGGATCCGGACTGCGTGGCGGCGCGAATGGATTCGGACGACGATGTCGACGCCACCGATCTGCAACTTTTCCTGGACTGCCTGAGCGGGAAGAATCTCAACATCGATCCGGCGTGCGCGCCGTGATGACAGCTGCTGCCTCGACAGTCGTCGCTCTTGTACGTCGATGATTCGCACAGTAGCATTCCTGCGCGTGGCAGGCACGATTGCCTGCCCTCACCCCTTCCCTCTTTCGCCCTTGAGGAATCCGCGCATGATCGCTCATCCCCGCATCGCCCTGCGCACCTGGAGCCTGGCCCCTCCTGCCATGCTCGTGTTGCCATTTCTGCTCGCAGCCGGTTGTCCCGGAGAGATGGGCGGGAGCATGGACAGCGGGGGTGGAGCAGGAAGTGGCAACGGAGGAACCGGTGAAACGATCTCGCTTGATCCCGAAGTCGATCCCGTCACGAGCGGCTCGTGGTACCGGCCCGGTATCGATGTGACCTGGCAATGGCAGATTCAGCCGGATGCCGGCGGCGCGATCAACACCAGCTACGACGTGGAGATCTACGACCTGGACCTGTTCGACGTCGAGACTGCGGTGATCGATGAACTCCACGCCCAGGGGCGATTCGTCGTGTGCTACTTCTCCGCCGGGTCGTACGAGGATTTCCGCGAGGACGCTGATCAGTTCAGCGCCGCCGATCTCGGGAATACACTGGAAGGCTTCGCCGATGAGCGCTGGCTGAACATCCGTTCGACACAGGTGGCGCAGATCATGCTGGATCGGCTGGACCGGGCGGTGAGCAAGGGGTGCGATGGTGTCGAGCCGGACAACATGACCGGGTACAACAACGACACCGGCTTTCCCTTGACCGCCGATGACCAGCTGGCATTCAACAGGTTCATCGCCAACGCCGCCCACGCGCGCGGCCTGGCGGTGGCGTTGAAGAACGACCTCGAGCAGATTCCCGCACTCGTCGCTTATTTCGACTTCGCCGTCAACGAGCAATGCCACGAGTTCGACGAGTGCGATACGTATCAACCCTTCCTCGACGCCGGCAAGCCGGTGCTGAATGCCGAGTACGCCGAGAACTTCGTGAACGATGCCGAGGCCCGGACGCAACTCTGCGTCGATGCCTTCGCCACCGGCCTTCGCACGCTCGTGCTTCCGGTCGATCTCGACGACAGCTTCCGGTTCAGCTGTGACAATTAGCCGTCGCTGGACCCGGGGTGGGTGTTGGCGTACCATGGTCCGCCTTGATGGCGGGCGCCCTGCCTTGACGGTATCCCCGGTGCCCGCCGTGCAACCGGATACGCCCCTGGCAGGTATCATGCTGAACCGTGCTATCCCTGCTGACAACCCCACGGAGTCACGATCAATGAAGATGACATCAGCCCCCCGGTTTAGACTTTCGCTTAACCTGAAAGCTTTTACTTACTTCCTGGCGATGAGCGTCCTGCTCGCCGTCGCCACGCCGGTGACGGCGTGGGAGAATCTCCTGGAGGATCCGGGTTTCGAGCGATTCCGGCTGAATCCCAAGGGTTATTACGAGCCGACGGAAGACTCCGCCTGGCAGGAGATCACGTTCGGCCGCGCGTCGATACGCGTGGATATGAACGACTGGGAAGCGCCGCCGGAAATGCTGGCCGAAGGCAAGCTGGGTTTCACCCCGTGTACACTCGGCTTCGAGGGCCAGGGCCCCGAGGAGAACACGGGAATCATCATCCTTCAGCAGGACCTCACGGACTCAACCCTGTTCGAGAAAAAGGACCAGTTGTACGAAGCGTGGTTCTGGCTGGGCGGCGCCGGGCGGGATGACGACAACAACGCCGACATGAAGGAAGAGCACGGGCGCTGGGAGATCTTCTTCTACGACAACAACGACCCGAGCACGTGGAAGGGCAAAGATCCTCTCCAGTCGCACAGCATCGCGAAGGATTTCTTCGGTGAACACGGAACCTTCGTTCGCGTGCACGGGTACGGCAAGATTCCCGAAGGCACGAAGGGCATGCGGATGCGCATTTCGGCGCAGACCTGGGGCCAGGGCAGCGGGCCGCGCGGGTTCGACACGGAAGTGGCGATCGACAACGCCCACTTCGGCCTGATTCAAGCGCCCAACATGCTGCTCAACGGCGATTTCGAACTCGATGACCGGGTGGCGGAGTTCAAGGGCTGGTCGCGCCCCGCCACGTGGCCTTTCCCCCGCAACGGGCTCAAGCCGCTGGATGTCAACGATGTTTTCGAGGGCAGCAATTTCGATCACGGCAAGTACCGCCCCTTCTACGGCGCGCGGCGCTCCTACGGCTATGCGACCTACCTGAGCGGCTGGCGGAAGGATGCGTTCACGTTCGGTCAGTACGTGGACAACCCTTACCCCGACGGCACGCCGATGATGCTGCTGTTCAACTGGATCCAGGCCCCCGCGCGCGGCGCGGAGTGGGAACTGCGACTGATCGGCACGCGGATCGAAACGGTGGTGGACTATCTCGACGAGGACGACCGGCAGCTCGGCGCGGAAAGCCAGTGGCACCAGTGGCCTTTGCCGACGGGAGCCGCCGCCGTGGGGCGCTACGACCAGAACAGCGCCCGCCCGTATTGCCCGCGCGTGCTGCTGAACCCGCCCGACGGGACCAAGCGCATCGGCGTGCATGTCAACTTTATGGTGCACGCCCCGTACAGGGACGGCTTCAAGTCAATCAACGCTGCTGTGGATGATTTCTTCCTGGGACCGGCGGAGGCACCGGCGGAATAGCAGACCAGGATAGGCTCACGCGAGAGCGCGAAGTTCACGAAGGAATATGAAGAATGCAGGCGGAAGCCCGTGGAATCGGGCTCTCCCGGCGGTGACTCAGGCTCGCGCTTCCACCACTCCGCAGACTCGAGCTCCCCGGCTTCGCGTGAGTCGCTTTCATTTCAGCTTGATGTGGCGGGTAACGATATCGCCCGCCTCGAGCTTGAACGTCGTTTCACCCTTGGCTTCCTTTTCGGCATGCGCCTGAATCGTGTACTCGTTCGGCGGGAGCGCGAAGAGCCAGAAGACGCCTTTGTGATCGGTGCGGGTCTTGCGCTTTGACGGCGACAGGACGAGTTCCGCCCCTTCGACCGGTTCACCCTCGGCATCGACCACCTTGCCGGTGACGAAGCCATGCGTGGGCTTCCAGGTCGACTTCATGTACCCCATGAGCTTGGTACCGCGCGTCTCCCAGCCCTGCCACATGGGCGGAGCGGCGCCGGTCTGGAACAGGAACACCGCCAGGACATTCGGGGCGGGCGCGACCACACCGTTTTCCGGATCGCCGTAGCGGTAGATCTCGATCTGCTTGATGTACTCGTCGGCGGTCATCTTGGGTGGTCCGTTGTCGCCGTCGCCGGTGAATTGCCGCTGCTTCCATCCGCTCCGCCGATGTGGGTCCTCACTCGGTGTGACGCCATCACTTCCGAATTCGCCGATGAACCACGGCTTGTTTCGCAACCACGGGTAATCTTTGAGGGCACGCACGTGGCGATGCGCCAGCCAGGTGTTCAAATGCTTCACCGTGAGATCGAAGTACTCGTGCGTCTCGATGGCATCGGCCTTGAGGCAGGCCTCTTTCACGTGCGGCCGTGCCCACTCGGAGTGATCGGTCGGCCCGCCCGGTCCGTACGAGCCGTAGACGATCATTCCCTTGTAGCCGCCCTCGCGAAGTTTATCGTACATCTCGATGAAGCAGCGGGCGGTCTCGGGGCTGACGTTGTTAAATTCGTTCTGGAAGCCGATCGCTTCGGGCCACTTTTCCTTGGGCAGGAACTTCAGACGATCGAGGATTTCCTGGCCGAACTTTTCACCGCCAAGGCCCGTATCGCCGTCCGGGCCGGAGTCGTGATCGAAGGGCCGGTAGAAGACCAGTGCCCCTTCACGCTCCTTGGCGATGCCTACGCTGGTGATGTCCAAGGCCTTGATCCATGGCGCGCCGTCCGCCCACTCGATGACGTCATCAGGCCAGCCGAGAATGTGCGGGCAGATCGGTGGAGCGTACGGCTTTTCCGCCAGCGCCACGGAACATGAAAAGAACAACATCCATGCCAACATGGCCACAATGATTCGATTCATCGATACACCTCGGATCACGTGATTTAGGGCGGAGTACTTGAGCAGATATCTCACGCAAAGACTCGAAGCGAATAATCGATTCCCTCTCATCTTCACGGTTTCGCGCCTTCGCGTGAGTCATTTCGAAAGCGTGACTACTCTTCCTTTGCGGCTTCCTGCGCGGCTTCCTTCTCTTTGCGTTTCTTCTCGCGCGTGGCGGCGTTGAGTTCGATGCCCAACTCGTCGATCTGCCTGGGATCGACCTCGCTCGGACACTCGGTCAGCGGGCAGAAGGATTTCTGTGTCTTCGGGAAGGCGATCACGTCGCGGATCGTCTCCTGGTCGGAGATCAGCATCGCCATGCGGTCCAATCCCAGCGCCAATCCTCCGTGCGGCGGCGCGCCGAACTGCAGCGCGTTGAGCAAATGCTCGAACTTCGCCTGCGCCTCCTCCTCGCTTATACCCAGCATGCGAAAGATGCGCTGCTGCACATCGAGATTGTGAATACGAATCGACCCGCTGCCCAGTTCCAGCCCGTTGACCACGGCGTCGTAGGCCTTGGCCCGGACGGCGCCGGGATCGCTCTCCAGCTTCTCGAGGTCTTCGTCGCGTGGCATGGTGAAGGGGTGGTGCATGAAGACCCACTGCTGCGAGTCGTCGTCGAACTCGAACATCGGCATGTCCACGACCCAGAGAAACTCCCACTTGCCCTCGGGAATGAGTCCGCGGCGTTCGGCCAGCGTCGAGCGCAGCCACGCCAGGTACTTGCAGACGTCGAGGAAGCGGCCGCAGGAGAAGAAGATGGCATCGCCCGGCTTGGCTTCCATGATCTCCAGCAGAGGAGCGACCGTCTCGGCGGGGAAGAACTTGGCGATGCCGGTCTGAAGCTCGGGGCCGTCCTTGCCGTCGATGACCTTCACCAGGGGCAGGCCACCGGCACCGATGCCCTGGATCTCGGCGGTCAGCCCGTCAGTCTCCTTGCGGGTCATCTCGCCGCCGCCGGGGCAGCAGATGGCCTTGACGATGCCGCCCTTGGCGATGGCATCGTTGAAGATCTTGAATTCCGTCTTGGCGGCGACCTCGGTGACGTCCTTGAGTTTCATGTCGAAGCGAAGGTCGGGGCGATCGATACCGTAGTCGCGCATGGCGTCGTCGTAACGCATGCGCTGGAACGGGACGGGAATCTCCACGCCGAGCGTGGCTTTCCATGCGTCGGCCAGCGATCGTTCGACGACGTCCAGCACATCGTCCACCTCGACGAACGCCATCTCGAGATCGACCTGCGTGAACTCCGGCTGGCGATCGGCCCGCAAGTCTTCATCGCGGAAGCAGCGGGCGATCTGCATGTAGCGATCAAAGCCGCTCATCATGAGCAGCTGCTTGAAGAGCTGCGGCGACTGCGGCAGCGCGAAGAACTCGCCCGGGAACACGCGCGAAGGCACGAGATAATCGCGCGCGCCTTCGGGTGTGGACTTCGTGAGGATCGGTGTTTCGATCTCCAGGAAGCCCTCGTTGTAGTAGAAGCTGCGAAAGGCCTGCAGCATCACGTGGCGCATCCGCATCGCCTCCTGCATCGGCCCGCGGCGCAGGTCGAGGAAGCGGTACTTCAGGCGGAGATCTTCGTTGGCCTCGACGTAATCGGCCACCTCGAACGGAGGCGTCCTGGACTTGTTGAGGACCGTCACCTCGTGAATGCTGACTTCGATCTCGCCCGTGGCCAGCTTGGGATTGACGTTCTCGCCGCGGCTGATGACCTCACCGCGGACGGCAATGACGTCTTCCTTGCGAAGGCTCCTGGCGACCTTGGTGGCTTCGGGATCGGTATCCACGTTGAAGCGGCACTGGGTCACACCGCCACGGTCGCGCAGGTCGATGAAGACCAGGTTTTCGCCATGGTCGCGATAATTGTTGACCCATCCGGCCAGGATGACGTCTTTGTCGATATCGCTCGCCCGGAGGGCGCCGCAGTCACACGTTCGCTTGGAATAGGCCACAGCCACTGCCGAATACTCCTGCTTGGATGTCGTGAAGTTGCCCGGGGTCGGGTCGCCGGCAGGAGGTCTCCCCGGCTTCGGCCCGCCCGCGAGGCAGCCTGAAACCGATCTTGCCGAAACCTCCAGAACCATCAGTGTAGGGTACGCCCGGACGAGTTACCAGAGCCCGCGCGGCCTCACAGACTGCCCCGCCATGACAGCCATCGGCGCGTGCGGTATCGTGTCATGCATCCGCCTCGCCCTCTCGACGCTCGATCGATCGGGCGGCGGGCTCACTTGTGGTCACATGCCGGGGCATCGATCTCGGCATCTGGGGAGGTACCATGATTCCGGCATATCGAATGAACACCACGCTGCAAAGGAGTCTTCTGATGGTCACGTGGATCGGGGCGGGCCTGGTGAACGCCGGGCCGCTGAACGCGGAGCCGGAGGGACTGCAACCGCCGGCGCAGCTGCGCTGCGAGTACTTCCAGAACCCTCTTGGTTTCGATCTGATTCCGCCTCGGCTCTCGTGGGAAGTTCAGGACGATCGCCGCGGAGCCCGGCAGTCCGCTTATCGGATCCAGGTGGCGTCGGAGATGGCGTTCGGGGCCGATGGGATGGTGTGGGATTCCGGCAAAGTCGAATCGAACCAGTCGGCGCACGTGGTCTATGACGGCCCCCCGCTCACCAGCCGTCAGCGCTTGTACTGGCGCGTGCGCACCTGGGACGGCGATGACCAGGTGAGCCCCTGGTCGGCAGTGTCCTGGTGGGAAACGGGACTGCTCGACGCCGCCGACTGGTCCGCCCGGTGGATCGCGCCGCCGAAGATCGTGAAGGAAGAGGAGGAACTGCCCTGGGGTTCGTGGATCTGGCATGAGAAGGTCAAGGGCAGCGACACGAACGTTTACATGCGTCTTCCGTTCGAGATTCCCGCCGACCGCAAGCTCGACGCCGCCATCCTGAACATGACGGTCGATGACGATTTCGAGATTTTCGTGAACGGTGAGCGTCTGGGCGATCGCGGCGGGTGGAAGATCGTCCACACGTTCAAGCTGGCGAAGTACCTGTCCGCCGGGAAGAACGTCGTGGCGGTACGCGCCCACAACACGCACGGCCCCGGAGCGATGATCGCGACGTTGCGGCTGCGCGACGCTGATGGAAGGACTCAGGACATCACCTCGGGCGCGGAGACATGGAAAGCCCACACCGAGCCGACCGACGGATGGACGACGGCGGCGTTCGACGATCGCGGCTGGCGAGCGGCGCACGTCGTGGCGAAGTATGGCGATGCCCCTTGGCATGAGTTGAAGGTCAACGAGCATGAACCGCGCGCGTCGTACATGCTGCGCCGCGCGTTCACGTTGGACAAGCCCGTCCGCAGAGCGCGGGCGTATGTCACCGGGCTCGGGCTGTACGAACTGCATCTCAACGGGGCGAAAGTGGGCGAGGACATCTTCACGCCGGGCTGGACCGACTACGGGCAGCGGCTTCAGTACCAGACGTACGACGTGACCGACCGAGTACACCAGGGCGAGAACGCCGTGGGGGCGATGCTCGGAAACGGGTGGTGGGCGAGCGGACTGGGCGGCGACTGGCGGCACTTGACGGTCTACGCCGATCAGGACAACCCGCAGTTCCTGCTGCAACTCGAGATCGAGTACACCGACGGCACGCGCGACGCGATCCTCACGGATGGAAAGTGGACGTCGCACCTCTCGCCGATCACCGAGAACACGTTTTATCACGGCGAGCATCACGACGCGCGGCTCGAGCAGCCGGGCTGGTCTACGACCGACTTCGACGCGGGCGACTGGTCCGCCGTCGAGGAGATTTCGAATCCGCCGGACCTGCTGGTGGCGCAGCGGAGCCCCGCGATCCAGGTCACCGAAGTGCTCGAGCCGATGATGATCAGCGAGCCCGACCCCGGCGTCTACATCATCGACTTCGGTCAGAACGCCTCCGGGTGGATGCAGATCCGTGTCAGGGGTGACAAGGGCGACCGCATTCAACTGCGCTTCGGCGAGGAACTCGATCCGAACGGCCGGCTGTACCGCGAGAATTACCGCTCGGCCCGGGCGACGGACATTTACATCTGCAAAGGCGAGGGCGAGGAAGTCTGGGAGCCGCGCTTCACCTATCGCGGATTCCGTTACGCCGAGGTGACCGGGTGGCCTCAGGAGGACAAGGAGCATCCGAAGCCTCCGAGCGCGGACGCCTTCCTCATGAAGGTCGTGCACACCGCCTCCGCGCCGGCGGGTGAGTTCGCCTGCTCGAACGATTTGATCAACCGTATCCATGACGCCATCCGCTGGGGACTGCGCTCCAACATGCACAGCGTGCCAACCGATTGCCCGCAGCGCGATGAGCGACTGGGCTGGACCGGGGATGCCCAGGCGTTCGCGATCACGGCATGCTACCTCATGGACACGGCCACGTTCTGGTCGAAGTGGATGAAGGACCTGGCCGATGCGCAGAGCCCCGAGGGTTTCGTCACCGACGTCGCTCCCGCGGCGGTGACGCGCGGGGCGGCCAAGCCGGGCTGGGGCGACGCGGTGGTGATCGTGCCGTGGGTGGTGTACCGCCACTACGGCGATACCCGCATCATCGAGGACAACTACGCGACGATCCGCGGCTGGGTCGAGTACATGCGCTCACAGAGCAAGAACGGCCTCTACGAAGTCGAGGGGTACGGCGACTGGGTGGCGCCGGTGAAGACGAACAGCGCGCCGATCGGCTCGCTCTATTACTATCATTCGACGGATCTGCTGGCGCGGATGGCGGAGGTGATCGGCCGGGAGGATGACGCCCGGACCTATCGCGAACTGGCCGACTCGATCGCGGCGGCGTTTCATGAGAAACACTTCGATTCGAAGACGAACAACTACTGGGACGGGACGCAGACCGCCAACATCCTGCCGCTGTGGTTCGGCGTGGTGCCCGAGCGGCATCGTGCGGACGTGCTGGCCAACCTCATCGACGACATTCGCGGGCGCGGCTACCGCCTGTCGACCGGTTTCCTCGGCACGCCTTACCTGATGCCGCTGCTGTCGGCGATGGAGGCGGACGAGACGGCGTGGAGACTGGCGGTCCAGACGAACCAGCCCTCGTGGGGGTACATGATCCTCAACGGGGCGACGACGATCTGGGAACGGTGGGATTCCGACAAGCACGGGCCGTCGATGAACTCACGGAATCACTTCGCGTTCGGCGTGGTCGGTCAGTGGTATTACCAGGCGCTGGCGGGAATCCAACTCGATCCGAATGTGCCGGGTTTTCAGCGCATGATCATCCGGCCGGAAACGCTGGGCGATCTCGACTGGGTGCGGGCCTCCGTGCCGACGATGTATGGGAACGTGCGCGTGCACTGGTCGCGTGGTGCGAAATCACTTCGGATGGACGTGACCATCCCCGCGAATACGACGGCGGCGGTGCATGTGCCGCTGTGCGGGCATGGGACGGCGACGGTCCGCGAGGGCGAGACGGTGCTGGTCGAGAACGGCAAAGCGAAGGCGCCGCTCCCGCACATTCAACCGCGCGGCACGAACAACAAGCATGCCCGGTTTGATGTGGCGGCGGGGATGTATCGGTTTGAGGTAACGTGGGACTGATGCTGTTCCTGCGATTCATGATGTCCAGGACGTAACCATGCTTCCACTCCGGATGCAGATGCGCGTACGACTGTCGACTATCGTCTGCCTGCTCGTGCTGGTCGACGGAAGCGCAAAGACTCTTGGCCAAACCGTCACTCCGGCGACCGTTTCCTACGAGGCGTTCGAGCAGGATCTTCGGACGATCTGCGCCTTCGGCAACCGCTTTCCTGGGCAGCCGGGCCTGGAGCAAGCATCTGCATATCTCGATCAGGCGCTGTCGGATGCCGGGATCACGCAGAGGTGGCGTCAGCCGTTCGAACTGGTCGTGCCGGTCACGCACCACTGCACGCTGCGGATCGGGTCTGATGCCCCCGCCGACATATACCCCGTCTGGCCGAACGGGGCGAATCTCTCGACCACGCCACGCGGCGGACTGACGGGTCGGGCGATTTACATCGGCGACGGGGCACTCGATGCGCTTCCCGTCGATGCATTGCCAGGCAACATCGCCGTGATGGAGTTCAACTCTGCGCACCGCTGGCAGTACGCCGCCATGTACGGGGCGTCGGCCATCGTGTTCCTGCCGCCCGAGGATACCTCCTGGGCCGAGGCGAACGCCAAGTACCTGTACATCTCGGTGCCGTTGCCGCGCTTTTACGTGAGCGATCCGGCGCTCGTGGCCCGGCTGCGGCAAAGGGATCGCCCCAATATTACGATCGACGCCCGCGTCACGTGGGATCGGCACACCGCCCACAACCTGCTCGGGTTCATTCCGGGGTCGCATCCCGAGCATCGTAAGTGCGTGGTCGTGCTGCACGCCCGTTCCGATGCGACGTGCGTCGTGCCCGACCTGGCCACCGGGGCCGAGCAGGCGATCAACGCCGCCGCCCTGCTGCAACTCGCGCGCCGATTCGCCGCCGATCCTCCTGCGTACAGCGTGCTCCTCTGCTTTGTCGAGGGCGACGGCTACATGCTCTCCGGCTCGCGGCGCTTGATGACCACGCTGTCGCACACGCAACGACTGATCGAAGAAAACGTCAGCGGAGACGTCTCGGAAATCGACAGCCTCGTCCAGGCGCGCCGCCAACTCGAATCACCGAACCTGCGTGACACGCTCAGTGGATGGGAACAACGCCCGTTGCGCCACGAACACCTCAACTGGCAGGCGAAGCGACGCATCGGGCAACTACTCTCCGCCATCACCGACCTGCGCGACCGGACACGGAGCGAGGAAATCGACGCCGAGACCCGGAGCGAGCTCGAACAGCGGATCGAGCGCCTTGATGATCGGCGGCTCGACCTGCTCACGCTGCAACGCCGGCTCGCTCACGACAACCTCACCGAAGATGACATCGTGGTCATGACCGATACCTTCAATAACAAGCCTTCGCTACACGACCGCACGCTGACCCGGCTCGATCGGATGGTGAGTGATCGGCGTCAGCGTCTGGAACGGCGGCGCGTCGATCTCGAAATCATGCGGGGCGCCGGCCTCGGCGAGGGGTCGACTGGCGATTACAAGCAGGGCCTTCTGTTCATCAGCCTCGAGCTCAGCTCGCACGGCACGCAATTCGGCCCCTTCGCGCAGAGCTACTTCTGCGTGCGCAATCTGCAGAATCAGCTCCTGCGTTACGGCGAACAACTCAAAGGCTATGCCGAGACAGTCAGCCTCCCCGCTGACGTGAAGAGCACGTACCTCGACGATACCGCCGAGGGACGCCGGCACTGGCAGAGCGACCTGCCCTTTCCCGTGGCCAATGGGATCGACGCCGCCATCAACGCCGGGTGCCTGGGCATCATGTTCGCGACGACGCAGGACATGCGCCGCTGGGTGGATACGCCGCTGGACACGCTCGACCGCATCCGCATCGAGAACGTTGTGCCGCAGGTCCGGATGCTCGAAGCACTGCTGGATCGCGCGTTACGCGAGCCGATGGAGATCGCCGGAAGCCGCATGGCCCGTACACCGCGCCTGTGGAAGGGCATGGCGGTGCTGGCGTCACCAGGCGAGGCGCAATCGAACCTCGGCCTGCCCGATTGCGTGCTGGTCGCGCGCGGTTACGACGAGGGACGAGGCTTCGGGCAGAAGGGTATCGGCGTGCGCGATCAGTTCGTGCTCAAGACCGACGGGGAAGGCCGCTACGAGGTCGACGACATCATTGATTTCGAGAACCGCCCGTACCCGATCATGGCGGAGGTCTACCGGCTCAGCGACGACGGTCGCGTGACGATGAGCATGGATCAGTTCGGACTCGGCATCAAACCCACGCATGGCCATCCGCGCATGGAATACCCGGAGTACGAACAGGCGCGCGGCGTGATGTTTTCGTGTACGCAGATCGGGCTGTTCGGGCTGTACGACCCGCGCTACCTGGAGAATCTCGACCGTGTGAAGTTGATCGAAGCCGCCCGGGGCAGCGAGGCCGACAAGCGCAGCTTCGTGGCCGATGGCGGCATGATGAGCCTGTGCATTCCCAACGACGTGGATCGGTGGCAACTGGTCTTCGCCAAGGGGGATGCGCAGCGGCGAATGGTGCTGTTGAACAACGACGCAGCGGATCCGACCGGGTGCGGGTTCACGCGCGACTGGGTGCAGACGCAGCCGCTGGTTTCCACGTCGGCGCATGACTTCGCCGTGCTGAACGAGGACCGCCTCACGCGGCTGGAGAATACCGGCGCGGTCAATCCATATCTGCGTGAGCAGCACGAGGTGGGCAAGGCGGAAGTGGCCGAGGCCCTGGCGCAGCAGAAGCAGGGTCGCGCGGATCTCGCCTGGAAGCACGCTGCCGCCGGTCTCGCCAACCAGTCGCGGGTGTATCACAAGACGCGCAGCGCCGCCGACGACACGATCCACGCGGTACTCTTCCTGCTGATCGGGCTGGTTCCGTTCTGCTACTTCGTGGAGCGCCTGGTGTTCGGATCGACGGACGTGTACCGTCAGATCGGAGGATTTGCCGGGCTCTTTGCCGGCATGACGCTGCTGGTGGCGTTGTTTCACCCCGCCTTTCGTATCAGCATTACGCCGCTGACGATCCTATTGGCATTCCTGATTCTCTTCCTGTCCACGTTGGTGATCGTGATCGTCATTGGCAAGTTCCGCGCGGAGTTGCAACGTCTTGCGGGTGACACCGAGACAGGACAAGCGGGCGATTTCAAACGCTCGTCGATGCTGCACCGGGCCATGCTGCTGGGTGTTGCCAATATGCGGCGTCGCAAGATGCGCACCGGGCTGACGCTCGCGACACTCGTGCTGCTCTCATTCGTCATCATGAGCTTCACCAACCCGAGCACCGCCCTGCACCCGATCCACTACCCGATCACGGAAGCGCCGCGAAATGGCATGACGGATGATGCCCGCAATGCCGTAATGGTGCATCGTTTGAGCTGGCAGCCGATGCCCGCGTGGGTGCTCGATCACGTGCGGACCGCCATGGCGGACCGCGCCGACGTCAGCGGACACTGGTGGATTACGAGTAATGATCTACGCACGCTGGATGCGCGCACGTTTCGTCTCGAAGGTCGCGACGGGGCGACCGCGCCGATCTCCGCCGCCATGTGCATCAGCCCTGTCGAAGCAAAGTCGGTCGGCCTCGACACGCTGCTCACGCCACAAGGTTTTCAGCGTTTCAGCTCCGAGCGTGACGGCGTGATTGTGAGCCGCACGTTGGCCAAGCGACTTCAGATCGATCCCGGCGCATCGCTTCGCCTTTTCGGCGAGTCGTTTCGCGTTTCCGCCATTGTCGACGACAAAGCCATGCTCGAACTCGACGGCTTCAACGGCAAGTCCTACGCCCCGATCGACTTCATGAGCTTCAGCCGAGACCGCAACGACCGACAGAAACTTCAGAAACTCATCGAACTGGCGGAGGCAGCCGAGACCAGCGGGGACATGAGCGCGAGCGTTCAATCGAGCGACGATCGGCCGCTGCAGCCGGACCGCTTCATCATCATGCGGAGTGAGCGTGCCGGGGAATTCGACGCGACGCTGCGCTCCGTCGTTCTGCATCCGCATGAACCGTCGCAGACGCTTGCCATCGCGGATGAACTCGCAAGCCAGGTGCATCGCCCGGTGTACGCCCGCACCGGTGATACCGTCACGCTCTGCACGGTCGCCGAGGTGACGAGTCTGGCGGGGCTCGGCAATATCCTCGTGCCGCTGATCATCAGCGCGCTGATCATCTTCAACACGATGCTCAACAGCGTGTACGAGCGTCGCGAGGAGATTTCGATCTTCATGTCGCTCGGGCTTGCCCCCGCGCATGTCGGCGCGCTCTTCATGGCGGAGGCGGCCGCCTGCGGGACCATCGGCGTCGTGGGAGGATACATCCTCGGCCAGGCGCTGGGCACACTGGCAAGCATGTACGATCTCATCCCCGGGCTGCAGCTCAACTTCTCGAGTTCCTCGGCGGTGATGACGCAACTGGCGATCCTCGGCGTGGTGCTGCTCTCGTCGCTGTGGCCGGCGCGGCTGGCAAGACAACTGGCGGCGCCGGGGAGCGAAAGCACGTGGGCGCTGCCGGAACCCGAGGGCGACGTCCTTCGCGCGAAGCTGCCGTTCACCATGCTTGCCCACGACGCCGGACCGGTGCTCGCCTATCTGCGGCAATGGCTGGAGTCGCACACCGAGGCGAGTCTCGGGCGATTCTGCAGCGGACAGGCGGTGCCGTTCGCGCGGCGCGAACGCGACGCCCGCGGTCTCGAGACAACGATCTGGCTGGCCCCCTTCGACATGGGCCTCATGCAGGCCATGACGCTCACCATCCAGGCGGGCGAAGATCCGCTCATTCATGAAGTCACCGTCGAGCTGACCCGCCATGCCGGACCGCGCAGCGCGTGGATGCGCAGCAACCGCCACTTCCTCACCGAGCTGCGCAAACAGCTCCTGCTGTGGCGCTCGCTCAAGAGCGAGAGAGCCGAACGCTACCGCCACGAAGCGGATATGCTGTTCAGCATGGCTCCTGCATAATCTCACCAGGTGGGCCAATATCAGTCGTCATGTCAGTACCGCACCCGTCAGGAAGCGGATACGGGCACAGGCTCGAGCTGCGTAAGAAGTCCTGCCGAAGGCCAATCTCCATCTCACGCTGGGGCTTCACGTCGCAGGTGTGTGCTTTCCGTTATCCCCTCCCTCACGGTCGGGGTACTGACTGAACAATCTTCATCAAGGCAAGATGTGTGCGACCGCACACAATGATTGGCGGTTTGAGTTCATCATTCTGCCACTGCCGAAGGTTCCCTGTACGGTGCGTCCGAGCTTGCTCCCGTCGGCTGGAACATCCCCCCCGTTGCCCCTAAACTTGCCGCCAACCCATGAGAGAAGACCGCGAGTTACGTGAATTCCGGGAGATCATGACGCCTCCCGATCGCTGGGAGAGCGGCTTCAATGCCAAGAGCATCGTGGCCGCGCTCTTCATCGGCATGGTCATGATGCCCGGCAGCATGTACATGGGGCTCATCGCCGGGGCGGGGCTCGGACCGGCGGCGCAATGGGTCACGGTCATTCTCTTCATCGAGGTTGCCCGCCGGTCGTTCTCGACGCTCAAGAGCCCCGAAGTCTTCGTGCTCTATTACATGGCGGGCGCCGCCATCACGCTGCCCTACAGCGGCCTGCTGTGGAACCAGTACATTGTCCAGTCCGAGGCCGCCGCGCGACTCGGGCTATCCGGGCAGTTCCCTGAGTGGTTCGCCCCCGGGGAGAGCATTCTTGCCCAACGCACGTTCTTCCACTGGGGCTGGGCCCCGGCAATCGGACTGGTCACGCTGCAGATGATCTTCACGCGGCTCGAGCGCTTCGGCCTCGGCTACGTGCTCTTTCGCATCACCTCCGACGTGGAGCGCCTGCCCTTTCCGCTCGCGCCGGTCGGGGCTGCCGGTGTGGTCGCCCTGGCGGAGACGTCGCAGGGTAAGGAATCGTGGCGGTGGCGCGTGTTTTCCATCGGCGCGGTGCTTGGGCTTGCCTTCGGGTTCATCTACGTCGGTATCCCCACCATCACCAGCGAACTCCTGCTCCAGCCGATCATGCCGATCGACATTCCCTGGACCGATTTCACCAACCGGACCGACGGCCTCATGCCTGCCGTCCCGTTCGGCATCTCGTTCGATCTCGGCCATTACATCCTCGGCATGGTGCTGCCCTTCTGGGCAGTCGTCGGGGAAGCGGTCGGCATGCTCCTGACCATGATCGCCAACCCCATCCTCCATCAGCAGGGTATCCTCTCCTCCTGGCAGCCCGGCAGCGACACTGTTCAGACGCAGTTCGCCAACACGGTGGACTTCTACTTCAGCTTCGGCATCGGCATCACCATCGCCATCGCTCTGATCGGCATCTTCCACGTCATCTCCTCGATGCGACGCCAACGGCGCGAGGACGGCGATGATCACGCCCGCCCGGACTGGCGGCGCCTGTTCAACCCACCGCAGGGACGCGGCGACATCAATCTCTGGATCGCCCTCGGCATCTACCTGGTGTCGACATGCACGTACATCAGCCTCTGCCACTTCTGGCTGGTGCCGGACTTCCCGCTGTGGATCCTGCTGGGTTACGGCTTCGTCTATACCCCGGTGATTTCGTACGTCTCGGCGCGGATGGAAGGCGTGGTCGGCCAGTACGTTGACGTCCCACTGATCCGCGAAGGCGCGTTCATTCTCTCCGGGTATGAAAAGATCGACATCTGGTTCGCGCCGATTCCCATCTCCAACGACAGCCAGCACGTCGTTTACTTCCGCCAGGTCGAACTGACCGGCACGAAAATCACGAGCATCCTCAAGGCCGAGTTCGTGATCCTGCCGGTTATCCTGGTGGCCATGCTGCTGTTCAGCGAGTTCATCTGGCGGCTCGCGCCGATTCCCTCGCCGGTGTACCCGTTCACGGAAAAGATGTGGGACCTCCAGGCGTTGAACATGTGCCTGACCTACTCCGCCACGACGGAAGGCGGCGGGCAGTTCGCCCAGGCGTTTCGGCCGGAGTTCGTGGCGGCGGGGACGACAATCGCGATTGTGGCGTACGGCGTGATGTCCAAGGTCGGCCTGCCCGTGCTGCTGGCGTACGGCATGATTCGCGGCATGGGTGGGGCGCTGCTGCCGCACTTCGTGATCCCGCACATGGTCGGGGCACTCGTCGGGCGATACGTGTTCTACAAGCGATACGGGGCGCAGTGGCGTCAGTATGCGCCGGTCCTGATGGCCGGGTTCGGTTGCGGAATGGGGCTGATCAGCATGATGGCGTTGGGATTCGTGCTGGTCTCCAAGTCGGTGTTTCAGTTGCCGTTTTGAGCGGGCGTGATGGCGGAACCTCAACAACAACGCGTGGGCGGAATCGAGCACATTGACGCGGGCGCCGCGCCCCGTCATGGCGGCATGAGCGCCCGTGCGTTGCTGCTCGGACTGGCGGGTGTTATCGGCATCAGCATTCTCGAGCCCTTCAACCAGAACATCTTCGAGAACACGATGCTGATCGGCAATCATCTGCCGGTATCAGTGATGTTCCTGCTCTTCGCGCTCGTACTCGTGGCCAATCCGCTGCTGAAGGGGACGAAGCGGTTCGAGCCGCTGACGTCGGCGGAGTTGGTCGTCATCGCCACGATGATGTTCGCCGCCTGCCCGGTGATCTGGAGCGGCTTCAGCCGGCTGTGGGCGCATCAACTCGTCGCTCCCTTTTACCACAACCACGAGCGTTGGCAGCCGTTATTGGATTATGTGCCCGACTGGCTTGTCCCTTCCGCCGATCCGGACAACCAGGAGGTCGTCACCAACTTCTATCTCGGTGAGGCGCAGGTCCCATGGGGGCCATGGATGCGCACCGCGTTCATGTGGTCGCCGTTTATCCTCGCGTTCTTCATCGGGGCGTTCTTTCTCATGGCCCTCTTTCGCCGCCAGTGGGAAGAGGCCGAGAAACTCCCCTTTCCTCTCGCAACGATCGCCCTGGAAGCGATTCGCCCGCCGCCGCCGGGCAAGCGGCTGAACGCCATGTTTCGCAGCCGTTACTTCTGGACGACGTTCATCGTCGTCATCCTTCTCCAGATGCTTTACGGCTGGCACCAGTACGACGCCCGCATCCCCGAAGCCGTGTTCAAGTACGATCTCCAGCCCGCGCTGGAAACCGCGCCCTGGCGGCACCTGCCCCCGCACATCAAAGCCAAGGACGCCTTCATCATCGTGATCGGCGTCACGTTCTTCCTCTCCACGGAGATGTCGTTCAGCCTCTGGGGATTCGTCGTAATCCTCGCCGTCGTGGAGATGATCGGCAAGTCGTTCCAGTTCCCGGTGCAGGAGCATTACAACGACCACCAGATCGGCGCGTACATCGGCTACGCCCTGGTCATCGTCTATGTCGCCCGCCGCCATCTCGCCCGCGCGTTTCGCTCGATCGTGCAGCCGGGCCGCGCGCATCCGCCGTCGGGACATCTCTCCGAACGCGCCGCCGCGCTGGGTTTCCTCATCTGCTTCCTAGTCGCGAGCCTCTGGCTGAGTGCGGCGGGTCTCCCACTCCACGTGGCGATCCTGACGGCCATGATCGTGTTCACACTCTCGCTCGTCGTCGGCCGCATCATCGCCGAATCCGGGCTGCTCTTCGTGCAGTACAACTGCTGGCCGCACCTCTTCGCGGAGTCTGCCGCCGGACCGCTGATCTCGCCCCAATCGCACACGCTCATCCACTTCACCTCCATTGCCCCGACGATGGATCAGCGCGAGGGCGTGATGCCTTATCTCTTCAACTCCTCGCGCATGGCGGCGGGAGTCGAAAAGCTGCGCTCACCGCGTAAGCTGCTGTTCGTGTGGATCGGCTGCCTGCTGCTGGCGCTGATGCTCAGCACCGCCGCGCAATTGAGCATCGTCTATTCGCGCGGTGCGATCCTGACCGACGAGTGGTCCGGTCGCATTCTGCCTGAGAAGACCTACGGACGCTCGGCGGACTACTTCAAGACACTCACGGAATCCCCGGAACGCGCCACTGAGATGCAGGGCACCGCCATGTCGCACGTCGGCATCGGTCTGGCGGTCGTGTTCGCGCTGTGCTTCCTGCGGTATCGCTTCCTGGCGTGGCCGCTGCACCCGATCGGCTTTCTCATGGCGCACACCTACCCGATGCAGGTCTTCTGGTTATCGATTCTGATCGGTTGGGCGTGCAAGTGGGTGGTGATGCGAACCGGAGGGGTGACTGCCTATCGGCGGCTCTGCCCGATCTTCTTCGCCATGATCGTGGCTACGACGTTCAGCTCCGTCTTCTGGTTCGTCGTCAAGATCCTGATCTACAGTGCCGGCCAGGAAGGCACCGCCGTGCTGTTCCTGCCGAGTTGATCCTCGCCGACAACGCGACTCATCGCGTAGAAAGTTCCGCGGGGCTGCGCTGACCGGCGATCACGACTTGATCCTTCCCGCCATGCTTCGCCCGGTACAGCGCCTGATCCGCCAGTTCGAACAATTCGTGCGAAGACTCCACCTGGTGATGGCACAACGCGGCGACACCACCACTCATCGTCGGGGGCTGGTCGACCGGATAGAGCTTCATCTGCTGAGCGAACATCTTGCATGCCCGCTCCGCGATCGCCCGCGCATCCTCCGGCGCGACATCCGGGAACACGAGCAGGAATTCGTCCCCGCCGTAGCGAATCGCCAGGTCCTCCTCGCGCAGGCACTGCTTGAGCAGTTCCCCGATAAAGATCAGGACCTTGTCCCCCGCGCGATGGCCCAGCGTGTCGTTGAGCGCCTTGAAGTGATCGACGTCGAGCATGACCAACGACAACTCGCGGCCGGCCTTCTTCTGCTCGTTGAAAACACCCGCAAAACGCTCGTCGTACAATCGACGGTTGCTCAGCTTCGTCAGCGGGTCGGTCCAGATCTCCTTCTTGGCCCGGGTCAACTCGAGCGTGATGCTCTTCGTCTCCGAAACCACGCGATGATTGACCGAACGCTCCAGTTCCTCGTTCTTGTTCCGCCAGTCGGCCAGTTCGTGATGCATCTCCTCGAGCATGCGCGCCAGTTCGCCGATCTCGTCGTCGCGATGGGTCGGTAGTTTCTTCGCCAGATCACTGGCCCGGCGCGTGCGCGTAAGTTCGCGCAGCGGGGAAAGCACCTTCTTGTTCAGCCAGAAGAGCCCGAGCACCATCCCGGCCGACGCTGCTCCCAGCGTGCCGATGTAGAACATCCAGATGCCCTGAGCGGATACGCCGGTCGCACCGATTTTCCGCGCGGCGCATACGAATGAACCGATGGCCACGTCCGCGCCGGAAGGCACGATGGGCACCTCCGCCAGTACCAGATCCGGCTCACCCGAGGACGAATCGCCCGGAAAGTTGGCCACCACGTATTGCGACGGCTCGTCCGGGCGCTCCGTGTGTTTCGCGAGATAGTCCAACAGCAGCGTCTCGTGGCCGCGCACGGTGATCACCCGCCCGCGCTGATCCAGCACCGCCAGCAGGCAGACCCCCGGATGCTTCGGCGAATCCGCGATCTCACGCTCAACCTCCTCCATCTGGTGAGCCAGAAGCGTTGGAGCCATCTGCGTGGCATAAATCTCCGCCATGATGCGCAAGCGCAGGTGCTCGGAGTCGCGGCGGACCTGGTAGACCTGGTACGTGAAGAAGGCAGTCGATCCCAGCAATGTCGAGACGAGAGTCAATGCCACGGCCAGGCGAATGGAGTGGCGGACGGACATGGACTTCGCTTCCAGCATGAACAGCCTCGTGAACGATCGATTTATCGGTCGGCGCCTGGAATAGACCTTGCATGTCTTATCGGAGAGACCGACCGCGTCGTTGATCGAAGGCTGGAGTTATCTGCGGGGAATGAAAGTCGTACGACTTCGGAGAGACGGCCAACGTCCCATAAACAGATGCGGCGAAGCCACGGGTGTCATGAGCACTGTAAAATGACGCAAGGTTACTCGCGGAATTGAAACCGATCAGACGAACATCCGCCGGTTGTAGACGAACCACTCGACCAGCAGCACCGCCGCCATCGCGAGCAGGAAGTATGGCCAGAGTGGCCGATTGGCGGGGTCGACCTTCTCTTTCGCATCGATGACGTCCCCCTGCGCGATGCGGAACCCGGCGTTCGGCGCGATGAAGCTCTCTTCGGCATCGAGCAGATTGACCGCCCGGGCATCTTCACCGGCGATCCCCGTATCGGCGCGATAGATGCCCACCTGGTCCGTCTGACCGTAGGTCACCAGTCCCGAACTGCGGACCGGCATCTCCTCGGTCCTGCCGTCGGGCCGCTTGATGGTGATGCTCTCATCGTCCTTCTCCGCCACGACCGTGAACGTGCCGCCCGGTTGAGGAGACGGCTGGGCACCACGCGTCGAACTGCCGCTCAGGTAGCGCAACGCGTTGTACATGTAGATCACGAACCCGTGGTCCATCAGCACCCACGGCGCGTTGAGAAACTGGCGGCTCTCGTCGAAGATTCCGAACGCGTTGATGAGGAACACATGCCGCTCGCTGTGCCACAACGACAGGACCGGCCCGTTCGACCCCTCGATCAGGGTTTCCGCCTGGGGCGGCATCTCGAGATCGTACCAGCCGACCACCGCCATGTTCTGCACGAGCACGTGACGCAGGATCGGATGCGTATCGTCCCAGTCGAGCATGAACTCACCCTCCTGGAACTCCCCGCGCGTGATCCCGTCGACCAGTGGCACACCGCCGAAGAAGAGATAACTGCCCGGCGGCAGGCGATTCGTGGAGTGGCCGTCCATGATGATGACGTCGTAGCGGCTGCGCTCGTTCTCGATCAGGTCGTTGTCGCTCGCCTCCGAGACGACCGCAATGTCCACCACCTGCGCCTCCCGCGCCGCGTCCTCGTACTCCTCGGGCGTCCATACGTCGTAGCGTTCCAGGGGCATCGCCGCCAGCGCCGACCGCAAGTATCGATTCCCGCCCGTCACGAGCAGGACGGTCATCGATCGGGGCGGCGTGACCACCGCGTAGGCGCGATTGTCGGCCGGGAACGCATCCTTCCCGGAAAGACGCACCTCCAACTCCGCCGCCGTAGCCAGTTCCAGATCGAAGACCGCCGTCGCCTCGCTGCCCTCCGGCGGCATACTGTCCAGACTTATCCCTTCCAGCTCTTTGGCCGAACCCAGCGGACCGAGCTGCACCGACTGCGGCGGTTTGAGCACGCCATCCACCACCAGCGAGACGTCGCGCGTGACCGGCTCGCTCCCGAAGTTGCGCACGTTGGCCACGACGCTGAGTTGCTCCGGCTGCTCGTAGCGTCGCCGGACGTCCAGCGCGACGATCCCCACGTTGTCGGTTGACGCCCCGATGCGGACGACTTCCAACTCCTGCTGATCCACACTCACCTCGCCCGCGTCCGGCAGGCGCCCGTCGGTAAACATGATCAGGTTGATCGCCTTGATCTCGTTGATGTTGCCGAAGCCGGAATACTCACCCGCCTTGGACATCGGCGTCTTGGCCAGGCGCATCGCCTCGCTCAGCCGGCCCGGCTCGTCGGTTTGCGCGATACTGTCGATCGCCCGGCGGAGCGCTTCCCGGCTGTCGGTCAGCGGGCTCAGCACGCGGGCCCGCGACGCGAACGCGATGACCATCGCCCGGTCGCGGTTCGCCATGTTGTCGATGAGCGTGTGCGCCTCCTCCTTGGCCATTTCCAGGCGCGTCTTTTCTCCCTCGCGCGTAGCCATCGACGCCGAGCAATCCACCAGGATCACCTGCACGGTTCCCTCGCCGCCACGGCCCGCCCACATCGGCTCGCAGATCGCCAGAATCGTGATCAGTAGGATCAGCAGTTGAAGCCACAGCAGCAGGTTGTTCCGAAGACGCTGGAACGGGGAATTAACCTGAAGATCGTACACCGCCTTGCGCCACAGGAGCGTCGAGGCAATCGGCATCTCGCGCCGCTTGAGCTTGAGAAAGTACAGCAGCACCAGCGGCGGCACCGTCAGACCGGCGGCAATGAGCGGGACATACCACGGCGCCAGGAAATTCATCGCAGCAGCCCCCTCTGGCGCAGGTAGGTCAGCACGAGCTGGTCGAACGGCACTTCCGTGCTCGTGAACATGTACGTCACGTCACGGCGCGAGCAGAACTGCTGAAGCTGGTTGCAGTAGACCTGCAGGTTGTTCTTGTAGCGGTTGATCAGCGCGCGGCTGATGGTGACTTCGGCGATGTCGTCATCTTCCATGTCGCGCAGGCGGAGATCGCCGGTCAGCTTCGGATCGATCTCCTCCGGGCAGAGCAACTGGATGGCGTAGAGGTCATACTTGCGGCCGATGAGGTAACGCATGCCCGCCTCATAGCCGCCCTTGTCCATGAAGTCGCTGAGCAGGATGACCACGCCGCGCTGCGGATGGCGGATCGAGAAATTGCGGCACGCCGTGGCGAGCTGGCCAGTGCCCTCGAACTCGAGCCGCGTGAGGAAATCCAGCATCTGCCGCACCATCCGCCGGCCGCGCATCCCTGCCTGCTCGGAGGCGTACTCGTCGTTGAACGCGCTGATCGTCACCCGGTTGTAGTTCACCAGCCCGATGTAGCCGATGGCTGCCGCCACCTGCTTGGCATAGAGCGCCTTGGCGGGGTTGCCGAAGTCCATGGATTTGCTGGCGTCGACGAGCACGCTGACGTGCAGATCCTCTTCCTCGAAAAACAGCTTGATGAACAGCCGCTCGAGACGCCCGTAGATGTTCCAGTCGAGAAAACGCAGGTCATCGCCGGTCACATAATTGCGGTAGTCGGCGAACTCCACCGACTGGCCCTTGCGCTTCGAGCGGCGTTCGCCCTTCATCCGCCCGGCGAAGATCTTCCGCGACACGATGTCCAGCCGTTCCAGCCGAGACATGAACTCCGGCGCGAGCAACTCGTTGTATGTTTTCATGTCCGGCATGAAAAACCCTTCAACTCCCCAGAGGCTCGCGCCCCTGGCTAACCGCTTTCGCTCCTGACGGAGCTGACCGCATGCGCCTGCGCTAAGAGTTCTACAACCCCAAAGCTCCCTAATGTTCTCAATGATTCAGACGATCGTCGCCTTGGAGATTAATTTCTCGCCTAAACTCACGCCGCCGCTTCGACGACCTGCGGTGTGCGCTGCATAATCTCCGCCACGATCTGGTCCGTGCTCAGCCCTTCCGCCTCGCCCTCGAAGTTCAGCAGCATCCGGTGACGCAACGCCGGCGTGGCGACCTTCATCACATCCTCGAAGCTCACGTTGAACCGCCCGTCCAGCAGCGCCTGCACCTTGGCGGCCAGCGTCACCGCCTGCGCCCCGCGTGGACTCGAACCCCAACGCACGTACTGGTTCGTCATGTCCGTGGCGAACTCGCTGCCCGGGTGCGTCGCCAGGATCAGCCGCACGGCGTAATCCTGCACGTGCGGCGCCATCACCACGCGTTGCACCAGCCGCTGCGAGCCGATGATCTCCTCCTGGGTCATGACCGGCTCGATTTGCGGCTTGTGGCCCGTCGTCGTGCGATTCAGTATCTCGATCAGGTCCTCGCGGCTGGACGACAGCACCACCAGCTTGAACAGGAAGCGATCGAGCTGCGCCTCGGGCAACGGATACGTGCCTTCCTGCTCGATCGGGTTCTGCGTCGCCATCACGAAGAACGGCTCTTCCAGCTTGTAGCCGTGCCCGCCCACCGTCACCGAGTGCTCCTGCATCGCCTCCAGCAACGCGCTCTGCGTCTTGGGCGTCGCCCGGTTGATCTCATCGGCCAGCACCATCTGGGCGAACAGCGGACCCTGCTGGAACCGGAAATCCCGGCGGCCCGTCTCGGGATCCTCGACGATGATGTTCGTGCCGATGATGTCCGCAGGCATCAGGTCGGGTGTGAACTGGATACGCGAGAAGTCCAGGCTGAGCGCCTGCGACAACGTGCGGATCAGGTACGTCTTGCCCAGCCCCGGCACACCCTCGAGCAGCGCGTGGCCGCCGACGAAGAGACACATCAGCACGCCATCCACGATCTGCTCGTGACCCACGATGGCCTTGCCGACCTCTTCGCGCAGCCGCTTGAACTTGTGACAGAATTCCTGCGTTGCCTTCTCGACCCGCGGATCAATAGCATCGGCCATCAGACTTCTCCTCAATTCGCAAACGGGGCCTTGCGTTCGCCCCCAGGGTTTCGTCATTCGGACTTCGAACTTCAGTCACAATCAATCCGCATCCTCATCCTTCTTGTTCAGATCTTCCCGCGCCCGCTTCTTCGCCCGCAGCAGCCGCGAGGTCATGTCTTCCGAAGGTTCATCCGACTTGTACGTGCGCTGCTGCTTCGGACGCGGGGCATCCGCTTTCGCGCCACCGAGTGACTCGGTCAGGTCCCCTACCGCCTCGTCACCGGCATCGCCGGCATCGAAACGCCGCTTCGGATCCGCCGCCGGAGCCTGGTCCGCCTTCGTCGGGATGCGATGCTCGTCCTTGCGCTCCTCGCGCTCGCCCGTGGCGATCTCGTCGCGAACCTTGTCGCGCACGCCGCGCAGGTGCGACAGCGACTCGGCGCTGGCCCGCTCCGCACGGGCCGACGCGCGCACGCCATACGTGAACCACTGCAGCGTCGGAACGATCGAGCGGAACCGGATCGTCCAGCCTACCAGCTCCGCCAGGAACAGCACGCCGAGGTAGCCCCACCACGGGGCATCACTCCGAAGCATCAGTGCCCAGCCGACGACCAGCACCGCCGCCTCCACGAAGATCGACATCGCCACCACCGACGCCAACCGGCGGCTGGCCACGTCCAGCAGGAAGAGCGGCAGCAGGATCCACATCACCACGTCTTTCCAGATCGGCTGGCGCGACACGTGCGGCGGAAGGTTCGTCTTGTCGAAGATCTTTTCCGCCTTCGCCTGCAGATCGAGCATGCGGCCACCGGTGCGGTCCGATGCCTGGCTGAGCAGCGTGAAGTTCGTGTCCAGATCGCGGAACTCCGGCGAGTACGGCATGCTCAACCCCGTGCGCAGCATGCCCGTGCCGCCGTCCGGCGTGTTGTAACGCAGGTTCACGAGATAGTTCCCCGCGTCCTTCACGTCGAACTCGGCCTCGTACTGGCCCGGACCGGTCTGCGTCAGGTAGATCGGGTGCTGCTCCATCGACGGATCCAGCACACGCCCGTCGAACCGCAGGAAGTTCAGGTACCCCTCGTCCTTGTTCAGCGCCTCGATGTAGATCTTGCCCTTGTTGCCGTCGAGCCGCGTGATGACGTCGAAGTTGGCGGCCTCGCCCTGCCGCATCGTCCAGCGCACGAGCTGCGCCCAGAACTTGCCGAACGACGGCCAGTTGGCCCAGTCCGCTCCCCACGAATCCCACATCCCGCTGGTGAATACGACCATCTTGCCCATCTCCACGTTCCAATGTGCCAGCACCGGGTCATCGCCGTCCGTGCTCTTGCGGATGATGGGAATCATGGCATCGGTCTTCGGTGAGGTCAGGACCAGTCCCCCGAGCGGCGGCACGTCGCCGCCGAGGCCGGCCAGCGTCGGCGCGGCGGCCCAACTGATAAGCGGTTGAAACTGCTCGTCCACCAGCAGAGGCCGCTTCACCACCTTCGCCTCTTTCATGAAGATCTGCGGCAACTGGCGCGGATTCCGCACCGGGTAGAACCGTCCTTTCGTCACGTTCGCGATGCGACGGAGCGGCGCTTCCATCACGTGCGAGCCGTAGCCGATGCCGACCGTCGAACACGTGATCTCGTTCTTGACCATCAGGTCGAGCGTTGCCTTGCTCGGCGGCTGCGGATCCCCGTCGCTGATGATGATCATGTGACGCTGCGCTACACCGGGCAACGCCATGATGTCCTTGACGGCGGTGCTCATGGTCGAGGCGAAGTCGGGCATGTCGCCGATCTGCATGTTCTGAATCGCGTTGATCACCGCCGGCTTGTTCGTGGCCTGCGCGAGCGGCACGTCCCAATTCGGCCCGCCCTTGCTGTACGAGTAGCAGATCACCCCGAGGTAATCGAGCGAGCTGATCGCCTTCACGGCGGCGATCGCCACCTGCTCGCCCCAGTAGTTGCCGCGCGGAATCTCGCAACTGTGCATCACGATCACCAGCGCGCCCTTGGGGATCACTTTCTTGTGCTTGATCTCGAAGCTGACCGGGCTGATCTCTTCCACCGGCGTGCCGATCCATCCGCCGGCGCCGAAGCTGTCCGTGCCGCCGGTCATGATCAAGCCGCCGCCGAAGTCGCGCACGTAGCTGGCAATGCCTTTGTGCTGCTCCTGCGTAAACTGATCGGCGGCAAGATTCGACAGGATCACCACGCTGTATTCCTGGAGCTTCAGCGCGTCAATCGTGATCTGATCCACGTTGTACCATTCGGCTTCGAGCTTCTCGCGCTGCAGCGCCTCGAGCAGCACGCGATCCTCCGCCGAGCCCTGCGGCGAGAGAATCAGCACGCGGCCCTGCTCGTCCACGAACGTGAAACCCGTCGCCCGGTTGTTCTCGACGATGGCGTCGGCGCCCGGCGTGAGCGGCTCGATCTCCGCTTCGAAGCGATGCACGCCCCCGGTCGGCAGGTACTGCGAAATGTCGAAACGGTCCGGCTTCATTCCGCCGGACAGTTCGATGATGTTCTCGTCATCGCCCGAGAGCAGTTCCCGCCCGTTGTGGCGGACGCGCAACCGTGCCTTCGTCGGCCGCATGCTCTTGACCACCATGCGCACCGGCACTTTCGTGTCCCGGCTCGCCTGCGACGGCAGCACGATCCGGTCGAACAGAATCTCGTTGGTGTGCTGGTACTGGAGCGGAACGACATCCACGGACACGTCGTTTGCTCGGGCCGATTCGATCTCCTCCTTCACGTTGCCGATGTTCTCATTCCCGTCGGTCAGCACGACGATCCGCCGCGCGTACCCTTCCGGAAACGCCGCCATCGCCAGCCGTATCCCCGCCGCGATGTCCGTCCGGTCCGGCTCCATCGACAACCCGAACGGCACCTGCTCGAAGTTCACGCCCGGCCGGCTCGGAATCATGTCGATGTCCGCCCGCCCGTCGAAGCCGATCAGCCCGATGCGATCCTCGTTGTGCTCGCGCGCCTTGACCAATTGCCCCATGAAGTTCTTCGCGTCCCCGCGCAGGCCGTCCGGAATCGACTTCGACCGGTCGATGACCACCATCACCGCCACGTTGTGGCTGCGGCGGACGTAGTGAATCTCCGCCAGGGCAAGCGTCAGCGCGATCACCACCAGGCAGCGCAGCACGATCACCGCCGCGCGGCGCGACGGCTCCAGCGCCACTAGCGTCCGCAGCGATACCGCCACGATCACCGGCACCGCCAGCAGCAGCCACAGCCACGCCGGTTCATCGAAGGATACTGGCAGATTCAGCCCCAGCATGATGCCTCACATCCTGAACATCTGGATCCGGTGGTTCAGCGCGTCCACCACGTACACCCGGCCGTCCGGCCCCATCGCCACACCCCACGGCTGGGCCAACTCACCCGGCTTGTGCCCGACATGCCCCCACGTTCGTATACTCTTGCCCTCTTTCGTGAACCACTGCAACCGGTTGTTGCCGTATTCACAGACGATCAGATGCCCCTCCGGCGTCAGCTCGATGTCATACGGGTACTTCAACATCCCCGGCGCGTCGCCCATCTTGCCGAAGGCGAACACCAACTCGCCCTTCGGGCTGAACCGGCATACCCGGTGATTGACCGCGTCCGCCACCCACAGCATCCCCTCTTCGTCGAACAGCATCGCCTGCGGACGCTGCAGGCTCGCCTCGCCGTCGTCCAGTCCACCGAACGAGAACTCGAAGTCAAACTCGGGAGAGAACACACTGATCCGATCGTTGCCTCCGTATTCACTTACAAAATAACGCCCATCGGGGCTCACGGCCACCGCGGAGGTCAACCCGAACTCGCCCGCGCCCTCCCCCTTCTTGCCGAAGTGGGCCAGTTCCTTACCCTCGCGGTCGAAGATCACCACCCGGTGATAGTGCGTGTCGGAAATGAGCACCCGCCCGTTCGAATCCATGTCGATCCCCGTCGGCTTGCCCGCTTCCCAGTTCTCCATCTGCCACGACGTCTCAAACTCCCCCGTCGCACTGAAACGCTGGATCCGCGCCGTCATGTCCACCACGAAAACGCTGCCGTCGTCGGCCACCGTGATCGCCCGCGGCTTGCTGAACTGCCCCGGGCCGAGGCCGTGCTCGCCGAAGACGGCGTCCGGCTCTTCCGGCGGTTCGCCCGAGCGGCACCCCGCCATGAGCAGCATGACCGGCAGGCCCAGCGCGAACGCGCGCATCACGCTCCCGGTGATTCTACGGACAGGATGCCGGCATGATCGTTCGTGCTGCTTCATGAATTCGATAGACCTTCAGGCCTGATCCCCCCGAGGCCACAACCACCCGCAGATCTGTACGAGCACCAGCCCTGCCCCCATGATAACCAGACACGTCGCAATCACCACGTCGTCACCGCCATAGTGCATCTGGCTCAACAGCGTCACCGCCATGCTTGGAAAGACGAGCGGGCCCACCAACTGCGTGATGGCGACCTCGAACATCGCCAGCAATGCCACGACCAGCCCCGCCGCCGCCAGCGGACGCACCATACGCGGCAGCAGGATGTGCCCCATCACGCGAAACGCGTTCGCCCCGTCCACCGACGCCTGTTCGATCTCCTCGCGCGCGTGACGGCCCCATGCCAGCAACAGAATCACCACCACCAGCGCCCCGTAGCGCGCGGCCAGCCCCGCCGACCACACCACGAGCGTGGACTGATACAGGTACCGCGAGACCTCCGAGCTGTTGACCACCTTCACGAAGCCGATACCCAGCACCACCGGCGGAAGCAAAGCGGTCAACGCCATGCCCCACACGCCCTTCCGTGCGAGCCAGCGTACCCAGCGCGCGGACGACGCCCGCATCAGCAGCACCGTTCCCCCCGCCATGACAATCGCCAGCACACCGGCGAGCCCCGCCGCCATCAGCGACGCAAGCCATTCCTCGCGAAAGGTCGAGAACGCCGCCGTCCACACATCCGGCCGCCGGTACCTGCGCAGCATCATCACCAGCGGTACGCCGATCGCGATCAACCAGACGCCCACCGCCACGAGGCGCAGGCTCCACGCCCCGGACCGGCTCCAGCGCGACACGATCCGCATCTCGCTCTCTTCGCCCGTCTCGCCCCACAGGTCGGTTGATCGCAGGATCCACGCCGCCACCATGAACATGGCGAACACCGCGATCATCCCCGGCAGCGCCCAGCGGATGATCTGCCCGAACGGCACGTTCACCGTCGCCAGCAGCATCAATTCCGTCGCGTACACCCGGGCCAGCGAGAAGTGCGGGATCGGGTACTCCAGCATCGCCACCGCGAAGACCACGCAGAACCCCGCCAGCAGGAAGGGCCGTAGACTCGGCAGCACGGCGCGAACGAACGCCCACCCCGCCGAGGTGTCCAGCAGCGCCGTGGTCAGTACGCTTCGGCCCGTCGCCCGCCATCCCTGCGCGATCAGCAAGGCGGGCACCGGCCACAACCACGCCGCCGAGATCCACCCCGCGCGCAGCAGTCGCTCCCACGGCGAGAATCCACTCCCCCCGCCGGTGGCCAGGGCGCCTTCCGCCAGGCTCCACGCGTACGCGTACACTTGTGGCGGAAGCAGCAGCGGCGTGAGGATCAGGCCCAGCCAGACCGGGCGCCATGCGGGCCGACTCGTCGCCAGCCACCACCCGGGAGCGATGCCCAGCACCACCGCCAGCAGCCCGGCCAGTCCCGCCAGCACGACGCTCCGCGCCAGCAGCGTCCCCCACGCCGGAGGCTGGATGACGTCCGTGGCGATGGCGTCGTCGTCGAAGACCGCGATCCCCACGCCGACCAGCGGCGTCACGATCACCGCCAGCAGCACGACCGCCACCAGCATCACGCCGGCCCAGCCCGCCAACCACCACGCTCCCGCCATCGCTTGCCTCATCCATCACCGTGATCTGCATGAACTCCCGAGGTGAACCCTCCCCCGAACGCGAATCCCCGCGCCCCCGCCACTCACCGGCATCGCGAAGGCTCGACCATCCGCAACCCACCGCCCCAACATCACTTGCGGCTCAAGCCCTCTATCTTACATCAGCACCGCCCTGGACCGCACCCCGACGGGCAGTGACCGTGCGCCCGCCCCCGCAGACCGCACACGACCATGCGCGAGCGAACACTCGCGCCTGCAGTCGGTCACCGACCAGTTCCCGCGAGCGAGCGATCCCCAGACCTGATTTCTGCGAGCACGCGTACGCTCGGGCAGTATCCCGACCATTCGAGAGCAAGCACATGCACTTTCAGTCAGTACCCCGACCGTCAGGGAGGGGATCCCGATCAATATCCAGGGACGCGCCTTTGACCCGACAGGCGGTAGAGTCTGCGCTGAGAAGGGAGAGTGAGGTGGAGGAACGCACGATCACCGTTCAACCCTCGCGCGGGCGACACCCAGCCGCCGCGCGATGTCATCCGATGGCAGCGTGATCACTGATCCAGCGTGTTGAAGTAGCTGATCGGCTCAGACTCGGCGATGCGGACCGGCAGGTCGTTGGAGTAGAGGCAGCGCGAGCGATCCACCGTGACCTGCGAGCGGAACGTCACGCCGCTGCTGCCCACGGTGCTGTAGATCGTGTACACGTGGCTTCGCGTCGTCGCCCAGTCCTGCAGCCGGACCATCGGCGCCACCAAGTGCAGATAGCCGAGGTAGGCGAACGGCTTGTCGTTGGACAGCGTCGCGTCACGCAGTGCGAGTAGATTCCCTTCGAGCGTGCTGCCCTTCTCCGCCTTGACGGTGATCCCGGCCAGCACGTCGGCGATCTCGCCCACGGTCGCAAAACCGGGCACGGTATTCGTGCCTTCCCATGCACGAGAAATCGGACTGCTCCCTGCCGCCTGTCGGGGGATACGCTTAGACCCGGAGGCAGAGAGCACCGGCTCGCGATACGACACCAGATACTTCGCCAAGTCCGGCCCCATATCGGTGAAACCCGATGGCGTGGGCAAGGCCGTGCCGTACGTCGCGTCCTGATTGAAATCGTCCACCAGTAGATCCAGGAAACGTTCGCCCGGCCTCGTGGCAGCGTTATTCAAGTCGGCGATATTGAGAGCCGAACCCGGCTGATCCAACGGCGGGCCACCCGTGCGTGCAAACAATTCACGAACGGGCAGCGATAAGGCAATCTGATCCGGATTGGCCTGAAGATTGGCAGTGTCCAGATAATCGTCAAACATCATCGGCATGCCGTCCAACACCCACCACGGCGCGAAGTTGATGTTGATGCGCCCGCGGACACGCGGCCCGACCGTAGTATCGCCACCCACCTCGACGGGTTCGACAATTGGGTAGCCGGGGAAAAGCGCGGCATAATCGCTGTCATAGGCTGCGGAAGCAACCAACTCCCCAAGCCCGCCTCCCACCGAGGCCAATGGGACACCGTCACGAACGAGCTCCTCCAGCGGCAACGCCGTGAAGTATTCGTAAATCAACTGGCCCCACGGGACATTCAATCGGCCCTGTCCCCTGGCGAGATCCATCACGATCTGGCTGTCATCAATCGTCTCGATATCGTCGAAGAGAGGCAAATGGCCGTTGTCCACTTGCCGCATCTGGGCCAGATCCTCAGCTTCATCCACGACAGCATCGCACCAATTGGCATCCACTCTCTGAGTCGCACGGACACCCGCCGAATAAGACTGACACCTCAGGTCGTGAGCATATCGCGTCACCAGCGCCAATGTCCCGGTGGTCGGAAAGGCCAGTGTACCTCCGGTATCCGCACGAACGCCGCGATCCGCAGTCAGGATGGGGAAAGGCGCCACCGGAGGAGACGTTCCACGGGTACTGTTGCCACCCTGTGCAAGTCCCACGAAAGCCACATTCAGAGGCGTGCTGTTCACACCCTTTCCGGCGAAGAGATCTTCAAGGAGATCCTGATAGTCTCTCTCGCCAGCCAGTGTGCCGTAGTTTTGTGTTCCCAGCAGATTGTGAATCGGAGGATTGTCCCGGCCGTCCCATGCGTACGACTGAAAGACCTCCGCCATCGGATAGACATTGGACGGCGAAAGGTTGATGTCCTCGTAAAGTGGGAAGGACGATTGCAGCGACAACGTGAAATACCAATGGAGCGGCGGAAAGATGATTTGCCCGTTATCCGCTGTGAAGGCATTCATCTCCTTGCGACGCAGCATCGTGGTCTCATAGACCAGATAGTCCTCGGAGTAATCACCGGGTTCCCATTGCGGATTGGTTCCCCGGATCTCCCCGGGAGTCCGTAGATCCGTCGTGAGTTTTTCGTCATTGGCAAAGGGCAGATTCGACCTAAACGCATGCATGTTCCGATCAGGATCCAGTACATCGACGATCACGCCTCCCGGGGGCATCGCATCACCCGTCAGGTCAGTGATCGCACTATCCTTCATCCGTAGCTTGACCGGCATCCCCTTTTCGAGATGAAGAACCTGATCGGCTCCGAGAAGATTCGTATCATCAATGACGAAAAAGTTCTCGTCGGGCACCGCTCCGGCCACGTAAGCGTCTGATCCGTGAACGCTGTTCCAGGAATGATTCGAATCCTGTAACAGTGGGTCGATCTGGCGATTAGTGATAACGATGTAGCTGTAAGGTGCCAGTTCGTCCACTTCAACCGCGGGCGATCCGGGAAAAAACGCATCGGGGCCGTAAGCAGGCATCGGAATCCATCCAAGATCCAAATCCACCGTCGTCTTCGTATTCTTGTCGTACACCACATCGACCAATTCAAACATGCTCAAGTCGATCGGCTCGGAATAAGGATTATAGAACTCAATCGCGTAGATCGTTTGATCCCAATCTGGCTCATCCTTCCAGGTAGTGGCATCCTCTGGGCCGATTACCACCTTGGCGTAGGCTTCAGTGAGATACGGATGCTTCTCAACACCCACCATGTCGACGATTTGTTGCCCGCCGGTATTGTATAGTGTGACTCGCGTCGGATTCTGATCCTGATCCGCGAAGTCCACCGTGTTGATGGCCAGCTGGACTGCCGTACGCAACTGCTCGATGAGTTGATCGACGTAGGGAGTGTCCGAATCCGACCCGGCTACCGACGTATGCTGAATCATCGCCATGAAGTAGGCGGCAAGCTGCATAACCCGTCGATAGCTGGCCTCGCCGTTGGGTTCGCCGTTGGGTTCGAGAACGTCGCGCAAGCTGAACTGGACACGCCCGCCACGGCTATCGCTGTTGAACTCGAGCGAGCCGTCCACGTAGCCGTAATCGTAATACTGTACAGGGCTCGTCCCTGGAATCGGCGTCGGGCTCCCATCCACGGGATTCAAGGCGGCGACGTAGTTCGTCGTGAAGAACGATGAAAACAGATTATCCAATCGCGCCTCATCCCGGATCGGGCGGAGGATATCGTCGTAGTTCTTGGCCACGGTCATCAGGTGCCGGCGGTCGTAGCCGTCGTTGTCGGCGTTGTAGTTGGCGTGCGTGAGCGGGTAGGGCTGGCTCATCCGCGCCGTCCACCACTCGTTCATGCACGGGTTGTCCTGATCACTCTCCAGTACCCAGTAGTGCGGCGTGCAATCGTTGAAATCCCCGGTGGGATCGAGATACCCGAGCGTATTCGGCAGCAGGTTCTCCAGCGCCGTCGACGGCAGATCCTGACGGTCCACGTTGGGCGGCAGCATGTAGCGACGACGCAGGTTGTTCTCGTCGGAGGCGATCTCGACCGCCAGTCCGTCGGTCCACAACTGGATCGGCGTCGCGTGGTATGCGGAATCCTTCGGATGGATCACCTGCGTCAGCAGCGCCGGGTGCGTGAACGGGTCGAGCATGACCATACCGCCATGCGGCAGCACGCGCAGCTCCAGTCGCATCGACTGGCCGAACATGCCGCGAAGCTGATCCAGCAGTACCGAGTTGGACGAATCGTAAACACCGTCCGCATCGGCATCGCGCAGTATGCCGCCGTCCACCGGCAGCAGACTGATGCCGACCTGGTTACCGACCGGGCGCAGGCCGACGTTGTACGACGAGTCCAGGCCCCAACTCGTGGCAAACAGGTACCACGGGCCGCCGTTATTGAATCGGTAGGGTTCGAGCGAGGAGAACATCAGGTCGCCGTTGCTCAGGCTTTGCTGCGCCACGAACCCGGCGAAGTCGGCGAAGTCCTCGGAGGCGGAATTGTCGCCGGAATAGCCGAAGTTGTACGGCGTGTTATCGTTGCCCTTGATGTCGTAGTACAGTTGCAGAATGATCGGCTCGACAACGGCGCTGTCGGCACTCTTGAGGTTGCGGGCCTCGGCGATGCGTGTGGCGGTCTCGCGCTCGAAGCTCGACACGACCAGCAGCGACGCCCCGATGATGAACAGCATGGCCAGCACACCGACCACCAGGATCAGCACAGTGCCCGGGCGTTCATGCCCCGAACGTTCATGCCCCGAACGTTCATGCCCCGAACATCCATGATGCGCCAGGGCGCGCGCCCGGCGCAGGCTTCGCGGGCGAAGTGCGGTGGCCGGTCGGATTGTCGTTCGCAGTGCGCTAGGAAACTTCATCGCACGGGCCTCCTGTGTCCGTACCCAGCATCGGGGAGGCCAAGTGACAAGTCCAGCCGGGAAACAGGCTTAGAACGGGAAATCGCCACAGCGAGGGGCGAAAAGAGCGGCCCGGATCGCCTCCAAATGGCGGAATTAGCGGACGGCGGAAAATCGCCGCCCCGGGCTCCCGATAACCCAATTGCAGATCGGTTCGGGGTGGGGTCGAACACGAGGGAATTTGTCGCCAAATCAGCTTTCCTCTCCGCAAAGCCCGCCACGTCGCAGTTCGTCAGGACGGCACCCCCTTCTGACGGGCGACCGCCCCAGGCCCGTGCGGCGGTCGATGAATGAGGGCTCAGCCCCTGCGAACGCGTCCCGAACGTGTCCCGCCGGCCTCCGCCGTCATTCGAACGCGTGGATGATCGACGTGGTCACCGGGTCGTCCAGGTTCCCCGCCGGGTCGTAGGCGGTAATCGTGATCCGCACCGCCGACGGCCAGACGAACGGGTCGGTGTACTGCCGCGAATCGCCGGAGGCGGCATAGGCGGAGGAGGGCGTGTCGTACCAGACCCACATTTCATCATTGGGCACCGTCTGCCAGTTGATCGGATCAGGGGCTGGGGCGTCATCGCCGTCCGTGATGTTTTCATCCCGGTTCAGGTCGGATGCTGCCACCACGAATGCGTTGCCATCCAGGAAGGTGGGAAGTATCCGGGGATCGTCGAACGTGACTTCGACCTTGAACTCGCTGCACGCCGGCAGGAAGTACGGAGCGAGATACTTCGCCGCGCCGGGCACTTCGGGATCCGGATCGATCGCCACGCGCGACCCTTCGCCGTTGTAGAACCAACTGGGCCAGCTCTTCCAGTTCACTGATCCTCCCGACTGCTGGAAAGTGGACGCCAACGGAGGGCCATCGGGCTGTCCCGGCGCTGCCGGAGGGGGTGGAGAGACTGGAAAGTCAATTGGGGTCCCTCCTTCATCGCGTTGCCAGCCCGTCGAACTGGCAGAACGTGCTTGCCACCAATACGGCGTACTGCCCAACGCATCATTCGGATCGTCGGTGAGCCAGGAGTACCCACCACCGCTGCTCAACCGCATGGGATTGAAAGCATAAGGACCAGGAATCGTAATGGTGGGATCATAGAGATAGTAGGAGAACAGCGACGGGTTTCCCGAGGATACATTTCGGTACACGTAATAGCCCAAGGGCGTGCCTTGCGAGACCGTCAACGACGTAAATGTCGCGCTGAAGACATCGGCAAGGTCTCCCGCCATCGGGGCTTGATTGGTGAATTCCCCTGAGAGCAAGCTGCTGTCGCTGACGCCGGCCTGCAGTATCCCTGACTGCAGAAAGCCCGTGACGCGCCGTGCCAGGTGCCAACGGGAGGCGGGAACCTGATTCAAGCCCTGAAGCGTCCAACCGGATTCGGTCAACTGGCCGATCAATGCGTGGCCATACACCACCTGTTTGAAAGGTTCGAGGTTATCCTGGTCCACGGCATCTGCGATGTAGGGCTTCATGGCGCGCGGAGTGACGAGCATCATGACGTCGGCGCGGTGGAGATCGTTCGGGGTTTGCAGTGCCCGCTGTGATGCGAGGTCATCGGGCGTGTCGTAAGCCACGACCTGAACACCGGCGATGGCGAGAACGCGCCCGCTGCCGTTGGTCATGCTTTCGAGATCCTTCTTGATGCTCTCGGCCACCTGCTGGATCTGCCGGTGCTGCTTGGTGAGCGATTGGGCAGTCCCCGTGGCCTTGCCGGCGGTGCTGAAGATGGTGGCAATGAGCGTCATCATCCCCGCCAGGATCGCCACGGAGACGAGCAATTCCGTGAGCGTAAAGCCGTTCCGTCTCGTCAGGGCGCGTCGGGTTGTCGGGTCAAACTGAGTCATCATGTCCTACTCAATCGTCCGGATGGCCACACCGACCACCGGCGTCTGTCGTCGAAATACGCCGCCGCCCGCGCGATCGTAGGCGGGTGGAAAGACCCACACGAGGACATCCTCCTGGTTACCGCCCGTCCCTTGAGCGAGTTGTATGCGTCCTTGCAGGTCTTCCGTGTCCGCACCGGGATCCAGCGCCGAGTTGTCGGTCCCCTGCCCGAAATCAAATGCCTGCGGCCATTCCGAACTCTTGACCTCGTGAGCGGTGCCCGCCACCAGCGAGCCCTTGGTGACGGCGATCACGAACTGACTCCCCGATGGCAGGAGCCGCGCCACTTCAGGCGTGCAGTGGACGATTCCACCGCTGTTGAACTTACGCAGCATCACCAGCCAGGGACGCGGGAAAATCACATCGAGGGACGCATCGGGGTCGGCGGCCGGTTTCAGCATCGCCAGTCGGTTATCCGAATTCGCGGGATTGAACGTCGGATCGTAATCCGCCGAGACGCCCGGATCCGCCTGCCGCGCGAATCGCGCATTCAGATCCGCACGATGCGTAATGATCAGAGTCACGAGCTGGCCATCCTGCTGATTCGAAGAGGACATGCGATGGTGGATGGCGGTCCAGTTGTAGCGCCGGGCCGTGAACTCGTCGAGCAGATCCTGGGAAGATCGGGGGACGGTCGAACCGCTCGCATCCGTCGTGGTGAGCGGCACCGGCGGATAAACCTGATCGGCGAAGTTGATGCGCGGCAGTTCCGGCTGCAAAGCGACTCCACCGATTCGGGGGGAGATCATCACGGGCAGGCCGCGCAGAAAATCGACCGGTGCCACGGAGGGATCGAAGCCGGCGCGAAACACCCGAATGTTCTGAGAGGGAAGCACGGCGGTCAGGTTCGTGTAATTTTCCGCCGGCCAGCCGGAACGTTCGGTCAGCACCGCGGCACGTTCGCTCAAACGGTTTGCCGGCACACCCACATTCCAAGTGGAGGTGAAGTAGTCCCCGACTGAAGTGCCATTGTTGACGAGGAGATTAGCCAGCAGTGCGAAATCTTCTGCATCGATATCCGCATCCGGATCGATGTGAAACTTGGAGCCATCCGGCGTGGAAATCGCCTGCCCCACCAGCACGCGAGCCGAGTTGGGATTCGCATCACCGTCCAGATCACTCAGCTTCGGCACCCTCAGCTTAAGAATATTGATGGCGCAATCGGCGACGGAGGTGGAGATGTGGCGTTGGATCGTTTCGCTGGCGATGTCCAGGCCGACGGGGAAGACGGTGGCGACCATGACCAGGCCGATGCCGAGGATCATGATGGCGATCATCAGCTCCAGCAGCGAAAAGCCCGCCTGCGCCGTCCCGCGCCGCCACAGGCTGACACTCTGCCCGTGGGGCCGTGGTCGCGCGCGCTTGTGGAGGGGGTTCATCGGCGTCATTGCGGGCGCTCCTCGATCAGGGCGCCGGTGGCGCGGTTGATGAAGATCGGGCGCGACGCCCGGGCCAGGTAATCGAGACGCCCCTGTCCGTTCGATGGATCCAGGTTCGTGAATTCCTCGCGGTCATAGACGAGCAGCGCCAGCGCGGAGGGATCGTCGTCCGGCGAGCCAACGAACACGCTCACGTCGGAAAAGCGGGACTGGTCCCCGTCGCGCAGCCAGTTCTGCCCGGCAGGGGAAACGGTCAGTTCCCCGTCCGGCCCGAACGCGACGTAGAACGTGTCCATCCGGTTGTAGCTGCGCTTGTTGGCGTAGGTGCGTTGCAGGTTGTTGCTGACCAGGCTGTCGTAGAGGTCGTCCGAGCGGGTGGTGTCGTTGCTCAGAATGAAGGAGGGCGTGACCCAGGCGCGATCGGGCAGCGCGATCGGCTTGGAGTCGGGCAGTTCGCGGAACGCCGGTGAGTTGCTCGCCATGAAAATGGCCAGGCGCACCTGCTGATGGTCGAGGTACAGCGGACCCTGGAACGATACGTCGCAAGGATCGTAGCGATCGTCGGGATCCACGGCGTCGGGGTCGACGATGATCTCGTTATCCGGCGTACAGCCGTTGGCATCGATCATGATGCCGTCCTCGTTGACCGCGTAGGCCCGCTCGAAGCGGAGGGCGACCTTCGTGCCGTTGGCCTGGGCGGCGGTCTGGGCCGAGACGAGCATGCCGTTGATCGTGTTGACCAGCGCCGCCTCCTCGTTGGAATCGAGCATCGGCCCGATGGCGGGAATGGCGATGGCCAGCACGATGATGATGATCCCCACGACCACCATCAGTTCCACGAGCGTGAAGGCGCGGCGGCCGAGCGATGCCGGCAGGCGGGGGATCGGATTGTGTCGTCGTCTCGTCATGTCACATTGGCCCGTCGTGCGTTTGCCTTGTTTGCGTTCTCTCCGGCGGCCCCAGGACCCTCAGTTCGTGACCCACTCGCTTCGCACCACCACGTCGTCGCTTGCGTCTTCCGGCGAGAACTCCGGGGCGAATTGCTCATCCTCACCGGCGGAGCGAAGTTCCCAGCGATGCCGGCTGCCGGTCACGTTTCCCTCTGAATCAAAGATGAATCCTGTTTCCACATGGTAGGCCACCGGCCGACCCCAGGCATCCACCACCTCGTCGAGTGTCACCGCCTCGGTGCCGATCTGAAGTTCCTCATAGACCCTATTATTTCCCACCATTACGAAGGCGTCGGTGTTCTTCACGACGGTGTCGGGCATGCGGTCGATGATATCGCGCGCCTGCGTGCTGTAGCGGCGGAGAAAGAAAATTAAGCACTCAATGCTGCTATGACTCTTGCTGGGCACTTGATTTCGACTAGGGTCTTCTAGACTCGCAAACTCGTTGTCAAAGAAACCTTCGAGAATGAACTCGAATTTCAGAATAGTATTCTCATTGTCATTCGGATCCATCGTCGTGGTCGCGCAGATGGGCGAGGGATTATTGACGTAATGGAGTCGCTGCGTGGGCGTTGGCGGAAAATCACCGTAGAGCGCCGACGAGTTGACAATCGTGGAATCGGCCGGGCATTCGATCGACGCGCCGCCGCCGAGCGGATCATCCTTGGCGAACATGTCGATGGCGGTCTCGAGCGTCTGAAGCGTGGAGAGTGTGGCATCGACGCGGCGCGACTTGAGCACGCCGATAATGGCCGGGATGGCGATGCCGAGCAGGATGGCGATGATGCCGATGGCCACCATGATCTCGACGAGCGTGAATCCGCCACGGCGCGCGGCGGCCTTTCGGGCGAACCGCGCCTGTCTGTGTGCCCGCATTGTGCTAAACGTCGTGATCATCGTCACTTCCGTACGCATGAGTTGCGTGTCCTGGTACATTGTTCGCTTCTCCAGGTGTCGGGAAAAGCGCAAGAATGGCCCCGCGCGGCGGGGATGTCAAAGCGGCGATGTGCGAACCGGTCACCGGTGTGAGCGGCAGCCGGACTCGCCCGCCTCACCCGTTGCCGCCTCACTCGTTGACGTCGTAGTTGGCGATGTCGTCGGCGGTGCCGTAGAGACCGTCGGGCCCGGCGCTGATCAGCAGATAGCTGTCGGGGCGATAGGGGCGAATCAATCCCTTATCAAGGTTGGATGCGTTTGGGTTATAGATCGCCTCAATGAAGTTTCGTTTGCCCAAACTACTATCAAGAATTCCTAATGGATGTTCCTTTCCCGCTCCGAGATCGATGCCAGAATCACTCACAACCTCAATCCCTGTTAGCGGTGCATTATCACCGATTACATACATCGCGCTCTGTCCACTGTACTCCTGGCCGAGATCCGCCACTTGAGATTGTCCAGTATTGGCTTTGTAATAAAGAATGGGTTGGTCGAAGCTGTCTAGGAACGCGATGGATTGGAGTTGTTCCCCATTAGGAAGAACAAATCCCTGATCACTGCGATCTGGTAGACTAATACGATCCACGTCGACGAAGGGACCACTTCGAGATCGTTTCGGCTGATTATTCGCTATTTCGTATAGGCCATCACTGCCTGGCTCACTTGAAACATCGTCTAACCAGTATCCATTTCCGTTGAGATCAATAAAACCCGGGGTGCCCAACTGGTCCGCACCGACCAGAGCCCATGCCAAGAAATACGCACCAGTACCTCGAAGTGGGTCAGATGAATCATGCGGATTAACCATCTTGTTTTCATTGTACGGTAACTTAGTCGACGATGGCGGTAGAGAACCCCCTACTTCCTGATCCGCCTGGTACATGCTGATGCCGGTATCGAGGACGCCGAGCGTGGCCTGCGTGGCACTGACCTTGACCTGGCGCCGGGCCGCACTGATCGACGGGATGAGAATAGCGATCAGCAACGCGATGATGCCGACCACGACCAGCAGCTCGACGAGTGAAAACGCGCCGCGGCGATTCCGTTGGACACGTGTTGAAGAAGGCATAACCCGGTTCATGTCACCACCTCATCCCTAGGGTAAATCCACGATCAATCTGCACCACGATCTCACAATTTCCTTCTATTCGGGCTATTCAAAATTCTTCACATCATCCGTCGTCCCTACTAGGCCGTCGGCACCTGCGGAAATCAAGATGAACGATTCGCGCTTGACCGGCTTGAGAATATTTGCCGTTGCGGCAGTATCGCGGCTGTACAGATACCCGCAAAACGTTTGCCCATTCGAAATGGCAACGCTCTGATCATCCAATGGAAGTTCTTGTATGGAAGTCAGGGAAGTTGGATCACCGAACTGGCCCAAGGGATGAGCGGTGGGATGGTTTCCCTTGCTGTTGCCTGAGAAATTCCATCCATACTCCCCAATTGTCTTGCTGCCCGTGACAAGGGCGTTATCCGAGAGGTTATATACACCGGCAACCGCAGAGCCCGCATCGGCAAAGATCTGGGGAGCTCTTGGATTGCTTCGGTAGTAGAGGATCGGTCCGTTGAACGTATCGAGGGCGACAGCGCGCCCCGTATTCGGCGGGGTCCCCACTTGCCTCAGGACAGACGAATCGTTGTCCCGGGCAAATTTAAGATCGTCAATGTAGGGGCCGCGGCGTTGACTGAACAAGGCATTCGGATTCCTCGGATCAAATTCCGCTTGTTCGACGGTACCACCGCCACCGTCACCGAGCATGCGAGCTTTCATATCCACGCCCAGCGTGTCATATCCCATTAGGGCACGGTATACCCAGTGAGCGCCATTAAGAGGCTGAACATTCGCCGTGCCATTGACAGGCAAATCCTCGATGGGATCCACCCGCAAGGAAGAATCGGGATACCGATCGTAATCGTTGTGGAACATTTCGAGCCCGTCGGACATGGCCTTGATGACGGCTGCGGAGGCGGTGCTCTTGGCCCGGAGTCGGGCGCTTCGCAGCGAGGGAAGCAGAATCGCCGTCAGCAGGGCGATGATGCCGACCACGGTCAGCAGTTCGACCAGCGAAAAACCCGCGCGGCGTGAGGATCGGCAGTATGTACATCGGGGGGTCATGGGGGATCTCCGTATTCGAGACAGCCGTGAGCGGCATTGTCGCATGGAAGACGAGTCCGCGACGCCTTCGGCCGGCGGGCTCGATGTCGTCACTACTTTATCTTACCCGCCCATGTTCGCCAATTGCGAGCCAGGGAGTGATTTTTACCCCTTCCGCGGTGTTGGCGCCATTCCCCCCGGCGCGAGACCCGCCGCTCTCCGGGGAAGCCGTCCTCAGCCTCCCGAGGAGACCGAGTTGATCAGCTTCACCAGCGGCAGGAACAGCGCGATGACGATGAAACCGACGATACCGCCCAGAATGACGACCATGATCGGCTCGAGCAGGCTCACCAGGCCTTCAACAAGGGTCTCGACCTCCTCGTCGTAGTTGTCGGCGACCTTGATGAGCATCTTGTCGAGATCACCGGTCTCCTCGCCGACGTCGATCATGTTGACCACGATGGAATCGCAGATCTTGGCGGCGCGGAGCGGATTGGCGAAGGACTCGCCCTCGCGAATCTCGTCGTGCACGTTGGCCAGGGCGCGGCCGTAGACTTCATTGCCGGAGGTTTCGCGGGTGATGTTGATGGCTTCGAGGATCGGCACACCGGCGGCCAGCAGCGTACCGAGCGTCCGCGTGAATCGTGCGACCGCCGTCTTGGCCAGGATGTTGCCGAGCACCGGCACCTTGAGCTTGAGCATATCGACAATGTAGCGGCCGGTCTTGGACTTCTTCAGCAGTTTCATGAAGAGGAAGATCGCCACCGGGGAGACGAAGATCACCACCCATCCCGGCGGGGTCCCGTTGATGAACCACTCGGAAATGTTGATCAGCACCATCGTCACGCCGGGCAGGTCGGTGCCGAAGTCGAGAAAGATCTCCTTGAACTTGGGCACGACGGCGATCATGATGCCCGCCACGATCATCACCGCGAAGGTGATGACCACGATCGGGTAGATCATGGCGCCGACGACCTTACGTTTGAGGCGCTGGGCCTTTTCCATGAAGTCGGCGAGACGCTGGAGAATGACATCCAGCACACCGCCGGATTCGCCGGCGGCCACCATGTTGCAGTAGAGACGGTCGAAAGCCTTGGGGTGATGCTGCATCGCCTCTGAGAGCGTGGCACCGCCCTCGATGTCATCGGCGACGTTGCGCAGGATGACCTTGAGCATACCGGGTTTCTGTTGCTGTTCGAGAATGCGAAGGCTGCGAAGAATGGGCAGACCGGCGTCCTGAAGCGTGGAAAGCTGGCGGGTGAACTGGGTGATGTCCTTGGTCTTGACGCGCCCGATTCCGCCGGCGGTCTTTCTCTTCTTGGAGGTTCCACCCGCCGCAGCGGCCTTGGCGGCACGCTTGCCCCCCTTCTGACGAAGCTTGATCGGGTAGCAGCCCAGGTTCCGGATCTTCGCCAGCGCGTCCTCGGTGGACTGCGCTTCGATCTCGTCCTTGACCTCCTGGCCGGCCTGGTTCATCGCCTCGTAGATAAACGTCGCCATCGTCTCGATCTCCTGCAGGACGGGTGAGCCGCCTCACGGCAACGCGCCCATTCAAGTATCCCCCGCATCGTCTCGACCTACGCGAAGCGTCTTTCCCACTCGTCTCGCGTCAGCCCTCGTCGATCAGCGTCTCGCGGGCGACCTCCTCGATCGAGGTAATGCCCTCATAGATCGCCATCTCGCCCGATTCCCGCAGCGACCGCATGCCGTGCTTGCGGCAGGTCTCGCGAAGGACGTTGCTCGACGCCCGCGCCATGATCTGATCGCGGAGCTCGTCGTTGAGCAGCATCATCTCGTAGAGCCCCATGCGGCCCTTGTAGCCGGTGTTGTTGCAGTAGTCGCAACCCTTGCCGTACATGAAATTTCGGCCTTCGCCGTCTTCGGGCCGCAGTCCGATTTCCATGAGTACCTCTTCGGTCGGATGGAATTCCGCCTTGCAGTTCTCACAGATTCTCCGGACCAGTCGCTGGGCGACCACCGCCTCCAGCGTGGCGGTCAGCAGGAACGGCTCCAACCCGAGGTCGACCAGACGGGCCACGGACGAGGGAGCGTCGTTCGTGTGAAGCGTCGTGAAGACCAGGTGTCCCGTCAACGAGGCCTGAACCGCGATCTGGGCCGTTTCCAGGTCACGAATTTCGCCCACCAGGATGACGTCCGGGTCCTGACGGAGGAAGCTTCTCAGGCACCGGGCGAAGGTCAGCCCGATCTCCGTGTTGATCTGGCACTGAACCAGACCGTCGATGTCGTATTCCACGGGATCCTCGGCGGTGAGGATCTTGGTCTCGACGTCGTTCAGGCTGTTGAGGGCGGCGTAGAGCGTGGTCGTTTTTCCCGAGCCGGTAGGTCCGGTATTGATGACGATGCCGTTGGGCTTCTTGATCAGTTGCTTGAAAATGGCCAGGTCGTCTTCCCGCATGCCCAGCCGGTGGAGGTCCAGCGAGACGTTCCCGCGGTCGAGAACACGCATGACCACGCTCTCGCCGAACATCGTGGGCAGGACACTGATACGCAGGTCGATGGGATTGCCCGCCACCTGCAGCTCGATGCGGCCGTCCTGGGGAAGGCGTCGCTCGGCGATGTTCAGGTTCGCCATGACCTTGATGCGGCTGGCGATGGCCATGGCAATGTGCTTGGGCGGCGGCACCATCTCGTAGAGCACGCCGTCGATGCGGTAGCGCATCTTGTACTCGCCCTCGAAGGGCTCGAAGTGGATGTCGCTGGCCTTTTCCTTGATGGCCTGCAACAGCACGAGGTTGAGCAGCTTCTTGACCGGGTTGGAATCGGCCATCTCCTTGAGATCGTCGAGGTCGAGGCTCTCGTCGCGGTTCTCGAACTTGGAGAGGACGTCGTCGCCGGTGATCTCGTTGATGAGATCGCCGATGGATTCGGCCTCGTCCTCCGGATAGTAGCGGGCGATGGCGGAGGCCACGTCGTCGGGCGTTGAGATGCACGAGCGAATGGAATAGCCCGTGAGTTTCTTGAGGTCGTCGGTCGCCTGGAAGTTGGAGGGGTCGTCCTGCACGATCGTGAGAAGCTTGCTGTTCGGCTCGTAATCGATGGGCACGACCCGATAAGTCTGCGCCATCTGCGCCGGGACAAGGCTGAGAATCTCTGGCGGGACATCGAACTTGGAAAGATCCACCGACTCCATGCCGACCTGCGCGGCAAGGGCAAGCTGGATGTCCTCCTGCTCGACGTAGCCGAGCTCCTGGAGAATCTGCCCGATGGGGCCGTAGTTCTTCTTCTGAAGTTCGAGGGCCTCGTGCACCTGGGTTCGGGTGATCTTGCCCATCTTGATGAGAATACGGCCGAGCGGACGCCGCTTGAGCTGGCTGACCGGAGGCATGCCGCTGCGGCGCTTCGGGCGCGAGGAACGCTCGTCCTTGCTCTTGCCGTCATCCCCGCTCTCGGACTTCGGCGTCTCCTCCGATTTCGGCTTCTCGCTCGATGCGTTCTGTCTGGATTCGGTATCCGCCATGTCTCACTCTCTCTACTTGCCCATATCGGGTGGGAGTTCGTCCTCTTCCTTCTTCTTCGCCCCCGGGACGTCGTCGCCCGGCAGGGCCATGCCCTTCTGATAGGCGTCGATCTTCTCCTGCATTTCACCCGGTTTACGGGCCTTGTCGATGGCTTCCTCCGCCGAGATCGTGTTCTCGCTGAAGAGCTCGAACAGGTGCTCGTCCAGCAGCTGCATGCCGTACTTCTTCCCGGTCTGGATGCTGGAATCGATACGGAAGGTCTTGTTCTCGCGGATGAGGTTGGCGATGGCCGGGGTCACAACCATGAACTCGTACGCCGCCACCATGCCCTTGGGCTGGCGCGGGCAGAGGGCCTGCGAGAGCACCGCGATGAGCGTGGTGGACAGCTGCACGCGGATCTGCTCCTGCTGCTCGTGGGGGAAGGCGTCGATGATTCGGTTGACCGTTCCCTGGCAGCCGGTGGTGTGCACCGTCGAGAAGACCAGGTGGCCCGTCTCGGCCGCGCGAATGGCGGACTCCATCGTCTCCAGGTCACGCAGCTCACCGACCAGGATCACGTCCGGATCCTGACGCAGCACGCGACGCAGCGCCTCGGCGAAGCTCGGCACGTCGTTGCCGACCTCCCGCTGGTTGATCAGCGACTTCTTGTGGTTGTGGTAGTACTCGATCGGCTCTTCAACGGTCACGATGTGGCGGTCGAAGTTCTCGTTGATGTAGTTGAGCATCGACGCCAGCGTGGTCGTCTTGCCGGAGCCGGTCGGACCGGTCACCAGGAACAGGCCTCGCGGCCGCCGGCACAGCGCCTGGCAGATTTTCGGCAGGCCGATGTCCTTGAAACTCAGCAGTTTCGACGGAATCAGTCGCAGCACGATGGCGAGGTTGGCCTTCTGCCGGAAGACACTCACGCGAAAGCGGCCGGCGTCCCCGAAGGCAAAGCCGTAGTCGGTGCCGCCCTCCTCCTGGATTTCCTGCTGGTTCCGGTCCGGTGTGATGGACTTCATCAACGCCACGGTGTCCTCAGGTTCGAGAACCTTGGTCTCCAGCGAGCGCAGGTGCCCGTGAAGCCGAAGGACCGGCGGGCGCCCCACGGTCAGGTGAATGTCCGAAGCGCCCCTGCGGATGCAGGTCTCCAAAATACGATCAATGTGCAATGTACCCATGTGACGCGTTCACTCTTTTCTTGCGTATGCCGTCAAGGCGTTTCGTGTCATCCGCAGAAGCCGTCGATGCTCCGGCGGAACCGCTACTCGTCGATCACGACACCTTCCGCCTGCGCGTGGCGGCCCACTTCCTCGAGAGTCGTGATCCCTCGGTAAACCTTCAGCTTGCCGTCCTCCAGCAGCGAGCGCATGCCGCCGGCGATCGCCGCCTTGCGGAGCTGGCTCGTGGACGCCCGGTTGAACGCGAGTTCCCGCATCTCGTTGTTCATCTGGAGCATCTCGAAGATCCCCAATCGCCCGCGGAAACCGGTGTTCGTACAGCGCTTGCATCCCGCCCCGCGCTTGAGCGTGGCGCCCTCCATGTCCTTGTCGGAAATGCGCAGCGCCCGCAGCATGGTCTTGTCCGGATCAGGATCGTCCTGCTTGCACTCCTCGCAAATCACACGCACCAGTCGCTGGGCCATGATCGCCTGGACCGCGCTGGCGACCAGGAACGGCTTGATCCCCATGTCGACGAGCCGGGTGACGGCGCTCGGGGCGTCGTTGGTGTGCAGCGTGCTGAACACGAGGT
>CAZUAQ010000012.1:73186-126552 GCA_964618455.1 uncultured Planctomycetales bacterium | reverse complement strand
TCGCGGATCTGGTTGATGAAGATGACGATGGTCTTGGATTTTGAAATGATGCCCGTCAGCTTTCGCAGGCACTGGCTCATCAGCCGTGCCTGCAACCCGACGTGCGCCTGCCCCATCTCCCCTTCCAGTTCCGCCTTGGGCACCAGCGCTGCCACCGAGTCCACCACGATGCAGTCCACCGCGTTCGAGCGGACCAGCATCTCGACGATCTCCAGCGCCTGCTCGCCCGTGTCCGGCTGGCTGACCAGCAACTCCTCCAGCTTCACGCCGCAGCGCTTCGCCCACGAGGGATCCAGGGCGTGCTCGGCATCCACGATCGCCGCCACGCCCCCGGCCTGCTGCGCCGAGGCGGCCACGTGCAACGCCAGCGTCGTCTTTCCGCTGGATTCCGGGCCGTAGAACTCCACCACGCGACCGCGCGGCACGCCCGCCCCGCCCAGGGCAATATCCAGCGACAGAGCGCCGGTGCTCACCCCGTCACGCACCGGCATCTGCGACTCGTCCAGCTTCATGATGGCCCCTTTGCCGAAGCTTTTTTCGATCTGGGCCAGGGCTCGATCCAGGGCGGCGCCGTCGGGGGAAGTCTTGTTGCTCATGGCATTCCTCGTCGTGTGGGGCCGACCGCCTTCACACCCGGTTCAACAGGGCATCGCGCGGTTCGGCGGGGCCGACATGCCTTGGCGACACGCCGGGAAACCCCTCTTGTCCTGAGTTCGAAAGTCCTGTGTTCAACGTCCAATTGAAGACAACAGGCGGCTGAATCCACCCGTGAGCCTCAAGTATAAACCACATCGGATGTTTGGCAAGTGTTTGGTAATCAAAAGTTCATGAGAAACGCCCCATCACATTCATAAGGCCAATTATGGTAAAGACTTAAAATTATTTACCCGCCAAGTATGCGATACTGTATGTCCGCAATAATGGGTCCCGGATAGAACCATAAAGAAACCGGCCGCGCGCGTCTTACAAAACGCGGCGGCCGGGATGAGCTTTTCTGGAATCCCGATCCTGGCGGACCGACGATTCACGATCTCGGAGGGTCCAGGGGTCACGAGCCGGAACGGGCTCCCTTCTCGCCCGGATCGCCCTTGACCGGCGTGATCTCGATGGTGCGGTAGGCAATCGCGCCGTGATCGCCCTGCAGGTAGATCGGGCCGGGCTTGTCCTCATGGCTGTCGATGGCCCCGCCGGTGATACCTTCCAGAAAGACGTGATCATGAATGGTCCGCCCGTTGTGCTTCACCGTCACATATCGACCGATGATCTCGATTTCGTACGTCTGCCACTCGCCGGCCTTCTTGCAGGCGTTGACCTTCGGCGCGTTGCGTCCGTAGATCGCCCCGCAGCTCCCATTGCCGGGATCCTTGCCGTGATCGTCCTGGACCTGGATCTCGTAACGACCACGCAGGTACACGCCGCTGTTGCCGCCCTCGGGCACCTTGAATTCGACGACCGCCTTGAAGTCCTTGAACTTCCGCTCGCTGACGATGTTGGCCGCGCCGCCACCGCCTTCGTTCACCATCACGCCGTCCTTGACCGTCCAGTGATAATTATCCTTGTTGCCCAGCGGCTTCCAGCCGTCGAGGTTCTTGCCGTTGAACAGCTTGATCGGCTGGCCCCACTCCATCTCTTTCTCGAGGGTGATCTTGGCCTCGGTGCCATCCATGTTGATCACATCGCCCACCATCCGATGGCCCTGGACCTTCACCTGCACCGATCGGCCGCTTTCCCCGGAGCTGAAGCCGGGCTCGATGTAGAAGCTGAATTCGTCCTCGTCGAGCATGAGATCGCTGACCTCGCGATCCAGCCCCTCGAGCATCCCTTCGTATTCGCCAGCAAACTCTTCGATCTCCAGCGCGACCTTGGTCTCGAACAGTTCGTCATCCGGAGCGCGCATGATCCATCGACCGGTCAGGTCGGGCTTGGCCACCGAGCGGCGGCCCTCAAACGGACGCTTTTCGCCCTTGTCATTCGTAGCCGTGCCTTTGAGCTTGTCGCCATCGATCTCGCCTTCCCACTTCCAGCCGTGGGCGTTGAACGTCATCGTATCGCCGTCGACCTTGACCTCACCGCAACCGCCCGGGCTGCCGGCGCCGCCGAGGAACGTGCCCTCCAGCTTACCGCCCTTTTTCTCCACCTTGATCCACGAAGGATACGTGTGCGGCGGCTCACCCACCGACAGGTTCCAGCTTCCGACGGCACCGTCATCCGCCGACGCCACGCCGAACGAACCCAGCACACCACACGCCGCCACCGCCAACATTGCCATCCATCGAGTCACGATGTCTCTCCTGTTTGAAATACGAATCTACGCGGGTCTGTCACCCCCGCGGGGCTCCAGGCAAACCCTTATTGTTGCGTCGATGGGGAATGGTCGCAAGCTAACCGATTTCAACGGCAGAATGCCGACAAGGCAGGGAGTGATTCACGAACAAGCTTCGATAGTGGTGAGCAAAGGAACGCCGATCCGGCCATCACGACGAAGGCCGCCAGGGCAGCATCAGGTGAAAGCGTCCGAAGTCCTTGCTGTGAGGGACCTCGATGGTGACGCACCCGCCGGGCCATAGAATGTCGATATCTTCCTCCACCAGCCGGGCATCCATCCGTCGTTCGATGGCGGAACTGATGGTCTCTTCGCTGTCGGCGTGGAGAGCGATGAAGTCGTACGTCCAATAATCGGCATTCGCCGGCTTATCCGATTCGCCGGGTGCGTATTCGTAGACACGGCAGAGGTATGCCCCATCGGGCGACTCCGATTCGACGATCAGCCGCGGACCGCCCGGCGTCAGGACCCAGAGGATCCCAAAGGCGAGAATCAGCAACGCGCCCGCCCCGATCAGCAGGATCTTCGGTCCGAATGCGACAGCCGGTAACGTCTGCTTCTGTTCCAGTTCAGGAACGATCGGAGTCTCGGCCATGAGAGATTCCTCCCGGTTGATGCGGCGAATCGACCGTCCGGCCACGGACATAACCGTACATCGGTCGAGCGGCGACTCGAAATCAGGAGGATTCGGAAAACAGCCGTAGGCTGAAATTCTGTCTCAATTGAGGGCGATAATCGTGGAACCCGTCACGTCCGCAAGCATCTCGGCGATCTCCTGCCGATGGCAGGCTTCGTGATCACGTTCATAGCACAGCAATGCGATCCGCTTGGATCGTGCCAGAATTCCAAGATCATCGATGGGCTGCTGCATTGTTCGTCGTGCCAATTCTCCGAACGCCTTGTGAAACTCCTCGATATTCCCCGTCTCACGAAGTCGATCTCGGAGCTCATCGGTGGACCCCAAAGTGGGAAAGCAGCGGTACTCCAATCCCGCGCTCTCACAATCGGTCTGAAGCTTCCGTTTGCGAAAGTCGGGCTTCCGTGAAAAAGCCCTTTGACGAATATCAACAAGCACCTCGATATCATACTCGCTGAGAACGGAGAGAAGCTCATCACCGCTCCGTTTCTCATAGCCGATGGTGTACACGATTGACGAGGAGCCCTCACGGACGACCCGATGCTTCGCCCCTTCGGCTTGAAAGGCAGAGAGTGAGCGGCGATTCACTTCTCGCTTCTTTTCGGCCAGTTCACCAGAGAGTCCCATTTTCAATTTCCTTCTTGGGTGGATGGTAAATACCACAGATCATAAATGTATCCTGAAATCTTCGCTGATTGCCCATGAAAAATGCGATCTCATTCTCCCCGTCACAGACATGATTCAACCACTGATCCCGTATTCGTTCCAGCACGTCATCGGGATACAGGTGACGCCATTTCCGCCATGTCTGGCAGATTTCCCAATCGATGATAATCGAATCGTGAGTATCCTCCTCATCATCCTGCCAAGTGAATCGGAATTCGTAGGGGATTTTCTCAAGTGGTTTATTCGATTCAAAGAGCATAGCCTGCTCCAGTTTGCGAAGCTGCTCCGATGACCATTCCTTCTTTCCTGCCTTGATGTTCATATCGAGTATTCGATTCACCTTAACCGGCGCCAAGGAACGCCCTGATTCCTTCAGCAATCGAAGCGAAGGCGCGATGGTCGGCCCCACCCATTGGTGTCGCGATGACCACGTGGTGCAAGCTCCGATGATCTTCAAAGATCGGCTGTCGGGCCGTCGCGTTTCGGGGCGTTTATCTTTCCCCGCAGTGAGATCGATCTCAATTATATCGTAGGTTCGAAACTGCCGGCTTTCTTCCAAATACCGAAGGGGGAGTGGATAAAGCCGCCGCCATTCACCATTATCGTTGATCCCACCTGTGCAGACGGTTTCAATGTGACTCGCACTGGGGGTCGGATAGGTTCGAACGGTGATCAGAATACGTTCTCGTTGCTTGCTCATTGACATGTCCCCCGATCATGCTTGCTTCACACATTATCCGTCCTCGCTTTGCGGCCGAGGTAGCCGCCGTGGTGGCGAAGGCCGTAGTCGTGCGTGGTGATCTGTTTCAACTCCATGAGCGTCAGCGCCAGCCCGTCGCCGATGGCGTGCATGACGGCGGTGGTGGCCGAGGGCGTCAGGCCGAGACAGCACGGCTCGTTGACGATACCCATGTCGATCAGGATGTCGCTCAATTCGCGCAGGGACGAGTCCGGATGGGAGGTGATGCCGATGATCGTGTGCAGGCCGAGATGCCGACCGAGTTCCAGCATCTCGAGGACTTCCTTGGTCTTGCCGCTGGTGGAAAAGGCGACGATGGCATCACTCGGGCCGATGAGTCCCAGGTCGCCGTGGGCGGCTTCGCCGGGGTGGATGTAGGCGGCGGGGGTTCCCGTCGAGCAGAGTGTCGTGGCGAGCTTCCGGGCGATCAGCCCCGCCTTGCCCATGCCGGTGGTGAGCACTTTGCCCTGGCAGTCCGCCAGAGCGCGAACCGCCTGCTCGAACGCGGGCGTTACCTTTACGGCACGAATGGCTTCGGCCTCGGCGTTCATGATGTCTCGAATGCGTTGTTGAATTTCCATGCATCGGTTTCCACGAAAGGTGGGACTCAATCCCGACCGTGAGTCGACGCGTGCCTCCCGAAGCAGGTCATCACCGCGTCGGCTTGAAACCCCATCCGCTCATCAAGGAATACGACGCCCATCACTCTACTTGCGACTCCGGCTTCTGCCAAACCTCGAGCCCGTGCCGGTGCATCAGCGCTGCGTCCGCCATGAGCGCCTGGGGCTCGCCCGTCTTCACGATCCGCCCATCATCGATCAGCGCGACCTCATCGCAGAGCCCGCCGATCAGCGCGAGGTCGTGTGAAGCGATCAGCAGCGTATCGTCGAGAGCCGCCAGCGTCGCGATGAGCCGATTGCGGGAACGCGGGTCGAGATTGCTGGAGGGCTCGTCCATCAGGAGCAGTTGCGGCTGCATCGTCATCACGGATGCGATGGCGGCGGCCCGTTTCTGCCCCATGGACAGATGATGCGGCGCGCGGTGCAGCAACGCGGTTAACCCCATCCGCTCGGCCGAGGCGTGTACGCGCTGGTGGACCGTTTCTTCATCCAGCCCGAGATTGATCGGCCCGAAGGCAAGATCGTCGAAGAGCGTCGGCATGAAGAGCTGATCGTCCGGGCTCTGGAACACGAGTCCGACCTGCGCGCGAAAGCGGTTGGCGTTGCTCTTGGTCAACGCCTCGCCCTGAATGTGGATCGATCCCGTGCCGAAGAAGAGCCCGCCGACGCACATCATCAGCGTCGACTTGCCCGAACCGTTGGGCCCGATCAGGCCGACCTTGCGGCCGGGCTCAACCTGCAGGTCCACCCCGCGCAGCGCCTGCACACCGTCAGCGTAGGTGTAACACAGGTCCGTGATGTCGAGCAAAGCTGAACCCATCTCAAGTTCCAGTCCACACCTGTCCGTCCTCACACGTCACCACGCCTGCTGTGCGGGTCGAGCATTCAAATGGCGAAACCGCGGACGATCCCGAGATACGCGCCGATCGCCGCCACAAACGCCGTGTCCATCGCCTTCCAGTGCAGCGGGCGCAACAGACGGATGGTCCCATCGTAACCGCGCGCGATCATCGCCAGGTGTGTGCGTTCCGCTTGGTCGAGCGTACGGATGAACAGCACTCCGAGCAAACCGACCGATGCCTGCCAGCGGTGTGCCACACCCCCGTGGCCGGCGTCCCGCGCGCGTCGCGCCTGCCGCAGGTGCATCGCCTGGTCGATCAGCAGGAACAAGTAGCGGTACAGGAAGCGTAACTGCGTCACCAGCAGTTTCGGCACGCCGAGCTTCTCGAGCCCCTTCAACAACTCCGGGAAACGCGTCGTCCCTGCCAGGGCGATCAGCGCCGCCATGCCGAGCGCGAATCGTACCAGGATCGACGCGGCGGAAAGCCATCCCGCGCGAATCTCGATCGTGCCGATGGGCACGGGGCGAGCGTCGAAGATCGGGGCGAACACGACCAGGCAGAGAATGAACGGCGATACAAGCAGGGTGTGCTTGAGCACGAAGCCCAACGGAATCTGCCCCCACAGCAGCAGGATGGCGGGGAAGACCGCATACCAGAGCGGCGGGATGGTGTGGGTGCTGTACGAGATCAACAGGATGCTGAACGCCACGACGCTCAGGATCTTGGCGCGCGGGTCGAGACGATGGATCGGTGAGTCCTGATACGCGAAGCGATCGATGTAGTGGTGGTGCATGGGCGAGCGATCTCAGGACGCGGTCTGTCCGGATGAAGCGTTCGGTGATTGAGTCGCCCCTTTCGAGCGGCGTTTCAGAAGCACCCCGATCAGCCAGACGACCGCGAGCGTGGCAAGCGCTCCGCCGACACCGCTGACACTCGTACCGAGTTTCTCGCCAAGCCCGGGGACCTGGTAATCGGGGGCGGGGGCGGTCCGCTCCTGAAGCGCATCCACTCGGGCGATGCTCGGGCTGTCGTTCGGTTGCACGTAGATGGCCCCTCCATCCTCGTCGGCCCCGGCCAGTTGCTCCAGCGCATCCGGGGCACCGCTGGCATACCACGACGCCACCCCACCCAGCAGAAGCGCAATCCCGAGAAGCGATGCGATGACCGCCGTACGGGTCAAGCCGCCATGAGCCGCGCGCAAACGCTCGCCGCCGGTGCCCAGCGTGTCCGGGCGAACGGTCCCCAGGTAACCGATCACCAGGAAGGTGATGATCGCTTCGCCGAGACCGACGAGCAGGTGCAACCCCACCATGGCCACGAGGAACTCGCTGAGCGGTACGATGAGCCGATCACTCCACGCCACCTGGAACGGCACGAAAGCGGCACCGGCCACCATTCCAAACAGGGCGGCGGCGAAGACGGAGACGTACAAGCGCGCGGGACCCGGCTGGGTGCCGGCGAACAGGCGAAAGATCGTGTAACCGAGATAGCACGGGATGATCCCGAGATTGATGATGTTCGCGCCGAGCGCGAGGATTCCCCCATCCTGAAAGACCAGGCATTGCATGATGAGGATTGACGCCATGACGAGTGTGGCGGCATGCGGTCCAAGCAGAACGGCCAGGAGTACTCCACCGCCGAGATGCCCGCTTGTGCCCGGAAGGATCGGAAAGTTGATCATCTGGGCCGCGAAGACAAAGGCGCCCATCACACCCATCAGCGGCACACGCGCGGGATCGAAGGCGCGGTTTGTCCGCCATGAGGCAAATATCAGAAAGCCGGCCGCGACCATCGACAGGGCGATCGCCATCGGCGGATTCAGCAACTCGTTTGCCATGTGCATGGCGAGTGGTGTCATTCCGGGCACTCCTTCGGGTGAACAGGCTTCGGCGCGCGAGTCTCTTCTTCGCGGGATCTCGTTCCAGCACATTATTACGATTCTGACGTTTTTATGCCAGCCCGATGAGGCGCATAGAAAACCCGGTCGCCACGGGAGGAAGCGACCGGGCGGGAAACATGTTTCAATGCCCGTCAGTAGGTGGGGGTCCCGCGAATGTTGCCAATCCACACGCCCTTGTGCACGGCGGGGCGGGACTTCTGGGATTGGATATCGTCGTAATTCGGGAACATCTGCAGGTAGGTCATGTTCTCCACATGACCATCGAAGAAGCCGGCGTTCAACCGGTTGCGCGGGGTGTAATTTCGATCAATCTTGTCGGGTGACAGGCGGACCGAGGGGCTCGGCGGCGGACCCCATCCCGAGCCCGTGTAGACGTAGTCTGCTCCCTGCAGTCCTTCCAGTCCGGTCTTCGACCCGTGACGGAACCGCAGGGCACGGGGCAGGTGATCCGCTTCGTACGTCCCGAGCGCTCTCGGAAAGAGCCCGAACTTTCGCGCTTCGGCCACCAGAATCGGATTGCCTCGAACATTGGCCAGGCCGGCGACGGCGTTGGCGCCGTAGCTCATCCACATGAGTTTCGTGTTTTCCACATTGCCGGGATTCGTGCCATTGCCGCCGACCGTCCAGTACTTGTCACCGTTGTACGAGTAGACGTTATGAATGTTGGCGGCATTGCCCGGATTCGCCTCGGTGGCCGCCCGCTCCTGGGGGAAAGAGGCGGTGTATTCAAGCTGGATATCGGTGGCCGGGTCATCGTACGCATCGCCACCCAGGGCGTTGCCCGCCACCTGGTCCTGAATGTCCAGCGTCCAGTTGGCACCGTCACGTTTGATCCTGTTGTAGATGCCGTCACCGGCCGTCGTGCCCTCGAGTGCCCCGGGATTGTTGCTGCCGTCGTTCTTGAACACGCGGTCGAAAACGGCGGGGACGGGCAGCGGATCCTTGTCCGAGGGACATGTGAAGATGCTCGTCTCCCCCTTATTGATCTTGGTGGCGAAGGTGGCCCATCCGAAGTTCGTGTTCCACGTTTCTCGGCGCATACCGGTTTCGTGGTAGTGAATCAGCGTGCTGCTCAGTGCTTCCTTGATATTGGCGCCGCACAGTGTTGTCCGTGCCGCCTCACGTGCACGATTGAGCGAAGGCAGCAGGATGGCGACCAGCAGTGCGATGATCGCAACGACCACCAGAACCTCGATGAGCGTAAAGCCGTGTGGACTACGATGTCGGGACATGTCAGCACCTCATCTCCGTCCGGGTTGCCCCGGGTTGGAGAACTCATGTTCTTGATTCGCGATGTGACGGACTGCTACGCGAAATGAACTGCGTCCAGAACGTCGACGTCACGTGACGCGAATCCTTGACAGGACCTGGCGGAACAGCTTCAGAGCTATGCCATACTCAGGGACGCTGCGATCGAAGCATGGACGCTCACGATCATAAGACTCTAAGTATTATTATCGCACAATTGCATAAAGATTCTACGAATTTCTCTCACGCTTCGGCATTTCCGCTGCTTGATTTTCGCTCGGACTTGAAAAAGAAATGTCCCTTAGAAAACGGCGGTTGCTCTCCAGAAGACCTGGAAGCTCCAGAATCGTGCTGGGGGCCATCCAGCAGGCCTCCGCCACCTCCTGCGGATCAGGGGTCGGCGTGGCCTCGGGATCGCGGAGGGCAGCACGCCACCAATGGATCCGTAACTCGCCGTCCGGACGCTCCCAGCGGCCGAGTTCGCCCACCGCTTCCACTTCCAGACCCACTTCTTCGCGGATCTCGCGGACCAGGGCCTCGGCGAGTGACTCTCCTGCCTCGACCGCGCCGCCGGGGAAGCACCACGCCCCCGGAGCTTCCACCTGGGCCGACCGGCGGATCACGAGCAGCCGCCCCTCACGTTCCAACACTCCCGCCACGCCCACGACCATCCTGTCCGCCATACCCGGCCTCCATCTTTGACCCGAGTCGGCATCATAACTGCTGCAGCGGGTGAGCGTCACTCGCGGATATGTCGCTGCGTGGAGCAATAAAACGCAAGGAGATTCGTTGTAAAAATAAACCAGGCCGGGCACCGCACCCGGCCTGGCGCCGCGTAGACTCCACCGCCTACGTTATGTCCTGCTTGAGAATCTGATCCGAGTGAAGATCAGCGGTGATAACCGAAGCTGAAGCCGAAGCCGCTGCGATGGCCGCGATGGTAATAACGATGGCCATGTCCGTAGTGGACGACGCGCCGCGTGTGATACACCCGGTGAGCCGGCGCGTAGTAGGTCGGCGCCGCGTAGTAGACCGGTCGGTGTGTCACCACGACCGGAGCCGGGGTCACAACATACGAGGGGGCATAGTGGGTCACGTATCCCCCGCTGTAGCACTGCGCCTTCGCCTCACGCGTGCCGACCAGCATCACACCACCGGCCAGCAACAGTCCCAGCACCATCGATTTGGAAGTGATCGCGTTCATGATTGGCTCTCCTTGAATCCTTCGCGCCGGTCCCGAACCGGGCGGGGCTTTCGCCATTCCTACTTGGGCTCGAGGTCCCGCGGACCTTTCCGCCCATCGTTCAGAAGGATAGACAATCCGGATTTGGAAATGTTAGCAGGTGTGTACTATTTTTTTCGAAGGCAGGAGGAGAAAATCGCGTAAGTCCTTATTTTCCAACGGCCTTACGCATATTCGTCTGGATCTGGCGGAGGATCCGCATGAAATCCTCGCGGTCCTTCTCTGAGAGTCCAAGCAGCATTTTCTCGATCGAACCCAGCTTGATGGTCCGATAATTCTCATGGGCCTCGACGCCCTTTTTCGTCATCTGGACGTCTATTTTGCGTTTGTCCTCAGCGTTGATGGTGCATTCGATGAGCGCGCCGTCGCCCTTCTGCTCGAGGGAGCGGACAATTCGCGACATCTGCGCCGGGAGCACGCCGATGGCCCGCTGAATCTCGCCGACGGTCATGGGGGATTCTGTCTGCTTGAGCGTGTCGAGTGCCAGAAACTCCGTTTCCGTGATTTCCAGATGCGTTTCGCGATCGCGGGAAGCCGATTGCGCGGCCCAGAAATCCTTGGAAACCTCAAAAACCTCGTCCACGAACTGCTTGAGTTGCTGTGCTTGTCGCAGACTGGGCATCATGTCACCTGCCGTGGCGGGAACTGATCTGTTCCCTCTGTAGATTCGCACATCGGCGCTCAATTCGATACCGAGCTCACCTCGGACGCGCCATCAGTCGCTGGGACAGGGCCTTATGCGGCCTGTAATCCACCAGCCCGATTTTATTAACACCGATTAATAATATGTAGTCGGATAAGGATTCGCAAGCCATCAGTAAATTATTCGTCAGGAGATGTCGTGTTTGTTCCCTGGGGCTCCGGGATACCGGGATGATCGTATCGATTTCTGCGATTTTTCCACTTTGATGGGGCCTCAGAGGAGTTGACACCGGCGGAGGGTTGGCTAAACTATGGCTGTCGGTGACTATGCGTTCGGGGAAACACCCGTTCCCATTCCGAACACGGAAGTGAAGTCCGAACGGCCGATGGTAGTCCCACTGGGCGAGAGTAGGTGATTGCCGACACTTTTTTCTTACCCACCCTTTCGGGTGGGTTTTTTTATGCGCGAGCGGGTGTTTTTCTTCTATGCATGCATGGCCGGCCTCCAGCCTCGAGGCTTTGTCGATGCCCTGCTCAGCCGCCGGGCTGTTCAGGCCTCGATTTCGGCGAAGACCAGACAGGCGTCGGGGTGCGGGTACTCCACGCGTTTGACCCGGGCGGAGTGAAAGCCGAAACGCTGACGATCCCTGTCCGTGGCAGGGCGCATGCGGGCTCCCTCCTTCGGCTGTTCCGACGGGTTGGCTACCATCACGAAACCGTCCAGCGATCGGAGAATCAGCCGGGAGCTTCGCGTCTTGCGGCCTCGGTGGACGCGCCAATTGAGGATCTTGTCCGTGGACCATCGGGGGGAACGTCTGCGTTCAACTTTCGGCTTGCCGTTGTGATGGCGGCGGTCTGGTGTTCCGTTTCCGCCGGACAGACGGACGCGGGGTAAATCCGACTCATTGCAGAACAGAGCGATGATCATGCGCATGCCGCCCTCGAGCTTCACGACGCGCATTACGCGGAGCGGACGCTTCCAATGGGTGGCATCCGGACGGGGCCTGGGCAGCAGGTGTTCCCCGCAGCGCGGCGTGTCCTCGGCTTCGGCCAGAATGGCGACGCCCTGACGCGACCATTGCACGAGCGTTCCCTGGTGCTCCTGGTGATGACCGAGCTTCCGCCAGTCGACCATCCGGTAATCGGGAATACGGTCGGCTTGTCGTCGGTCCGATCCCAGCCGGGTTGCTTTCCTTCGGTCCAGTGCCATCATTGCCCCTCCGGCAGTTCGGCACCTTCCTCTTCCCCGTGATGCTTCCTCTTTCGGGAAGCTCCCGCCTAACGTTAAGCAGATAACGTGCAAGCGGACGCGAAGACGTGTGTTTTTTTTCAGGGTTCGGGTTATGGCGCGTCGTGGAAACGTCGGGTGGGCAGTGGTTGGTGCGGATCAGAGACCCTGTGGTCGGGCTTCCTGGACGACTTCCACGCAGACCAGGGCGAACTTGTCGCTGAGGAATTCCTGCCGGACCACCTGGGCCCGGGAGAAGACGAAGGTATCGCCCTTTCGGGAGTGAATGCGGATCGAGACGGTGCGTCCCGGCAGAGGCGCTTTGTTCATCGGGGCGATAAACGCCAGCCCCCCTTCGGCCTGGCAGACGAGCCAGCCGGTTTCCTCGGCCTCATCGTCGCCTTCGGTGGCGGACCAGACGACGAAGTCCTTCGCCTTGCGGCGCGGGGCGCGACGTCGCTCGTGCTCGACGGGGCTCTGATCGGCCAAGGGATCGAAGCAGTCGAAATCGTCATCGAGCGCGACGGGTTCGGGGTCGCTCTCCAGATCATCCGCCCAGCAGAGTGCGTCGAGATTGCCCTCACGGGCCAGCGCGGAAGCGATGCCCATGGCCGATGCAAGATTGTACTGCGTCTCCGAGGGGTTACAGTCGGGGTTGAGGCCGAACCAGCGGCGATGCATGTGAAGGAGGATTTCATCGTCCGAAAGATGCTGAATGGGCCATCCCAATCGGTGGAGCAGTTCTCGCAGGGCGTCCATGATTCTCCGTGTCCTTTACGTGCGGTGGTGCTCGCCGCCGCCTCAAGTGCCGCGGCTCGGATCGCGTGTCGTACCGCCAAAAACATCGGCAAATCGCCGCGACGACCCAAGCGGATTCGCGGATTTCAGCATGTCGACGCGGTGAATCCATCTGACCGAAAATGGCCGCCGGGACGGCTCCCTGCTTGGCTTCTGCCTCCTCGCCTCACTATAGTGAATTTCCAGCATCAACCACGACGGCCGAACTATGCGACGAACGACCCACAGTTTGCTCATCCTGGTCCTATTATGGGCCCAGACGGGACTTCCGCTTCCGGCGGAACTGCCCTGGCTGAGTCATTTCATGGCGGACGAGGACTTCCCGTGTAAATACCATCAATGCGGCTGCACTTCCGCGGAGCAGTGCCGCACACAGTGCTGCTGCGTGAAGTCGATTGAAGCGAGGCAGGAGAAGGCCCCGGCGCCGAAGCCGACCTCGTCGTGCTGCAGTGCGACGCCGAAGCGTACCAACGAGCCGACCACCGAGCCGGAATCGGAAGATGCGACCGCCACTGGCATCCTGATTCTCCAGGCACTCAAGTGCCAAGGGCTGGATCATCACGGGCTCATGCGATGGACGATGGTCGTTCCAGCCGAAACCGCCCTTCTGCCGGCGTCCGAACAGGTGGAATCGATCTGGGCTGACCTGTTGACCACTCCGGAATCGCTTCCCCTTGCCCCCACCTCACCTCCTCCCCGGCTTCGACCTGTCTGAGTTTCCCTTCTGACGTCGTCGATGACGTAGGCCACCAAGTGCGATCGGCTGCCTGCCGTGCACGAGAAGTGTCCGCGTATCGACATGATCTCTACTGGATAAGGAAACCGGGATCCCAATGGATCCGGGAGGGCGTGATGATGCGTTTCATCACCACCGCCCCAACCGTACACCGAGCGCGCCCCGCGCGCAGACGGACGTTGCGTCATCGCGCGTTCACGCTCATTGAGGTGCTGGTTGTGGTGGCGATACTGGCCTTGCTGATTTCGATTCTGCTTCCGGCGTTGAGCCGGGCGCGCTTGCAGGCGCGTCGCATGACCTGTCTGAACAACCTGCGCGAGTTGGGGCGGACGACGCTCTACTTCACGCAGGACCGTCGCGAGGAAATGCCGCGCAGCTCGCACTCGGTGTACACCGGGTTTCCCTCGTTTGCCCAGGTGGCATCGTGGAAGTGGGACTATGCCTTCTACCGCTACTACACGCAGACACGGCTCGATCAGCCGATGCTCGGAGAATCGAGCTGGTTGAACGTGGTGAACACGAATTACCACTGCGCGCTGGACGAACGCGAAGCCACGCCGGCGGCACCGAACCTGTTGAGCTACGGCTATAACAACTGGTTCGAGCTGGACGACGGGGGCGACGCGCAGATGCTGTCGCTGTATCTCGACGAAGACCGGACCTACCGAAAACTGAGCGACGTGCCGCGTCCGCATGCGACGGTGGTGTTCGGTGAGCGGAGTTCTGCGGCGGGATCGAGCGGCGGCGGATCGGACCACATGATGGCGCACTTCTGGGCGATGGGCTTTATCGCGCCAGGTGACATCGAGGTGGCCCGGGATCGACATCGCCCGAAGGGCGGTTACGTGTTTCTGGACGGTCACGCCGAGCAGCGGGCATTCGAGCAGACGTTCGATCCCGAATCGGAGGTGGATGACTGGCGTCCACCGAAGGCGTGGTGAAAGATGATTTCGACAACCCCGCCCTCGCGGGTGGGGTACTGACTGGCTAAGGAGTTCTGTTATGTTTGCGGATAATTCATTGAAGCGAATACGACTTATGGTGTGCGTAGCCCTGTTGCTATCTGCCACACCGATCATGGCGGCGCAATTGCCGCAGATTCCGACACCGATGCACCATCTGGGCATCGCACTCAACGGGAACGCGGTGGAAATTCACGGTCCGGACCCGGTGATCCCGGGCGGCATGCTGCCCCTCTACAGCTACGACGACCCCACGTACGACGCGCCGGCGGACGTGTTGGATGACGCGGCCTATAACGACCAGTTCGGCTGGATCCTCGAGGGAATCATCAGCAAGCCGGCGGGGAGCAGCTTCTTCCTCAAGCTGATCGCCAAGGATGCGGGTCTGTCGACATACGAGGGCGGCATGCGCATGCACCGCGCGAATCATACATACGCGACGATTCTCGATACGCCTGGTGATGTCTGGGAATACCCGGAGTCGATGACGCATCACTGGTACGCGGTGCCCGACGATGCACCGGGCGTCTATGCGCTGACGTACGAAGTGTTTCTGGGCGATGCCTTCACCGCCGAGCCGCTGTCCGGCTACACGAGCGATCAGATCACGCTGACGTTCGTGTACGTGCCCGAACCAGGCATGGCCGCGGCGATGCTGATGATGTGTGGTGCGTTGACGATGCGACGCCGAAAGCATCAAGGTGGTGTTCGATGAACCGATCGCATCATGCCACCCTGATCATGTTGGCCGGCGTCCTGCTCACGACTTCGTGGGCAGGCGCCGCCACGCCTCAACTCGGCGGTCCCATGCGGCATCTGCTGGTGGGCCAGGACGCGCAGACGCAGGAGATTTACGTCTGTTATGAGAGTTCACCGTTCAGCGGGGAGTGCGGATTGCAACCGGAGCCGCTGGTCATGCGCGATTACGGGGAGACGTACACGCCCCCGGCGGATGTGCTCAATGGCAGCTACTACAACGCTCAGTACGGGTGGCTCGTAGACAGTACATTCACGTTGCCGCCGGACTCGGGCGTGTTCATCGAACTGGTCGATGCCACCGCCGGACTGGAGGTCTACGACGCGTTCAGCTTTGAACCGCTTTTCGGCACCGAGGGCAGCCCGATGCGCTGGCAGTGGAACGGCGTGATGACGCACCACTGGCACGCGATGCGCCGATGCGGATCGATTTCGGCCACGTATCGCGTGTACTTCGGGCAGTTGTCGGGCGAGCCGGTCGGTGAGCCCGTGGCGGGGTATGCACCCGCAGAGATCACGCTGTTGTGGGAGGTCGCGTACCAGGCGACGCCGGCGGTGCCGGACTTCGACGAGGACGGCGACGTGGATCACGCGGACTTCGCGCATCTGCAGCGATGCATGACCGGCGCGGACGCGGGACCTCCGGATGGCATCTGCGTGGCGGCGGATCTGGACGTGGATTGCGACGTGGATGCGGACGACTTCGCCCTGTTCGCGCAGTGCGCGAGCGGACCGAGCGTGGCGTACGATCCGGCGTGCCTGATTCCCCCCGGATAACGTCTCCAGTTTACGGGCAGGATCCGTCGGATCGGTCAGGAATCCGCTCCTGCCGCCGGTTCGACATGTACGAGGACGTTCTGGACGTTCGGGAGGGAGCGGCAGATTGCCTGTTGTACATCATGGGCGATGGCATGGGCACGTCGCACGGACATCTCGGGGTCGACTTCGATGTGCATGTCGATCCAATAATGAAGACCACTCTTGCGCGCGAAGACCTTCTCGACATCCTCGACGCCGGCGACCGCATGGGCAACCTCGCGAACCTCGACGAAAATGCTTTCAGCAGGCTCGGCATCCATGAGTTCATGCAGCGGCGTGCGAATCAGGCGCGTGGCATTGTAGGCAATGACGGCCGAGGCGAAGAGTGCCGCCCAGTCATCGGCGGGTTCGTAGCCCGGTCCGCCGATCAGCGCGATCGTGATGCCGATCCCGGCGGCGAGCGAGGTGATGGCATCGCTTCGATGATGCCACGCATCGTTGAGGACGGCATTGCTCTCGGTATGTCGTGCAGCACGCAGAACGAAACGGAAGAGACTCTCCTTGACCACGATCACACCGATGAGCACCCAGAGCGTAAAGGGGGCAGGCAGCCGGTGCGGGGTCACGATCTCACGGACCGCCTGGACGGCGATGCCGATAGCCGCCGCGTAGAGCATCATGGCCACGAAAAGCGCCGCCAGGGCTTCGGCTTTTCCGTGACCGTAGGGATGATTTTCGTCTGCGGGACGTGCCGCGATGCGCAATCCGCTCCACACGACGAATGAGGTGAATATGTCGGCGGTGGATTCCACGGCGTCGGCGATGAGGGCAAAACTGTGCCCCACCAGACCCGCCAGAAGCTTGATGAGCACAAGGAGGAAGTTGGCGATCAGGCCGACCACCGATATGCGCATGCCGCTGAGATAGTGCGACGTCGTGCTCATGGCTGAAGGGCTTGTGAAATATCGCGGCCGGTCTCGTCGAGAACACGCAGGTTCAACGCCGCCCAGCAGGTATTGACATTGGGGGTGTCGAGCATGCGCGCGAGGAGTTCGTTCTCTCCCTTCTTCAGCGTGACCTTGATGTTTTCAGTCGTGAATCCGCGGCGGAGTCTCGTGTTACGGAGGATGACGTCGTCGTTGAACGTGACGATGAGGGGGTCGTCCCAGGAAAGCTGAAGGGTGACCTTCTGCTCGCGGTCGCTGACGAGGGAGGTGCGGGCCATCAGGGCTCGGGGCACGTAGCTCATGTGTGGATCGCCTTTGATCGTCGTGTGGCGTTCGATGTACATGAGGTTGAGGTGCGGGCCGACGGCGCGCTGCTTGGCCCAGCCGGTCTGCTCGCCCTCGAGCGCTTCGAAGATGAAGCGGGTGACCTTGTGCGTTTCGCCGGCGTCGAGCTGTGCGGGTGTCGGCAGATTGGCGAAGAGCTTCTCCGGGTCGGATAGGTCGGGCGTGTTGCCATCGTCGATGACGGGCACATCCACCGGGCCGAAGACCTGCCACGTGAGCCCGGGGATGTCGTTCCCGACGAGCGTCGTGTCTTCCGGTTCGGCCTGGTACCACAGGGCCACGGAGCGCGGCGAGATGTCCTTCACCGTGCCGAAGGAGAGCTGCAGCGATTTACGAAACGGGTAGGGGTTCTCCAGGTGGAGGCGGTAGCGGCCCTGCTCGTTGGTGAAGGCTTCGCTGTAGGGCGGGTTCTTGCCTTTGCCGAAGTACGCGAAGGAGAAGTAGTCCTCTCCGTTGATGCCGTGGATGAAGGCGGGTTTGTCCGTTTCGCCGTCGATGACGGCGAAGTCACCGCCGCCATGATCGTGATGGGAATCGTAGAGGCTCAGGCCGACGAAGTGCCCTTTGCCGCGGACGTAAAGGTTCTGGAACGGGCGGTAGCCGTAGGTGCTGATCTCCTGGTGATGGTTGGCGTGGAAGTAGCCCCAGCCTTCGCGACAGGCGGGAATGGATTCGGTGTCCGCCTCCACGCGCCACGCCCGCTCGCTGCCTTCACCGTCGATCTCAATGCGCGCTTCGCGATGGAAGGGCATGGGCACGTAACACGCGCGCTTGTCGAAGGCGGTGCTTTCGTAGAGGCCGTAGAAGTCGGCCAGGTCAACGTCGACTGCGGGGGTGTCGGCTTTGTCGAACCAGATGCGCATGCGGTCGCCGCGTTCGAAATCGGGAACGGCGAGACGGCGGATGATGGCGGGGCCGGGGATCGTGAAGGGGGCGCCCGTTCCGATTTGCTTCGTGTGCGTGTCCAGTTCGGGACGCCGCTTCAACTCGCTTGATGGCTTGTTCGGCGTGTCCATGTGAAGCGTGATGCGACCGTCCTCTGCCGTTTGATGCAACCGATAGCCGCGCAGGCTGTCATCGTCGGTGCGGTAGTCGAGTTGCATGAAGAGCAATGTCGGCTCGCCGGTCAGGACGACGTCGACGCGAAGCGACTCCTCGAAGGGGACGGGCAGGTACCAGTTGTGCGAGGAATTGGCAACGTGGCTGCCGGGGTTGGCAATGAGATTCTGCTCGCAGCGCATGGCGGCGTCGATAAGATCGGGCAGGCTCCCGTGGATGCTCGGCTTGCTCTCGCCGTCGACGAAGAATTCGAAGCGGAAAGGAGCGGGGTCGATATCGCCGTGCGTCTCCCAGATGTGCCGCAGGCTGCCGATGCCCTCAATATCGAGCACGGTGTACCGGTCACCCTTTTCGAGAAGGCGCGGCCGACCGGACAGTGTTTCGAGTCCGAGCACGAAGGAGGTCTTGCCGGGAGTGTAGTCCTGGAGAACGAACAGCTCATCGAGTTCCCGGCGGAGACTCTCGGGCGTGCGCGACGGCTGGACGGCAGATGCTGGTACGGCAAGTGAGATGAGGGTCAGGCTGAGCAATGCGATACGAATCATGATCTGCTTCCTTCACTGATATCTTGGATGGACAGGATTCACCGGATGTACGGGATTGTTGATCGCGATGCGGACGCCGTCAATTCTGTGGATTTCTGTCCGTATCCTCGGCATCCTCTTCCTCTTCGGTCTTAAGTGATTCTCTGTCGAAGATCGACGGCTTCGAGTCATCTCCGGTGATCCGCAGGCGGGCATAGCGGAGTTCGCCCGGGGTCGTGCTGGTGCCGTAGAGGTCGATGATGTCACTCGGCAGCGATCCGCCGCGGGTCGTGTTGGTAAAGAAGAGGGGAAAGGGATGTTTCATGTCGAGCGGCTTCATGATGAAAGGTTCTTCAAGCAGGGACACGCCGTTCTCCCACGCGGGGCCGTTGCCGGTCATGTTGCGGGCCGCCCAGACGACGTGAAGCTTGCGATCGCCGGAAACGTGGAATCTCGCGTAGTACGGGATGCGCGGGGATTGGCCATGCTCGGCGCGGACCAGTTCCATCTCCTCGGCGACCTTGCCTTCCTCAATGCGCACGACCTTGAGGATGGATTCCATCGGCTGATCGGGGAAGTAGCGGTCGCGCATGAACGTGTGCTGGATCGGCTGCATGATGTACATCGCGAAGACACGGCCCTGGTCGTCGATGTGCAGGTCCTGGTTGCGGATGTAGCCGGCGGTCGCCTCGACGTTCTCGATCTCGAGCGGTTCGGTGAATTCCTTGCGGATGACGTCGGGAGAGTGCGTGTAGAAAAGGCGGCGGAAGACGTAGTCCCCTTGCCGCTCCGTCTTTTCGAACTTGAACGCGCGCCACTCTTCATTGGGTTCGACGATGTCGCCGATGGCCAGCACATGGGCGGCGCCGCGGCGTAGGACGACTTGCGGATAGCACGCGCGGATGGGGAATTGAATCCTGTCGCACTCGGTCCAGCGGCCTTCGTCGTCGTAGTGGGAGACGTAATATTCGCCGGTGCCGGCGTGAATATTGAGCAGCAGCAGAGCGCGCGGGAGCGTGTCGGCGGCGAATCCGCGGTAGGAATGGTCGGTGAACTGGGCGTTCTTGCCGAAGACGGGCTGGAGTTCGACGGGCATGCGCTTGGGGTAGCGGTGATCGAAGCGGAGCACGCGGGGATCGCACGGGCCGTACTTCGTCCCCGGCGGCGTGAGCGATGGATTCACCGAGAGAAAGATCGCCCGGCCGGGCCACGCCGCGATCGGGCAGGGCTCGCGCTGGCGGAACTCGGGCGCCTGCTGGATCATCTCCCATCCATCCTTGTCGCGATGCCAGAGCTGCCAGCGCGTGTTGCACAAGGGTGGTACGGTGTCGCCGGTCTGCATGACGGAGGCGTAGACACCTTCGCCGGAGCGAACGATCAGCGGCGCGCCATAGCACCAGGTCGGGCCCGCGCCGTTGTTCGGAGGTGTGAAGGTGCTGACCAGCTCTTCGACTTCGACGACGACGTTCGGCTGGGCGAACAGACTCGACACCGACAGCATCGGGAGCAGGGGCAGGAGAATCATTCGCAGTGCGTTCATTCGGTTTCCCCGCGCGTTGTGGGTTTATTCAAGTTCGATGACGACGCCTTCGGGAACGTTCGGGAAGGTGATGCCGTAGGTGCCGTGTTCGTCGACGACATCTTCGGGACGGATGGGCGCATCGAGACTGGACATGGTGATCCTCTTCCAAGGCACGCCGAACGCACAGAGTCGAAGGACACCGGGTGTTCCGAGAGGACCCTTCATGGTGATCGTCCACCGGTGCGGATTCGGTTGATCGCCCTCCGCCGACATCGTGACCTGCATTCTGAGGTGCGTGCTGTGCAGGACCGGGGACAAGTCTATTGGGATGCCGGGGCGAATGGCCGCGGACCGGTCGAATGTCACGCGCTTCAGCAACGCGGTGTCACCTGGAGCGACACGACAGGCGCGCATCGTCTTCAACGTCGGATCGAACACGTCCACGAACTCGCCCTCGAGATCAACCGGCTTGGAGAACGCGTGTACGAGTTCATACGGACCGCGGCGCATGTGGAAATAGCCGGGCCGATGGACGGGCGGGCGGCCCGTTGCTTTCAGCGCGCGCTGCAGGGGCGACCACAATGCCCGTTCGGCAATTTCATCATGGACGAATTCGCGCGGGGTGATCTTGTCGCGTATGACGACGCCATCACCAACTCTGTGCAGTCCTTCCTCGTGCTTGAGATCGAGTTGCGCGAAGAGGTCGTCCAGTGGCGTGGCGTGATCGTCATCCTTCCACCACAAGTCCGCGTCGTCGAGTGCATCGTTGGCCCCGTAGACGATCAGCGCGCCGCCGGAGCTCACCCACGCGGCGAGGTGGGTATTCATGGCGGGGCTTGTGGGCTTGAACGGTTCATAGCTGAGCAGGATGACGTCGAAGCCGGCGCGGTAGGTGGGGTCTCCCATGCGCTCGAGGACGCACGCCCGGACCGGGACGCCGGCCTGGATCAGCGGGATCAACTGGCCGTAGACCGGGCCGAGGCGCGGGGCGGGTTCGAGTTCCCACATGAGCGAATCGGCCACCGCCACACCGATGATCGGTTGATCGGCCGGGGCCGGCTGGTTTCCGTGCATCCACACACCGCCAAGAGGGATGTCCTGCATCACCTGCATGACCGAGAGGATCATCGTGCGGTAGTGCTCCGGAGCGGGCGTGCCGCCACCGGTGCTTCCGCCGGGCATGAAGATGCGGTCGGGCCAGGGCATGACTTCGTAGGCATCGACCTCTTCCATCATGAGCGCCGCCACCACGCAGTGGCGATACCACTGCTCGAACTCCGCCCACGTGTGGTTTGGATCGTCCTCGACGGGATCGACCAGCAGCCAGAGCTTGCGATCGGTGCCGACGACGAGTTCGGTGAAGTAGTCGTACAGGGCGTAGGCCGAGGCGAAGAAGGTGGCGTAGTTGCCATCGAAGTTGTGCCGCGCCCAGTTGACCGGGCCGGTCCAGATCTGGCCGACATAGCCGTCAATGCCTTCGATGGCAAGCGACGATCCGAGCGGGGCGACGAGCTGACCCGCCATGTTGCTGTAGAGGCTGTGGATGGGCAGCACGAAGTCGATGGTCCGGCCGAGTTCGCGCTCGCGCTGTTCGACGCGATCGACGAGGCGCTGCTCGAGGTGGGCGTACAGTTCGCTCTTGAGCTGACCGGTGAGATAGCGCGCTTCCTGCGAAGTGTGCTGCCCGCGCCAGGGTTGGCCATAGCGCTTCTCCCAAAGCGGCGCGAAGGCTTCTTCATATCCGGTATAGAGATGGGCGAGCGGCTCTTCGGGCAGGATGGCATCGGCGCCGGCGGTGATGGAATGATCGGTCATCTCTTCGAGGTGACGGATCCATCCTTCGGTGGGCAGCATGTAGGGACGCACGCCGGCGCAAAGGACAACCTCGCCCGCGCGATTACGTTCGACCTCGTCTTCGTGAGGCGTCCCGTCCCACTTGCCTTTCCAGTAGGCGTTTTGCGCGTCGGAGTCGGCGAAGAACATTCGGCCGACAGGGGTGCCGTCGACTTTCCAGGAATGCAGGTTGCGGGTGAGCGGTTCAAGCGGTTCGCCATGGCGGTGAAGCACCACGGCGTCGGTCGCGAAGGCGATGCGCGGATCGCGCGCCATGTTGGTCTGGAAGAAGGTCTTGGCGTAGAGAAACCGCAACGGGGATTCCGAGGGGTCCGTCCTCGATGACTGCGCCGAAGCCGCGCGGGCAAGCCCTGACACCACGAGCAGTGCGCCAAGAAGGACAGATCGCGACCAGCGATTCGTGTGCATGGACGGCCATTGTAGATTCGGGGGCAACCGGGGCCAAGTGCACGGCTAACGAACAAAGATGTGCACCATTGGAGAAGGAGTGACGCTGAAGATAGCGTACGGCGTTGAATCGCGAAGCTGCAGCAGAGCTAGGGCATGAGTGCCGGCGTTTCCCAGCGTGCATGTCCGAAGCGGTACGGGCCTTCCACGCCGAGCTTGATGGCGGCAATGACCTGCTCACGCTCCTCGAGCGTCAGGCGCAACTGCCGGACGAGATCTTCAAAGGGAACGCCGTTGCGCCCCTGCATGACGAGGGTGTCCCAGACATTGGCGGGGGATTCGCCGTCCGAGACCGAGCACCGGATATCGACCTGCCCGTTCCATTCGCCGTCCATGTTGACCAGCGTGAAGACGCTGATCATCGGATACGTACCGGTCCACTCGAGGGGAGAGCAGGTCACCATGATCAGGCGGACGCGCTCATCCTTACGCAGGTACATGCGCGCGGAGGAGACCTCCAATCCGGCGCTGCGGCACGAATGGACCAACCGTTTCTTGACGTCTTCGGCGGGCTCTCGTCCGACTCGGTTCAAAATCCTGACCCTCGTGTGGCGATCGTCTGCAGAATCTTTCTTCAAGGCGTCAGCGATGAACGAAGGATGCGACACCAAGCCACGCTGACCGGGCACATCCGCTGCCGGCGGCTTCGGGCGTCATGGGATGAGCACGCTCCTCCGGTTCGCTTCGTTTCATTATGAAGAAAGCGCGGTATCCATCAAGACACATGCATGCATTTCACAGCCGACTTTTTTCAAATTCGTGATCGTCCGATAAGAGTGGATTCTGTCCCCGGCATGATCCTTGATTATGGATCATCCTCGAGTTGATGGAGGGGCTTGGGCTTGGGTTTGCTTCTGTCGCGGCGCTTATCGCTCCGTGCTCAACACGCTGCCCGACTGACCGGCTCGCGATTCCAAGCGGCCCCGTCGGAGACGGCGATTCGTCATGCCCTTCCTCGCGGATGACCCGGATCGGGTGAATGCCTCATGTCGAAAAAGAGACCACGGCTACTTTTCTTCGTTGTGATACTGATATGCCACTTCCCGCCGGCGACGATCGTTCAAGTCGGACCTTCCTTTGGACGACATCTTCATCAGACCAACCCATGAGACATGGAGAGAACCTGAGATGACCACGTCCACTTTCGAAAAGACTGAACCCGTCGTGTCCACGATCGATATCCGCAATCGGCGCCGGATCACCGCCACCGAAAGCATTGCCGGTCGCCGATGCATCATCACGCTGGAAAAGGATGAGAAGGGTCAGTATCGCGAAGTGGAAATCGCCATGCTCGATGGCTGACGGGCTCTCGCTCCTCGCCGTCGCCGCTCGGCCGCTTCCTGCCCGCCTCTCACCCGCTGGTGCGGCACCGCCCCACTTCAGACATGTCTGCCCTTCGTGATTATCGGTCCTGCCTTGCCAGCCGGCTTGTGCATGAGCATCATGGCGCTTCGTTGTGAACGCGAATGCCACTGCCTTGTGATGCCCTGTGCGCGGAGCCGGCCGATCCATGCTTGAACAGACGCCCGAATCGCTGACGTTACGAAATGACCACGTTTATCTGAAGCTCCGGTTGGGCGAAGGCTCCGGTTCGCAGGTCGAGGAATGGGCGCTGGCGAGCCGGGGGGACGGTCAGTTCGATACGCCGATCCGGTGGCGACCGTGGACCGGGTTCGCCGGGGTCACCAGCCATACGCGCGAATTCTTCGTGACGACGGAAGCTCCGCAGTCGGCGGGCGTCGAGATTTTTGAAGACAGACCGGACGCTTGCCGCGTGCGCTACGGCCCGTTGTGGGCAGCGTCGTGGGAGGTGTACTGGACGCTCGGCCTCGAGGGCGACGCGCTGACGTGGCAGGTGGACGTGCGGGTGCATCGCCGGACGCGGCCCGACGCCGAGGTGAACCTGCTGGCGTTCGACGTGCCCGAGGACGAGGAGATCACCGCCGCGCGGTTCGACTCGGGTTACCTGCTGCCGCCGAAAACGTGGTTCGCCATCAACCGCCCCATCGTGACGTACAGCGGTAACGACAACTACGGCAACATTCTCGATCGGCGGGTGCGGCTGCGTTTTGCCGGGGACGGGCACGAGACGTTGCAGGTGAAGTTCGCGCGCGGTGGCGGCCTGGCGATCACGTGTCCGGGAGATAACGACTTTCGCATCGTGCCGAAGGTGACGCTCACGCCGGACGCGCCGCGAGACCCGAATCGACTACCGCCGGCGCCGTTCGCGTTCAAGGCGAGCGAGCGCGTGGCGGTGGGCACGAATCGTGTGAAGGAAGATGACGTCGTCCACGCGCAGCAGCGGTTCCATGCGCGCGTGGTGATCCGTCCGGATCGCGACGCCTGGCCCGAGACGATGCACCTGGAGACGCCGGCACAGCCCGCGCTCGGCGAACGGTCGGTGGCGTTGCATCGCACGCACGCCATGGGCTCGATCGCGCATCGCAACGGGTTCGCCGGCGGCTGGCACAACACGGGGATGCACAACGCGCACAGCGTGTCGTTCGAGTATTACATGCACGGGCGGGCGCACTACTACGGGCTCGATCCGGTTATCGATAACGTAATGGCCAACGCGCTGGACTCGGTGCATGCGCGCGAGACGTACCCGGACGGCTTGATCTGGCAGCACGGTTTCGGCGGGCGCGGGGCGTTTTACGAGAACAACGCGTCGATGCTGATCTTCCTGGCGGACTATGCACGGCGGACGGGGGACCTGAGCCGGCTGCATTACGGGCGGACGTGGGCGGATTACATTCTGCGCTGCTGCACGAAAGATCCGTTCCTTTATTACGAGAAGTCGTCCACCGGCCGGGCGGGCTTCGATCGCGGCGCGTATGTCTGCAACTGGTGGGACGTGGTCGGCGCGGGCGGATATGACGCGTTCATCAACGTGCTGACGTACCCGGGGCTGCGCGAGCTGGCGATGCTGCACGAGGCGGCCGGCGAGACTGAGCACGCGGCGCGGTATCGCGCGGCGGCGGAGCGGTTCCGGGAGGCGTTCAACACGCTCTTCTGGGACGAGCAGCACGGGCGGTACATCTCGTGGGTAGACAGCGACGGCGAGCGGTACGACTACTTCTTCACCGCCACCAACGTCATCGCGGCGGTCGAAGGGCTCGCGGACGAATCGCAACGGCGGCGCATCCTGGACGGTATCGATCGCGCGGTGAAAGCAATGGGCTACACGGGCTTCTCGCTGCCGTGCAATCTGATCACCATTCCGCCGGAGCATTACAACGCCGGGGACTGGTGGCTCGAACAATACGGCTATCCGCACTTCTACGACGAGTTCGGCACGTACGAGAATGGCGGCATCTTCCCGTGGTACAGCAGCTATTACACGGCGGCGCTGGCGGAGTTTCGGCCGGACGCGGCGTTGGCACACGCGACGGCGATTCTCGAGCAGTACGGGCGCGACGCGCTTCAGGGAGCGGGGAACGGGTACTTCTGGGGCCCCGCCACCGGGGCGATGTGCGAGGGCAGCACGCAGGAGCCGTACCTGGCGAACGTGGCGATGAACGTATGGGGGCTGATGACGTTGTTCGGCGTCGAGGCGCATCCGACGAAAGGCGTGCGCATTCTGCCGCGCGTGCCGGCACCGCTGGACGGCGCGACGTGGTCGATGCGCTACCGCGGCGGGCGGATCACGTTCCGCTACCACGGGCACGGGAGGACGATCACGCAACTCGTTGTGAACGGGCAGGCGATTGCCGACCCGGGCAACGCGCCATGGATCGCGCCGGAACTGCTGATCGACGGGGCCACTGTCGATGTCCACGTGAAGCCAAAGCATTGAAGAGACATCGACATGATTGACAGGATGAACAAGAGAAGACATGGCTGAACGGTTTCCTGTAAATCATGTCAATCCTGTCTATTCCGATTAATTACCGGTCAGGATGGATCGTCCACTACTGATCCAGTGACGTCCTGGGGAGCAATTTGGGCATCATGGGTTTCCTCCGCGATACATGGCGATGGCTGGCGCAGGGGATCGCCGTGCGCGCGGATCGGATGGACATGTGGAAGGTGAGGTTGCTCTATCTCTGTTCTCTGCTGATCCTGACGTTTCCTTTGGCGGCTGTTTTCGGCAGCATGTCTGAGCCGTATCCGGATCTCCGAACGTATCTCAACGAGTCGCTGGAAACACTGCCGCTGGCGGCGGTGTTCTCCGTGATATGCTGTTTCGTCATCAGCCAGGGGATCTGCATCATCATGGTGATGGTTGGGAGTCGCCTTCGCTGGTCGGAGCATCAGGCGATCTACGGGTTGAGCGCGTTCGTGATGGGAGTGGTTATGCTGCCGTGGTCGGTGTTGGCGGCGCTGAAGATCTACTCGCATCCGTTTAACAGCTTCACCGTGAGTCGGCCGGCGTGGCTCGATTCCTGGCCGATACAGGGCTATGGTTTTGTACTCTGGCTGCCGACCGCCGTCGTTGTTTGGGTCTTCCTGGCGGAGTCGGCGAAGTCGGCTTTCTATCGCCTGCGAAACCCCGGGCTCTGTCGGGGCTGTCTTTACGATCTGACCGGCAACACCTCCGGCGTGTGTCCGGAGTGCGGGCGGGCGGTGGATGTGGATCAGGTTGCGCTGACTGCGGCTGAGGGGAATGAACAGGATTGACAGGATGCACAGGATCCTATCGGGCCGAACGGCATCCTGTTCATCCTGTCTATTTTGGCTTTGGCGTGGGGGAATGGGCGTCGATGGCAGGCCACAAATCGTACCGTGTGGGTGCGATTTATCTTGACTGGGCGAGGTGTGGCGGCTATCCTCTAAGCTCCGATTGGATCGAGGCTTGCACGCTCCGGCGCGGGAGGGCGGCCGCGGATCCGATCGCGTCGATGCCGGGCCGGAACCTGCGGAAACGCGGAAACCTCGTCACCCACAGACGTTGCCACTTTCAGAAAAGGACTCGTCACGCATGCGTGTGCTGTTCATCTATCCGAATCTGAACGCGGAAGAGGGCTTCAACCACGGGATCGCCGATCTGTCGGGGTGCCTCAAGGCCCGCGGCCACGAGACCGGGCTGATCAACATCAACGAGGCGCTGTACGACGTGCCGACGGACGAGAGCATCGTCGAGCAGGTCAAGGCGTGGAACCCGGACTTCATCGGGTTCAGCGTCATGACGCAGCAGTACAAGTACTCGCTGCGGCTGGCGAAGGCGATCAAGAACGCCCTGCCCGCCATCCCGATCGCGGTCGGCGGTGTGCACACGATCATGTGCACGGAGGAGGTCAAGAACGACGGCTTCTGGGATTACATCGGCGTGGGCGAGTGCGATGAATCCTTCCCGGAGCTGCTCGACAAGCTTCAGGCGGGCGACGAGAGCTACACCAGCGTGGCCAACTTCTGCATCAAGCGCGAGGACGGGTCGTACAAGTCGAATTCGCTGGCGCGGTACCCGGTGCTCGACGAACTGCCGCCGAAGGATTACGAGATTTTCGACCTGCCGCACATGCTCGGCCGCAAGAACGGCTGGCAGTCGGTGCTGACCTCGCGCGGCTGCCCCTACCGCTGCACGTACTGCTTCAACCACGAGGTGACCGACCGCTACCTCGAGGATGGCGGCCACTCGCGCAAGAGTTTCCTGCGGCACTACTCGATCGACCGCATGGTGGCGGAACTGAAGGAACTCAAGAAGCGCCACCCGTACATTGAAACATTCATCTTCGACGACGATCTGTTCACGCTGAACCGCGAGTACTGCTCCGATTTCGCCAAGGCCTACGCCGACTCGGGGCTGGACACGCCTTACGTGCTCAACGCGCACGTCCAGTCGTTCAGTGAGCCGATCGCCAAGGCGCTGTCGGAATCGCCGTGCATGATTCTCAAGTTCGGCGTCGAGGCGGGCAGCCAGGCGCTGCGCAAGAAGGTGCTCGAGCGGCACATGAGCAACCAGGCGATCATCGACGCTTTCGATCTCTGCCACGAGTACGGCCTGCACACGTCGGCGTTCCTCATGTTCGGCCTGCCGTACGAGACGCGCGACATGATGGAGGAGACGGTCGACCTGATGGCGCGGATCAAGCCGGGGCGGATGCGCTGGGCGATCTTCTTCCCGTTCCCCGGGACGAAGAGCTACACGATCTGCAAGCTCGGCGACCTGATCGACTATCGCAAGATGGACGCCATGGACAACTACTTCGGCGCGTCGTGCCTGAAGTTCGACGACGCCACCGACCTGTACATCCGCAAGCTGCAGCGCGTGCTCCATTGGCGGGTGAACGCCCGGGCGGGGCTGCCGGTCTCGGATGCGTACCAGAAACTCGCCGACGAGGTCGAGGCCATGGACCTGGCGGAGTGGCAGGAGGTGAGCGACGGGATGCTGCAGCGCGATCGCGAGATCTCGAACGCCTACCTGGCGCAGGTTACGCCGGGCGATGCCGACGCCATGCAGCGGCTGAAGCACTACTCGATTCGCTACACCGAGGTGATGGCGGTGGACAGTGACTTCGTCCTGGCGGAAAAGGGCGACTACAAGAACCTGGCGGCGCGGCGGTGGAAAGCGTTCCGCGAGTCGATCAGCGAATCACGTGCCGCCGGGGAGGCCCTCAAGAAGGACGGCAAGATGGCGGGCACGAACGCGGTGATGAACAGCGCGGTCGGCTCGGTGGACATTCCCGACCTGCACATTCTGCAATCCGACGGCGAGGCCGGCGAGTGGCGGTCGATCCCCAAGGATGGCAGCGGCATGAGCGCCAAGGGCGCCAAGCAGATGCGTTCGGACAATCCCGATGACGACGTCAAGCCGGGTCAGATCCAGGTGGGCGGCGGTGTCTGCATGTAAGCGTGCGTGTGGAAAACCGCGTTTCATTCGATGAGCATTGCATTCGTCCCGACGGGCGAGGATGATCCCCGGGATCGTCCATGAACACGAACACCCCCGATCATGTTGAGAGAGAACGCGTCCGCTTGAGGGCGGCTGCGCGCGTGTGCGCGGCGATGCTGATCGGCATCATCGGGCTCGGACGCTTCGCGACGGACGCACTTGCCCAGGAGCCGAACCAGCCGGTGGTGTTGCCGCCGTCGGAGCCTGAACCCGAACCTCCCCCCGCGACACAACCGGATACGCAAGCGACACGTTCTGAAGAAGTGGAGTCTGCCGAGGCGTCGACGGAATCCGAGCCGCCCGCGCCGGCACCGCCGGCCATCGACCCGGCACGCCTCATCCCGGCAGTGCGGGACCTGGCGCTGGAACGCTTGATCGATCGTGTGCTGAGCCTGCCCGTGGACGCAAAGCGGACGGTGGCGACCCTGGTGTGCCTCCACCCCGAAGCGGAAATCATGATCCGCCGTACCGTCATCGCGCGGCACACCGCCGTGCCGGCGAAGCTTGACGCGAGCGGCCGGGGATTGGAAGTCACGGTATCGCTGACGCTTGACGAGATGAATGATGTGCTGCGGCAGGTGATGACGACGCATTTCCCCGATGTGGACGCGCGTCGGGTGCAGATCGATCCGTCTTTCCGCGAGGGCATTCTGGCCCGCGGTCGCTTGCCTTTGGATCACGTGATCGATCTCGATATCCCCGGATGGCGACACGTGTCGGCAGCACGGTTGGCGATGGTGGAAGAGGCGTGCCGTCTGGACGCGCGATATCGCGTACTGGACATCCTCGCACGGCTGCGGCTGACGGCGCATCAATCGGTGCGTGATCTTCTGCAGGAGTCCCCGGCATTCCGGGAATCGGTCGAGCGGCGAATCGACGCGATGGTGCCGGACCATGTGGAACAGGACGTCGGTGGTTTCTGCGTATTGGAGCTGCGCCTGGAGCGGGCCGACGTGCTGCGTTTACTGATCAACGCCGCCAACGAAGCGCGTCTGCCGGAAGACCTGGATTTTTCTCGTGTGAACGATGCCCGCTTCCGATCGACGTGGGTGATCCGGGCCTACGGGGTGCTTCCTCCGGGAGAACGCTTCGGTGCCGACGCGCTGGCTGATGTTGCTCCCGCGCTGCCGCCGGGCTGGCCGCGCGAAGTGTTGTCTGCGTCGGCGCGGGCCTCGGCCCCGGATACGATCGCAGAGCCGGGAGCGCGGCGCCAGATGGCGGAACGGCTCGCGCGATTCGAAGCGCGCCGCCGACTCTGGCTTGCGATCGAAGCGTTGCCCTGGGTAGAGGGCGCAACCGTCGGCGAGATGCTGGCCTCCCGGAATCCTTCACCGGCGTTCGCGGATCTGTTGGAGAGGGACTTTTTTGAAACGGTGGATGATCCCGTCCCCGACGAGGTGCATGTGAATGTGCAGATCGCGCCCGGCTTGCTGCATGCGCGGCTGATGGATGCGCTGGCGGTACCGCGTTCCCCGGTCGAGACGCCTCGTCCCGAAGGCGAGTCGCACGAGCCCCCCTCCTGACGTTCACTAGGTATCGAGCCAACCGCACCCCCGACATGTTGACCATTCATTCGACAGGCAAGGAAGACTGACATGAAAGATATCGATATCTCGGAATTCGAATACAAGCTCACGCTGCGGCCGATCACCATGGACGATTTCGACCAGTTGGTCGCGATGCAGCAGTTGTGCTTTCCCGGGATGCCCGCCTGGCAGCGCGACCACATCGAGAGCCAGACGTCGACGTTTCCCGAGGGCCAGCTCTGTCTGGATTACGACGGAGAGATCGTCGCCTCGTGCAGCAGTCTGATCGTCGATTTCGACAATTACAGCGACTGGCACAACTGGCGGGAAATCGCCGACAACGGGTACATCCGCAATCATGATCCGGAAGGCGACACGATGTACGGGATCGAGATCATGGTGCATCCGGAGTACCGCGGGATGAAGCTGGCCCGGCGGCTGTACGAGGCCCGCAAGGAACTGGCCCGGGAGCGGAACCTGCGGCGCATCATCATTGCCGGACGTATTCCCGGGTATGGCAAGCACGCGGACCAGCTCTCCCCGCGCGAATACGTGGAGCGGGTCATGCGCAAGGAGTTCTTCGACCCGGTGCTGACCGCGCAACTGTCGAACGATTTCGTGCTGCAGCGCCTGATTCCGAACTACCTGCCCGGCGACGCGGATTCACGGGGTTATGCGACGTTCCTGGAATGGACCAACCTCGCGTACGTCGAAGAGAAGAGCCGGACCTTCCGCGCGGTATCGATGGTGCGCATCTGCTGCGTGCAGTACCAGATGCGGGCCGTCAGTTCGTTCGAGGATTTCGCGAAGCAGTGCGAGTTCTTCGTGGACGTGGCGTCGGACTACCGGTCGGATTTCGTGCTCTTCCCGGAACTGTTCACGACGCAGTTGCTGACCCTGATCGAGGCGAAGCGGCCCGGAGATTCCGCACGAAAACTGGCGGAGTACACGCCGCAGTACCTGGATCTCTTCGGCGACATGGCGGTCAAGTACAACGTGAACATCATCGCCGGCTCGCAATTCGCCATCGAGGATCACGACGACCGGTTGTACAACATCGCGTACCTCTTCCGGCGGAACGGGACGATCGACAAGCAGTACAAGATTCACATCACGCCGAGCGAGCGCAAGTGGTGGGGTGTCGAACCGGGCGATGACGTTTCGGTCTTCGACACCGACCGGGGCAAGATCGCGATCTTCATCTGCTACGACATCGAGTTCCCCGAGATGGCCCGGATCGCCGCCTACAAAGGCGCGCGGATCTTCTTCGTCCCCTTCAACACCGATGAGCGATACAGTTACCTCCGCGTACGTTCATGCGCCCAGGCGCGGGCCATCGAGAACAGTGTGTACGTGGCCATCGCGGGTTGCGTAGGCAACCTGCCCCTCGTGGCCAACGCGGATATTCACTACGCGGAGTCGGGCATCTTCACGCCGGCGGACATTCCCTTCGCGCGCGATGCCATCGCGTCGATCTGCACGCCGAACATCGAGACGGTCATCATTCACGACGTCGACACGGAGATGCTGCGCAGAAATCGCACCAGCGGGACGGTACGCACATGGAATGACCGGCGGACCGATCTCTATCGCGTTCGTTTCACGGACAGCGAATTGGGGGAGGGAGAGGTGTGAGTCTGTTCGGGTGAGATCCGATCACGTTTCGTTCGTGCCGGCCTCCGCCTGATTCTTCCTGTTCAGCCCGAGGGCATCCCGGATCCAGCCGTCACGCTCGAGGGCTCCACGCGGATCCTTGGAAAACACCGGCTGCTCGGAGACCACGCGCAGGGAAATGCCGATCTCGTGGAAGTGAAGCCCCGCATGGCGGCAGTAGGCCACGATGCCCGCGAAGTACATGTCCGGCTTGTCGGGCGGGTGGATGCGAACCTCCACGGGAATACCGGTTTCAAGATAGTTGGCCGTGATGAGGCCGAGTCCGTTCCTGGAAAGATTCCGAGTGCGCCCCTCGGTGCCGATCACGTGTGTTTTTTCCTCATGGAATCGGAAGATCCGGCACTCCACACGATAGCGGTACCTGGGATTCGCGCGCATCGCTTCGCTGCCGAACGCATGCCTGCTGTTGACGCGGAATGCGTTCCGGCTCTTGACGTCGAGACGATCCAGGAGGCGTTCGAGCGTTTCCGTGGAGTGATGATCAATCATCGCGGTCCCCGAGAGCGTGCGGCCAGGTACTGTCTTACCATCGGTACAGTAAGGGGCGGGATCAAGCATGTCCTCAAAATATGGGCAAATGGTACCCACAGGCGACATCAGGGCCTGACCCGGGTCGATACCGGAACATCGACGGTCAAACCCCCGCCCCGCGTGAGGTGACGCGATTCAACGAGGCATCATGGGCCTTGTTGAGCCGAGATCACTCCGAAGGCATGACCAGGCATGCGTTATTTATCGGATTTCAATCGTAGGTGTCCTGCTTGTACTGCAGCATCACTGCCATCTTGGGGGATCGGGAGAGTCCGGAAATGGTTCGCCGGACCGTCAGGGCCGACGGTTCCAGCGCCTCCGGGGTGGGCGGGCGTTCCAGGTCGATCACGACCGGGTCGCGTGTACACAGGGGATCTCCTGCTGCGAGAATGAAGAATTGCAATGGCCGGCGGCGTAGATCAGAATGTGCCGCTTTCACCTCGGGTCGGCTGAGTATCGCGGGGAAGTACCATGACGAATTCCGACAGGCATGCCTCACCTCGGGCCGAACGGATCTGGGTCGTCGGCTCGCCCGGATCGGGCAAGACGACACTGACCCGGCAGCTCGGCGCGCGACTTGGCGTCGATTCGATTCATATTGACGACCTCTTCTGGAACCCGGGATGGACGATGACGCCGGACGCGGAGTTGATGCGGCGCGTGGACCGGGCCACCTCCGGTGATCGCTGGGTGATTGACGGGAACTATCGTCGTGTCCAGCAGTACTTCCGGCATCGGGCTGACTTGTTCGTCTGGTTGAACATGCCATTGCACGTGTGCCTGCGCCGCCTGACGTTTCGCTGCATGCGGAGAGTCATTCGAAAAGAGCCGTGCTGCAACGGCAACTACGAATCGCTGCGGGAGACGTTTGCTTCAAGGGAATCCATTCTGCTTTGGACGTGGAATACGTACGCGGATCTCGAAAAGGACTACGCGCAGGACCTGGTAGAATACCCCATGGTACGATTGAGAAACGAGCGACAGGTCGCGCAGTGGCTCCACGGATTCGCTGTCGGACGCACGCTCCCTTGATTCCGATTACGATGTTCAAACCATCGTGTTCGCGATTAGCGTTCCGGAAGCATGATTTCCAGACCGGCAGGCAGAAGATTGCGGTTGTTGGGATCGGGCAGGCGATCCTTGTTCATCTCGTACAGTTCCGGCCACCGCCCCCCGTCGTCGAGCAGGCGTTCAGCCAGATCGTACCACCCGTTGTCCGTGCCCTTGACCACGTACTTGCGATCCTCGGGGATCGGCGGCGTGATGCGCGGCGCGACCGGGGATGCGGATTCCGATGAGCCGATCGCGGGAGTCTCCCTGGATCCCGAAGTCCGAGTTCCCGCCGTCGTTGACGCACGCTCCGAGGTGGAGGTTCCCGACGAGGCGGTTCCGGCAACACGGTATGCCTTACGAAGCGGCGTATCGGGAATCACCAGTTCCTTGCCGACCAGCAGGCGGAGCGGGTTCACATCCGGATTGGCCTGCTCGATCAAGCGCGTGTGCTTGGCATGACCGAAATACCTGACCGCCAGGGCGGTGAAGGTATCACCGCTTTCAATGGTGTGGCGGGTGGTCACGTTCACAGGCGTTCGCTCGGAGGCTTCGGATGTCGAAGCGCCGCTCGACTCCGTCCACGATCCCGCCAGGGTGTCCCGCGTCCCCGAGGGGGAAGGCGCCGTCCGGTCCTGTCCCGTGTCGGATTCACTCGTTTCCGAAGAATCGGCACTGAGGCCGGTCCCGATCATCCGTTCCGTGCCGTCTTCCGTTCCTGTTTCCGAGGCTCCGGAGCTTTCATCCAGCCCGGTGCCCGTTGCATCGGCAAGCCCGGCGTCATCGGACTCCGAACTCGTGTCCGTATCCGTCGTGTTCCCGAAGCCCGTTCCCGTCGCCTCCCGTCCGGACGTGACGCCCGGAACCGTCTCTCCACCGGAGACGAGCGTATCGGCATCGTCCGCGCCGAAGCCGCGTTCCTCCGAACCGGTCGTCGGCGCGTCGGCGGCATCCGTGAAACCACGTTCCGCCGTCTCCACACCAGCGTCAGGCTCGCGCCATCGGCCCGTTTCCTCCTCGGTCGTCGACATGGAGGAGTAGGCAGCGCGGTCTTCGGTATTCGTCGCGGCGTATTCCTCCGTCGTGCCTTCGCTGGCATCACCCTCGGCGGTTTCCGAATCATTCATCAGAGAATCGGGCACCGGGGGCGCAGGATTCTCATTATTGCTTGTCAGTGAGATGGCGACGATTGAGATCAGCGCGACCAATCCAATGCCCAGACCCCATTTCATTTCTTTTCGCATGATCGTGTTCCTGTCGGAGTTTGGCGGGATGGGACAACCGGGGCCGATCGACCGCTGAGATCAACCCCGATCCGCTCCATGACGCACGGTTTCCATTGAGTATCGACGATTCCCTGTCGAGACGCTTCGAACTCCGAGAGCGGCATCTTGCAAGTATATCGGCTCATGTATTTCGGTCAAGACGCCGTTCCGTCCGCAATCGATTCGGTGTGATTTACGCGAGGTGGGCCGGAGAAACTCGCCATGCGTGGAGCGATGAAAATTAAGCGGTGGCGTGGGGAACGCTACGGGCGTACCCCCGCGGAGTAGACGGTGGTGTCGACGCGGCGGTAGGTGGGATTGCTTCGCCCCTGGTTGCGGCCCTCGTGGCCGTAGTACCGCTCGCGATAGAAGAAGACCTGACCGGTGGAGTAGTGCGAGACCGTGGAGGGCCAGTCGCTGCGGAAAGTGAAATCGCCGGCGGCATAGGGGCCGGGCTGGGCGTCGAACAGCATGGCGGAACCGACCGGAGCGTCGACACGCAAGTTCGGCGGGATCGGGGCGACGTCCCGGGCGATGAGTTCAGGGGAACGGATGGCGCTTTCACGCTCCGGCCCGCACCCGGTGATCAGCAGCATCGTGACAGCGACCATTGCCAGGCAGGACGCCCGTCGCAGACCCAGCGTTGAGATTGAGGTAAACACGCGTTGGTTCTCCACACTCCGATTCCGCATGATGTCCTGCAGACCGCGCTCCAGCCAGAAATGTTCCGAGCGATGAGTCAGGTGTCCGATAAGAGCGCGAAGCCCGGATCGAAGATGCGGGTGACGCGAAGACGCTGCGGATTCTAACGATTATGAGGGTGGCGCGGCGGGCTTGCGATCGCCAGACATGCGGATGGGCACGTGTGGCGTTGGCAATCCCGGACCGATGCGAATAGATTCGGGTCGCACCCATCGAGGATATGTGCAGTTGCCCTCCTTGTGCGGGAAAGTGATCATCGTGACGTTCGTCTTCATCACCACCGCCGCCGCCGGGTTTCTCCTGGTGCTCGCCGCCTGTCGCATGGACCAGGTGGCATGGAAGTTCGTGCGCCTGATCGCCATTCTGGCGATGGCGGCCCTGGCGTCGGTGCTGACCCATTTCGTCGTTCATCGCGGATGGACGTTGGGATCGTGGGCGCAGGTCTCGGCGGGAGCGACGGCGGCCGGCGCTATCGCCACATTCTTCGTGCTGGGCCTGGCGCCGGTCGCGCCGCGCATGGCGCTCGCGGTGCGCGGACTGGCGGCGGCCGGTGGAACGGCGGGGCTGATCGCCGCCTGGGGCTGGGGCTTCAACTACGGGCTCTGGTCTGCCGGCGAGGGACGTCTGCTCCTCAGCGCCGCCTTGATCGCGCAGGCTCTGTCGGCCTGGCTGTTGGGCTCGGTCGCACTGGCAACCGCCTTGGGGCATGCGTACCTGACGCAGACGTCCATGCCGATCGCGCCCTTACGCCGGCTGGCGAACTTCTTCCTGTTCGCCATGATTCTTCGCACACTGTGGGCAGTTCTCGCAGGCGGTGGTCTCGTTCTGCTGATGGCGAACAAAGACTCTGCCGTCCCCTCGGCATTACAGCAGGACACGTTGATGCTTGTGGTGCGCGGCGGGATCGGACTGGCAGTACCGCTGATCTTCGCGATCATGGTGCGGGCGACCGCCAAGCTCCGGGCAACTCAGTCCGCGACCGGGATTCTGTACTTCGCCATGGTCCTGATCGCCATTGGTGAGTTGACGGCGCTGCACCTGGTTTCGACCGTCGGTATTCCTTTCTGAAAGTGAAACGTTGCGTATCAACACACGATGCACTGAGGAGACATGTCGCCGTCCGGTGATCCTGGAGGGTGACGGCCCCGAACCTGCGCCCTGTCCGTCATGCGGGCAGGCGCTGGCGCTTCACGCGAATGTGCGGGATGCCCATGGGCACGTGACGCGCTGCCCCTGCTGCGGAGGAGACGAGCTGTACATTCGCAAGGATTTCCCGCAACGGTTCGGGCTGGCGGTCGTGGTGATCGTGGGGGTCTTGTCCTGCGTTCTCTTCGCCTGGGGAGAATTGCTCTGGGCCCTGGGCGTGCTGCTCGGCGTCGTGGTGCTGGATCTTGTGATCTTCCTGATGGTGCCGTGGATCACGGTGTGCTATCGCTGCGACGCCACGGTTCGAGGCGTCCCCCGCCACCCGGATCATCGCGGATTCGATCTGGCGACCGCCGAGAAATATCGCGGAATCGACATGCAGTGAATGCGCCGGAGAGATGGGCATCCTGGCGGCGAGAATACAGACGTCGCCGGATCAGGCTTCCCGTGGGGCGGCCGGATGGGGATCGGACGTGAACGTGACGTCGCCCACCGGCTGACGGCCGGCAAAACCGTCGGACGTCTCGTGCCAGTGGAGCACGTGATCCTCGCCCAGTTTCCAGCAGAGATAGACTTCGCGTCCATCAAGCCACGCAGGGAAATCAATCAGCCCGAGGCGGAAGTCTTTCAATTCGCAGCCGACCTGCTCGACTTCTTCTTTCAGCGTGGTGAGGTGATCCGTCAAGGCCATGTACCGCTCGCGCGCCTCTTCCGCCTCGGTATTCTTGCCGCGCGCATCGAGCGTGCGGCAGGCATCGCGCAGGCGGTGAAGCTTCTCATACTCACGCACGATATCTGCGACGATACGCCCCACAAGCGGCAGCGTGCTGTTGGCCTCGTCCAGCGTGAAGTACTTCTTCGAACGTGTGGACGAACGATCCGTGAGGGAGATGGCTTTTGAGGAATCCATTCGCGAGCTCCTTTGCTGGCGAGCTCAATCTACCCGCCGTCTGAAATGGAGAGGCTTGAATCCTTTGGTGATCGTCAGATGCCCGGTCGCTGTAACACAGAAATCATGCCTGCCTTTCGAAGCTACACAATCCCCTACGGCAAGTCAACGCGAGTGCGAGCGGTGCCTGCATCAAGGGAGAACACCCACCCCCCTTCCCCACACGCCGGGCTTGACTTTTCCGGCCGGGGTTGTTCTCGCGTTTCGGATCGCGGCCCCCAAGTCGGGAGATCCGGACACCGATACCGAGGGAAAAATCGAAACCGCCACCGCTTGCCAGCACGGTCCCGTCAGTGGTAGCATGATTCTGAGGTCAGGTGGTGTTCCAGGAACGTCCACCGGGAGCGAACCGAATCAGATACGCCATGTCCGTAACGTACGACTCATCTGCGGATTCAACAACCGCGCCGGCCACGCGCGCTGTTCGCATTCGCGCACGGCAAAGGGCGAAGTGGTTCCGCCGCGCATTTCTGATTCTGATCCTCAGCGTCATTCCCCTGATCCTGATGGTGACCTGGAACCGCGATCAGTCCAACATCACCGCCAACCTGGAAGATTTGCAGCCGCTGGCGGACGCGCTGCAGCAAGCCGTGCAATCCACCCAACGGCTTCCCGCCTATCCGAAGCTGCCGAGCAACACGCAATACATCGGCTACGGCGAGCGCTTCTATGCCGCCCGGGCCGATCACCCGGTGGTGATCGCTTTTCGCCCCTCGAGAGTACCGATCGAACTCTATCTCCTGGAAGACGGCCGCTCCACATTGATTCTCGATGAGGGGCAAATCACCGTACGCTGGTATGGGGAGTCCGAGTTCCAGGAGATGCTTCGGGAACAGGAGGAACGGATCCGCGCGTTCGAGGACAAACTCCTTCAGCAGCGCAACGCGCCCTGAGGCAACGCTTCCCGCCCGCTTCCGCCAGCTCGTCCGCCCTGCCACTCGATGGCCGTGAGTTGCCGCGATGGGCGTCTTGACGTACCATGATTGCCCCAAACAGTCGCTGGCGGTGTAGACCACTCCTCCGCTCGAGAGTCCGCATTCCATGAAATTCGCGACGGTCAAAAACATACTTCTCGGCGTCGCCATCGCCGGGATCCTGATATACCTGACGCTGGACGTCTCTCCCGACGTGGGGGACATCCCGGAGGATGCTGCGATTCTGCAGTTCTGGCATCCCTGGACCGGCGAGTATGCCGACGCCCTGATCCAGGTGGTGGCGGAGTTCAACCGGACCCATCCCAGGATTCACGTCGAGCCGCTGTTCATGCCGACCGGTGCCGGGGAGAGCATGAAGTTCTTCACCGCCGTGGCCGGGGGCGTGCCGCCGGACATCATCGTCGTGGACGGCACACAGGTGGCCTCGTGGGCCGACATGGGCGTGCTGCGTCCGCTCGATGCGCGGCTGAAGGAAGCGGGCATTACGGCGGACGACTACTGGGAGCCTTCGTGGAAGCAGTGTCGATACAACGGCAAGACGTGGGCGCTCAGTGCGGCGGCGGACCCGAACTTCGCGCTGGTCTGGAACAAGCACCAGTTCCGCCAGGCGGGGCTTGATCCGGAACGCCCGCCACGCACAATCGAGGAACTCGAAGAATACGCCATGAAGCTGACCACGGTGGATGAAGCCAGCGGGCGTATCGAGCGCCTGGGCTTTCTGCCGACGTACGTGCCGCATGCCTCGATCGCAGTCATGACTTGGGGGTGGGCCTTCGGCGGCCAGTTCTTCGATCCGGAAACGAATACCTTCACGTGCGACATGGAGGAAAACGTCGAGGCGCTGGAGTGGATCATGAAACTCCAGGAAGCTTACGGTGGACAGAAGCGGATTCTCTCGTTCGAGTCGACGTTCGGCTTCTCCTCGCAGAACCCGTTCTACGTCGGCAAGCTTTCGATGAACATCGCGTACGTGTCGATGATCCAGGAAATGGCCAAGTTCGCGCCGAATCTCGAGTACGGTATCGGGCGAATGCCGGTGCGTGAGGGAGTCGAGCAGACGTCGGAGTGGATCGGCGGATGGACGATGGCGATTCCCTTCGGGCAGCGTGGCCACGATGACGAAGCCTTTGAATTCATGCGTTGGCTCTGCGCCAGTGACGAAGGGGCGACGTACATGGCGCGGACCATGTCGCTGTTGCCCGCGTATCGCAAGAGCCGTTTCTTCACCGACGACGTGCCCGGCAACAAGCCGATGGAAGTGTTCTATGAGATTCTTCAGGAGGCGGAGCATACGCGACCGATCACACCCGCCAACGCGCAGTACATGACCGAACTGATGCGCGCCCTGGGCGTCGTCCGCAATCAATCGAAATCCGCTCAAGAGGCCCTGGACATGGCGCGAGAGCGAACCGAGAAGGAATGGGAGCGGATTCAAAAACGGACCAAGGCGGCGCATACGCTCAGGGAAACACCCGTGGAGTCGACTTCCGATTCCCCCGCGACGCAACCGTGACGCACAACACAGGATATCGCGCTCGTGTTTCAGAAAGGTGATACGCAAAAACTGTTCCTGGGACTGATCTTCACCGGGCCGTGGATTCTGGGTTTCCTGGTGTTGGCGGTCTATCCCATCGGGGCGTCGTTTTACTACAGCCTCTGCGAGTACAACGTCTTCAACGCGCCGCGGTTCAATGGCGGCGCCAACTACGTCGAACTTCTGTCGGACACGCTGTTCTGGCGGTCGCTGTGGAACACCGTGTACTTCATGATCTTCGCCATCCCGATCACGCTGGCCACGGCGCTGGTGCTGGCCATGCTGCTGAATCTGAACGTCAAGGGCCAGGCGTTCTACCGGACGATTTTCTTTCTCCCTGCCATTGTGCCGATGGTGGCGTCGACGGTGCTGTGGCTGTGGATTCTCAACCCTGAGTTCGGCGTAGCCAACATGCTGCTTCGTCCGTTCGCGCCGCTGGTGCAGGGCGCCTGGGATCTGATCTCGCCCGCCATCGTCGGTCTCGGGCTGGCTCAGGCGGAGAACCTGCCGGATGTCGTCAATTTTCCACCCGGATGGCTTCAGGATGAGTACTGGTCGAAGCCGGGCCTGATCATGATGAGCGTGTGGGGCGTCGGGCACACCATGATTCTCTACCTCGCCAGCTTGCAGGAAGTGCCCAGGGAGCTCTACGAGGCCGCCGAACTCGACGGCGCGGGGGCGTGGATGAAGACGCGGCACGTGACCCTGCCCATGATCAGCCCGATCCTCTTCTTCACGCTGGTGATGGGGATGATCAACACGTTCCAGTACTTCACGCAGGTGTTCATCATGACCGACGGCGGCGGCGGCCCGAACGACTCGACGATGATGTACGCCTTGTACCTGTTCAACAACGCGTTCATCTATTTCAAGATGGGCTACGCTTCCGCCATGGCGTGGATCATGTTCATCCTGATTCTGTTGTGTACCGTCCTGATCTTTCGCGTGACGCGCGGCAAGATTTACTACGCCGGAGCCTGACGTCATGGCCGAACGCAAACCCTCCGAGTCGCTCCCCAAGACCATCCTCAGCCATGCTGCGCTGATTTCGCTTTCCATCGTCTTCCTGATTCCGTTTGTCTGGCTGCTGACATCATCGCTCAAGAGCGAGACGCACCTGTTCACCTTTCCGCCCGAGTGGATTCCGCGCGGCGAGTATCTCTATCTCGGTGACGGGGTGGGGTCGGACCCGGTTGATGAGGGTGTCGATAGCGAGACGGAATATCGCGGCTGGGCGGAGGTGGTGCGTCAGGAGGTCGTGGAATATGCGCCTATTCAGTACGACGATGAAGGCAAGGCCATGGAACGCAAGCCTTTGCGGACCAAGGTGACACTGGTTAACCGCCTCGGCGCGCCGTTGCAGGCACCGGTGGCGACGATCGACGTGCCCGAACCGGTAAGCGATCTGGACAAGGGTATCTTCAATCCAAAACTGCTCGACGCGCTGCGCGCGTCGGAGGTGGATCTGCCGGACAAACCCGTGCTGAAACTGGTTACCCCCGGGCGCGAGTGGCGGATTCCCCAGCGCCGGGAAGGCGAGCTCATTCTCAATCGCCACGGCGATCAGCTCAAGATTACGACCGACGATCCATCGCGGCGCATTGTCGACTTTGAAAGCATCGAGACCAAGGCGTGGCCGACGTTCCGCCACTACGTCAAGGGCGTGAAGGGCTTCTCGTTCGCCCTGTTCCTGCAGAACACGCTGTTCATCGCGGCGTTGACCGTGCTCGGATCGGTGCTGAGTTGCAGTTGGGTGGCGTTCGGGTTCTCGGTCATCGAGTGGCCGGGGCGCGACAAGATCTTCTACCTGATGCTGGCCACGCTCATGCTTCCGCCGCAGGTGACGATGATCCCGTTGTTTCTGATCTTCAAGTCGTTGGGCTGGATCAACACCTACCTGCCGCTGATCGTACCGCAGTTTCTCGGGAACGCGTTCTTCATCTTCCTGCTGCGGCAGTTCTTCCTGACCATCCCGAAGGATCTGATCGACGCCGCCCGGATCGACGGCTGCAGCACGTTCCGCATCTACTGGCAGATCGTCATGCCGCTGTCAATCCCCGCACTGGCGACGGTGGCGCTGTTCACGTTCATGATCTCGTGGAACGACTTCATGGGCCCGCTGATCTACGTCGTGGACGAGGCGAAGTACACGCTGTCGCTGGGCCTGGCGATGTTCAAAGGCCGCTTCGCGTCGCGCTACGGCGAGATGATGGCGGTCAGCGTGTTGCTGACGCTGCCGATCATCGTGCTCTTCTTCTTCACGCAGAAGACATTCATCCAGGGCATCAAGACGTCGGGCATGAAGGGCTGAATCGCAAGTGAACTGAAAAACGTTGCGGCGATGACGAGCGGAGTCCACGCCCGTCAAGAACGCGCGTTCCGTCAGCACATCGACCGTAAGAGAGGGAAGACGATCAGGAGCGCACGCGGCGATGAAACCCTCGGGGGTACGGCGGAAACTTTCCTTCGGCAAGGATTCCTCCGCAGTACGAGCCTGATTCTCGACTCCGCTTCATCACGGGCGCGGTACTGACCACTCTCCGCCGCTCCCGTCGGGATCTTTTCATTTCGGCGATTCGCACAAAGTGGAAGTGGCATGTCCTGACCGCATCTCACCCGCCCCGCGCGGATCACGAGTTCAGAACAGCAAATGGAAAAGAATCTCCCGGACATACACGCGGCCTGTGTGGTGCGAGCAGCTATTCCAGCGTGAGACGTGCGCGCTTGGCTGGGAAATGGTAGTAGAGATAGTAGCCGAGCCCCTGAAGCCCGTGGCAGTCACTGCACACGTTGGGTGAGCGATACGCGCGGGTCAGCGTGCCGCGTTGATCCAGTTCCCGCCCCGTCGCCGCCTCGGTGACCGCCTCTCCTTCGAGCATGCGGCCATGCGGAAGATGGCAGGTCTTGCAGGTGATGCGTCCCGCCGCGCCCATGTGCCCCTGCTCGTCAATGAGCGGCAGGAATCCCGGCTCGCCTTCAGCCATGCTGTTCCGCATGGGTACGGTAGGGTGGATCATCAGCGTCATCTGCGTGGCCTCGCCTCCGTCGCCGTGACATCCGAGGCATTGCCGCATCTCAGTGGGATGCTCGTCGCCGCCTAACGGTGCGGCCCACATTCCCATCTCGATCGGCGTCTCGCTGTCGTGCACGCGGTGGCATGGCGCGCATCGCGCGGGTTGGCCTTCCGGGTTCATCCGCTTGACCATGGCCGCCAGGGCCTCGTCGCGATGCATGCTGTGGGCGATGGCGGACATGTCCGTATGGCAGTCCAGGCACCAGCCGTTCCCGCCCGCGGAGGCCGGGTGTCGGAGAAGGCCGGGCACTTGTGTCGAATCTCCGTGCACATCATGACAGGTCGAGCAGGCGAGCACGCCCTCGGATGACGCATGGGCCTGTTCGTCGTACAGCGGCCAGTGATCCTTGGGCAGCGCACTCAGGTCGAGCCCTTTTCCGGAAGGATGGCGCAGGGAGGTCGCCTGCACGTGTGCGGGAAGATCTTCGGCGAGGTGGCAGTTCAGGCAGAGTGCGTCGGGTGTCGGATCGTCGATTCTTGCCGCCGCCCACAGCACCGGACCGGCGGCGCCGTGTACCGCGTGGCACGTGCCGCACTTGCCCGTCTCCGTCGGCGTGAGGCCTTTCATGTTCCGGGCATCAGGGATCGACGTGAAATCGTGCACGCCCGCCAGCGACTGCGCCTGATCGGCGTGACAGTGACCACAAAGCTGATCCGGTGTCTCACGCAAGAAGGCGTGGTGTGGATTGGCGTGCGGATTGTGGCACGTAAAACAGGTCATGCCCTGGTGATCGTCCGGCGACTTCGCGGGGAGCAGCGACGCCAGCTTGGCGCGTAAGGCGTCGTCGGCCTGCGCGGGCATGGGATGATCGTTGGACTGGAGTGGAACTTTTTCGGCGCACTGATCCTGGCGGTGACAGGTGGCGCAGGTGCCCGTGGGATCGAGGGCGGTGACTTCAAAGTCACGCGCGGGCTCGTGGACGCCGTGGCACGCGCCGCAGGCGCCCGCCTGTACGGCGGTCTTGCCCTGCGCGTTCAGTGCTTCGGGCGCCGAGTTGGCCAGGTTGTGCACCGTGTCGAAAAGCGCCTGCTGATCCTGGTGGCAGGTCATGCACAGTTGACTCTCTTCGAGTGTTTCGGCCAGCAGGCCCGACGCCGGGGCATGGTGCATGATATGGCAGGAGGAACAGACCAGCGTATTGCCCTCCCCGGCACGCGTTCCGAGAGCTTCAATCGCCTGCTTGAGCGCGGGCGTTTCGAGACCGGCGCTCATCGGATGCGTGTGCGGCGTCCCTTCACGCCACCGGGCCGGGTGCATGTTTTCATGGCAGGAAAGACAGAAGTCGTTGGCGTTCGGGTTGACCGCCATGAGTGCCTCTTCGCGCGCGCCGTGCGGCACGTGGCATGACGTGCAGATCATCTGCCGATTCTTCGTGCCGAGATGCGCACCGCCCTTGGTCAGCAGTTCCGGCAGCCCCGCTTCGAGTTCCACATTGACCGGATGGAAACCATGTTCGGTGCCCTGGGCCAGGTTGGTGTGACAGGCGGTGCAGAGCGCGCTGTCCTCGTTGTCGATCCGCAGGAAGAACACATCGGCCAGGGTCGGCTCGCGTCCTTCGGGCGGCATGCCGTGGGCGCTGTGGCACGTGCTGCAGGCCAGCTTGCCGTCGACCAACGGGAGTTCATCAGGAACGTTCATGCCCTCGGAAGGTGCGATGCCGGTCTGGTGACCGTGCTCCAGCCAGACCTTGCGGCGCGAGTCCCCCACGGAAGCATCGTGGCAGCCGAGGCAGGTCTCGGGCGCATTGACGATGTCGTTGGCGGGTTTGTCGATCAATGTCAGCGTGCCCGGCTGCTCAAACGCCTTCACCCAGTCGAGATGACAGAGGGCGCACTCGCGCGCGCTGCTCGGCTGCTGGAGAAGCAATTGCCCCGCCGTCACCTGTACGATGCACAGCGTACCGACGACCGCCAGCATTCGGGTTGTCACGTTCCGGCGGATCACGGCGTCTCCTTTCCGTCATCGGAAGACGACGCCGGTGGCGTGGCCGGCTGCTGAACAGTTGGAGGTTGGGTGAGCGTGACCTGCCTCACGGCGTGACGCTGCATTTCCACAACATAGAGCCGGCCCTGACTGTCGAAGGTCAGACCCATCGGATGCTCGAAACGCGTGGGGCGGCCGTCCCGGTCGGTCAGGACACCGTGCAGTTTCCCGTCGGGCGCGAACACCTGAACGACGCCGAGGGTCGAGTCGGTCACATAGATGCGCTTGTCGGCGTCAACGGCGATGCCCTTAGGACGATACAACTCGCCCGGTTGAACACCCCATCGGCCGATCTGACCGCGCCATCGCAACTCGGGCGTGACCTGCTGCACGCGCGAACCGATCGCTTCGGTGACAAAGAGCACGTCGTCGGGCCCCATTGCCAGCATGAACGGCCACTGAAACTGGCCGACACCGTTCCCGGCAGTGCCGACGGGCGTCCACGTGCCCGATTCGCCATCGCGAAAGAGCAGACGATGATGGTCGTTGTCCACAATCCAGACGCGCGACCCGTCCTGCGAGACCGCCACGTCAGTGACGTCGCATGCGCGACCGTTATCAGAAGTCGGCAACGGAATGCGCGTACCGCCCTCCCGGGAATCGCGTTGCGCTTCAGTGAGCCGGAACAACGCCCCGTGCCCGGCATCGGCGATCCAGAGCGCGTTCCTGCGATCGAGGGTCAGACCGACGGGATTGTCCAGTGATGTGCCGGCCACCTTTTCGATCACGCGCACCGACTTGTCCTCGGCGTCGCGCATGATAAGTCTCTGATTCACGCCATCGGCCAGGATCAGCCGCCCCTCTCGGTCCACTGCCACATCGGTGGGCATGCGCAAGGGAGGTTCGATCTCAAAGGTGATGACCTCGGTCGTGGCCACCGAGATGCGCTGCGCTTCGGGGAGCGGGCGAACCTCGGCAAGCAGCGGCGCGGCACCGGCGGCGATCATGAACCAGCTCATGAGCCGCGTGTACCTCGCCGAATCATGTCGAGCGTTCACCATCATTCCTGCGATCCCTCACCGGCAGACGCCCCCGGCAGCATGATGCGGGGCAGATGGAAAGGCTGTCCTTTCATAATGCGATCCATCAGGCGCGCGATCTCCTCGTTGGCAAGGGATTCCGCCCGGGCTTCCGTGTAGCCCGCCTTGACAAAATTCATGCGTGGCGGATCACCACCGTGACAGGCCAGGCAGGCGGAGGGTTCGGGATTCACTTGCGCGTGGATCTTCGTGTTGAGTCTTTCGCGCGCGGCATCGTCGGATGCCGACAGGTACTCCCCGGCCAGCTTCGCGAGATCCTGATGAAACGCCACGTATTTCCGCCCACCGGCCGCCGGGGCCAGCCGCGCGCCGTACTCGCCCCGCGCGTGCTGCGGGATTTCCTGCCGGAGTTCCCGCATCGTCTGCGTCCACACGGGACTGCCCGGCAGCGTCGTGTTCAGTTGGACACGGAGATGCTCCAGGAACGGCACGCTGCCCATGTGGACCAGCGACGTATCCAGCAATTCAATCACCTGCTCGGTGAACTCCTCGGTTTCCGGGGCGGATTCGGTCGTCTCCAGCAGGTTGATCAGTTCGAGCAGCGGCGGCTTGCCTTTCAGAATGGTGCCCGTGGCATGGTTCAACCAGACGGTTTCTTCCGACGGCGCGGTACTCTTCTCATGACACATCTGACAGGTCATGAACGTGGCATGCAGGTTGGCGAAGGCGCGGATTTCTTTGCGCTCCTGATGCGGCAGCGGGCTGTGACAACCGCTGATGGTGCAACTGACATACCCGGCCGGTTCGTACCATTTGTCCACGCCGTGATAGTGCCCCATCGGTGCGCGTGGCGGCTCCTGCGTCACGCCCGGGGCAGCCTCGACGCGCAGAAGTTCGGGGTCGAGTTCGCTCTGCCATTCCAGGATCCGTGGCGGCACCTGCTCCGGATAGAAAACGTAGCCGACCATGTAATCCAGCGAATAATACGCGACGGCGAGAACCATCAGCAGAATCGCCAGTGCCCACAGCCGGATCAGCAGCGACTTGAGTACAAGCCATCCCCGCTTCTTCGGTGGGCGCGATGCCGGTTGACCGGAATCAGTCATGATGCTCACCTGCTTTCTGATCGGGAAGGTGTTCCGCGGCGGCCCGCTCGACCATTCCGGCATGGGCCTCGGCCATCTCCTCCACCGGCGTATCTCCCGTGAACATGGCGGGGCTCATCGGGAACGACAGCGGCGAGAGGATGACACCGATCATGTGAATCACGCCGACGTGAAGCAAGGCCAGGAACGCTTCGAAAGAGTGGACGATCAGGGCGATGGTCAGCACCCGTCCGGTCAAGTGTTCCGTCGTCCAAGCGTTGTACCACATCAGCATACCGGTGATGCCCAGCAGGACACTCCCCCAGAACACGCCGAAGTACTCGAACTTCTCTTTCAGCGTAAAGCGATCGCCGTCGGGCCGCTCCTTGCGCAGGAACAACAGGAACGCAATCTGCTGGAAGAGCTCCTTGATCTCCCTGGGATTACTCATCATGGGCAAGTCGAGGAAGGTCTTGAGCCAGCCCTGTTTCGTTCGTCGCTGGGTCATCCAGGCGGACCACGCAACGTAGAGCAGGTGGTAGACGAAGCCGACGATCAGCACGACGCCGGCATAGCGATGCAGATTTCGCGCAGAAGGAAGCCCGCCCTTCATGTCGACCAGCCACGCCGCCCAGGCCTTGTCGGCGAACTTGATCGGAAAGCCGGTGACGACCAGCGCGGTGAAGCTGAGCACGAGCAGCCAGTGCTGCACGCGCTGATGCGGCGTAAACCGGGACAGCGCCCGACGGCCTTCATGCGTGGCCATCAGCTTGCGGGTCAGTTCTTCGCGGCGATGCTGCCGTGGGTCGTGCCGCCCGATGACGATCTGCAGCATCTCCAGTGACTGCAGCACGACCGACGGCCCGAACGTGCCAAGAATCAAGAGAATGAAGATGGCACCGATGATAAACTCGATGCCCCTGCTGGTGGCGAGATCGAGATGCACGGCGGCGGTGCTGATGCCGACATCGGCTGTAGGATGGCAGTCAGCGCTGCGGCAGGTATCGGAGACCTGTTCCGGATGGGTGGAGGAAGGCTCCTCGGTCTTGCTCAGGATGCGGTGGGCGTTGTCCCATTCGTTAATGTGGCAATCGAGGCAATCGGCGGTGTCCTCGCTGCCGAGGAGCACCGCTTTACCGTGAAAACTCGCGAGGTAGCTCGCCACGGTATCCGGCATTTCGAACGACGCGCGAATCTCCTCGTGACTGTGACAGACCGCACAGACGCGGGCCATATTCTCATGCGACCAGGCCGGCCGCGAGCGCGACTCGACATGCCAGAACGCGAACTGCGTATCGAGATCGAGCTGTCCCTGGTGGCAGGCGTCGCAGCGCTGCACGGGAGCGACGCGCTCGCGCCACGTCTGATCCTCCCGGGCATATGTCGGCTCATCGTGGCAGAGCAGACACTGGGATTGATCCGCATGAAGCGGCATGCCCAGCAGTTCGTTGGATTTCGCCAGCGTCTCGGCGGTATGGGCGGAGCTTTCCAGCGTGGCATGCACGCTCTCATGAGAGAAGGTGAGTTCGATATTACCCGGCTGATCGAGATGGCAGGTAGCGGTGCAGTTCACCGGGCTGGTTGGTTTGTGTGGAATCACCTCGACTTCCGAGCGAAGATGGCAGTCCGTGCATTTCAGGCGGGCGTGCGGGCCGAGGCCGCGATCGGTGTAATCCGGATCGACGTAATACAGGTGGATGCGATCCTCGTTCTCGTCCACCCGGGCCAGCCCGCGGTAGCGGTGGCACAGCATGCAGTTTTCGGGATCGGCGGCGCGCAGGTTCGGCACGAGCGCGGCGACCATCAGCATCGCCGGCACACCGAACCGCGTCCATCGCCGAGTCGCGGCGTTATTGGTCATGACATCCGAGGCACACATGAGTTCCTAGACCTCGCAGTTGAAGCTTACGTTGAGCCGTCGTCGCGTTCGTTCCCGAAGGCGAACGCTCCCACGGGGGCATCCCGCCCGAGGCGAGCACGCTGGACGACGGAAAGAGTCCTTGCGGATGGGGGTTATGGCACGTCGAGCAGACGACGCGCCCACCGTCGGCCAGCGGGAGAAGATCCGCGCCGCTCCGGGTCGGCTGCGTCGCCGGCGTGTGACCGTGTGTCAACGGAGGTTGCCGTTCGCGCATGGACGCCGCAAATTCCGGTTCCACGCGCAACCCGATGTGGCCCGGCTCGAAATAGTCCTGGTGCGTCCGGTGACAGCCCACGCACATGGAGATGCCGTCGGTCCGCAGAAACGGAAGGCCCGTGCGATCGAATTGCCGTTGGGCAGCGGAGAAATCCATCTCCGACGTATGGCAGAAGGCGCACGCCTGCGTCTGGAGGCGTCCCTGTTCGTCGAACATGCGGTGCGGGTTGTACCGCTGCCCCTGCGTCCTGGCGGCGGCCACGTGACACCGGGCACAATGATCGAGCACGTTAGGGCCGGCGTAATCGCGAAGCATGGCGGGATTGAACGCCGGTCGGCGGACGTTGCGATTGCACGCCTGCACCACGTCGTGACAGGTGACGCAGCCCAGCTTTCCGCCGGGAGCGGGCCAACCGTCCGGCAGCACGACCTCCTTGCCATCGAAGCGGCGGCCGATGGGGTGAACCTCCTCGGGGGCGCGCTGCCCGTCGTGACAGTCGAGGCAGATTGCGTCCGCTTTCTCCAGAGCGATCGGTTGCGTCGGCGCATCCTGATCATGGCAGGCGATGCAGCCATCGGCCTTCCAGTGTGGATTGGTCGCCTGGGGAACGCGCTGGGCTTCCGGCGCTGCCGTCCCCGGTACCGCCCACCAGCCCGCCGCGCCGAGCGCGACGATCGTCAACAGCGTCATGATGCCGCGCCGACTCATGGCGTTCCCCCTACGGCGGAGGAGGACTTCACACCGATCAGCGTGAGCGAATCCGCGCTCAAGGCATCCGATACGACCACGGGCAGTTCATTGGCGGCAAGGTCCGCCGTGACCGTATCGCCCGTGGCAGCCTGTGAACGATCCGCACCCTTGCCTTCGAGCGACACCAGCCCCGCCGGAAGCGTGAGCCCGCGCCACTCGGGCGGCTGTTCATGAATCTCCGTCACGAACTTTCCATTGCTCACCTGGAAGATGCACAGTGACTTACGCCCGGCATCGGCGATGAGCAGCAGGTTCCCCGCCACGAGGACCTGCTTCGGGCGCACCAGTTCACCCGCACGCCGCCCGGGCGCGCCGATCGGTTCGAGCCATTGACCTTGTGCATTCACCCGCTCGATCCGTCCGCCGATGGCGTCGGCCACGTGGAGCACACCCGAAACATCCGCATCGATCCCCGCCGGCGCCACGAGGCGGCCGTGCGGAGGATCCCAGGGAGCGAGCCACTGCCCCGCTTCGAGATCGAAACGCTCGATGGAGGGTCCGGCCAGATTGCAAACGTAGAGCGTGCGATCCACACGACACAGCGCCGCCGGTCGAAACGCCGTGACCGCGCGATCCGGCGGAGACGTCTGCTGAACCAGGCGGCCGTTGGCGGTGTAGATGAGAATCTTGCGGAGCGTCGTGTCCGCCACGAGCAGATCGCCCGACGCATCGACCGTCACGTCCACCGGGCAGCGCGGACGATGATCGATGTCGAGCCGGCGAAGCGACTTGCCCGTGGCCAGGTCGATCGCGATCACATCCGGATAGCCCTGATCGCATACATAGAGCATCGAATCGTGTATCGCCATGCCCTGCGGATTGCGCAGGATGGTCTTGCCGTAGTCGTTCGGGCCGTAAAGAAAGAGATCCAGCGCCGGCGTGGCATCGTACGCCGGCAGCCGCGCCGCCAGCGAACCGTACACGGTCGCGACGCGGTTCTGTGACGGATCGTGGAAGTGCACCGGGCGCATGCGCGAAGCCCGCTCACCGGTGGACGCACAGCCGACCGTCAGCGCCACGCCGAGCAGCAGCGCCGCGCGCGCCGTTCCCGAGAACGACGGTCGTCTCCAGACGAGATGGCGGGCTCCCCACTTCATTTGATATGACACGTCAGGCACAGTGCACTTCGCTTGTTGGATACGGTTAACATCTTCGCATGGCCATGGGCATTGTGCGGCTCGTGGCAGGAGACGCACTCGAGCCGCCCTTCCGGCAGACGGATGCCCTGCTGAATCACGTACGACTCGGGGCGATACTCCCGTCGATCTCTCGAATACGGAATGCCGATGGGATGATCACGCCAGACAAAACCGTCCGGCATGTCAAACCCTTCGCGTACGCCTGCCAGCATCGAATGGGCGCCGCCGATCGTCGACGTCGCCACCGTGCCGTCATGACAGCCGAGGCAGACGAGGCTGGTCGGCCCCGGCGTGTAGCGATCCGGCTCGAAGACGCGGCGCTGACCGCCGATGCGATACATCTCGTACGCGACTTCACCGGCGGGCTGCGTCGTCGGCCGAAATTCCTGCACGTGCGGCACGTGGCACGCACGGCAGGCGTCCTGCATGCCGCGGGCCGGGTCGCTGAAGTCATGCGGTCCGCCCACGACGCCGGAGCGGAACGACGCCATCTCCGAAGCGCGCGAAGGCGCCGACGTCTCCGGCGTGTCGGTCAACTCTCCACCGGGCACGACAACCACGAGCATGAGCGCTGCGAGTCCGATCGATTTCATGGCAGGCTACTCCCTACCTTCCGTATTGAAGCCGCACGTGCGTGACACCGTGACAGGTCATGGTGCAACTCCCGCTGTAGCGGCCGAGGTCTTCGAATTCAATCCGCGCCCCGAGCCCGCCCGACGCGGGGCGAACGATGGAGCGATCAAAGTTGATCAAGTTGCTGTGGTTCGTGCTGTTGCTCTGCGACCGGCTGATGCCGTGGGAATCGTGACACGCCGAGCAGGGTGTCCGCGCGCGAACCACATGGGTGCTGTGGAACGGGAAGCTCTCGTCACCGAGGATGCTCTGGCGATCGTGGCAACGGTAGCAGAGGGCATAGGCGCGGGCGCTTTCGGTGGTGAAGTCCCGCGTCTCGTAATTGTCGATGAGGATCGGTGCGTAGATCGATCCATGCGGGCCGGCCTGGCCGCCGCCGATGCGCGACGACGCCTGGTCGGAGTTGTGACAGTCCGTGCAGCGCATCTCCGAACCGACGCGCCAGGGCTCCAGCAGGCTCACCACGTCGTTGTTATTCCGCGGCCCCACCACCGGGTGATACGACGGGTTCTGCGTCTGGAACTCGAGCCGCGTGTTGGTCTGTGTGATCTGGCGCGTGATCTCCGACTGACGCGGGCGGTTCACGCCGTCCGCGTGGCACTTGAAGCAGACTTCGTACTCGTGCCGGGCGCGATCCACC
>CAZUAQ010000012.1:54639-73176 GCA_964618455.1 uncultured Planctomycetales bacterium | reverse complement strand
CCGGCGTGCCGAGGCGATTCACCCCGGGAACGAAGCGAAGGCTGTCGCTGATGTTGCCGACCACCGGTCGCCCTTCCCGGTCGACGAGATCGTGCGCGGTGGCGTGCGGGTTGTGGCAGTCGGCGCACTCGACGTGGCGGAACATGGTCCGCGGATCTTCATTCGGATCATGCCGACCGAAAAAACGCTGCACGGGGTGGGCGCTGCGCTTGCGAATCTCGCTCTGGATGTTCGTCTTGGCGACGCCGCCGCTGTGGCAGTTGAGGCAGTTGTCCTCCTCGACGCGGAAGCGCAGCAAGCGCTCGTGCCCCTCGGCGGAGTGGACCTTGTGGCAACTCGTGCAGGCGTTGTCCGCCACGGTGTGATGGGGGAGGCTCTCGCGCGGATCGACCGCCCGGCCGGTCACCGCGTTCATGCTGGTGGCGTGGATGCCCGTCTCCCAGCCGTGCATGTCGTGACAGGAGAGGCAGATCGCCGAGCGCACGTTGGGCATACGGAGAAACTCGCCGACGCTGTTATTGTGCGGGTCGTGACAGGTCGTGCAATGCACCTCGTTGTGCTTGCCCATCGGCAGCAGATCGGTCACCAGGTCCGGGTTCTTGATCTGCGGATCCCGGGCGGCGAGAGCACGGTCGTAACGAAAGCCGATCGGATGATCGTCGGAGAGATCCTTGGTCAGGTCGCTCTCGCCGGGCGGAATCGTACGGCGGCTCATGACCACCGGATCGTTCGGCGGGCGGCTGGCGAGGAGTCCCAGGGCCAACGCCCCGTCGTGACAACTCAGACACATCTTCGAGACGCCGCTCGGCTGATCGATCCGCGCGTCCGTCGTGGAACTCTCGTAAATGCGGTAGTGCGTCGGCGGCATGTGCCGGTTCCAGAGCGCTTTCTGGCCGGTAGCATTGTGCGGCGCGTGGCAGAACACGCAAACCTGCTCTTCATACAGCGCGTGGATGTCGCCCGGACCGGCAACGCTCAAGTCATGCGGCGAACCGACCACGCTCTCGAAACTGGTGGGCGCGTTTTTGCCCGGGCGATGCTCCCGGCGGTTCGGGCTGTTGAGCGCGTTCTGCGCGAGCGCTCCGCCGGCGATCATCACCGTCGCACCCATCCCTATCAGCTTGTAATGGCTTCTCTTCATAACGCCATGATCTCAAATACCTGAACGCGTTGATTGCTGCCGTCGGCAATCCAGATCCGTCCCGCCGCATCGATGCAGATGCCCGACGGCAGCCAGAATTCGCCGACCTCCGTGCCCTCGCGACCCAAGGCCATCAGGAGCTGCCCTTTCGGGGTAAACGCCTGCACGTTCTCGAAGTGGGCATCGACCACCCACAGATTCCGGTCCGCATCGAAGGCGACACCCTTGGGCAGCGCGAGATCTCCGGCGGCGTCGCCCTTGCGCCCGAACGCATCAAGGACGGTGCCGTCGAGGCCGAAACGCTGCACGCGGAAGTTCAACGAATCCGACACCGCCACTTCCTCGGCCGCGCAATCGATGTGCGAGGGCGTGTTGAACTGCCCGGGGCCCGCGCCGCGCGTGCCGAACTGAAATGCATAGGTGCCGTCTTTTTCAAACGCGAGCACGGTGTGCTGCGCGGCGTCGGTGACGTAACACAACCCGTTGGTTTCGCAGTAGGCGATTCCCGCCGGGCGCTGCAAACGCTCCGTGCCCAGCCATCGCGTGTTCCCTGAATTCAAGACGATGACACCGAGCCGTCCGGCTCCGGCGTCAGCCACCCAGAGCGACTCGCCGACCCACGCCACCCCGACGGGCAACGTGAACAGTTCCTCCGGGTCGCCACATCCGGTGATCTCGCGATACGCGCGGCCGTCGAGGTCGAGCACATGCACGCTGCGCGTTCCGGTGTCGGCGATGGCCACGACGTCGCGATCCGCACGAACATCCACGGCGTAGGGCGTGACCAACTGCTTGGGTGGCGATTTTCCGAAGAAGAACGCATCGACCGCCTCTTTCGCCGTGGGCTTCTCGCCCGCGTCCGCGCTGCCGGTCAGCGATCCGAGGTAACGCACGCGTGGTTCGTCGGGCGGTTTCGGCCAGACGACGGCCTGCATCGGCGGCGTCAACGGGTGAACGTACTCCGACGTGCAGCCCATTCCGAACAGCGCGAGCAACGCGAGGCACGCCGCCACATATCGAAGCTGATCGGAGAGTCGGCGAGCGATCATGCTCATCAGCGGCCCTCCGACTTCGGCAGTAAGCTGGTCAGGTTTCGTCTCACGTTGAGATACGCCCCGAAACTGTTGTCGCTTTCGCTCGCAAACGAAAGCAGATCGTACTCCAGTGTCAGATCGACCGAGAGATCACCTCGGACGAACTCGATGCCGCACTCGATATCGACGGCGTTCGTATCTCCATCGACGGAATCATCTTCCCAGCGGTAGCCCACGGCGGTCAGGAGTGCGAGATGACGATTGAGACGCAGGCGATCCCGAAGGTCTGCATTGAACCACCATACATTTCGATCGTCAAACCCGCCTTCAAAGTCGTAACGGGAAAGCTCCGTGATGAAATCGACGGAATGCGTGGCGGACTGAAAGACATCGACATTCCCCGTGAGATGCCAGGCGTCGTACGGCTCGACCGAGTCGTCGAAGATCTCATACTCGGCGCCGACTTCGTACCGATCTCGTGCAAAACGCGCACCCAGACGATGTCGATTCTGATTGTCGCGTTCGAACGGTGAACCGCGACTGCCGTCGACCTCCTGGCCGCGTCCTTCATACCCGTAGTATGGCGTGAGTCCGAAGTCAAAACGGTGTTCCACGAGAAAATCACCGCGGTAGGTATCGATCTCGCCGTCCGAGGGAATGCGATAGCGGTAATCGAAGTAGACTACCTCGTCGATGCCGATGCGCCCGTTGAGGATGCGGCGGATGCGTGCCCGGCCGTTGTAAATGCTGACGCTGTAATCCACGCCGGGCACGTAGATGCGGGTCCGCGTACCGTTGTGGGCCACGATCGAACCGGGCACCACGTAGCGTTCGCGCAGGAATACCGGCTGCGATCCGCCGAGCACATGCGTCTCGTCGCGAATGAGCCGGGACTCGGCATCGCCGATCGTGCGGGCGCGGCTGTAGGCGAAGGCGACATTCATCGCGAATTCGCCCAGTTCCGTCGGACGGTGATAGTCCACGTCGAGCCCACCGCCGAATTCCGACCGGTCCAGGGCGTCGTCGATCCTCTCGTAGAGACCGAAGCCGTTCACGGTGAATCGCCAGTGGTCCGAGGGTGTGTAGATGGCGGTCGAATCGAACTTGTGCTGATCGAGCTTGAAGATGTCCTGCTCGTAGCGCGTGAACCCGTAGCGGTGAATCGTCTTGAACTGGTCCGAGTGTTCCAGCATCAGCCGGGGGACGAGCTGGAACTCGTCGCGGGCCAGGTCGCCCTCCTCCTCGTTGTAGCGGAGGAAGGTGTCCAGCCGGTGTTTTTTCGCTTCGCCGAACGCCAGTTCGTGATCGATCCGCAGCTCGTCGCGACGCGTGTCGAACTCGAAGTCGCTGCCCTGGTACCGGTTTTCTTCCTCGCCATGCTCGTACTGCACCTTGAGCCGCTGGTCCTCGCTGATCTCCCACACGTGATCGACGTAGAAGCGCGAGACCTCAAGTTCCTCATCGTCGAGTTCCAGGCGATTGCCCATCCGCTCGATGTCACGCCAACTGAAGCCCAGTTCCGTCTGCGTCGAGCCGAGCGTGAGCAGCCCGCTGACTCCGGCTTCGGTCTGCTCTTCACGCAGCGACGGCAGGAAGCGCCGGGCGATGCGATCGTCGTAATGGCGGGCGTAGGCGTTGATCGAGAAGGGCTTGGTCTCCAGGGCGTTGATGGTGACGTCGTACTCCCCGAGATAGCCCCAGTCGTCCTCCTCGTCGCGCCACCCGTCGATCTCCTCGACAAAGCGGGTCTGCGCCAGCCCCGCCTCCAGCATGGCCTGGTAGTTCAGAAGTTCAGGCGCGTAAACGTCCCCGTCGAAAGCGATGCCGACCTTTTCGATGATGCGCCAGTCGCGATTCTTGTGCGTCGTCTCATTGCCGCGCGTCCGCCCTGATCGTACGCGGCGATAGTCGTACTCGCCCTCGAGCCCGATGTAGAGCTCGCGCGGATGCAGGTGAAGCCAGTCGCGCTCCACGGGGGCATCGGGATCTCCGAGGTCAGGTTCCAGCGCCTCGGGAAGGGTGGAATCCTCGTCAGCCTCATTGGCAACGGTGTCGTTCGGTGGGGGATTGTCGTCACCGGAGGGAGGCGGCGCGGAATCGGCGGATGCGCGCTCCTGCGCCTGCAACGGCGAGAATCGCGGACCGATCAGCGCGCTCGCGGCGAGCACGAAAAGAACTGCGCGGTCTCCCAGCCTCATACGATCACATGCGTCAACGGCGGATGGGCAGGCCCCGGCGCGAGCCGGGACGTCGGGCGGCAGCGTCCCGCACCTTCGACGCTGCGACCGTTCGGTCTTCTTCAACGTATCAGTCGCCTCGGGGAAGGCGATCAGTCTGTGCGCGATCCTGTCGCATGATGCAATCGCGGGTCATTCCCGTTCGTGAATGCCCGGGCCGATCGCACAACCGCCGTCCGCCGGGAGCCGGAAGGCATTCCCCTCCCCGTGGTGGCAGCGGTAGCACACGAAGCAGACCGCGACTTCCGCATTTCCATCGGCATCGCGGATCACTTCGCTCCCGTCTTCGGTAAACATCTCCGACGGATCGTTGGTACTTGTATTGATCCACATGATGTGGCTTCGCGTGTCACCGATCGGCGCCACGGGCCCTTGCTCGATGGCAAGCTCGTTCGACGCCAGGTACTTGGCGGCCGGAGGCATGTGGCAACTCTGGCAGGTCAGCTCTTCGGTATACGAGCCCCACTGGAACACTTTGCCCTCGTGCAATGCCATGGTCACGTCCGCATGGCAGGCCGTGCAGTCATTGCGGATCCCGATCTGCGGATCATGAATCGCGGATTCATGTGGATCGTGGCAGAGCGTGCAGGCGAAGTCGCGGTGGGGGCTGGCCTGCACCTCGGCATATTGCTGGTTTCCGGCGATATATCCGTCGTGGGCGGCGATGGTCAGCGGATCGCCCGGTGTGGAATGGCACTCGGCACACGCCTCCGCCGAGGTGTCCACGACGATGTTGCTCGCCGACGGATTCGGCAGATGCAGATTGCCCGGGCCGTGGCAGGCCTCACACGCCACGCCTTCCTCCGCCCACGTGCCGAGAATTCCGGGGCGATTGCCCTGCTGACGTCCGCCACTCTCAGCCAGCGTCATGGCACCGGTCGCGTGGCAACGGAAACAGTCGTACTCAAATTCGAGCGGTTCCGTCTGATCCGGCAGGTGCGGCGCGAAACCGCCGGCGATGCCGGTCTCGTCGGATGGCAGGTTGTATTGGCTCTCCGTGCCGGCGGTCCCATCGGTCAACAGGAATCCTTCGGAGTCGACGAACCGCGCCCCTTTCGTATATCCCCCGATCACGAAGTCCAGGTCGAACCAGGAGAAACCCTCGGGCGGTGTCGGCACGCCGACCGTGGCATTCACATCGGGATAGCTCGGCGCGACCCCCTCGACGCGTTTCATCGCCTGCGCGTGCCCGTGGCGGCTGTCGCCGAAACCGGGATGACAGGCCAGGCAGGTCGGCGAACCGACGTACTCGGTGGGCTCGCCCGGCGGATCGGGATCCATCGGATCCGGTGGGGGTGAGCACATCGCCGATGCCAACAAGAACGGGATCCCCACGACAAGCATCATGGCGTGGGTGAGTGATTTGTACCTGATCGACATCTTCAACACTGCCAAAGAAGGGAACTTATACCGTACGACCTGCGCCGCGCACGGAATAGAGACATCATACATGCATATGTCGGAGTTATCGATCCCGAAATCCGAGTTTTCCTGGGTTCGTTTTCTCTGGGCTCCCTGTCGGGCGATCGCGCGATTTCCTGAGGTGAGAAACTCCGGCCATCTGCCCGATGCCTCCCCCCATTCACCGCAACCCTCCGCGGACGCGCGACCAATCGCGTGCGGATTCCGCCGAGCGGCGATATCGTCTTGAAGACTCGTAAAGATCTGCATTATAATGATATACAAGCTAAGTGCTGTCTCAATAGCTCCTTCTCATGGCACCATGCGAACCGGTAGTCGAGTCAGGGAACATGGCCAAGTTCATCAGTGAAACCGACAACTGCATTTCCGACTGCATGATCGGTGCAGCGCTCGAAGGGTTGTGCATCGGGCTGGTGATTACCAACCCGGCCGGCCGCATGATCTGGTTGAATCGGGTTGCCAATCGCATCCTCGGCCTGAACGGCGATCAGGTGCTGGGTAAGCCTCTCGGTCAGGTCGTGCGCGACCTGCGGCTGTCGGAATTCTGGCAGGAAGCTTCCGACTACACGGATACGCTGATGGATGAACTCTCCATCCATTGGCCAACGACAATGGAACTGAAAGTCAGCGCCACCGCCTGCCTCGATCCCGAAGGGGCTCTGATCGGTCGTGCCCTGCTTTTCTGCGATGTCACCAACGACAAAAGCGTTCGTGTGGAGTTGAGCCATGCCCTCGCCCATCGCCTGATGAAAATGGCGGGCGATGAGCAGGCACCCGGCGCTCCGCATGAAGGCTTGACCGCCCAGGAGTTGCATGTGCTTCGTCTGGTCGGTCAGGGGATGAGCAACCAGCAACTGGCCGATGAATTGACCGTCTCTCTCTCCACGATTCGCACGCATCTCAAGAGCATCTATCGCAAGCTCGGCCTCCAGTCGCGCGCGGAAGCAGTGAGCTACGCCGTTCGCAACGGTCTGGGCTGATCCTCCACTCCACTGGTTGACATGAACCTGTAGACACAGGTTCTGACCCCTCCTTCTGTTCTCACTTCATAATTTACGGATTTATCAAGTCTTAAGGCCCATTTTTCAGCGCGAAGGGGGACGATTTCCCCCCTCTAAGGCGATAGGCAACATACCTCGCTTTGTCGATATACATATCGAGAGAATTTATGCATTGTCCGCGGAGGACTCGACGCGGCTACACACGAGGTAGAGCATCATGTTACGACGACATTGGATGACGCTTCTCATCGCACTGATGACCTTGGGACTGACACTGGGGCAGGGGTGCCCTCAGCCGACCGACGACGGCGACGCCGGAGGCGGTGCCGTGGACGACGGATCCTCCGATGATGGGTCGACGGACGACGGGGCAACCGATGACGGATCTTCAGATGACGACTCGTCGGACGATGGCTCGAGCGATGACGGTTCGAGCGACGGCGATGATGGTGGTACGGTCGATCCCGCCCAGAATCATCACGTGCTCGTCTTCGAGGACATTATCCCCGAGGGTTATCAGGACACCGAATCCTGCCTGCAATGCCACGCGGACAAAGGCCAGGAGTTGCTGAACTCGGGCCACTACCAGTGGGAAGGCGAGTCCGTGAATATCGAGGGCTACGAGGACGGCATCCACGGCAAGAAGGACCTGCTCAACAACTTCTGCATCGCCGTGCCTTCGAATGAAGGACGCTGCTCGCAATGCCACCCGAGCTATGGGTACGATTCCACGTCGTTTGATTTCACTGACGCCACGCAGGCAGACTGCCTGGTCTGCCATGCCCAGGATGGGGGCTACGCCAAGGCGCCCACGACCGCCGGTCTGCCCGTAGACACCGCCGATCTCAACGCGGCGGCCAAGAGCGTGGACGCCCCCACACGTGCGAACTGCGGCTCATGCCACTTCTACGCGGGCGGCGGCGACAACGTGAAACACGGCGACCTCTCCTCCGATCTGGTAGCGCCCACGCGGGAAATGGACGTGCACATGGCGGTCGATGGCGTGAACTTCGCCTGCCAGAACTGTCACTTCACGGACGAGCACCAGATTTCAGGCATGGCGTTGCACCATGTCGGTTCCGATCTGACGGACTGTACGACCTGTCACGAGAGCAGCGGCATCCACGACCGTCCTGAGATCGAGCTGCACCTGGACACCATCGCCTGCCAGACCTGCCACATCCCCGCCTTCGCGCGAAGCATGCCGACGAAGGTGGAGTGGTACTGGGATGAAGCGGGCCAGGACATCGATCCTATCCCGACGGATGATTTCGGCAAGGCGACCTACGACAAGAAGAAGGGCAGCTTCGTCTGGGACATGAACGTGCGACCGACGCTGAAGTGGCACAACGGCAAGTGGAACCGCATGATCATCGGCGTCAATGACACGTTTGATTCGACTCCGGTCGTGATGGCGGAACCCGTCGGCGCGATGGACGATGGTTTGTCCAAGATCTATCCCTTCAAGAAGATGATCGGCCGCCAGCCTGCCGATGCCATCAATGATCGCATCCTCGTGCCGCACCTCTTCCCGGGTCCGGCCGGCGAAAACGCGTTCTGGAAGAATTTCGAGTGGGGCCCCGCCCTCACGGAGGGCGCCGCCTACGCCGGTCAGGAATACAGCGGCGAGTACACCTTCGTGGATACGGTCATGTATCTGGCCGTCAATCACGAGGTCGCGCCGAAGGAGATGGCGCTGGACTGTGGCGACTGCCACGCCGGGGGCATCGATTTCACGGATCTTGGATATGAGGGAGATCCCTGGGACACCGACTGAGACCTCAAGAACCAAGATAACCGGTGGTAATGACGAAGCTCCGTCCGGCTTGAGACCGGGCGGAGCTTTTTCATATCCCCCTTTTAGGGGAGGGAAACCATCGTTAATGACGATATCCTCAATCCATATCTTCATCCATAATTGCATCAGAAAAGTTAGCGGTTCCCCCGTTCTCCGGCGGGGAACACACCCTGGCGCGAGTGGTGGTATTCGGCCGACATATATGTCGCAAGTCTTGTGCGGCCGAACCGTTCACAGACCGAGGAGGTCCTCCGATGAAATTGTCCAACCTGTGGCTGAGTTTGTTCCTGTGTTTGTCCGTCGCATTGATGGTTGGGCAGGGCTGTCCGCCGCCTGACGACGGGGGTGGAGACAACGGGGGAGATAACGGCGGTGATGATGGCGGTGATGATGGCGGTGATGATGGCGGTGATAACGGTGGGGACGACGGAGGCGATGATGGGGGTGATGACGGAGGAGACGACGGTGGATCCGATGATGGCGGCGACGAAGGCAACAGCGGCGTCACTGGTCAATTCGTCGGTTCGGACACCTGCATCACCTGCCACGTGAATATCACGGAACACTGGCAGGACACGCTGCACGCCCGCGCGATCGAGTCGCTGCAGGCCATCGGCCAGGATACGAACCCCGTTTGCCTGCCCTGCCACGTCGTCGGCTTTGGTGAAGAGGGTGGCTACGTCGATATGCAGACCACCGCCGTGCTGGCGGGTGTCGGTTGCGAAAGCTGTCACGGTCCTTCACGGGCGCACGTCGAAAACGTGAATGATGAAACCCTGCTGCCGCCGGTCGACCTCTCCTCGGAGGTCTGCGGTGTGTGCCATACCGGTTCGCACCATCCGCACTTCGAGGATTGGGAATCCTCCGGTCACGCACTCGTGACGGAAGTCGCTGCAGAAGACTTCGAAATGGGTGTATTGTTGAACAACTGCGGGAAGTGCCACTCGGGCGAGTTCTTCGTCCGCAGCATCCTCAACGGCGAAACATTCGATGACGATGCCTTTGCCGGGCAGACCCGGGAAGAGCAGATTGCCATCGAGTGCGCGGTCTGTCACGATCCTCACGCCCAGACCGGCAATGCCCCAACGCCTGAGGATGGGCGCGACTTCCAGCTCCGCTTCCCGGAGGTGGCCAGCCCGGCACCGACCAACACGGTGGATGCCGCCACGAACGCGGCCCGGTTCAACCTGTGCGGCCAGTGTCACCACAGCCGCGGTCGGACCTGGGAAGCCACGACGCGTGGCCCGCACCACAGTAATCAGTCCAACATCTACGTGGGCGAGATGCCAGTCCCCGAGGACACCGATCCGCTGGTGCTGAGCCGGGTGTCGGTCCACTCCTTCGCCACGGAGCAGTGTGCCACATGCCACCTGTATCGTCAGGACTTCCAGGACGAGCAGGCCCCGGCCATCTCGGGCCACACGTTCGAGGTCAACGAACTGAGTTGTGCCTCGGCCAGCTGCCATCCGTCGATGGAGCAGGCCCTGGCGGCGGAAACCACACTGCAGACGGAGATCCAGTCGCGTCTGGATGACATTGCCGATCGTCTCGGCGATCCGTCCACGTGGGAGTACATCGCTGCAGGCGGCCCCGATGCGGAAGGTCAGGACGCTCTCAGCGACGAGGTCAAGCAGGTACGCTTCCTGTACCACTACGTGGTCAGCGACGGCAGCCTCGGCATGCATAATCCCGATTACGTCCGATCGATTCTCGAGACGGCGGACGAGATCCTTACGGACGCCGGGCTGTAAGCCGCCGAATCCAATCGCGTATCAAACCCAAGCGTCTCCCTCCCCCGAGGGAGACGCTTTTTTTATGCGCGTTGCCGCTTGGCAGCAGGAGTAACCCACGAGTACATCACACGTCTTTCCACAGATGGATTCCGTCTCCGCTTACTGGCATGCGCGGTACGGACACGACGATGCGGCGCGGATGGCCGTTTGTGACGAGGCTTCTCCGAATCTTGCGTTTTGACGGGGGGCGGGGACAATGGCCGATCCCCCAGTGAACGTGACGGCGATGACCGTCGGCGATCAGGCTTGAGGCGACCGGGCGGGGGAAATCACGATCGCCACAATCCCCATACGACCTGAGAGGAGACGAGAGCGATGAGGAAGATGGTAACGATGGCGGCGGTGCTGAGCGGCATGCTGTTCGGGCTCGCCGGTGCGGCGGCGGAGATCACCACCGACACGCTGCTGGACCAGATGGTGGACCTGAAGCGGCTGACCCGTCTGCCCAATCCCGCCTATACGACAAAACAGTTTTCGAGCTATGACCAGAACTCCAAGTCGTTCTCGAATCATCACGGCTGGTTCGCCAACGGTGACCGCGGCTGGTACTTGCGCACCGAGGAGATGAACGGCCGCAAAGAGTACGTCATGATGGACGCGGAAGGGCCGGGCGCGATGGTCCGCATCTGGTCGGCCAACCCGGAAGGCACACTCCGCATCTATCTCGACGGCAGCAGCACGCCGGTCATCGAGGAGGACATGAAGGCCTTGCTCACCGGTGAGGTGGACGCCTTCCCCGAGCCGCTGTCGGGCATGCGGGCCCGCGGCACCAATCTCTACTTCCCGATCCCCTACGCTAAGAGTTGCAAGATCACCAGTGACAAGGGTGACTTCTACTACCACGTGAACTACCGGACGTATGAAAAGGGCACGAAGGTCAAGACGTTCACCCCCGGCGACCTGAAGACTTACGCCGACAAGATCGCGGAGATCTGCGAACGCCTGAGCAACACGCGTGCAGGTGGCGGTCCGCCGGCCGAGCGCACCAAGAAGCCCTTTGACGAATCGCTCGCTCCCGATGGACGCGCGACACTCTGGACCATGGACGGCTCAAAGGCGATCTGCGGCTTTCTCGTCCATCTGGATGCCGAGGATCTCGTCGCCGCCGCACGCGGGCTCGTGCTCAGCATGACCTTCGACGGCGAGACGACGGTTCATGCCCCGGTGGGTGACTTCTTCGGCATGGCGCCGGGCGTGGTTCCTTACGCGTCGCTGCCGCTGGGCGTGACCAACGACAGCCCGGCGGACATGTGGTGCCACTGGTGGATGCCCTTTGAAAAGGACGCCAAGATCGAAGTGCATAACCTCAGCGATACGGAGGTCCGCATTCACGGCGCGGTGGCGGTGATGCCCTACGACTGGGCCAGCGACTCGCTGCACTTTCATGCCAAGTGGCGGATCGATCCGGCGCTGCCGTCGCGACCGATGAACGACTGGATGCACCTTTCGGTGCGTGGCCGCGGGCGCTTCGTCGGCGGGGCGCTGCACCTGATCAACCCGGTCAAGGGCTGGTGGGGCGAGGGCGACGAGAAGATCTACGTCGACGATGAGACCTTCCCGAGCCACTTCGGCACGGGTACGGAGGACTACTACGGCTACGCCTGGTGCGACACGGGAATCTTCTCCCATGCCTACCACGGCCAGCCATACGTGGACGGCCCCGCCAATTACGGCAATGTCACGAACAACCGCTACCACATCATCGACGACATTCCCTTCGAGAACAGCTTCCGGTTCGATATCGAGAACTGGCACTGGGCGCCGAACGTCATCACGGTGCGCGACGCGATCAGTTACTGGTACTGCCGGCCGAAGAGCCATGATTTCTTCGGTCCGATCACGAAGGAGATGGTGGCCGACCCGCCCTATCCGCTGGAATACAAGACCTGGCGCCTGCCCGGCGCGCTGGAGGGCGAGGACATGCAGGTGCTGGAGAAGACCGGCTTGGTCGGCAAGCAGTTGCTGGGCGAGAGCCTCAGCGGCGAGCAACAGTTCTGGTGGCGGGAAGGCAAGCCCGGCGACAAGGTCAAGCTCGGTTTCGACGTCGACGCCAACACGCGACGCACGATCATGCTCCGGCCGATCAAGTCCTTCGACTACGCCATCGTGCAGTTCTACATCAACGGCAAGAAGGCTGGGGACCCGGTCGATCTCTATTCGGAGAAGACCACGATCGGCGACGAGGTGAACCTGGGATCGCACGCCCTGCACAAGGGGCAGAATACTTTGACACTTGAGCTAGTAGGCATCAATCCGAAGGCGGATAAGAAATTCATGGCCGGCGTGGATTACATTCTTCTGAAGTAGTCCCGACCGCCCTCGCCGATACACTCACCCCCGCCAGGGATGCTCTCCCTGCGCGGGGGTTCTTCATGTCCCCTTGCCGTCGCCCCCGGGTACTTCCCCCCCTTCCCCACCTCGCCACCAATATCCAAGACTTCTCATGTCGGGAGATCCCCACCCGGCATGGACCACGAACTTCGTGACGGAATCAAGGGCAGTTTCGGCCCGATTCTTCCGATCACAGGAAAGACGATTGCGGCTTCGCTTGGAGGGACTTCGTTCATGCCCGACACGCCGGAGATTTCCGGACCTGCCCCCGCCCCGGTTCACACGCCCGAACAGGAATGCACCGCGCTTCGGGAACAGGTGACCGAATTGGAGCGCCTTTGCCGCACGACGCTGGAGGCGTCCTCCGATCTCGTCCTTCACGTCTGGCTCGAGGAGGGGGAACTTCGTCTCGAGAGTACAAGCGAGCAACTGATTCCGAGCCCGGCCTGGGAGGCTTCAAGTCGCCGGGAGGTGCTCGACGCACTCCGTGGCCATGAGCGCCTGACGGCGAAGATGGCGCTCGCCCTGCTGCACCACACACGTTTCGTTGAGGACTACGCGCTGACCATACCGGGGAGGATCTCCCTGTGGGTGCGCGTGTCCTTCGTTCCCCGGGATGCCGATCGCGCGCTCGTGGCGGTGTCGAACCTGACAAAAACCAAGCGCATGGAAAGGGAACTCATCTCGTGGCAGGAACGCTACCATCGCCTCACGGGCGAGTTGGCCGACTACATCTTTTCGGTCGAGGTGCGCGACGGGGTGCCGGTCTCGACCACCCACACGCCCGCCTGCCTGGCGATTACCGGCTACGCCCCCGACGAACTGGCCGATGACCCGTATCTCTGGATCAACATGGTGCTTGAAGAGGATCGCGGGGCCATCATCAAGCAGGCCACCGACATCCTGCAGGGCAGGAAAGTCGCGCCGGTCGAGCACCGCATCCGGCGCAAGGATGGTGTCGTCCGGTGGGTGAGAAACACGTCCATCCCTCATTTCGATGATCAGCAACGCCTGATCGGATACGACGGGCTGGTGCAGGACATCACCGAACGACATCAGGCACAGCAGGCATTGCGGGAGAACGAGGAACTGTTCCGCACGCTGGCGGAGTTCTCGTCGGACATGGTGTTCTGGCATGATCCGAATGAAAATCTTCGCTACGTGTCGCCTGCCTGCTCCATGATTACGGGTTATTCCGCCGAGGAAATCCGTCAGCGTCCTGACCTTTTCCACACGCTGATCCATTCACCGAACTGCCATGTCTTCCTGGCGGCGCTGGGGGAGGGAGGTAACTGCACATTGCCGCACATGAGCGAGTTCAGCTTCAAAACGAAGGAAGGCGAGACGCGCTGGATGAGTCACATCTGCCGGCCCGTGCTGGACAGCGAGGGGCGCTACCTGGGACTGCGCGGAAGCAACCGCGACATTACCGAGCAGAAGGAAGCCGAGGCTCAACTGCACGCCTACATGGACGAGATCAAGACCGCCAATCTCAAGCTCGAACTCCAGAAGGAACAGCTCGAAAAGCACCAGGAGGAACTGCTCCGCGCCAATGGTGAAATGCAGGCGCTGACACGTCAACTGACGCAGTCCAATACGGAGCTGAGCCTTCTCGCACGGACGGATCCCTTGACGCGGCTCTTGAATCGTCGGGCATGGGAAGAAACCCTGCGGCACGAGCACACCCGGGCCCTGCGCCATCAGTCCCCGTACTCGATCCTCATGATCGACGTGGATCACTTCAAGAATTACAACGATTCGAAAGGGCACCAGGCTGGTGATACCTGCCTTCGACAGGTGGCCGAGTGCCTGGCATCGAGCTGTCGCGGGCAGGACTTCGTGGGGCGTTACGGCGGTGAGGAGTTCGTCGTCCTGGCGACGGTGACGGCGGCGGATGACGCCTTGCATCTCGCTGAACGCATCCGTCAGTCCGTCGGTGATCTGAAACTCGACCACGCGACAAGCCCGGTAAGCAAGTTCGTGACGGTCAGCGTCGGCATCGCCACGCACGACCCCGAGGAGCCCTGGGAACGTACCATCGGCCGGGCGGATGAAGCGTTGTACGTGGCCAAGTCGCAGGGCCGCAATCGCGTCGCGGGCTCATCCATTCCTTATCCCCAGTCGCCTCCACTTCCCGAGGCTGCCGAAAACGCTGACGGCAGGTAAGCCCATGCGATTGCGCCTTGCCTGACTGACGTACTAATGCTCCGGCGTCGAGCCGGTGGGGTCCTCGATCCAATCGTGATAGCACCGTGTACACAGGTTCAGAATCATCCGGCGGTAGACCTGGTCCATCGCCTCCGCGGCGGAAAGGTTCTCCATCGCGGACGCGAGCTGCTTCAGTCGCTCCTGCGTGTCATCGGCGAGATCCTCGGCATCGATCCGCGGCGGTGACGGGTCCGCCACGGCTTCGAGGGTCACCACGAAGAAATCGCCGCTGCCCGGATGCAGGATGCGGCCGCATCGATGACAGAAAAGTGTCGTATCGGTCACTCGTGTCACTCCCGGTTGTGCCCTCAAATCACCACGCCGGTCTGGTTCCTTCCGCCCACTTCGGTCACAATACCACGCACGGCTTTCAGAGGCGCGAGCGGCACCGATGAAAACCGCACCCCCCAACATGCGGAGGCGGGGGCACTTCACCATGCATGAGAGGATCGAGCGTTCGCACACCGCTGCGACGGAAGGTGGCAATCCATGTGGATCCTGGCGGCATCAGGCCCCATCGAGCAACTGATCTGGACCGAGTGGGCGATGATCGCGGTCTTCGTGATCGGCGTCGTCACCTGGGGCATCCTGATGCGCAAGTCGGGGGGCACGCTGGAAGGCTCATTCCTCGCCGACCGCAAGGTGCCGGGGTTCATCGGTTCGCTCTCAACGGTAGCGACGAATCTGAACGCCAATGATTTTCTCGGCGGTGCGGGCATGGCGTACGGCTTCGGGCTGATCGTCGTACACCACGGCTGGGCCAACGGGCTGGGCCTGATTCTCGTTGCGCTCTTCATCATGCCGAAGCTGCGACGCCTGAACGTGATGACGCTCGGTGGATGGCTGGAAAAGCGGTACTCCACGCCGGTCGGCGTCGCGTACAGTGTCATCTGGTCGCTGGTCTGGATGCTGTTCAACCTCGGCCTGTATCTCTACGCCGGGGCGCTGGTGTTGAACACGCTGGTGGGCTGGGATCTGAATACGTCGATTGTCGTGCTGTCGATCATCGCGGCATTCTATACGTTGATCGGCGGATTCCGCGCGGTGGTCGCCACCGACGTGCTTCAGATCGCGCTGATGTTCTTTCCGTTCATCTTCCTCTCGGTGGCGGTGCTGTGGGACATCGGCGGCATCACCGGCATCGCCCAAGTGATCCCCGCCGACAAGGGCGGACTGTGGCGGTCTGACACGCCATTCGGCCATTACGTCGTCATGGTCCTCGGCTGCATGATGATGGGCATGAGCTACTGGTCGTGCGAGGCGCAGGTCGTGCAGCGGCCGCTCGCGTCGCGCAGTGAAGAAGATGCCTCGGTCATGTATCTCGGCGCGTCGTTCTGGCTCGGACTGCTGATGCCGTTTCTGGTGATGCTGCCCGCGCTGGCGGCACTGCATTACTTCCCGGGTCTGGAAAAGAACGACCTGGCGATGCCGATGCTGATCCGCAAGTTCCTGCCCCACGGGCTTTACGGCGTGATGATCGTCGGGCTGATCGCCGGGGTCTTTTCCAGCGCGGACTCACAGATCAACGCCTTCTGCGCGATGTTCACGAACGATCTCTTCAAGCGCTTCATCGTCCCCGGGCGGAGCGAATCCTTCTACGTGAAAGCCTCGAAGGTGCTGGGCGTGGTCTTCACGCTCAGCGCGATCGGCACGGCGTTCATCTTCAAGTACCAGAACGAGGGGATGCTCATCTTCGCCATCTCCGTACTGGCGACGATCATGCCGCCCTTCGCCGCCATCACGATCCTGGGGACGTTCTGGCGCAAGGCCCATGGAACGGCGGCACTCATTGGACTCATCAGCGGTGGAGCGGTCGCTGTGGCATTGGTGATTCTCGATTATCAAGGATCCTTGAAGCCCTATGCCGAGCAAACGCTCTTCCTTCGCGTGCTCATCACCTTCCCGCTGACCATGATCGTCACCGTAGTGATGAGCGCACTGATCCCCGGCAAGCCCATCCCCGCCACGGAAGCTGTGGACATCGATACACGTCTGCCGTGGAAGCTCGTGGTGGGAGCGCTGGCTCTGGCAGCCGGCATGGGCGGGCTTCTTCTGTTCTGGACCCACTACTTCCACAAACCGATCGGCATCCTGGTGAATTGACGCGAAAGGCAAACGCCCCCATGACTGAAAAGCTGGACTACTCGAACAAACCCCTGGAGCGGAAGGCAGAACTCCACATGGGCCTGCCCAACGGGGCGATTCTGACGCTCATCGGCCTGCTGGTGCTGATGACGACGCTGATCAGGCCGCTGCAAAAGGGGGAAGTCGTCATGAACGTGGTCGCCGGAAGCGTGCTGGTGATCGGCGGCGTGGCGAGCTTCGTCATCGGCTTGAAATACACGCGAAAACGGTGAACCACCGGTGAACACGCCCACCGTCTGGACGCACGCGCATCTTCGTGCGGGGCAAGTTACAATGGCCGGTTTGTGATGTGCGCTACGTGACAGGAGCTGCCGAGTGCAGGCGGCACTCGAACACATGGAAGGCTTCGGCGGGGTTTCATGCCACCCATCATTACCATTCGCGACCTGACCATGCGCTACGGCGAGAAAGAAGTTCTGCGCGGGATCCACCTTGACGTGACGCCCGGCCAGATCCTCGGCTACCTGGGCCCGAACGGCGCCGGCAAAACGACCACCGTGCGCATCATGATCGGCATGGAGAACGGCTACGACGGCGAGGTAACCGTGGCGGGGGTGAACGTTCGCGAGGATCCACTCGAGGTCAAACGCCGCATTGGTTACGTGCCCGAGTCCGCCGCCCTCTACGACGCCCTGACGCCGATGGAATATCTCCGCTTCATCGGCCGGCTCTACCACATGGAAGACGACGAGATTGCCCGCCGCGCGACGCAGATGCTCGACCTCTTCGGCCTCAGCGCCGAGATCGACCAGCGCATGTCCACCTTCAGCAAGGGCATGAAGCAGAAGGTCCTGCTCAGCGCGGGCGTGATTCACGATCCCGACGTGATCTTCCTCGACGAGCCACTGTCGGGCCTCGATGCCAACGCCGCCGTGACCGTCAAGGAGATCTTCGCCCAGCTCGCCGCCCGCGGGAAAACTATCTTCTATTGCTCCCACGTCATGGACGTCGTCGAGCGCGTCTGCGATCGCATCATCATCCTGAACAAGGGAGAGATCGTCGCCGACGGCACCTTCGAGGAACTCCAGCAGCGCGACAAGGAAGCCTCCCTGGAGCGCATCTTCACGCAGCTGACCAGCGAGGGCGAGCACGGCGATCTGGCCAGGCGCTTCGTCGACGTGCTCGGCCCCGGGAGCGAGGCGGCCCGTGTTCAATGAGTGGACGCTGCGCCTGGCGGATCTGGCGAGCCCGATGCTGCGCCGGTTGAACGTGGACATTCCCCGGTTCCGGGCGATACTCGAAACGAAACTCACGCTCGATGAACGTCGGCACACGCTCGGTCGCCTCCGTCGCCAGGCCGACACCGACAAGAAACCCAACAACGCCCGCAACGCCACGCTCGTCTTCAACACGATCATGGGCTTCCTCATGGCGGGCGCGCTCACCGTCGGTCATCCGCTGGTCGCCCTGACCTTCATTCACACGTT
>CAZUAQ010000012.1:0-54629 GCA_964618455.1 uncultured Planctomycetales bacterium | reverse complement strand
TGCGGGATCATCATGGTGATGATGACCATGACGCTGGTGGCGGACTTTTCCTCCGTGCTGCTCGACCCGACGGACAACCAGATTCTGCTGCCCCGGCCGGTGGACGGGCGAACGCTGCTCGTGGCCCGCATCGCGCACATCACGTCGCACCTCTCGCTTATCGCGCTCAGCCTCGGCGGCGCGACGCTCCTGTTCGGCGTGATGCTGCATCCGTTGTTTCCGCTGGTGTTCCTCGCCACGCTCGTGCTCTCCACGCTGTTCGTCATCTTCGTGACCAACCTTCTGTACCTCACCATGATGCGCTTCACCACCGGCGAGCGCTTCCGCGATCTGCTGGTGTATTTCCAGGTCTTCATGACGGTGCTTGTTGTCGGGGGGTACCAGATCGTACCGCGCCTGCTGCGGACGCCGATCATGGAGCGGCTCGACATCGCCAGCCACTGGTGGATCTATCTCCTGCCGCCGGCATGGATGGCCGGTCCGATCGATCTGCTCGTCGGGAACGTCGATCACCCGCAGATCCTCCTGACGCTGATGGCGGTGATTCTGCCGCTGGCAGGCATCTTCATCGTCGTGAAGTTTCTCGCCCCGGGGTTCAATCGCGAGCTCGCCCGGCTGCAACACTCGCCCTCCGGCGACGTATCGCCTGACTCCGCACGCGCCCCTGCATCCGGAAAGCCGCTCTCGGCGTACCTGTCGCGCTTCGCGTCGCGCTCGCCGCAGCAACGCGCCGTCTTTGAGCTCATCTGGCAGATCAGCGGGCGCGACCGGCAGTTCAAGATGCGGGCCTACTCCGCCCTCTCGTTTCTCGTCATCCTGGGCGCGGTGTTCCTGTTCAAGAATGACAACGCCGGCGTGGTCGAGAACTTCCGCCAACTGCCCACGACCGACAAGCACCTGATTCTGCTGTATTTGGGTTGCGCGACGATCTCGTCGATCCTGATGCAGATTCGCTTCACCGCCCAGCCGGAGGCGGCGTGGGTCTACGAGGCGCTGCCCTTCGCCCGGCCCGGCCAGGTGCTGATGGGCACGCTCAAGGTGGTGCTGGTCAAGTACGTGCTCGTGCCGCAGGGCATCGTGGCGTTGCTGTGTATAGGTTACTGGGGGCCGGCCATCGCTTCGGACGTGCTGCTGGCCACGGCGGCCACGCTCATGCTCGCCATGTTCTACGGCCTGGTGCTCGGACGCGAGCTTCCCTTCTCTCAGGGATTCTCCGCCTCGCACGCGTCCGGCCGCTTCATCCGCTCGCTGGTCGTGCTGGGCGTGCCCGCGCTGGTGGGCTTTTCACACTACGGGCTCAAGCTCGCACGGCCGGAACTCGTCCCGTGGGCCGCCCTGCCCGTGCTGCTAGTCGTCTGGGTGCTCGCACGCATCTACGCCGCCACGGACTGGACCGCGCTTGAACGCGTTTGAGCCCCTCGGCAGCGGTTTCCACGAGTCACCGATACGCGATCACGTGTATGAACTGGATGATGCCGAGGATGCACACCGCCTTGACCACCCACGTCACGGGAAAGAGTTGCCACATCGACAGCGAACGCCTCGTCTTCTCGTTGGCGAGAGCAACGATCGGCGCTTGGATGCAGGTCATCAGCGTGACCACGGCCACCAGGACCAACCAATGATCCCAACTCATGGCCCACGGACCGTGCCGGATATACGCCTCGGGGACGGGAGCAAAGATGGATGCAGTGAGAAACGTCACGACCAGGGCACACATCATCCCCAACCACCAGTATTGTTCGTGTCGACGCGAAAGTCCTGGCATCATCAAGCGAGCGAAGAGCAGCTCAAAACGTGTATTCAGCCACGCCACAAAAGAGAACATTCCGACCAGCATAATCCAGGCGGCGATGATCACAGGGATCGGCCAGTAGACAATCCCAGTGATCAGCAGGATGAATGCAGCCCCCCAGATGACGTACTTGTACGTATGCGACTGCTTGCCACGCTCAAGTAACCTGGGAACATCATCCCATCGGAAAATGTACCCGCACTCCGGACAGCGCGGCGTCCTCAGGCCGCGCAGGTTGTAATCACATTCCGGGCAGGGCAGATCGGCATCCAGCCCCTCGGGACCGGGTGGCAGTTCCGGGATCACAACAGATGCGGAATCCATGAGGCATCCCATCATAACATCGCGAGGAACACGATGCCGGACAGCACGAGGAGTTTCGCCATGCCGACGGCGGTGATCAGTCTACGCGTGGACATCGGGATGAGCTCCTTCATCCGCGCCTGAACCACCCCGTAGTGAATGGCCACGACACCGATGAAAATGACAATGAGCCCGAGAATTTCCGCCGTGCTCAGGACATCCCAGCCCCGATCCAGCGCGTGCTGCCAGGGGATGAACGACTCCACCGCCAGCACGCCCACCGCCGTGCTGACGATCACCCCCTTCCACCACGGCACGAATATCGTTTCGATGGAATCCCGAATCACGAACAGCACCAGCATCATCTCCACCACCGCGAGAAAGGCGGTGAACATCGCGATGACGATCCCTGCCACCCCCAGCACGATCAGCACATCCGGCGCCAGGAACAGCAAAGGCACGAACATCATCCCGACCACCAGCCACATGCCGATCTTGAGCGCGATCTGTCCCGGCGTCGGCCGGTTGCGCAACTCCTCGAGGATCGACAGTACGCGCGGCCATACGAAGGTGTAACCACACTCCGGGCAGCGCGGTGTGGTCAGCCCCCGCCAGTTGTAGCTACAGCGCGGGCAGGGCACGTCCGCCTCGAGCCCTTCCGGCCCCGGCGGCAGGCGAAGCGATTCGGGCGAGATCGGTTCGGTGGTCATGCGGTTGCTCCCGACGTCTCGTGAATGCGTTCTTCCCTCGTCCCATTATACCCCCGTGCCCGCGCTCCCGACGCCGGTTTGTTTGCGAATCGCCGTCGACGCGCGAAGGGTGCAAAGGTCTTCGTGTTGCCTTACCATCAGCCCCCGCCGAGATGCACTGGAGGATTGCTCATGCTTGCCGTACTGCCGCCACTGGACATGGTCACGCTCATCGCCTACCTGGCGGGGATCACCCTGCTCGGGCTCTGGATGGGACGCACCATCCACAACACCACCGATTATTTCGTCGGCGGTCGGCGCTTCGGCAAGCTCTTCGCCACGTTCCACACCTTCGGCACCGGCACGCACTCCGACCAGGCGGTCAGCGTGGCGGCCAAGACGTATACCAACGGCATGTCCGGCATCTGGTACCAGTGGCAGTGGATGTTCGTCACGCCGTTTTACTGGTGGATCGCCGGCGTGCTACGGCGTTGCCGGGCGATCACCGCCGCGGACTACTTCCTTGCGCGTTACGGCCCGAGTGTGGCGGTGCTCTTCGTCATCGTGGGCATGCTGAACCTCATGATCAACATCGGCGTCATGCTCAAGGGCTCCGGTGCGGTCATCGCCGCCACCACCGGCGAAGCCATCAACACCGATTACGCCATCGCCATCATGACCGTGCTTTTCGTCATCTACGGCGTGGCGGGCGGGCTTTCCGCGGCGGTCGTGACCGACTTCATCCAGGGGCTCATGACCATCCTCTTCTCGTTCATCCTGCTCCCTTTCGCGATTCACGAAATCGGCGGCTTTGCCGTCCTGCATGCCAAGGTCATCGAAACGTATCAGCAGCACCCCGCGCCGAACGTCGAGACCGCCGAGGGCATGTGGAGCCTCGTCGCGCCGGGAGAGATCACGCTGTTCTACATCGCCGTGATCGCACTGAACGCGCTCGTTGGCTTCGCCACGCAGCCGCACAACGTGCCGCAGTTCAACTCCGCCCGCGACGATCGTACCGCGCAGTGGGCGGGCGTGACCGGCAACATGATCAAGCGGTTCTGCACCGTGGCGTGGACGTTGCTCGGCATGTGCGCCTTCGTGATGTTCGCCGGGATGACCGCCGACGATAAGGTTGACCAGTCGTTCGGCCTGCTGGCCAACGAATTGCTTCCCAAGATCGCCCCGGGGCTGATCGGCATCTTCATCGCCTCACTGCTGGCGGCGGTGATGAGCTCGTGCGACTCGTTCATGATCTGCAGTTCGGGCCTGTTCACGCAGAATCTCTACAAGCCGTACATATCCCCCGGCCGGACGGAGTACCACTACCTGACCGTCGGGCGCATCGCTGCCGCGGTGATCGTCGCCGGAGGTGTGTACTTCGCGTATGCCTTCGAGAGCGTGGTCCAGGGACTCGAGATCTTCTGGAAAATCTCCGCCATGATGGGCATCGCTTTCTGGATGGGCATGTTCTGGCGGCGCGTCACCTCCGCCGGAGCGTGGGCGGGCACGCTGGCGAGTTTCGCGGTGCTGCTGGCCACCGGCAGGATCGCCTTCGGTTCATTTGTGCTCTGGGACTTCAACGCGCAGTTTGCGGCGGAACTTCCGGCATGGATGCTCTACGATGGCAAGCTCTCGCTGCCGATTCAGATGCTGATGTATCTCTCGACGGGGCTGGTCGCGCTGGTCGTCGTAAGCCTGATCACCGCCCGGCCGGCCCGGGAGAAGCTCGACCGCTTCTACGCGGTGCTGCGGACACCGGTCCAGAGCGGCGAAGTCATCGACGAACCCGTCGCGTTGCCCGCCAATGTCGAACCCGCGCCGAACCGCAAGCTCATCCCCTTGCGGGACTGGGAGATCCAGATGCCCACCGCCCGCGGGTGGATCGGCTTCTTCGTCACCTGGGCCGCCGTAGGCGCGATCATCGCTCTTGTCGTGTATCTGGTGAATATCGGCGCGTGATTCGAGCGATCACGCCTGACGCGTAGTGGTGTAGCTGGTTCGTGTCGACTCGCGCGATGCTTCGACCGGTGTGGCCGTGCGCTCGAGTTCTTCGCGAACCGTCGCGGCGATTCCGGCGGCGTCGATACCGCATTCGGCGAGTTGGCCCGTGCGGCTGCCCTGGGCGATGAAGCGATCGGCAGGCATGCCGAGCACGGTGATGTTCTGCGTCGGCAGGCGCAGCCGGTTGGCGGTCTCGATCACCGCCGCGCCGAATCCGCCGGTCACGCTATGATCCTCGACGGTGATGATCGGATGATTCGCATGGCAGGCGTCGCGCACCATCTGCGCGTCCATCGGCTTGGCGAAGCGGGCATTGACCACATTCACGTAAACATCGTCCGCCGCCAGCAATTCCGCCGCCTCGAGCGCGTACGCGACCGTCGCGCCGTACGCGAGAATCGTGGCATCACGCCCCTTCTGCATCAGGCGTGACTGCCCCGCCACGAACGGCGGTGCCTCGCCCATCGGCTCGGGCACGTTGTCCCGCGGGTAGCGGATCGCCACCGCCACATCCTGCTCGGACGCGAATTTCATCACCGCGCGCAGTTCGTTCTCGTCCGCCGGGGCACACACGATCATGTTCGGGAAGCCACGCAGGTAGGCGATGTCGAGGAAGCCATGATGCACCGCGCCGTCCCCGCCGACCAGGCCCGCGCGATCCATGCAGAAGATCACCGGCAACTTCTGCAACACGACTTCCTGAAAGACCTGGTCGAACGCACGCTGCAGGAAGGTCGAGTAGATGGCCACCACCGGCTTCATGCCCGCCTTGGCCATCCCCGCCGCCACGTCCACGGTGCAGCTTTCGGCGATGCCGATGTCGCGGCAGCGCTCCGGGAAGACCTCGGCGAACTTGTCGAGCCCCGTGCCGTTCGGCATGGCGGCAGTCATCGCGTAGATGCGGTCGTCCGCGCGGGCGAGATCAATCAACGTATCGGAGAACGCGGCGGTCCACCCTTTGCCCGAGCCCACCTGGATGGTGGCCTTGCCGTCGGCGAGCACGAAGGGCTTCGGCGAATGGAATCGCCCGGGCTCTTCCAGCGCGAAGTCCGCGCCCTGGCCCTTGTTCGTATGAATGTGCAGAAGCACCGGGTGATCGACTTCGCCCAGCAACTTAAGCAGTTCGGCCAGGTGGCCGATGTCGTGGCCTTCCACCGGGCCGACATACATGAAGCCCAACTGCTCGAAGATAGACTTGGGCGAAACCGTCGCCTTGATGCCTTCCTTCAGGTGATTCAGCGCGTCGTAAAACGACTGCCCCACCAGCGGCACCTTGGGCAGGATCTTTTTGATCTGCTGCTTGACCTCTTCGTAGATCGAACTCGTGCGGAACATGGCGAGGTAGTCCGCCATGGCGCCCTGCGTCGGTGAGATGCCCCAACTGTTGTCGTTGAGGATCACCATCAACTGTCGATCGAGCGTGCCCGCCTGGTTCAGGCCTTCGAACGCCAGTCCGTTGACGATGCTGGCGTCGCCGACCAGGGCCACGACCTTGTTGTCGCGCTTGAGCGACTGATCGCCGATCGCCATCCCCAGCGCCGTGGCGATGGCGGTGCCGGCGTGACCGACGTCGAACAGGTCGAAGCCGCTCTCCTTCGTGGAGGGGAAACCGCTGATGCCGCCCGCCTTGCGCAATTGCTCGAAGCGTTCGTTCCGTCCGGTAATCAGCTTATGCGGGTAACACTGATGGCCGACATCCCACAGCAGGCGATCCTTCTCGAAGTCGAAGCAGTAGTGCAGCGCCAGGGTGATCTCGGTCACGCCGAGATTGCTGGCAAGGTGTCCGCCGCTCTTGCCGACGACGTCGATGATACGCTGACGCACTTCACCGGCCAGGGCCTCCAGCTCGGGAATCTTCAACGCGCGCAAGTCCGATGGATGCTTGATGTGTGGTAGGTATTTCATGAATGCAATCTGGTCTCGATGCTTATCGACACAACCGGGTGCACTTGGTAGACCGGCCGTCGCTTACCGTCGTCCTCGAATTCTAGTACGTCGACCCGAACTGAACGGCGTCGGATTGTCAGAAAAACCGACAACTTACTTCCGACGTTCCACCACGAAGCGGGCCAACGCGCGGAGATCATCGGCGGCACGTCCGAAAATCGCCAGCGCCGCCTCCGCTTTCTCGGCCAACTCCTTCGCCAGGGCCCGGCTCGCGTCGATGCCGATCACGCCGGGATACGTCTGTTTCCCCGCCGTGGCATCCTTGCCCGCCGCTTTCCCAAGTTCCTCAGCTGTGCTGGTCACGTCCAGCAGGTCATCGGCCACCTGGAACGCCAGCCCGAGGTTCTGAGCATAAGTGCTTACCGATTCAAGCTTTGCATCATCCGCCCGGGCACAGATGGCCCCGAGCCGTGCCGCGCCTTCGATCAGCCGCGCCGTTTTGTATCGGTGAATCCGCTCCACCAGCGACAGGTCGGGCGTCAGGTTCTCACTGAGAATATCGGTCGTCTGGCCGCCGATCATGCCTTCCCAGCCCGTCGCCCGGGCCAGTTCGGCCACTGCCCGCGCCGCCACCGCCGGATCTGCAATCTTTGTGGCCAGCAGCTCGAAGGCCAGCGTCACCAGCCCATCGCCGGCCAGGATGGCCATCGCTTCACCGAAAGCCTTGTGGCACGTGGGTTTACCGCGACGCAGGTCATCGTCGTCCATGGCCGGGAGGTCGTCATGCACCAGCGAAAACGCGTGGACGCACTCGATCGCCACGGCAGCGGGCGCAGCCTGCTCGGCGGCGCCCCCGCAGAGTTCGCACGCCCGTGTCACCAGGAAGGGACGCACCCGTTTACCGCCACTCTGGGCGGCATAATGCATCGCCTCCGCCAGCTTCCGGGGAACCGCTTCGCCGGGCTCCAGAAACCGGTGCAGAACGGGTTCAAACCCCTCCGCCCAGGTCCTGAGCCGCGTGGCGATGTCCTCGCCGGGTCTTGTTGATGATTCCGCACTCGTGGGTGGCATGGCGCCTCTCGTTTCGTCCTTGCGCTCCGGTCCCGCCGGGACAAACCGAACAGTTTAACCGAAACCCTCCACCCGGGGCGAGCGGTCCGCCGGCTGACGATCCTGACGCGGGTCAGGGCCGGATGATGCTGTAGCCGCGCGGGGCCAGCGTCACGCCGTCGACCTCGACCTCCTCCGCCGACTTGTTGACGTAAATGCGGGTGCCGTCGCTGAAGGTCGTGCGGTCGACCTTGCCGGCGAGGCGGCGGTGGTCGTTCATGAACTCGTACTGCAGGTCGCCGAGCCACTGCTGCGTCGTCTCGTAACGCTCGCGGATCAGGTCGACCTCTTCCTGCGTCGGCGCGGCGTTGAACTCGTACCCCGTGCGGCCCGCGATTTCCGGTCCACCGCCATAGCAGGCCATGCCGTGATAGATCATGTGCAGCATGGGCACCCAGTGATCAAGCAGTGCCGCCTCGCAGTAGCCGTTCGCCTTGAACTTGCCCGGCGCGCCGCCATGGGGATAGCTCGTGTTACCGGCGTTGACGATGATGCCCAGCAGCGGGGAGATCGTCGTCTCGCAACCGACCGTGCCGAAGATCGACGCCGCGTACTTGAAGTATGCCATCGCACCCTCGCCGTACTCCCGGCGGGTGATCACGCGGCCCGGCGGAAAGGTCTCCTCCATCACGCTCAGGCACGCATCCCAGTAGTGCATGCCCTTCAGACCCAACTCGCGCAACTTGGGCAGATCACGCTTGCCGAAGCGCTCCAGCATTTCCTGCGGGATGCCCTGGTAGGAATAGCCGCCGATCCATGCGCCGTGAAAGCGCAACTCGCCGAACTCGTTGACCTGGATCGCTTCCGGCGTCCAGTCCGGCGAACACATATACACGTCCTTGTAGTTCAGGTGGAAGGTCGCGCGGTAGCCGGCATCGTTGATCTTGGCCATCATGCGCTTGAACATCTCCGTTCCGCCGTGATCCTTCTCGAGCGGGAACACGGTGGGATGCGCGCCGTCGTGACCTTCGAAGTTCGCGCCGACGAAGATGAAGTTGATCTTCTCGAAGCCCGCCTCCTGGAACATCGGAATGGCGGCGGCGAATTCATCCCAGGTCATGCGCGAGTTCATTTTGCCTTGGCCGCGCATGTCCATGCCTTTCATGCCCATCATGACGCGGAGGTAGATCGAATCCATGAAGTACGCGACTTCCGCGTTCTTGGCGGCACGCTCCTTCAAGGTCGGCACGTTTTTTTCCTTCACAAGGTAGTCGCGGTAGAGGTTGGCCACGCCGGCGTAGTGCGCGTCCTTCTCGGGCAGGACGGTCAGTCGCACGGTGCGGTCCACCGGGTCGAGCTTCGAGTGCCAGTGCTTGCGGTAGTGCAGCACGGGGTTGATCGACGCCATGTCGCCCTTGCCCTGGTGCCGGCGGGCACGGATCTCCGTGTCGTAGTCACCGCTGAGGATGATCCCCGCCAGGGCCGCCTTGTCGCGGACGGTCGCGTAGACCGGGAACTGGAGCTGATCCTCCCAGACCGCCTGAATGCCGTAGACCATCGAGCCGTACTCGGCGGGGGCTTCCGGATCGTGGGCCCAGCGCGCGTTGACGCCCGCCTCCGTGCCGAGATCGCCGTAGTCCGAGCGGAGGAAGCCGGGGTTGCTTCGCGGATGATCGCGATCGAAGTAGTACAGCGCGCCCGACCAACTGGGAATGACGAGGTAACCGGGACTGCCGGCAGGCGTCTGGCCGAGGCAGGGGAACAGTTCGAGGTTCATCAGCCGCCAACGTTGGGGAAGATCGTCACCGAGGTTCATCTCCTCCACGCTCGCGATGGGTACGGAGTATTCGAACGCATTCCCATTGAGCTTGAGATGGACGTCGAACTTCACGCCGAAGCTCATCTGCCCCATCGCCGACGGCGACCCGTTGCCGGTGTCAACCTTGATGACGGCGTGCGTGTCGCTCTTTTTCTCGATGGTGACGCCGCAGCGCGAGGTCTGCGATTCGGGACTGATCAGCAGCGTCCGCATGCGATCCTCGGTGACGTCGTACGCGCGGATCACGCCGAAGTCGACGGCGGTGAACTCCTCGCCGGACGCCTTGTCACGCAGGATGACGTGGCCGTCCTCCAGGCTCAGGTCGATGTCCAGTTCCAGATCGTCATTGGCGAGGCGGATGTCGTGATCCGCGGCGGACGCGGGCAGGGCGAGCATCAGCGTGAACAAGAGGGTAAACAGCATTCGCGGGGTCATGGAAGAGCTCCGTTCGAGGGTTGGGCGTGACCGGGCATAAAGGCTTTCAGACTAGGAGCAACCGTCGGGCTTGTCCAGCCACCGGAGTCCTCGGGAACAGGGCCTGGCAGGCGGCGGATTACTTTGCGGATCGGCGGGCACATCGCTACGATGCTTCGACAGGTGGCAGGTCGTTCCGCCTCCGATTCGCCGACAGGCAACGTCATTTCGGACAAGGACGCATGACTTCACGGCAGGGCTCATGGCTGGACCGCCTCGATCGCAAGTACGGGCACCTCGGCATCCCCAACGTCACGCTCTACCTGGTCGCGGGCCAGGCGATTTTCTTCATTCTCGGCCGGACCAATCCGCGAATCCTGGAACAACTCGTTCTGATCCCCGAGAGGGTCCTTCAGGGTGAGATCTGGCGGCTCTTTCTCTTCATCTTCATGCCACCAGGCGACTTCCTGCTGTTCGTGCTCATCGCGCTTTACATCTTCTACCTCTTCGGCTCGGCGCTGGAGAGCCAATGGGGCGCGTTTCGCTACAACGTGTACCTGCTGATCGGCTATCTCGCGACCGTGGGCTCGGCATTCATCGTGCCGGGCGCAATGGCCACCAATATTTATATCAGCACGTCCGTCTTCCTGGCGTTCGCGTTTCTCTATCCTGACTTCGAGATCCTGCTGTTTTTCATTCTTCCCGTGAAGGTGAAGTGGCTGGCGGCCATCACATGGGCGCTGCTGATTTTCCAGTTCCTCGCCACCGGCTGGTCGGAGCGTTTTCTCATCCAGGCGTCGGTGCTGAACTTCTTCGTCTTCTTCGGCAAGGAGATCACACAGCGGGTCAAAGCCGGGTTCCGCCGCACGCGTGCCCGTCAGCAGGCCATCGCCGAGCAGGCCAAGCCTTTCCATGTCTGCACGGCCTGCGGGCTCACCGACAAGGACGACCCCAACATGGACTTCCGCTACTGCTCCTCCTGCTCGGGCAGCAAGTGTTACTGCTCCAACCACATCTACACGCACGAGCACGTATAGGGCGGAATCCACGGGCATTCGTGCGTCGAACGGGGCGGCATTCCGTCTTGCGGAGGATATGCCCCACGAGTACTCTTTTCCTCTTCCACCGATGGCTGCGGGCCGTGGTGACTATGTCCGTGACCGGTGGAAACCTGTGGAACCGAAATACTCTTCACGTGGATAAAACAATCCGGGTGATCTCATGGTTGACCGAATTCTGCTGGCTGCGTCTCTGATTCTTACTTCTGGAGCTTCCCTCATGGCGAACGTGAACCCCGCGCAACTGCGCTGCGAATACCTGGAAAACCCGCTGGCCGTCCAGCCCGAGCAACCCCGTTTGAGCTGGATTCTCGAATCCGATCGCCGCGGGACGATGCAGACCGCCTATCACATCCTGGCGGCGCGTTCGCCGGAGACGCTCGCAAGCGACAAGGGCGACCTCTGGGACACCGGCAAGGTGAACAGCGACCAGGCGCTGCACATCGCGTACGCGGGCAAGCCGCTGTCGTCGGGTCAGCCGGTCTGGTGGAAGGTGCGTGTCTGGTCGAACCATGATGAGTCTTCGGACTGGAGCGCTCCCGCCATGTGGCGGATGGGCATCCTGAAGGAGGCCGACTGGAAGGCGAAGTGGATCGCCGCACCCGGCGACCTCGACCGCGAGACTCCGTACCCTTCGCCCATGTTCCGTCGCGACTTCATGCTCGATAGGCCGGTGAAGCGGGCGACCGCCATCGCCTCGGCGCTGGGACTGTACGAACTGCACCTCAACGGCCGGAAAATCGGCGATCGCGTGCTGGCCCCGGAGTGGACCGACTACAACTCGCACGTGCAGTACCAGGCGTACGACGTGACGGATGCCCTGACGAACGGCGCGAACGCGGTCGGCGCGATTCTCGGCGACGGCTGGTATGCCGGGCGCCTCGGGATCTCGCATATCGTCGATAACGGCAAGGGGCCGCTGCGTGCCCACTACGGCAAGCGGCTTCACTTTCTGCTTCAGCTCGAGGTCGAGTTCGAGGACGGCTCGTCGCAAACGATCGTGACCGACGACGGATGGACGTTCACGACCGACGGCCCGGTGCGCAAGGCGTGCATTCTCGACGGCGAAGTCTACGACGCGCGCAAGGAGATCGACGGCTGGTCCGAGCCTGAATTCGACGGCAAGGACTGGAAGAAGGTCATGGTCGTCGATGAGGTGAAGCCGAAACTCGTCGCCCAGCCGAATGAACCGATCCGCGTCACGGAAGAGGTCGCCCCGGTCGAGATCACCGAACCGGCCGAGGGCATCTACGTCGTGGACTTCGGGCAGAACCTCCCCGGTTGGGTGCGGCTCGAAGTCGACGCCCCGGCGGGCACGACCATCCGCATCCGCCACGCCGAGGTGCTCGAGGAAGATGGCAACATCTACCGCACCAACCTGCGCATGGAGCCCTTGAAGCACGTGCATCCCGGTCTCGGTGCGCGACAGGAAGATGAGTACACGTGCGCCGGCGACGGCAGGGAAGTCTACGAGCCGCGCTTCACATACCACGGGTTCCGCTACGTCGAGGTGGCGGGGCTACCCGGCAAGCTGAGCAAGGATGCCATCGTCGCGCGCGTGCTGCACTCGGCGCCGCCGATCACCGGCGAACTTGAAACCTCCAACGCCATGTTCAACAAGCTCGTGCAGAACATTCTCTGGACGCAGCGCAGCAACATGCACAGCACGCCGACCGATTGCCCGCAACGTGACGAGCGCATGGGCTGGACCGGCGACATCCTCGCCTTCGCCCAGACGGCATGCTTCAACATGGACATGGCGGCGTTCCTGACCAAGTGGTTGCGCGACATGCGCGACGACCAGGCGGACGACGGGCGCTTCCCCGATTTCGCGCCGCACCCGTACGACAGCAACAAGCTCTTTTCCGGCGTCCCGGCATGGGGCGATGCGGGCGTGACGGTGCCGTGGCAGATGTATCTCAACTACGGCGACACACGTATCCTCGAGGTGCACTTCGAAGCCGCGCGACGCTGGGTGGACTGGATCCACGCGAACAACCCGGACCTGCTCTGGAAGAATGAGCGGAACAACGATTACGGCGACTGGCTCAACGGCAACACGTTCCAGTTGCAGGGTCACGGCTTCCCCGAGGGCGTGGCGGAGGTGCCCAAGGATCTGCTGGCGACGGCGTTCTGGCACCACTCGACGTCGATCGTCGCCCGCATGGCGGATCTGACCGGAAAGTCGAAAGAGGCGGCCAAGTATTCCAAGCTGGCCGACGACATTGAAGCCGCGTTCGTGAAGGCGTACGTCGAAGAGGATGCAATAGTACAGGGCGACACGCAGGCAGGCTACGCCCTGGCGTTGAATTTCGATCTGATGCCCGAAGGGCAGCGCGAGCGTGCAGCCCAGCGCATGGTCGACGCCGTGGAGCATTACAAGTGGCACATGTCCACCGGCTTCCACGCCACGTTCCGTTTGATGAACGAGCTGACGCGTTACGGACACAACGACGTGGCGTACCGGCTGCTCAACAACAAGACGATTCCCTCGTGGGGCTATTCGATCGAGCAGGGCGCGACCACGATCTGGGAGCGGTGGGACGGCTACGTGAAAGGGCGCGGATTCCAGGACCCGGCCATGAACTCGTTCAATCACTACGCCATCGGGTCGGTGGGTGAGTGGATGTACAAGACGATTCTCGGCATCAATCCGGATCTCGATCATCCCGGCTACAAGCAGTTCACGCTTCAGCCGCAGCCGGGCGGCGGTCTCGAATGGGCGAAGGGCAGCTACGATTCGATCCGCGGGACGATCGCCAGCGCCTGGAAGCTCGACGGCGACACGCTCACGCTGAACATCACCATCCCCGCCAACACGACGGCGAAGCTGTATGTGCCGGCGAAAGCGGCAGCCGACGTCACCGAGGGCGGCAAGCCCGCCGACCAGGCCGAGGCCGTAACCTTCGACCGCATGGACGGCGACTTCGCGGTGTTCACGGTCGGCTCGGGCGAATACACGTTCGTCGCCAAAAACTGAGCGGGACGCGCGAAGCGTTATTCTTCGAGTTCGTGTGGGAACGGCTCCAGCGGGCAGCCTTCGCATTTCGCGCGGGGTTTGCAGTGGGTCTTGCCGACCTGCACGAGCAGGGCGTGGTACTCGTTGAACAACGGGACTTCTTCTGGCAGGCTGGATTCAAAAAGCGCTTGTATCTCGCCGTAGTCGGCGGTGTCGTCGATGAGCCCGTGGCGGCGCAGGATGCGGGCGGTGTAAGCGTCGACAACAAAGGCAGGCATTTCGCCGGCGTAGAGCAGAATGGCGTCGGCGGTCTCGCGCCCGATGCCGGAGATGCTCAGCAGTTCCTCGCGAAGCGTATGGCGTGACGTGGCGAACATGGCATCGAGATCGCCGTCGTACCGCGACCAGAACCAATTCGTGAATGCCTTCAAACGTTTCGTCTTGACGTTGAACGTCCCCGCCGGGTGGATCAGTTCGGCCAGGTCCTCGTCGGCCAGATCGCGCAGCACCGTCCAGTTCAGCGCATCGGCCTGCTTCAGATTCGCGATCGCGCGCTCGACGTTCTTCCACGCCGTGTTCTGCGTCAGAATGGCGCCGACGATCACTTCCGTGGGCGAATCCGCCGGCCACCAGTGCTGCGGGCCGCAGGCGGCGAACATGGCTTCGTAGAATTCACGCAACATCGATGCCGTGCGCCCGCTCATGCCGATCGCCTCTGCGTGCAGTCGCGACTCTCGTTCTCCGCTTGGCATTCATCCCGATCTTCGTGCGCGGCGGTGGCCTGGTCACGCACGGATTCGTCGTACGCGCACTCCGGGAAGAGATCGCTGCAGTCTTCCTTGTAGCCGCAGGCCGGGCAGATCTGCTTGCAGTGCACACCGACCATCGGTGTCCCGCACAACAGGCATGAAGTGGATTGGGAAGTGCTCATCGGGTTCGCCTCCTGCGATGCCTACCATCCATGGATAAAACTCAATCAAGGTTCGTCGCTATTTCACCGGGTCGCGCGTCATTTCCCGCCAGGATTCCACGCGCTGGCGGAGCATCTTGATCACGCCGGCATAGTGCAACTGCTGCTCCGGGTGATTCACGTTGCGCGTCTCGAGCGGATCCAGTTTCAGATCGTAGACGATGTCGCTGTCCGGGCGACGCTCGTTGAGGTAATCGATGAACTTGAATCGCTTCGTGACGACGCCCCGGGCCGGGTAGCGGGTCCCCTGCTGCTCGTCGTACTCGAGGAATTCCTCGTCGGCCCAGTCGGTCGACTCGGGATTCTGCATCAACGGCCACATCGAATCCCCCTGCAGGCCCATCGGCGCGCCGAAGCCGACCATCTCGAGGATCGTGGGCGCGAGATCCACCAGGCTCACGACATGCTCGACCGTCCGGGCCTCGCCCTTCAACGCCGGATGCGAGATGAGCAGCGGTACTCGGGCCAGTTCCTCGTAGAAAAACGGGCCCTTGGCGAACAGGCGATGCTCGCCCAGCGCCCACCCGTTGTCGCTGGCGAAGATGACGATCGTGTTCTCGCGAAGTTCCGGCGTGTCGAGCCGTTCGAGCACGCGGCCGACGTTCTCGTCCACGCGCGAGATCATGGCGTAGTACTTGGATCGTGCCTCGCGGAGCGCGTCATACGGTGGCTTGTGTGATTGAAAACCCTTGTGCGGCGGAGACTGCAACAGCGAGGCGGGGCGATGCGCGGGGTCCACCGGCACCTCCATCGTCTCGGGCAGATCCACCTTGTCGGGCGGGTACATCTTTTCCGTCCCCGGAGGATAGACGAGCGGGCCGTGTGGGGCGCGGAAGCAGACCCACAGGAAGAAGGGCGCTTCGCCCGCCTTGTCGATGAACTCGATGGCGCGGTCGCCGTTCCAGTCGGTCAGGAACTTGTCCGCCGTCTGCTTCTCGCCATTGACCCATACCGGACAGTCGTTCCACTTCCAGCTTCGATCATGCGTGGCGACGTAATCGCTGAACCCGTGACCGGGGGCGGGCGAGGTTTCGTAAGGCAGGTGCCACTTGCCGACGATCCCGCAGAAGTAGCCCTCGCGATCGAGCCGGGCCACGAACGTGTCCGCCGACGGCTTTATCCGCAAAGGGCGCTTCCCGCTCGGGTTGGTCACCACGCGGTGAGAGTGCGGGTACAGGCCGGTGAGGATCGTCGCGCGGCTCGGGGCGCATTGCGGCGTCGGCACGTAGCAGCGCGTGAACCGGACCGAGCGCGATGCCAGCGTATCGAGATGCGGCGTCTTGATTTGCGGATGCCCCTCGTAGCCGGTCATGTTCGGAGCCTGATCGTCCGTCAGAAAGAAGACGACGTTCATCCGCTTGCCCGGCGGCGCATCGGCGAGAGCTCCGCTGGCCAGGAGGCCCACGATCCCTGCCATCCAACCGAACCGCCGTCCACACGATGCCAACTTACTGCACATGAAGTTCTCTCACGTCGAGGAGGAATCCCAGAGGGCTTCGGGCAATCGGAGGTACGCACGCTCCTCGCCCGCGTCGATGATGTCGGAGATGATCGTGCGTATCAAGCGTTTCTGATTCGGCCAGACAAGACGGGCGAGCGTTTCTCCGAGATCCAGCCAGGCGTAATCGTCGTGCTCGTCGTTCAGCGTGACCTCGTCCTCGACGTCCACCTCCGCCACGAACACCGGGCTGTGGACCATCTGATCGCGTTCGGCGATGAAATAGCTGTTCACACCGTTCATCTGCCAGAGCGTGCGCGGTCGCAGGCCGGATTCTTCGTGCATCTCGCGCACCGCCGCCACCGTGGCGGTCTCCCCCGGCTCGATCTTGCCCTGGACGACGTTCCACGTGCCCGGCATGTACTTCCGTGGCGCCCGACGCATCAGCAGGAACTCCAGTCGGCCCGCGTGGCGGCGAAAGGGATACAGCGCCACGATGTCCGTCCGAACGACCGGCATCAGCCCCCTCCCACGCGAACGAACACGTTCCCCGGCATCTGACGGGCAACCCCCTTGAGCTGCAGCGAGATCAGCGTCGACGCCACGAGATTGGCGGGCAGGCCCGACGCTTCGGCGATCGATTCGATCGGACGGCCGTCACGGTCCAGCGCGTTGCAGATCGCCTGCTCGTTCTCGTTCAGTGAAACCGGGGCCCGCTGCGGCGCCGGTTCGCCCGGACGTTCCATATCCAGCAGCATCTGCCCCGCCTCACCCAGTTCGTCGAGGATGTCCTCCACCGACATAACCAGCTTGCCGTGCTGATCGCGGATGAGCGCGTTCGTGCCCTCGGACACGGGTGTGTCCACACGTCCGGGCACCGCGAACACTTCGCGATCGTACTCGCTCGACAGCCGCGCCGTGGCCAGCGCGCCGCTCCGCCGGGCGGCCTCGACCACCAGCGTGCCCAGGCTCAGCCCCGCGATGATGCGGTTGCGGGGCAGGAAGTTCTCCTTCGCCGGGGAGGTGTTCATCGGCAGTTCGCTCAGCAGCGCCCCCGACTGCTCGACACGCACGGCCAGGTCACGGTTCTCCGGCGGATAGATCCGTGCGAGCCCGTTGCCCAGCACCGCCAGCGTTCGCCCTCCGGCGGCCAGCGCGCCTTTGTGCCCTTCGCTGTCGATCCCGCGCGCCAGCCCGGACACGATGGTCATGCCGTGCGATGCCAGTTGATAGCCGAAGCGGTGGGCCTGCTCCTGGCCGTAGATCGTGGGTTTCCGTGAGCCGACGATCGCCACCGCCAGCCCGTCTTCGCGCAGCAGTTGCCCTTTGACGTAGAGACAGATCGGCGGATCAGGGATGTAGCGCAGCGGTGCAGGAAATTCTTCGTCGTCCCGGCAGAGGATGCGAACCCCGTGTTCGGCGGCCAGCCGGATCTCCGCTTCCACGTCGACGCGGTCGCGCCCGAGGACGATCGCCTCGGCGGTGGCGCGCCCGACGCTTTCCACCTTCTGCATCCGGTCGACACCGACGCCCAGCGCTTCCTGTGCCGAACCGAACGCCTCGATAATCCGCGCGAACAGCGCCGGGCCGACCCCCGGCGTCAGCGCCCAGCGCAAGTGCTCGATGGCCGCCGAAGTAGCGACCCGTTCCGCCTGTTCCACCATGACAACCCCCGTTTCATGATTCGAACGACCCACCATGATCGTCCGAAAACATACCCTCTTGCCGATGGGGCGACAACTCAGCCGCGCTCACGCGCCTCGCTGGACGGCGGTTGACTCCGGAGAGGCGGTTTGCCACACTATAGACTCTTGTGACGCCTCGCTCCGGGGTCCCCCGCGACCGAGGCACCGCGGCCCGCGATCTTCCGCTGATTCCTCTGGAAATCTGGGCACTGTGCATGAACTTGGACGCCCGCGTCGACCGGGCAGGGAGAACGTACCGCCATGTTGAAAGCCAATGATCTCCGCCCGGGCAAAGTCGTGATGCACGAGGGCAGCCTCTACTCGGTGAAGGACGCCACCCACGTCGCCAAGGGCAACAAGCGGAGTTACATCCAGCTCAAGCTCAAGAACTTCCAGTCGGGGCAGATTCTCGACGTTCGGGCGCGCGTGGACGACACCTTCGAGACGCCCTTCGTCCAGTCGAAGGAATACGAGTACCTCTATCGCGATGCCACCAACTACATCCTGGCGGACGTCGAGACCTACGACCAGATCCCGGTCGACGAGGAAATGCTCACCGATGCCCTGCCGTTCCTGAAGGAAAACGAGCGCGTGACATGCGAGATCGTCGACGGCAAGATCGTCAACATCTATCTTCCGCAGGTGGTCGAGTTGCAGATCACCGACACGCCGCCGTCGATCAAGGGCGCCACCGCCACCAACCAGAACAAGGAAGCCACCCTCGAGACCGGCGCCAAGATCAAGGTGCCCCCCTTCATCGAGAACGGCGAGGTTGTCCGCGTCGACACCCGCTCCGGCGAGTACATCGAACGCGCGAAGTAGCTTCCCATCGCTCCAAGCAAGGATCCGTATTGGCAAGGCTTTATCATTCACGCGGTGCGCGGAGACGCATGCAGGTCGAGGCACGACCGCACCGCCGAAAGCAGTTCCGCCGGTGTGAAGGGTTTGGCGAGAAAACAGGCACCGTTGCGGTCAACACAGCTATCTTCAGATGCCGTAGCGTCATCCTGGTTATAGCCTGACATGTACAGGACGGGCAGCGTTCCGAACTGTTTGCGAAGTTCCGTGGCCACTTCATAACCGCTCATCCCCGGCATCACGATGTCGGTCAGCAAGAGATCGATACTCCCCTCTTCGCGGGAAGCGGCCTCGAGCGCCTGCGGCCCCGCTTGCGCCTGCAGGACCCGGTAACCCTGACTTTCGAGTACATTTGCAGCAAGTTTGAGGATCCCCGTCTCATCTTCACAGATCAGAATGGTCTCCTCGCCCCGGGACGGCGGGTCGGCGGAGTCTTCCGGCGCCTCCTCACTCTGGGCGGGAACGCAGGGCAGCAGGATGCGAAACATGGTTCCCTCGGCCACGTCGCTCCGCACCTCGATATGCCCGTCGTGCTGCTTGACGATCCCGTACACCGTCGCCAGCCCCAGGCCGGTGCCCTTCTCCATCGGACGCGTGGAAAAGAAGGGCTCAAACACCCTGCCGAGATTCTCCGGCCGGATGCCCTCGCCCGTGTCGTGAACCGACACTTCGACGTGGCAACCCGGGGCCAGGTCCGGGCATTCGCCCAGGTCCGCCCGGGTCACCTGCAAGCGACGCGCGCCAAGCGTCAGCAAGCCCCCGGCGGACATCGCGTCCCGGGCGTTGATCACCAGGTTGAGAATGACCTGCTCCATCTGCGACTTGTCGATCAGGATCGGCGGAAGATCCTCCTCCAGGTCCAGTCTCATGTGGATATGCGTACCGATCAGTCTCCGCAGCATCGACTCCAACTCGCGCAGGATCTGATTGACGGAGACCGGCGCCGGATGCGACGGCGTCTTGCGGCTGAAGGTCAGGAGCTGCCGCGTCAGGGAGGCACTGCGCTCGCCTGCCCCGTGGATCTGGGTCAGCAGTTCGTCCAACGTCCCATGCTCGCGTTCCCCGCGCGGGGAGGATATCAGGAGACTCCGTGCCAATTCCACATTGCCCATGATCACCGTCAGCATGTTGTTGAAATCGTGGGCGACCCCGCCCGCCAGGCGGCCGATCGCCTCCATCTTGCGGGACTGCAGGAGCTCCATCTCCATGCGCTGATGGTCGTCCTCGAGCTGCTTGCGTTCGGTGATGTCGGCAGCGACTCCCGTGAGCCGATAGACGTTTCCCGCCTCGTCATGCACCGGAAACACTTTCGCCTGGATCCACTTCAGTTGGCCATCCGGCGTCCGGATGCGATACTCGGGAAACGCGAGCGGCGCGGCCTTCGCCATGTCGGTCGACTCGATCATCTCCCGCAGTTTCTCGCGGTCCTCCGGCACGACCGCCTCCATCCACGACATGGGATCGCCGTAGACGCCCTCCACCGGCCGCTGAAACACCCTTTCGAAAGCCGTACTGAGATAGAGACACTCCGAGAGATCGTGCGTGGAAAGCCAGAAGACCTCTTCCAGATTCTCCGCCATCTGCCGCAGCCGCAATTCGCTGATGCGCAGCGCCCTTTCGGCGGATCGGCGTTCCTCGATCTCCGCCTTGAGGGCGTAGTTCTGTGCCGCCAGCGCCTCCGTACGTTCCTGAACCAGCTGCCCGAGACGCTCGTTCGTGGAACTCAGGAGCTGGGAGCGATACGTGTTTTCCAGCAGAATCGCCAGCATGCGCATGGCGTTGCGCAGCACGGACTGCCATTCCGCGGGAAGCTCGTCCCACGGACCTCGAACGGCGACGCAGCCGAAAGAGGAGTCACTGGTGGAAAGACGCTCATAAGGCGGGGAAGGCTTGCTACCGATGGGTACGAATTCAAACGGGATGTCGATATCCAGACCATTCAGCCCCTCGATGAACAGACGAAGAATCCGGTCCGGATCTTTCACCTGGCTGAGATTGATGATCAGAAGCAAGAGATCATGAATCAGCGTATGCGATGGACAGGCATCCATGGCGATCCTCAGCGCGACCCACCGTTTCGTGTGAGAAACTGCGGAGCATGCTCCGCCAGGTAGCTGTCGGGGTCGATGTAGTAGGGGTTCTCCGTGATCACGGTTCCGTTGATCGTGAACGGGTGGGTCCGCAACACGTTCATGATCTGCCGGCCGCTGAACCGGGTCACATCATACATGCATATGCTGATCCACGGTTTGCCGGGAATGAAGTAGTTCAAGCGCGATTCATAGGCCATCAGATGCTCCACCCCTGGAATAGCCTCCAGTGCCCAGGACATCTCCGCCGTGGCCCGGATGTGCCGCCGCCCCCGGGACTGGGATTGGCGGTAGAACGTATCGAGGTTGTCCTCCATCACCCACGGCGAGAAGGCACCGTCGGGATAATAGAGCTCCTGCGCACGCATCAATTGAAATCGACAGGTGTCCTCGAGATGCGAGGCACTGTCACGATAGCGCGTCGCGTACTCCGCTTTGAACTCATCTGAAGTCAGTCTATTCGAAACAAAAAGTTGAAGGTCATCTGCTGTGTCACCGCTGTGCATAAACCCGTAAAGAATTTCATCATGCTCAGCTTGGGACTCATACAATCCGCAGATGTGGACGCCCCAGTTGCAGGTGTAGCCTCGAAAGCCGAGATCGAGAACCTCCTGGGAAGACGTATGGATGTGCATCACGCGCGCCCTCGCTGAGATCGTCGTCTGCCGGTCTCATACCACGTAGCCCAGCCAGGCCCTCTGCCCGGCTCTGCCCTCCCACCGGATAGGGGATATTTAATGAATAGCTTCTAGGGGCATTTGGAGTGTGTCACAAATTCGCGGCGAGATCAAGGTGCAATGTGGTATTTCTTGCGATACCATTCCCGGCCACCGATCGGCGTCATCACGATCATGGGTGAATCAACCCACCATCGCCGGTTCCAGCTTCAGGACATGCAGCAGCTCGCGCAGGAAAGGCTCGACGTCCGTGACCAGGCCGACGGTCTGAAACGAGCCGCGGTCGGCCAGCTTCGTGATCACCGAGGGCGAGATGTCCACGCACGCTACCGGCACCCACGCCGGCAGCAGGTTTCCCGTGGCGATCGAGTGCAGCGTCGTCGCGATCATCAGGCAGTACCCCGCCTCCTGCACATAGCGGCGCATCGTGTCCTGGGCGACGAGGGCGTCGGTGATCACCTCCGGCAGCGGTCCGTCGTCGCGAATGGAGCCTGCCAGCACCGTCTCGACCTGATGTTTCACGCACGCGTGCATGATGCCGGAGGTCAGCGTGCCGGACTCGACGGCGGCGCGAATCGAGCCGTGCCGGCGGATCGTGTTGATGGCGCGCAGATGATGCTCGTGCCCGGTATCGGCGGGGATGGCCTTCTCCATGTGGATGCCGAGCGATGTGCCGTAAAGCGCCTGCTCGATGTCGTGCGTGGCCAGCGCGTTGCCCGCGAAGAGGACCTGGATGTACCCCGCCTCGATCAATCTTTCGATGTGCTCGACCGAGCCGGTGTGCACGATGGCGGGGCCGCCGACGAGAATGATCGGCCTGCCCGCGTCGCGCGCCGCCTGCATCTTCGTGGCGATGTTGTGGATCATCACGTTCTTGGGTTTTTCCGTCGACACGTTCGAACTCATGAACTCAAACGTGCCCACCTCGCGATCGCGCTCCAGCGGAATCACCTTCACGCCCCGGTGGCCGACGACCATCGCATCCCCCGCCTGCACGTGGCACACCGGCACACACGTGAAGTCGCCCGATGCCGGATCATGCTTCAAGCCGCAGTCCATCTCCTGCGAGCGTACCTCGTGCCACGCGTCGAGATGGCGTACCAGCGTCTTCTGGTTCGTCGTCGAGTAAAACCCCTCGGGAAACACCCCATCCTTGGGCGCCGCCACCAGATTGACGTCACCCTGCCGATTGACCACGGCACCATGCTTGGCGATCTGGTTCAGCAGATCGTTCATCTGCTCGACATCGGCGGCCACGACCTCCACCCGTGCCGAACTGCGATCCTTGCGATCCTGACCGACATGGACCTCGCGGATATGAAAATCACCCCCGAAGGCCAGGATCTCGTCCAGCACCTTTGAGAGGATCAGCGAATCGATGATGTGACCTTCGAGCAGGATTTCTTCCGTGACCATCGGACGAGTTCTCCAATCATGCCTGGGTCGCGAATCGACCCGCCATAAGCGAATCCCAAGGCTCATCGGTTGTTCGTGCGGCGAGGTACACCCTTGTTCCATTCTAGGCCGCGTGGTGCCATGACCTCGTCGTCAGTCCCGGCGGTCTCTATGCACATTCCCTATGACGAGGATCAGTCATGCCGCTTTCGGCCATCGAATGTCGCGGATCCGTTTTAAGCTCTTTCATGGACGAAGCTTAAACCTGCTTGCGGCCAGAGAGGCTCGCCAGTTGTCGTCATCCTGCTGGTGGATCTCCGAAGTGCAGGGGGAGTGAATGCCTAAACACTTGGCAAAACACGATTCCCGATACAGGGAATAGCTCGATACCCAGCGATGGGCGGCCGATATAATGCCGAGGTTAAATTGAGGGTAGTAGATTGACGTGACCCGTCCCCGCGTGTTAAGCAATACGCGTCCTGCGGGAAGCCACTGGTGCCTGACGACCTGCTGCTGGTGAATGTGAATTGAAGCCAACGCCGATTTTGCTGCATCGCCGCCCACCCTCATGGCGGTGCTGATCCTTCTTGCAATAGAAAGTCTTTGCCATGAACCATGTACGCAACTTTACCGTGTTGCCGTCATTGCCCGAACCACTGAAGCCCTTGCGCGAGATCGCGTACAACCTCTGGTGGACCTGGAATCCGGACGCCATCGAGACGTTCCGCCGGCTCGATCTCGATCTCTGGCGCGAACTGAAACACAACCCCGTCGCCATGCTGGCGCGCATCCGGCAGGAGCGTTTCGACCGGCTCGCGCATGATCCCGCCTATGCCGCTTCGCTGGGCCGGGTGCAAACGGCCATGAACGATTACATGAGCGGGAGGTCCTGGTTCCAGGAGCACTACGCCGACCAGAACGTCGGCACCATCGCGTACTTCTCCGCCGAATTCGGTCTGCACGAATGCCTGCCGATCTATTCGGGCGGCCTGGGCATCCTCGCGGGCGATCACCTCAAGAGCGCGAGCGAACTCGGCCTGCCGCTCGTCGGTGTCGGCCTGTTGTATCGCCAGGGCTACTTCCATCAGTACCTGACCAACGACGGCTATCAGTTCGAGGATTATCCCGAACTCGATTTCTCGACGATCCCGGTCACACGGGTGTTGAAGGATGACGGCACGCAGCTTCGTGTCAGCATGGATGTCGGTGGCCACCATGTTCACGCGAATATCTGGCTGGTCACGGTTGGCCGTGTCCGGCTCTACCTGCTCGACACGAACGTTCCGGAGAACCGCTCGGAGGATCGCGATCTCACCATCCGCCTTTACGGCGGTGACCAGGAGATGCGCATTCGCCAGGAGATCGTCCTCGGCATCGGCGGCATGCGCGCCCTCGAAGCGCTGGGCATCGATCCGTCGGTCTGCCACATGAACGAAGGGCACTCCGCCTTCCTCGCCCTCGAACGCATCCGGCAGAAAATGCATGCCCACGGGCTGAACATCGACGAAGCCCGTGAGCTGGTCGCTGCGGGCACCGTGTTCACGACGCACACCCCTGTGCCGGCGGGCATCGACCGCTTCCCCGAGACGCTGGTGACCAAGTACCTGAACAGTTACTGCCAGGCGCTGGGCATCGGGCTCGATGACCTCATGTCCTTCGGCAAGTTCCATCCGACGGATCCGAACGAGTCGTTCTGCATGGCGGTGCTCGCGCTTCGGCTCGCATACCTGAGCAATGGCGTGAGCCAGCTTCACGGCGAAGTGTCGCGCAAGATGTTCAACGACGTCTATCCCGGCGTGCCCATCAACGAGGTGCCGATCACATCGATCACCAACGGCGTGCACATTCGCAGCTGGCTCTCGCGGGACATGGCCCATCTTTACGATCAGTACCTCGGCCCGCAGTGGACGGAAGACCCGCTGAACCAGGCCATCTGGAAGCGGATCGACCTGATCCCGGACGCGGAATTGTGGCGGACGCACGAGCGGTTGCGTGAGCGCCTGGTCGCGTTTGCCCGGCGGCGCCTCAAGCAGCAGTTGATCTCCCGCGGAGCCCCGCCGGCCGAAGTCTACGCCGCCGACGAGGTGCTCGACCCCGAGGCGCTGACCATCGGCTTCGCTCGTCGATTCGCCACGTACAAGCGGGCCACCCTGCTCATGAAGGACGAGGATCGTCTCGCGCGGATTCTGAGAGATCCGCAGCGCCCGGTGCAGTTTCTACTGGCGGGCAAGGCGCATCCCAAGGATGAAGCCGGCAAGGAACTTATCAAGAAAATCGTCCAGTTCACCAAGCAGGCGAACATCCGGACGCGCATGGTCTTCCTGGAAGATTACGACATGAGCATCGCCCGCCTGCTCATCGAGGGTGTCGACGTCTGGCTCAACACGCCGACGAAGCTCCACGAAGCCAGCGGTACCAGCGGCATGAAGGTGCCGCCCAACGGTGGCATCAACATGTCCGTGCTGGACGGCTGGTGGCCCGAGGCGTACGACGGCACCAATGGCTGGGCCATCGGCGATCGGCGCATCTACGGCAACGACGACTACCAGGACTTCATGGAATCCCAGTCGATCTACGATCTGCTCGAGAAGGAAATCATCCCGAAGTTCTACGACCGCGGTGTCGACGGCGTGCCGCGCAAGTGGGTCGCGATGATGAAAGCGTCGATGCGGACCTGCTGCCCGGTGTTCAACACGAACCGCATGGTGCGCGAGTACACGGAGCGGTTCTACCTGCCCGCCTCGAAGCGTTGGAACCGTTTCCGTGAAGGCGAGTTCGAAGTCACCAAGCAGGTGGCGTCGTGGGGCCACAAGCTGCAGCACAAGTGGGACGAGGTGCGGATCGAGAAGGTCGACGCGAACATCCCGAGCGAAGCGACCGTCGGCAATCAGTTGCCTGTCAACGCCGAGATCCGTCTCGGCTCGATCGACCCGCAGGAAGTATCCGTCGAGTTGTACTATGGGCCGACGGATTCTCGCGGTCTGATCACCACCGGTAACGCCTCCATGCTGCAATGCGAAGGTCAGAACGGCGAACCCGGCGTCTATCGCTACAACGGGGCGATTCCTTGTGAATACAGCGGGAACTATGGCTACGCCTTGCGCATCGTGCCGCACCATCCCGAGATGACGGCGCGATACCACATCGGCTTGATCCGCTGGGGATAATCTCAGCAAGGGACGAGATGGCCTCGTAAACTCAGCCGCGACTGTCGGATGATTCCGGCGGTCGCGGCTTTCGTTTTCTACGGGCCCGGGCGTCACTGCGCGTCATGAACTATAACGCAGATACCCGTCGCCTCAGCGAGTCATCATATCCGACCTTTTTGCCCGATCAGGAACCACAGGACCATGCCGATGACCGGTAGAAACAGAATCAAGAGAATCCAGAGGACTTTCTTGGCGGTATCCATACCGCTACCAAGCACATTGACGATGGCGATGATATCCAGGATGAGAATGATCAAACCGATGAGTGAGTAACCCATGAGGGATGCCTCCGTGAATGGGAACCGGGCGCCGATTGCACTCCGGTAATCTACCAGAAGACGATGATGGTGACACGCAGTTTCTTCGTTTGCGCATCTCACCAATGCTTCAGAAGTCTTGAGTGAGAATCAGCCTGGTGCGTCGGGTGAGGCATGAAAACATGTGGCGATGCGGCGCGTGAGGCGGACAGTCTGAGCGGCCAGCGGCCAGCCGGGATGGCGGTAGGGGTAGACCTGGGCAAGATGGGACTTCTCGGGAAGGCACACGGCGCGAAGATAACCGAGGCGCGTTGCGAATCCCGGCGTGCAGAGCGCATTGACCAGCACGTCCATGACCGGTCGATCCTGGTCGCGCGGCGCCTGGTTCAATGCCAGTCGATCGAAGAGATTCACGCGGCCACGCAGAGCACGTTGTAAGGCGAGCACGCGCGGATTCTCCAGGGCGAAGGCGTCGATCACGCGTGCAAGCGCTTGCTCGGCCGGGAGATTCAGCTTCCAGCGCGTCACCAGGTCCGCCACCTGTGCAATTGAAATACGATCCATCTTCGCCGCCAGGTACGATTTGATGTCGTACAGCCAGCGAACCTCCCGAAGGCCGTGGCAGGCGGCGTGGACCAGCAGATGAATCAGCATGCGCGACGGATTCGGAATGCGAACGTTCACGCCGTCGACCCGCACAACATCCGGCCGATCCCAAAGCGCATCATCCGGCACCGTTCGTGCGTAACGCAGCGGTCGAAACGGGCGCACGTGCACGTCGAGACGCACCCGCGGTGTATCTCCGCTGAGGTATTCGCGCTCGTAGTGATAGCGGGGATAGAAATCGCCGCGCAGCAGGTCCTCGCCCGGCCGGCAACCGGCATCGCGCAGCGCCGTGTCCGCCCGTTCCACATCCGCCGGGTGTATCATGAGGTCGATGTCGACCATCGGTCGGAGCGACGCGTCCGTGTACAGCACCGCGTTCAGCGCCGCCCCTTTCAGCAGAAGGAAAGGCACCTTCACGTCATTGAGTATCTGAAGAACGGGGCGAAGGCGTTTGCGGTTGTAGGCATTCACCGCGGCCACGTGTTCGGCGTGCGCTTCGAGCTGGTGACGCGCCGACGGGGGTAACTCGATGCCGTGTGCGTTCAGATGGGCAAGCAGCATGCTTCCCAGCCGGTTCTGCCACGCGAAGGAGCAGACGACCTCCCACCCATCCGCACGATCAACTTCATGCGCCGCCGGCAGCGGATCATCGCGCATCAGCCGCGCGAGCAACGCGTTCAGGGCCTCGCCGTCGCCCGGAAGGCGAGCGACTCGCCCAGATGGCGCACGGGACTTCATCGCATTGGCTCCCGGAATTCTGCCAGATCTTCAATCGCGTCACACATGTCGTCCAGGTCCGATCCGACGAGCCGATAGCATTCGGCTCGGCTCACGACTTCCGCGAGGATGTCCACCGCGCGACGCCGGAACTTGAAAAGATTGAAGCACTGGCGGGTCATCTCGAAGACCGCCCTCGCGCGCGACATCGGTTCGAGTTCGGTGGAAGCACCGACCTGATACGTAGGGAACACGATCAGACCTGGCCGCATCGGCGACGCCACCACGTTCTCGCGAATCAGCCGTGGCGGAAGGCAGCGCAGGAATCCCTTCGTGCGACGTTCATGCGCGGTAATGTGTTCGAGTGGCGGCAACCGGTGGCGCAGTAGCTCAAACGCGCCCGACTTGATGCTCATCGCCTTCGGGTACGCTTCCAGCAGCAGCGAATCCGGATCGATCAGCGCGAATTCATCCGAGTAGTACGACCAGCCGCGACGCAGCAGCTCCGCTGTCGTCGTGGTCTTTCCGCTGCCGGGCGCGCCCGGCATCATCATCGCCACATGTCCTCTGGCCACACAGGCGGCATGGATCGCCAGCAGGTTCGGCAGATGTCGCGCGACCATCAGGTTCAACGCGCCTTCGACATGCGAGAGGACCTGACGCTTCCGGCGGACCGTGAACTCCTCGCGGCCGTTGGCCAGTATGTGATAGTGCCGCAAGCCCGTGCGGGGCGATCGCCGGGCCGCCACTTCCACGCGGAAGGCGGATGACGAGACACGTTCCGTCAGATAAGGCGCGCAGAGTGCATGATACGCATCGAGGACTCCCGACACGCGCGAGGTCAGTTCCACCTCCACCGGTCCGATGCGATAGCAGCGTGTGAATGCGCGGCGAGGCGAGGCGACTGGGGAAACCGCCTCACGCGAAGCCGGCTTCGAGAAATCCAATGGGCAGGTCAGTTGCGTCATGCGTCCTTCCTGTCATTCTGCATCCACGACGATCAATCCCTGACCGACGAGCGTGGCCAGCGTGCGTTCGACGTCGTTCCGCAGTTCAGCCTCTTCCGCCTGCTCCCGGCCGTCGAGGTCGTAACGCTGTTTCAGGCCGACCACCATGTTTTCTTCGCTCTGCCCCTGCTCACACGCTTCCCAGATCCATCGCGCCGTGGCGTTGAGGTAGTGCACCGCATCCTGCACGAGGTCGTAGACCACCGCCTCGTCCTCCATGCGGACGAGATGCAGCCCTTCCCGCACGCGGTACGTACGCTGTGATTCCTGGGCGGGGAGCGTTCTGAACATGGTGCGCCTCTTGCCTGATCTGAGGAACAACCGAAACCGCCGGCATCACCCCGGCGTGATCTGCGTGCCACCGGAGCCTGCCAGGGCTTCGTCCGGCTTGAACAGCAGCACGACCGGCGCGGCGTAGGCCAGCCGCCTGGCCGAGTGTTTCAGGAACTTGCGGCGGGAAGTGCTCGACGCCGTAGCTGATGCGTGAAACGACGAATCCGGAGTGCCGGGCGTCGACTCGGTGGCCGCCTGTTTCCCACCTCCCGTGGTTCCCGACACGTTCGGTCGCTTATTTCCCGACTGTTCCATGCTCGCCTCATGCTTCCATGACACCATCGGCGCGGTCCTTCCGCGCGATCCCGGCCATGGGTTATCGGCTCCGCAGAAGGGGCGATAAAGCTATTTGCCGCCGCTTTTTGCAGTTCCCGTGCAAGATTCCGGCAATGGCCGTGTCCACATGCCTGGTTCGGGCACGCGGGCGGCCGCGCAACCCGGGAAACCTGAGACGTCATCCAGTGTTAACCTTATACTGGAAGGAGATTTACGATGTGTATGAAACTGATCAAATGGGGCGTCCTCGGTTCGGTCGGATGCCTGGCGGTGGGCGGTGTGCTCTTCGGCACCGACCTCGGAAGTTACGTCCACAGCTCCGCCCATGCCGTGCGGGACTCGGTCAAGAGCAACGTGCCCATCGAGTTCGAGTTGAAGCGGGCCCGGGACACGCTGCAGGACATCATTCCGGAGATCCAGGCGAATGTCCGTCTGATCGCCTCGGAAGAGGTCGAGGTGGCGAACCTGAAGGAAGACATCGCGGTCTGCGAGGGCAACCTCAAGGAGGAGTCGCTCCGGATCGCCAAGCTGCGTGACCTGCTGGACGAAGGCCAGTCGGAGTATCGCCTCGCCGGGTTCAGCTACTCGCGCGATCAGGTCAAGGGCGATCTGGCGTCGCGTTTCGACCGGTTCAAGGAGGCGGAGCTGATCGTCGAGGGCAAGCGGCGGTTGCTGGCCAATCGCGAGAAGTCGCTCCGCGCCGCCATGAGCATGCTCGACAAGATGCGCTCCAAGAAGGTGCAGCTCGAGGATCAGATCGAGTCGCTCGAAAGCCAGTACCGGCTGGTCCAGGCGGCGTCGGTGGGCTCACAACTGGAGTTGGACAACAGTGCCCTGGCGCGAACCGAGGCGTTGATCGACGACATCAAGAATCGGCTCGACGTGGCCGAACGTGTGCTCTCGTACGAGACGCACTTCACGCAGCCGATTGAGGTCGACGTCATCAGCGAGCGGGAACTCATCGAGCAGGTCGATGCCCACTTCGCGCCGGAATCCGAGCTGAATGACGAGCCGGTGACGACCCTGTCGCAGGCTGACTGAGTGTGTTCCGCGTTCCGGAGCGGGCACGGGGAGAGCATCCCCGTGCCCGTCCTCCGACCCGAGTCATTCGCACGGAGTGGTATACTGAAACGCGGTGAACCGCGCGAGAAGGAGCCCTGGGGTGCTGAGTCTCCAATTACGACGAGCCGAGGTAGCGATGAAAGATGGTCGGCTGGATGAAGCCTGCCGCATCGTCTCCGCCCCGGACGTGCAGGCTCACCGCAGCGGCCAGGCGCTCATTACCCGACTCGTGAAGGCGCTGGTCGATCGTGGACAGGCGCACCTCGAGGCTCGGCGCTATCCTCAGGCGGCGGCCGATTGCGAGCAGGCGGCGCGGCTGGGCGGCAACACGACGGAGGTCGCGACGTTGCGGCAGAACATCGCCGAACACGTTCAGGGCGAACGCCACTCGACCGAGCGCCGGGATGCCCGGCTCGCCCAGGCCCGCCGACACATCGACAACGGCGAGCTTTCCCTTGGGGGACAGACGCTCGACGACCTGCCGGAGGATCTCTCCCGTGTCGGGCAACTTCAACAGAAAGCCGATGCGCAACGCGCCGCCGCGCAAAAAGCGATCGATCGAGCCCGGGGCGCCTTGGATTCCGGCGATGTGCATACGGCGATGGAAGCTCTTCGCCAGGCACGTGGATTTCATCAATCAAACGATGAACTCGACGCAATGATCACGCACGTGCATCGTGAAGCTTCTTCGCGCGTACGCACGTATCTTGTGAGTGGACGTCCGGATCAGGCGCAGCCACTGCTGAGTGCGTGGCGTCGACTCGCGCCGGAGCATCCGGACGTGCTCGAGTACGGCAACATGCTCGGGCAGTTACATCGAGCACGGACGCTGATCGATGCCGGTCAGGTGAACGCCTGGCCGGAAGCACGAACGATCCTGCAGCGTCTTGCGCATGCCTGCCCGGAGGCGGTATGGATCCGCGACGTGATCGCTTCCCTCGATGCATGCATCGCCTCGGCATCACAGGCACAGAGCAGTCCGCTCGGACTGCTCGACCGGCGCGATGAGGAGATGACGCTGCCGATGTCCCCGCCGGCGGTGCCGCACTTTGTGCCGTCGCCGCAGCGCGAAGCCGTCCCCATGGCGGCCGGAGCGAAGGATTCGATACGCGAACTGCCCTCACGCTTCATGCTGCATGTCGACGGTGCGGGAAGCTTCCTCGTGCTGTGCGGTGATCGCGTGACGATCGGCCCGGGAGGATCGACCGGACGATGCGACGTGAGTTTACTGGCGGACGGGTCGCTCCCGACGGGCACACTGGAGCGTCACGATGACGATTACTTTTTGCGCTCTGACGGCTCCGTCAAAGTGAACGGCAAGCCCACGGAGCGCACGCTGCTCGCCCACGGCGACCGCGTCTCGCTCTCGTCGCGCAGCGGCTTCAAGTTCCTGCGACCCAACGCCGCCAGCGCGACCGCGATGCTGCAACTTTCGGGCACGCGCTTGAGCGCAAGCGATACGCGCAAAGTGATTCTTCTGAAACGTGAGATCGTCATCGGCTCCGGACCGTCGGCGCATGTGCGCCTGGACGGCTTGAAGAAAAACATCGTGCTGGCGATTCAAGACAACGTGCTGACGTGCCCTTCGGCGGAATCCGTATTGTGCGAAGGCAAGCCGATGGATCGCCGCGCGGCCCTGCCGTTCGACAAGCATCTCCAGGTCGGTGAAGTCACGTGGATCGCACGGCCGGTCGAAAAAACGGTGTAATTGATAATGGGCGCCTGGACGCTTCATGGGTCATGATGGAAAGGTGAAACAGTAGCGACGCACGACACTGGGAAGAACGAGGACAGGGACACACGGTCATCCGACCGGATCGGAACACTTATGGCGGGATTCCATTACCAACACGGCGATCGCCCACTCGACGGGTACACCATCGAGCACGCGGTGGGGCGCGGCGGCTTCGGCGAAGTGTATTACGCCGTGAGCGACAGTGGCCGCGAGGTTGCGCTCAAGGCGATTCAGGGTTACGAACAGATCGAGATTCGCGGCGTCAGCCAGTGCATGAACCTCAAGAGTCCGCACCTCGTCTCCATCTTCGACATTCGCGACGCCAACGATGGCACGCCCTTCGTCATCATGGAGTACGTCTCCGGCCCGTCGCTGCGGGAATTGCTGAACGACTCGCCCGCCGGACTTGGCACGCAGAAGGCGGCATTCTTCCTGCGCGAGCTCGCCAAGGGGCTGACCTACCTTCACGATCGCGGCATCGTGCATCGCGATCTCAAGCCGGGCAACATTTTCTATGAAGACGGCTACGTGAAGATCGGCGATTACGGCCTGAGCAAGGCGATGTCCGCCAGCATGCACAGCGGCCAGACCATCACCGTCGGCACGGTGCATTACATGGCGCCGGAAGTCGGCCAGGGACGCTACGACCGCAGTATCGACATCTACGCCCTCGGCGTCCTGCTTTACGAGATGCTGACCGGGCAGGTGCCCTACTTCGGGTCGAGCCACGGCGAAATCCTCATGAAGCATCTCACCGCCGAGCCGGACCTCACCCATGTCGAAGAGCCTTTCGCCCGCGCGATCCGCAAGGCGCTGGCCAAGGATCCGGGGGAACGTTACGCCTCGGTGCAGGAAATGGTGGAGGACGTCTTCGGCGCGGCGCATATCCAGGAGAGCGTGTCTCACTTTTCACCGGACAGCCTGTCGATGGTGGCGGAGCGCGCCGGGCGGAAGGTGCAGGTCGGTGGCGGATCGTCCGGGCATCATGGCCTGGGTGGCGGTTACATCCCGGGCGAGCAGAAAGCGAATGATGGCAGCAGCGGTGAGTGGACACAGCGCTTCCACGATCGCGCGGGGGAGGTCCGGCCGGCCGTCCCTCGTTCACGTGAGCAAGCGATCGGTACCGCTCAAGGCGGCGGCCGAGACATGTCCCTGCCGGTCCACCCCGGATCTCCGCCGTGGATGACATGCAACACAACCAGGGAGTCGGCCCGGGCCATGCCCCTCGCTGCCGCCAAGGCGTTCGATCCGATCTCGAATACCCTACGCGTCCTGCTCTGCCTCGCGACGCCGCTCATGCTGGCATTCGGCATAGCTGTCATTCAAGCGGGCATCATGGTTCCGTCGGATCACGACAGAGCCATACCGGGATACCTGATCTTCAGTTATCTGCTTGTGTGCGGAACGAGCCTCGGGCTCTTCCTGAGTCACCGTTTCCTGTTGAAGTTCCTTGAACATGAAGGGGGGTTGCTGCGTCGCATTGCGACGACGGCGTGCACGCTGGCCGTCGCGTTCGTGCCGGGATTTATTGGCATGATGTCACTTGCCGACATTTTCGGTTGGCGCATTCCCCACGAAGAGATGCTGTTCGCCTCGCTCGGCGCGATGGCGGCGATCCTGTTCCTGACCGGATGGGAGCCGGTCATGTCACCGCTGCGCAAGGAGCGGCTGATGTTGCGCTATCCCATTCTGATCGGCGGGTTCGCCTTCCTGCTGGCCTGGCTGTTCGGCGGCTACGCGGTCCTCGCATTCGGGATGATGGCCAGCGTGGTGATTACCGTACAGCTCATGACCGCCTTTGTTCCGGAACACGCGCGTTCGGCGGCATGGGAGGCAGTAGGCGTGACGGAACCGCCGGAACCTGATGCGTCGGCCAACGGGACATCGCCCGCGGTCTCTCCGCCTCCGTTGCAGGCAGCCGCGGAACGCGACCAGGCGAACGACCGTCAGCCACCCGCACTCCCGGACTACGCCGCCGTGCAGAACATGTTCGTCTCGCCGCGACGCCGGCTGTGGGCATTGATCTTCGCCGTCGTGCCTCTGGTGCCCGTCATCGGCGTGCCGGTGTGCGGCATTCAGCGCTTCTACGCCGGCAAGATCGGCACGGGTATTCTCTGGCTCTGCACGTTCGGCCTGCTCGGCATCGGGCAGATCATCGACCTGATCCTGATTCTCGTGGGCCAGTTCCGCGATCGCGAAGGGCGCGAGATCCGCCTCTGGCACGATCCGCCTTCAGCCTCGTCCTCGACGACCGCCACATCTCCGCCGAAGGCGGCCGCCGCCCGCGCGCCGTCGCCCGCACATGCTCCGGCCCCGCCTGCAGCACCTGTTGCAGCAACGTCGCCGCGTGCTCCGATCGCGAATGGAAAGCGTCCCCAGGCGGCCATGAACGTCTCACCACGCGCCAACACCCGGCAAGTGCCATCCTCCTTTCGCCGGTTCATGACCAACCGGCCGCTGGCGTTCCTGGCGTTTCTGTTCTTGGGCTGGGCCACCGCCACCGGGGCGTTCCGCGCGTTCGACATGCCGCATTTGATGCAGGCGCATGTCCTCGGCGACGACCTGCCCCGTGAACTGACGCAGACCCTGGGCTACAGCGAGTGGCCGGGTCTGCTGGAACGCGGCGCCGGTTTCCTGAGCTTCACCACGCTGATCATCGGCGGGTGCATGCTCGTCTTCGCGCGGCGTCGCGCCCAGGGCGGGCACGCCGCCCGGGCGGTGCTTGGTTCCGTGTTCCTGGGATTCGGCATGCACCTGATTCACAAGAAGCTCGCCCTCGATGCGTGGTTCATCGGCGAATGCATGGAAGCCGAACCGGAGCGTGTCGGCCCCGCCCTGGAGCATGTGATCAATGCGATCACCGCCCCCCCGGTCATGACTGCCCTGGTGATCCTGATGGGTGGCGCGGCCATGTTGCTGTGGCCTGAAAAAGATCGAGGGCTCGATGAATCAAATAATCGCGATAACACGAAGGGGGTGACGTGATGATGCCGGAGTCGACGTTCACACCTCATCTGGGCATCGGCATCAAGATGCTGCTGCTGGGACTTCCCCTTTTCATCGCAGCGATCGTGCTGCTCGTACTGATGCTCCGCAAACCCAGCGCCGCGAAGATCGCCATCACGCTGGCCAGCCTCGCCATCCTCGGCGCGTTAGGCCTGCTTGCGTTGAGGGTGTCGTATCACCGAGCGCACGAGCGTGCCGTGGCCGCGCATGAACACGCACGTTCGCAGGCCATGCGGGAGCAGGATCGGCTTCTCGAGGAGCATCGGCAGCAGACCCTCCAGGCTCATCGCGACGTAAGGGAGCGCATCGAGCGCACGCACGCGGAAGCGAAGCATCGCTATGAGGAGACGCAGAGGGAAGCCATGCGCCGCTACCAGGAGCAGCAGGCGCAGGCCTACCGGAATGCCCAGGCCATGCAGCCGGATTGTGGACAACCGGTGCCCGACTGCGGTGAATCCGTGACGCAGCCATATGTGACGGAAACGTTGACGCCGACCGCTGAAGAAGTTTCGGTCGCCGAGAGTGAAGCTTCGTCATCACACGTAGCCGGGTCGTCTACCGCCGTCACTCGACAAGGTGTCAGCTTTCTTGCAATCCCTGTTCTGCTGGCCCTGCTTGCCGGAACGGTTGCGCTGGTCGTCGTGGTGATCCGGAAGTTCGGCTTCGCCCATGTCGCGCTGACCTGCCTTGGCCTGTTGATGCTGGTGGGGTTGGGTTCGGCGGCGTGGTGGCTGTACAGAGATGACGTGGAATCCCCTCTTCACGCGGTAGCAGCAACGCCCCCCATGAGCGAGAACGCAGCGCCCGGACATCTCAGTGCGGCGGCATGGGATTCCAACCTGGAACTGACGTTCGAGCCGGATGTGTACACGTCCGAGCGCCTGGCGGTCGCGGGTCTCGTCCGCCGGCTACTCAATCAGGCCACGGAGGAGGGAATCCCTGCGCCGCATGACAGCGCCGTTCCGGATACTCTCGCTCAGGTCGATCACACGACAAGCATCATTGTTTACACAGATCGGATTGGAGGCCACCCCTTGCTGGAAGAGATCCTTCGCAAGGATCCTCGCATTGGATCGGTGCACTACGCCACGCTAAGTCAATGGGGGCGTCGCTCCAACGACCACGCCGTCCACGTCAAAGTGGAGCCACCTGTCGATCTCGCATCCCAAGCGTACGCTGAGATAAGAGTCCAGCTCGAATACGGTGATCGACTGTTCGAACAGGCAGCGCGATACATGGCGCACCCGGACTGGCTTGTCCGACTGGGCAATACGGATGGCGTGCATATGAAGCGAGGGCAGCAGGGCCTCGATATCGTGGCCGGCTCGACGCAACTGCACGATTCTTCCGAGGGCGCAACTGAACAGGCGATTCGGCTGGTCGTGGATCTCATCGAAAACGAGGTTATTCGACGGGCGGGTGTCAATCGCTGGAACCACGAGGACGCTCCGCATGGCCTGTCGGCCTTCATCCAACGCATCATCCGAGTAGGCAATCTCGACGATCGCCGCAGCCATGTGAGAACAACACCGCTTCTTGTTGAGAATTTCTCTCAAAATTTCGAACGCGATTACGGCCGTGTCTATCGGTCCGCGGTCCAGGTTATTGTCCCTCACGATGTCATGGACCATTTCGAAGACGTGGTCAAGACACATCGCGTGGAAGTACACCAGACCTGGCTCGTCCGAGCCGGCGCGCTGGCGGCGATGATCGTGTTGATCGTGCTGACGTACGCGTTCCTCAACGCCGCCACGAAGGGCTACTTCCGCGCCTGGCTGATCGGCGGATCGCTTGTCGTGCTGCTGGGTGGAATGGTGATCTGGATGAGTGCGTAGCGTCGGGACACGAAACGTCGCGCCGGCGGGCGATGCCGGGAAAGGAAGGGTGGACGACTCCGGTGAGTCAACTCAACGAAGCCGATCGTTACCTGCTGGAACGCATCCGGCAGGGCGATGCCGATGCCTGGACGCAACTCGTCGATCGGTACGGGGGGCGGCTGCGCGCGTTCGCCCGGGCGAAGCTGAACGATCGCGACGACGCCGAGGACCTTGTCCAAGACACCTTCATCGCCTTCCTGCAGTCCTTGGCGAACTTCCGCGAGGAGGCCGGTCTCGAAACGTATCTCTTCGCCATCCTGCGGCGGAAGATCCTCAACGTTTACCGCGGCCGGGCGCGAAGCGTCTGCCTGCTGCAGGACATGGTGACCGACGGCGACGAGTCGGAGCTCGATGCCGCCGAGCGCGTGCCCGCCCCGGACCTGACCGCCAGCACCTACGCCCGCCGCGAGGAGGATCGCGACCTCCAGCGCCAGGCGCTGGCCTCCGCCCTGACCACGCTCATCCGGGACTACCAGGACAATCTGAATTTCCGCGACCTGAGCGTCATCGAGATGCTCTTCTTCGGCCGGCTGCGCAACCGGGAGATCGCCCGCGTGGCGGAGGTGAGCGAGAATCACGTCGCCATCCTCAAGCACCGCGCCATCAAGAAGATCCAGGAGCACATGGCCCGCCTGCCCGGTGGTCGCGTGGCCACCGCCGCCGAGCCCGACGACGCCCTGCTCGGCGACATCTGGCAGGAGTTCCGCCCGAGCTGCCTGAAGCGGAACACCCTCGGCGCGTACCTGTTGGACACGCTCGACGACGCCTGGCGGGAATACGTGGCGTTTCACCTCGACACACTGGGATGCACGTTCTGTCAGGCCAACTACGCGGATCTCAAGAACGAGACCGCCGAGGATCCCGACCGGCATCTGCGGGATCGCATCCTGCAATCCACCGTCGGGTTTCTGCGATCCCAACGCCAGGGATAGCCCACCCCTTCCGGCGCAGCGCTCACGCCTCGCCGCCAGAATCGCAGCATTCCATCATGACAGATGCGGCAGGAAAAGCGTCGGTTACTCGATGCTCTCGTCGTAGAAGCGCACGAAATCCTCACCCTTACCGCCCTCGATCAGTTTCATGGCATCACGCGGATGCTGGTTGAACTGGCCGGAGATGTTGTACGGAATCAGCGCGCCCCACTGCACCTTCTTGCGGATCGGGAGAATGTGTTTCTCCAGGAGTTCATACACCGGGCGAATGTGGAACTTGGGATTCCGCAGAAAGCCGAGCAGCAGTTCCATCGGGCAGTTCCCCGCGCCGCGGCCGAGGCCCATCATCGTGGCGTCGGCGAGGTTCGCCCCCTGGACGATGGCCTCGATCGTGTTCGCGAAAGCAAGCTGCTGATTGTTGTGGGCATGAATGCCGACCTGCTTGCCGGTGGCGTCGGCGACTTCCTTGTACTTCTTGACCAGCGCCGCCACCTGTTCCCCGTACAACGCGCCGAAGCTGTCCACCACCACGATGGTCTGCGTCGGCGTCTCGGCGAGTTCCTCGAGTACCTGGTCGATTTCTTTCTCTTTCACCACCGAGATCGCCATGATGTTGCACGTCGTCTCGTAGCCCTTGTCGTGCGCGTCCTTGATCATGGCCACCGCCGTGGGGATCTGGTGCGCGTACGTCGCGACGCGGATGATGTCCACGACGGACTGGTCTTTCGGCGGGATGTCCTCCTTGTAGTCGCACTTCTCGGCGTCGGCCATCACCGTAAGCTTCAGGGGGCTGTCGTTCTCGCCCACGATGCGGCGGATGGCGTCTTCGTCGCAGAACTTCCAGTCGCCGAATTTGTCCCGGGCAAACAGCTTCTTCGAGGCCTTGTAGCCGATCTCCATGTAGTCGATGCCCGCGGCAATGCACGTCTCGTACACCGCCTTGACCATGGCATCGTCGAACTGGTGATCGTTCATCAGGCCGCCGTCGCGAATCGTGCAATCCAGGACCTTCAACTCGGGGCGGTAGGTGATCCAGGGCGCTTTGTCGTTCACGGGAAGATCCTCCTTACCTGGCTTCCGCAGAGATGGGACAGAAATGTGATTGTCGGCTTGGAGAAAAACAGTGTCAACATCCATCCGCGTCTTCACCGGATCCCTTGCGGCTTGCCGGCGGCCGTTCGCGAACCTAACGACTCGATTGACTTGCCCGAACACACTCCGATAATGGGGCCGATCGAACGGATTCCGATGATCCACGCCATCCACGAGGGCCCGCGATGTCCATCATTGCCTTGATGACCGACTTCGGCAGCAGGGATCATTACGTCGCCTGCACGCGAGGCATGATCCTGCAGATCGACCCGCGCGCCGTGTTAGCGGACGTGACTCACGACATTCCCGCCCAGGATGTCCTGCACGGCGCGTTCACGCTCCGGCAGGCCTTTCCTTTCTTTCCCGCGGGCACGATCTTCGTGGCGGTGGTCGATCCGGGCGTCGGCACACAACGCCGCATCCTGGCCGCTCAGTACCAGGACCGCGTGGTCATCGCTCCGGACAACGGCATACTCACGCTCATCCATCGCGACGCCGAACTGCAGGACGTCCGTGTCGTGGAGAATCGCCGCTTCTTCGCCAGCATTCTGTCGAACACCTTCCATGGCCGTGACATCATGGCTCCCGTCGCCGCCCACCTCTCGCGCGGAGCCCGCCTGGAGCAATTGGGACCGGTCGCCGATCACATCGAGTCCATCGCCCTCGCCTCCCCCACGGTGCACGAGAATGGCAACATCGACGGGCAGGTCCTGCTGGTCGATCATTTCGGCAACCTCATCACCAACATCTCCGAGATTGATCTGAACGCCGCCATGTCGTTGCGACGGGAACTGAACGTCTATATCGGCGATCAGAAGATCGGCCCGTTGGCTCACACCTATTCGGACGTGAAGCAGGGAGAACCGCTGGCCCTTGTCGGCAGCACGCAGATGCTCGAAATCGCCGTGAACCAGGGCAGTGCCGCCGACGCGTTTCAAGCTGCCCGGGGCACAGCCGTCACCGTGCGCGAGTAAGCGATTCCGCCCAGTCAATCCCTGTAGCGTCCGTCCTGTTCGTTCGCATCCCGCCGGAAGGGTGACTATATTGTGATGGATTGAATCGAGAGTCGCGCATGCCGAAAGAACCTCACTGGTCGCGAAGGAATCTGCTGACCCCCCGCGGGCTGGGTACCTCGATGGGCGGCCTTCTCTCCGCGCTCATGTCGGAGCGAAACACGGCCGCCCCCGACGGGGATGCGCTGGCCGGCTGCTGGGCCGTGTCGCGCCAGGCGATGGCGTGCGAATTCACCGTCTACCTTCCCCCGAACCTCGGCGAACCGCTGCCCCTGGGCGAGGCGGCGCTCGACGAGATCGACCGCCTCGAAGAGATCCTGACGGTGTACCGCGAGACCAGCATGATGACCCGGGTCAATCGCCACGCCCACGAATCGCCCGTCGTCGTTGATTACCTGCTGTACGAGCTCCTCGAGCGATGCCGCCACCTGACGCAGATCACCGACGGGACATTCGACGCGGCCATCGGCACGCTGATCAAGGCATGGGGATTCTTCAAAGGCCCCAAGCGCATCCCCCCGGATGACGAACTGCAGCGTTTCCTCCAGGCATCGGGCATCGGCCATGTCATCCTTGACGAGAAGGCACGCTCGGTGCGCTACGATTCGCCCGACATCGAGATCAACCTCGGCAGCATCGGCAAAGGGTTCGCCATCGACCGCGCGCTGAAACTTCTACGCGAAGAGTGCGGCGTCTCGGATGCGCTGATGCAGGGCGGCACGAGCAGCCTGGCGGCGATGGGACACGCCCCGGAGGATCCGCGCGGCTGGCTGGTGGGCCTCCAGGATCCGGAGGACCCCGCGCGGCGCCTGGCCACGCTCCTCCTCTCGGACCGGGCCATGGGCACCTCCGGCGATGCGCAGCAGTTTTTCGAGATCGACGGCAGGCGCTACGGACACGTGCTCGACCCGCGTACGGGCCGCCCCGCGCAGAGCGATCTGGCCTCCGCCACCGCGATCACGCGTGACGGCGCCTCCGCCGACGCCCTGGCCACCGCCCTCTACGTCATGGGACTCGACAAAGCTATCGAATTCTGCCAAAATCACCGCGACGTGGGAGCCCTCCTCGTGCCGAGTCGCACGGGGCGGGACCACGATCCGTCATCACCCCGCGTGGTGGCCCTCAATCTGGCGGCGGAGGATATCCATCTGAATCTCGATGCCGACCTGCAGCAGCGGCGAAGGCGCGATCAGGACGATGGCTATCGTGTATGACCCAACTCCGGCGTCCCGGCCCGACGGGTAAGGTTGTCGCACCTTTCAGAAAACATGCGAATTCACGACAAGGCGATCGAAATCCCCAACCCGGGAGCGTGAGCCGTGTCTAACTGGGTACACGAAAGAATTTCAGGTGGCGTTCCCGCCTTGCGGGACGTATTTACCGCCAGGACGAGTCATTCCGCACGCATCGACCCCTTGATCGAGTGGCTCGAGATTCCGAGACCGTTTCATCAAAGAGAGCATCATGGCACAGCAAACTCCTCAACCGGCAAGACCACGGACCTCTCTGGTCACCTGCGGCGGACTCGCCGTCATGTTTTTCGTGCTGCTTCGGATCGCCATCGGGTGGCACCTCGCTTATGAAGGCTGCTGGAAACTGCGGCAGGACCACTGGACGGCGGAGGGCTACCTGCTCGCCTCCACCGGACCGCTGCGGCCGCTCTTCCTGAAACTCGTCCCGGATCCGCATGCCGAGGCACGCCTCTCCGAGGAAACGGCCAAGGACCGCATGGAAGATCGGGCCGCGCGCGCCGCCGCGCATTACGACTTGACGGAAGAGCAGGTGGCCATCTTCAAGCAATTCCTCGACCGCAAGATGAACGGCCTCGACGATGAGGACAACGTGCGCACCATCTTCGCCTCGAAGGAGTTCCAGGATGCATTGACGCACTATCGCGAAGCGATGGCGATACTTAAGCGCGTCGATGGGGAACCGCCCGCAGGACTCGAACTCGCTTCCGGAACCTCCCGCTGCCTGGAGGACATGGCATCCTGTCGGCAGGAGCTGCTGGACTACTTCCCACCGTTGATAAAGCAACTCGACGACCAGGTTCGCAGTGGGCATGGTAGAGCAATCGAACTGGCCAAGGAGCGCATTGAAGAGAAGATCGCTGACATGAACGCCGACGTCGAGGAAACGTCGCCGGAGACGCGCGACGCACTCACCCAGCGGATCAAGGCGGCGGAGGAGAATCTTGCGGAGTTGGATAAGCGTATGGCCGAAGCCATCGCGGACAAGGAGGATTTACCAGCCATACCGGTGCTCAAACCACCGAGTCCATCGCAAGAACCCAAAGATCTCATCGGGCTTTCCGAATCACAGATCAAAGAGCTCGTCGACCATCAGTACGATCCCGACTATGAAGACCTGTCCTGGCTTACAGAAAGTTACGTCAACGGCCTGATCACGCACCGTTACGACAAGGTGCTCAAGCCCTATTACTACTTCAAGGACGATCGTCGCTCGTTCCTCGATGACGACGAGGCCCGCGCGAAGTACGGCGAAATCGTCGCCTGGGAACTGGTCAAGGCGTTCGAGGAGTACCATCAGTCCATCTATGGCTGGCGTTACCGGGAACAGAAGAAGATCGGCAGTGATCGCGACACGAACTACGTGGCCTATCTTTTCGACGAGCCCGCCCTGCCCGCCGTCCAACGGACGGCGGTGGAGGCCCTCCCCGACGATGTGCCCGAGGATGTCCAGCGCGCCGCCAAGCTCGACGATCTCAGCGACTTCGAGATGGCCCGGATGGACTACTTCAAGCTTCTCGAAGAGATCGACGAGATGGAAAAGAGCGGGGCCGAATCGAGCCAGGGCGGTGTCTTCGATCAGGAACGCCTGCTCGACATGTACAAGAAAAAGAACGCCGCCAAGAACGCGCTGCTGGCCCGCATTGAAACACCCCTGAACGATCTCGATCCGGCCAAGATGGAGACCTTCAGTGAAGAGATGTTCATGGACCTGGACGTTCAGGATCAGATGAAGGCCGGCCCGGTGCCGCGCGAGCCCGATCCCTGGTGGTACCACTACCTGATCAACTGGGGCAACATGCTCGGCCTGACCATCGCCGGGTGCTGCCTGATGCTCGGGTTGTTCACGCGGCTTTCCGCCCTGGCGGGCGCGGCGTTGATCACGCTCTACTACATGTGCATGCCGCCGTGGCCCGGACTGCCCGCCTCGCCCATGGCCGAAGGGCATTACTTCATCGTGAACAAGAACCTGATCGAGATCATCGCCCTGCTCATGATCGCCAGTTCGGGCGTCGGGCGATGGTTCGGACTGGACGGCCTGCTCGCCCCGATCGGGCGAGCCCTGTTCGGCGGAGGACGTCGGAAGGAAGCGTGATCGGGGATCTCCCGCGAGCAGCGATGGTCCCGGGAGCGACGATCGAACGACTGTTTCATGACACGGCACGCCGGTTGTGCCGTTTGGATCGGATACGCCAGAGGACAACGAAGACATCGGAAGCTTCACCCGCCCGTGAGGCTCGACTCGCAAGCCAAGCAAAAGGCAGGAATCATGGCACTCAACGATAAGCAACGACAGATCGGCAGGGACAACTTCAATGACGGTGTGGATCGCATCGCCCGCCTTACCCGTCGCCAGATGCTCTCCGGCGTGGCCGCGGGTGGAATCGGCGCGGCCGGTGCCTATTGGGGCTACGACCGGATCAAGGAGGGCGGCCCCGTCAAAGCCGGGCTCATCGGCACCGGCAACCAGGGGTGCTACGCTCATATCTCGCAGAGCAATCCCGACTACGTGAAGTTCGTCGCCTTCTCCGACATCCGCCCGTCGAGCCAGAAGCGCGCCCGCCGGCTCTTCAAGGAGAAGTACGGCGCGGAAGCCGCCGATGTGGAGCTCTACGTCGACTATCGCGACATGCTCGAACGCGAGGACATCGAACTGATCGTCATCGCGACGCCGCTCTTCCTGCACAAGCAGATGACCGTCGACGCCATCGAAAAGGGCAAGCACGTGCTCTGCGAGAAGCTGATGGCCAAGACCGTCACCGAGTGCAAGGAAATGGTCCGGGCCGCTGACGAAGCCAAGAAGCTGCTCGCCATCGGCCATCAGCGGCACTACAGCTACCTCTACGCCAACGCCCTGGCGCTGATCGAGCAGGAATTTCTCGGCGGCATCCGCCATATCGACGCATACTGGCATCGAAACCAGACGCGCGACGACAGTTGGCACCCCGAGATTCCCTACGAGGATCGGGTCTATTACATGGCCAATCCCGAGGAGCTGAAAGCCAACGGCTTCGACAGCATCGAGCAGCTCATCCGCTGGCGCATCGACAACAGGACCGGCGGCGGACTCATGGTCGAACTGGGCAGCCACCAGCTCGATGCCGCCAGCATCTTCCTGCACCACAAGCTGCCGCAGGCCATCCTCGGCACCGGCCGGAAGTCCTGGTTCTCCGACGATCGCGACATCGACGATCACGTCTTCCTGAATTACGAATTCGGTGAGGATGCCCACAACGCGGTGGTCACCTACTCGTCGATCTCGACCAACGCCTTCGACGGCTACGGTGAGCAGGTCAACGGCAGCAGCGCCACGATGATCATCGACAAGGAAGCCGAAGCGTACGTGTTCCGTGAGGGTCACGACACGCGGAACACCCGCGTCACCTGGGCCGAACAGCGCCTCGCGCGTCCCATGGCGGACTCGGGATCCACCGCCGCGTGGGGAACCGGGGTCGGCACGCAGGACACGCTCACCAGCCGCGGCTATCGCGAGGAGCAGGAGCACATGGCCTGGCTCATCCGGAACCCCGACGAGATCCAGTGGCCCGAGGTGGGCAAGAAGGAGTTCAAGCCGGAGGACAAACGGCGCTACCCGCGCTGTCACGGCCGCGTCGCCCTGAACGATGCCGTCGTCGCCCTCGTCTCCAACCTGGCCATGGCGGCCAAGCAGCGCGTCGAGATGAAGCCGGAATGGTTCGATCCCTACGACGACGCCGCACCGGAAAACGACATCAAGATTGCCTGATTTCTGCCGTCGTTCTCAAGGCACCGACAGGCCGGGCGCCGCTAGGGCCCGGCCTTTTCTATGCGCATCCCCCATTCGCGGGTATCGTGAATTCGGGCTGGATCGCGCCCACGAGCACTCACCCTTCTGGAGGCATCGCCAGATGATCCGACAGACGTCCACATCACGAGGCCTGGTTACCCTTCTGACCATCAGCATGATGACCACGACTGCCACCGCCCAGTCGCACCGGTTCACCATCCCCTACGTCACCGGTCAGCCGGGCACGCAACCCTTCGCCGATCATCCCGGCTGGGTCGAGGTATTCGCGAAGGGAGCGTCGAAGGGTATCGGCGCCCGCATTGATGATCAGGCGCGATTCACATTGAAGATGGGCGAGTCCGGGAAGCCGCATTGCTTGATCGCCACGTTCGATCGTTTCGAAACGCCTCCGGTCATCATCGCCGGTTTCTCGCCGGCCGAGTCGCGGGACTGGCCGATCCCCTGCGAGTACGCCTGTGCGCCGCCCGGCTACCCGGAGGTCTGGGACAAGGAATACATGACACGCGGCAAGGACTTCTACCAGATCATCCAGCCGCGCAGCACGCAGCTCTACGGACTCATGTTCTTCGACGGGCCGAAGTTCGCCGAGTGGGGCAACAAGATCAACGTGAGCGTCCACAAGGATGCCCACGACGGCGAGTTGATCTACGTGACGGAAGCCGGCGAAGGGACATCCGACCATGTCAGCGCGACGCACAGCGATCACGAATACCCGCGGATCGGGTGGCGTCACGGCGACATGGAGGTTGAGCCCGGCCGCCGGTACGCCGTCCGCGTCGGCGCGTACCGCCACGGGGGCAGCCACTTCCGGCTTGACGCTTTCATCCGTCCCGACGAAGGCGACGGTTATGCCGATGGGAACGTCTTCGTCGACGGCCGGCCGGTCGAAGGCGACCTCTGCTGCCTGATCTTCGGCAACGCCCACGGCCAGATTGTCGAGCATCATATCCGCAGCGAAGAGTGGGAGCTCTTCATCCCCGGCCATCGACCCACGACGAGCTGGGGGCAGACCTTCACCGCCCACGGCACCAGCCTGGCGGGGATCACCTTCTACGCCGGGACCGATGGCGGCGACGAACCCGTGGAGTGCGAGATCCGCATTCGCCCCGACGGGGAATGGGAGCATCCCATCGGCGTGAGCAAGTTCGCGGTCGGCCGCGACTCGCCGGTGCGACCGATCATTCGCTATCCCGAATATCCCAAGCGGCCCGAGGGTACGGAAGCCTTCTACAAGCTCCCCTGCAAGCTCTTCCAGTTCGCGTACCTGCCGGGTGAGGTGAAGCTCGAACCGGGCAAGACCTACCTCGTCGAGATCATCGCGTCGCGCCCGATCATGGCTTACGCCGACGGGGATTATTACAAGATGGGTTATGCTTACTATGAAGGCTTGAAGGTCGACCGCGTGGCGGGCAACGGCCGACGAACGTTCCACTCGAACCGGTGGACCCTGGCCATGAGCATCGTAACGTACGCGGGTGAGGATGAAGCTGGACCCGAGTCACGATAACCGCGACGACGTGAACTCGGGATTGATGGGGTGGACCGCGATCAGTTACCGGCGCGGCGGAAGCGTTCGCGCTCGCTCGGGTTCTCATCGAGCTGCTTCATCCGGGCCGCCATGCTGTCCGCCAGTTCGCGACCCTCGTCCCGCTCCTTCGGCGTGGTCATGTCCCAGACCCGCGAGTATCCCTCTTCCACCGTACGCGGCGTGTGGCCCATGAACGGATCGCCGAGATCCACGCGCTCCCCGTTCGGGCCGATCGGCGCGCCGCCGCCTCCGATGATCTGCGCTTGAACCCCTTCGAGATTGCGAATGGCGTTATCCACGAATCGGGCCTTGCCCGCGCGGCCGAGCGTGTTGTATTCGCGCGCCTGTTCCAGGAAGCGCTCCTTGACCACCTCGAACGAGGCATTCAGGAAGACCTCGCGTTCGCGATCGGTCATCTGGCGGAAGCCGCGATGCATGGCCACGCGATCCTCGTAACTCGCGAACTTCTGGTAGGCTTCATTGACATACTGCTCGCGCTGGTTGATCGGCATGCGGGCGTAGCCGTTGGCGGTGCCGAGGAATTCGACGACCTCATCCACCTGGGCGTCGGCAAGATCCGGTGGCGGGACGGTGCTGAATTTCAGATATGCCCCGACCCCGCCCACGAGGACGATGGCCCCCGCCAGCACGGACAGCAACGTGAGTTTGGATTGTTTCGTCAGTCCGGATGATTTCTTGTTCTTGCTCTTCGCACTCATCACATCCATTCCTCATCGCGAACAAAAACATCTGCCATCGAACGCCCCCATTCCAAGTCGAGGGCGAGCTACTTGAGCGGTTCCACATGAAGATCGGCATAGAGCCGGTTCGTGCCGCCACGCTCCTTATTCGGGGCATGCCAACGGGATTCGAAGTCCGACAGGATCGCCAGGTTGGCGGCGCGTATGTAGAGCCCTGTGTCCGGGCCGACTTCGATCTTGTCCCGCTCGACCCGGTTGCCGTTGACCAGGCTCTCCCACTCGTAGCTGGTGTGTTCGGAATCGAAGTAGCGCGGCTCTCCGAGATCGGGCACATCGTTGTTGACGTCCGCCGGGCACAGCAGCGCCTCGTTCTTGTTGCCCAGGATCTTGTCCGACGATTTCCCACCGCCGATCTCGCGCTCCAGCACCTTGGAGATGCCGGGCAGCCGGTCCCCCTCGGGCTTGAGCATCTCCTGCGAGGGCAGGATCGACATCGTCGGATAGCGTTCGCGATTCGTCGGCACGTAATTCTGGAAGGCCACGCCGACCTGCTTGAGATTGGCCAGGCAGACCGTCCGCTTGGTCGTTCGTCGCGCCGCCCGCATGGAGGGAAGGGCGATCGTCACCAGCAGGGCGATGATCGCCACCACCACCAGAATCTCGATCAACGTGAATCCCTTACGTTTGTGCATGATCGCTTCTCATTTCAGGGAGATCCCCGGCGTCCGAAGGCCACTCTCAGGTCATGGGGGACCGGGGGAAACAGGAGACACCTCTCACTCGCCCGCCCCCTCGTCGCGCCAACGGGGTTCGAGCCGTCCATCTCCGTAGATCATCTTGAAACGCACCGACCGACGCGTCAAGGCGGATCGGTCCGTTTCGCCGCGCTTCAACACGCTCCACGGGCGAAGCTTAACGTCATTATACGTCCTTATCGGCAGGAATGTTCGCTGGATTGCAGAGGAGGCCTCTTGCCGTGGCAAAGTCTTGCCCCCAAACAGGTTACGGCCGTTCGCCGGAGGTTCGCGCCGGTTCCTCGTCGCGCTGCACGCCGTTGCCCACCAGCCCGTGTTTGGCCATCTTGTCGCGCAACGTGGTACGCGGGATGCCGAGGAACTTTGCCGCCTTGGCCTGATTGCCCGAGGCGCGACGGAGCGCGGAATGAATCAGGTTGCGTTCCACGCCCGCCACCATCTCGGTCAGGCCGCCACCGCGGCTGAGCGTCTCGAACAACTGCGGCGGAGGAAACGACTCCTCATGGTTCAGTTTCAACTGCTGTGGGGTGATGATCGACGGGGCGCCGGCGCTGATCGCCCGCTGGAGCACGTGCTCCAACTCGCGAAGGTTGCCGGGCCAGGCATGCTCCTTCATCAGTTCCAGCGTCTGGGGATGCAACTGGCGCGCTGTGTGGCCCTGGCCGTGACGTTGCGCGAACTGCTGCAGCATGGCCGCCGCCAGGGAAGGGAGATCTTCGAGACGATCACGCAGGGCCGGCAACGGGATCGTGACCGAACCAATACGGTAGTGAAGATCTTCTCGGAAACGCCCCTCGCTCACGAGCGAGGGCAGATGCCGCGTCGACCCGAAAATGAACCGCACGTTCAACCGGAAGGGCTCGCCGTTTCCGCTCGGGGACAGCATGCCGTCCTCGAGAATGCGCAAGAGCCGAGCCTGCACGTTCGGCGGAAGTTGATCGACGTCCTCGAGGTACAGCGTTCCACCTTGGGCCGCTTCGAGATGTCCCCGCGACGCGACCGATCGCGATTCATCCGCCGTTCCATGTCCGTTCGAACCCGTCGGCGCGCCCAGCAGTGCCGCCTCCAGCGCTTCCGGGCTCGACGCCACGCACGTGCACTTGACCATCGGGTTCGCGGCGCGACGGCTGCGGCGATGAATCAACTCCGCCAGTTTCGCTTTGCCCGAACCCGACTCGCCGACGAGCAGAATCGAGTCGTCCGTCGTGCACGCCGATGCCGCCTGGTCCAGCAGGTGCCGGACAGCTTCACTGTTGCCCACAAAAGCGACTTCCGCGCCACCCACCGAAGGCCCGGCCGCGCCGGTGCCCTCCGAGGCGGCCAGGGTCTGAAGTTTGCGAATCAGGTCCTCGGTCTTGACCGGCCGCGTGAGAAAATCGCAGGCCCCTCCCTTGATCGCCTCGACCACCTTTTCCACCGTGGTGTGGGCGCTCATCAGCATGACATGAACACGCGGATAGCCGCCGCGCACCTCGCGCAGCAGACGGAACCCGTTCTTCCCGGGAAGATCGACATCGGCGATCATGACATCCGGAGACGCCTCCGCCAGCCGCGCCAGCGCCCGCTGCGCATCTTCCGCCTCGACCACCGAGTATCCCGCGGACACCAGCGCCGTCTTGAGCGCGTCGCGATTTTGCGGTTCATGGTCCACGATCAAAACCATGCCCCTGGATCCATCATTCATCGCGGCATTCCTTTCCCTGGAATGGATGACTTATGCCTTCCTCTGACGTGGACAAAGCCCGGAAACAAAGAGGTGACGAACGCTTTACACTGCCACCGATCACGCACCACCCTTCACATGCGCCGATTGTTCCAGGCCTTTGGTATCGGATGCGCACAGTGTACAGGCACACGCGCGTTTTTCAAGCAGCCGTCGGTTCAACCGGGATGCCCTGCCATGGACACGTTCCGGCGTGCCGGGAACGCCATACGACCCGGCGCATCGTCCGACTTCGACAGCGCTATTCCCAGTAGTGCGCCTCGCCCCGACGGAACTCGGGCGCGTCCATCATCACTTCACGCAGGTGACCCCCGTCCAACGCCAGCAGCGGGCTGATCTCGAACGTGCCGTCCGGCGCGTTATCGTCGCGCTTGGGCACGTCGAACCCGGCGGACTCCAGCCAGCGCGCCGCGCGCGCGTTCATGTCGTCACGTGACGTCTGCACGCTGTCCACGCCCGTCGCGTTTTTCACCGGGCTGAACTCTTCCGACCGGACCGTCTGCAGCACCATCGGCTTCCTGGCTAGCGGGACGGCATCGAAGATGAACGCCTCGAGCTTGACCGCGTTCGGCTGATCCGGTTCCACGCTCTCACCCGACGCGTCCACGTAGGGCACTTTCTTGATCGCCCGGTGCCACGGCAACCGGAAGGCGGACTCGTCCTCGACGAGGCGCTCGATGAACGTCCGGCTGAGCACGTGAATCGCGATACTGCCCGCGTCGAACCGGCGGTTGCCGTTTTCGTCGCGCGACGTGGCCAGTTCCTCCGGCAGATCGCTGTACTCGATCACCATCGTCTTGCCGTCACCGACGACGAAGTTCCCCACACGCTCGAGATCGTCCGCCTTGGGAATCGTCTTGCTCGACATCTCCGACTTCATCAGGTCGTGCAGCCCGATGAACAGCGGATCGATCGGTTTGACCAGCGGATTGTCCACCTGGAAATAGCTGATGTGCGCGATGCCCGCGTCGGCCATCTCCTGGAGCATGCCGGTCCGCTTCAACGCCAGCAGCACGCCGCCGTGGCCGTCCGGCGAGAACGCCACGCGATGCTTCTCGGCCAGCAGGATCTCGCCCTCCGGCGAAAACGCCGGCATGACGCCCTGGCGGAAGAACCGCACGCGCTCCGGGTTCATCCCGAAATGGCCGTTCTCCTCGAAGAACTGCCGCGTCTCCGCATCATTCTGCGGACTGGTCATGATGTACCACGCCAGGTCCGAGCCGTAGCGCTTGTTGGTGCCCAGCAGCGACTCGGCGAAGAGCTGGAACAGTGTCTTGTTCTTGACCGGTGAGATCGGAAACGCGCCCTTCGGGCCGGCAAAGCCCAGCCGCGTGCCCTGCCCCCCCGCCACGGTCAGCGCCGCCACCTGGTTCTGGCGGATCAACGACACGCCGCGTTTCACGCCGTCGGCGTACTTGCCGACCCGTTCGATGTCCGGCTCGGCGGGCAGGAACGGCACCGGCTCGATCGACGTGGGCAGCGGAAACGACTGCTCCTTCTGCACCTGCTCCGCCACCAGATCGGGCAGGCTCGGAAAATGGAGTTGCGTGATATCGTCGAGAAGCTGGACGCGCTGCTCGTCGTTGAGGGCGTCCCAGTGACGCAGCAGATGCTGCTGGTTCACGGTTTCGAGTTGCCGGCAGACTGACTGTAAAGATTCTTCGGGCGTTTTGCTCATGGTGTTTTTCTTTGGCTCGGGGTTGGATCGCTTTCCGATTTCGATGCGGACCGGCGTCGGGGACGACCGGCCTCCACGTCAGGCGACAGGCGATTCTAACCTCAGACGCGGCGTCTGTCCGCGCCGGTTTCGAACCCGGCGTCGGCGCGTTCGCCCGGACCCTGCCACGTCGCGGCGTCAATACGCTTATTTCATGCCATGACTCGACTTAGACTCGGTTTCGCCGTGTCGCACTCACGTCGCGAACCGGGCTGACCGATGTATGAGCAGAAGACATGGTCGACGAATCCCGTTCCCGCTGGAGTGATGCGTGCGCCACCTGACCCGACGGCAGTTTCTGAGCGACGCGATGCGCTGCACCGCCGGCACCGCCGCGGCGGCGGGCTGGGCGGCTGCGCAGTCTCCGTCGGGCACCCCCTCCCCGGCGGGGGAACTGCTCGCCGATCTGCCGCCGGTCGCCAGCCGACCGAGCACCCGGCCCATCGATCCCGGCCTCCTGTCGCGCGTCGCCCATCTCCAGGAGCCGCAGTCCATCGACGGCCTCAAGGTCCACCGCGTGCTCGTGCGGGAGATGATCGAACTGGGCCTCGCCCTCAGCACGAACCTGCGTGACCCCGGCGAGGCATGGAACAGCCTGCTGGCCCGGGACGAGGTCATCGCGGTCAAGTGCAATCATGTCGGCGCCGACGCCCTGAACACGACCGTGCCGTTCCTCCAATCGCTGACCGACTCGCTGAAGGCGGCGGACATCGCCCCCGACCGTCTGATCCTGCTGGAAGCGCCGGACGTCGCGCAGATTCGCGAGTTGAAAACGCGCCCCGTCCCGCACGGGTTTCGCGGGCCGGAGCACGACTTCGGCTCGGGCGCCGAGCAGTTGGCGGCAGTGCTTGACGAAGCGACCGCCATCATCAACGTGCCCTTCCTCAAGACGCACAACATTGCCGGCATGACCGGCTGTTTGAAGAACCTCTCGCACGCGCTGGTGCGCCGGCCCGGTCGCTATCACGCCAATGCCTGCGCGCCGTACGTCGGCGACATTCTCGCGTTGCCGCCGATCCGCGAGAAGCTGCGCGTGCACATCGTCAACGCGCTGCGTGTGGTGATTGATGGCGGTCCGTGGGCCGAGAAGGGCACGTTCCTTCAGCATGGCGGTGTGCTGGTCGGCACCGATCCGGTGGCGCTGGACGCCTTCGGGCTCGACGTCCTCAACGCCTACCGCACGAAAGCGGGGCTCGAACCGATCGCCCGCAGCGGCGCCGACATCCCGTCGATCCTCTCCGCCGCCCGCCGCGGCCTCGGCACCGTCGACCAGGACTACTATCGCGTCCTCACGCGCGAGGATTATTGAGCCGGCGGTTCAACACGCGGTTTTGCGATCTCGCGTTTGACCAAGAGCATTCATTTGAAGGTATGATTCCCAACGTGAATCCACATGCGCATCGGGGTGGCTCATCCATCAAGCAGATAAGGGGACATTACTCGCGTCATGATCGGCAAGCTGGAAGGCCATGCCTGGCACGGCGCGATCCATTCTGGCGGGTGTTCGTGTACCATGGGCGCAACCGGGGGAAGACGCGAAAGCCGGGTCTCGCGTTCACGCTCAGAAACATCGGCCGCCCGGCGAAATGAAAGGACAATCAGCGATGTCCCCTTATCTGGCCCGGAACGCAAACTAAAGCGGCCCGTAGTGGTCGATTCGACTTCATACACCCAGACGGCCGGAAGATTCGTTTTGATGGAGATGGGACATTATATTGTTATTTGGAATGGTGATTTTATGGGCGCCAAGAACTTCACACTTGATGACTTTGAGATCCTGATTGCTTCTCCTGAGCCTTATAAAGAGTGTATCGTGTTTGTCGAGACTGATGAGGATCTCCTCTTTATTCTGTCGGATGAACAGCGTTCTGGCTCCTTTGTTGTAGAATTGCCTGGGGATGGCGAGAGAATTGTGAGAAGGATTTCCCTTGAGTCCTTTCGGGCATTGCTCGATGCGGCTGAGCGTAAACTACTGGAATTAGATACCCCTCCAGGATGAGTGGGCAATATTGACTGATTTCGAGTATTGAACGGTCTTCGTTCACTCGTCATGCAGACATAGCGTCGAAATGACGCTGGGCAACGGGCTCACGGTTCATAGGAGGGGTCGGGAGTCTTTATTATGATGGCCGGCCAAGAACATCGAAGGTGAATGAGAGGATTGAGTGATGTCCCCCTTATTTGTCCGACCGGGGAACGCACGAACGCCGGGCCTCGCGTTCACGCTCAGCAACACCGGCGCCCGGCGGAACGAAACGCATATCAGTGATGCCCCCTTTTTTCATTTTTTCACCCGTCGCCATCAGGGGGAAGTAGTCCTATCAGGAGGCCAACCGCACTCCGGACATCGATCACTGGACGATCCTCTCAAATCGTAACCACAGCGCAAACACTGATTGACGATCGACTGATAAGTGGATTTTCTTCTAATAAGTGCTATGAATATGATACCCATTACACCCAGTGGAAGGGCGAAACAAGAAAGCATCATGACTGCATAATAGGCCCTCGGAAAGCTCTGAGCATAAAGGCCCCACCACATTTGAATAGAGATAGCAGTGCCTAAGATATTCCAAATCCAGAATCTCACAGAATCAAGATTAGATAAGGGCTGCTTAGCATATAAAGCGGACCTTGCAGTGAAATAAAAGGCTGTAAAGGATCCAAGTAAGAGGGGACTGAAGAAGATTAAGCTTAGTTTCGGCCCCCATAGAAAACAGAAGAGTGAGATTGAGAGCCCGTACACTGCTAACAGCAATAATCCGTACTGCTTGACAGTTCCTCTATTCTGAACTATCCAGAAAGGAACATCCTTCACATTGGTCTCTCGTTTCCACACCCGACTTCCCCATTCAGTATCTCGCATGCACACTAAGAAGAGCTCCACAATTCGAACAGATAGTGGCTGGGTCGCCCTGGGTAATTGCTCACCCAGGGCTCCCACAGATCCGTACGTGC
>CAZUAQ010000011.1:0-129250 GCA_964618455.1 uncultured Planctomycetales bacterium | reverse complement strand
TCAAGCAAAAAGAAGTGTGTTTACGAAAAACGCTGCGGACGGTAAACAGTTACCACCCCCGCCCGTCAACAAAGACTCCCGACCCCTTTAGTCTCGACCCCTTTAGTCTCCCTTTAGTCCTTCGGGTCACGGTCGTCGTGTGTCGTCAGATGGGGTTGGCTTCGATGGCGTCCTTGGAAATGTGGCCGGCGCGGTACATGCAGTGGCGCATGCGGCCGAGGATGCTGGAGTGCATCTGGCTGACGCGGCTTTCGGAGAGATCGAGGGTGGCGCCGATCTCCTTCATGGTCATTTCTTCGTAGTAGTACAGGACGATGATGAGGCGTTCGATGCGGGAGAGCGTGCCCATGACCATCTGGTGAAGGTCGTGCTGCTGAAGGTCCTCGGTCGGATCGATGCTGCGCCGGTCCTCGAGAACGTCGATCTCCTGCATCTCGCGGTTGGAATCGTTCTCCTGGTATTTGCGTGAGAGCGACACGAGCGAGACGGCGTTGGAGTCCTTGACGATCTTCTCCATCTCCGGCTTGCTGATCTTGAGTCGTCTGGCGATCTCGTCTTCTGTGGGCAAACGGCCCAGTTCCGCCTGCAGCACCTTCGTGGCGGTCTCCAGCTTGTGGGCCCGGCTGCGTACCAGGCGCGGAACCCAGTCCATGGTGCGGAGTTCGTCGAGAATCGCGCCGCGGATGCGCGGGGAACAGTAGGTCTCGAACTTCACACCCCGCTCGAGATCGAAGGCCTCGATGGCATCGATCAGGCCGAAGACGCCGGCGGAGACGAGATCGTCCACGTCCACTTCGTTCGGCAGCTTGGCGGAGATGCGATCGGCGGTGAATTTGACGAGGGGAAAGTAGTGCTCCATCAATCGATTGCGGAGCTCGGGGTCGCGGGTGAGCTTGAACTTCTTCCAGACGGACGTGATGTCGCTCTTGGGCGCCGTCAATGCCATCAGCCGTTACTCCAGTGCGTGAGCGAAAAAGCGAGTATGCTTTACGGAAGTGCTGCGGCGTCCGCGGGGACGGCAACGACCTCATCACCGGAGGGAACGGACTCGGCGGCGGTTGTGGAGTCGGCCACGGCCACCTCTTCGGCGGGGGCCTCCTCGGCGGGCATGGCGTTCTTGAGTTCCTCTTCGAGTTGACGCGCTCGCATCAGGGCATGTTCGTCCAACACCCGGTAGGCGACCCAGCCTGTGAAGAGACCGAGCCCGAAGAACATCACCATCGCCCAGAGGGCGCGGGTCAGAATGACTTCGAAGGTATTGTTGGACCAAAGCCCCAGCAGAATCGCCACGGCGAACGCCAGGAATCCCAAGGCCGCACCCGTTAACCGTGCCATAGCGCCGAGTTCCTCGATCCTCGGTCCGGCAACACCTGAATAACGGCAAGCCGGAGGGATCGGTTTAATAAGAAAAGGACGTAAGCGGTGTCATCACCGTAGGTTATCGGCACTTCGGGCCTGCGGGCCGTCTCCGATGCTACGGGGCATCCGTCCACCGCGTGTTTCACCATCATCGGCAGGCGGCGTGAGTTCACATGAACATGTTCATGACCCGATAAAACAGCCCCTTGCGGCTGTCCACCTGGCCGAGGTCGCGCGCGATCCGGGCGGCGGTGGCCATGATGCAGGTGCTCGCCGAGCAGCGGGGGTAACGGAGCAGGAAGGGGGTGCGCTGGCGGACGGCGGCGGGAACGTGATCATCGCGGAGAATGTAGCCGAAATCGGTCACCGGCAGGTGCAGAAATCGGGCGGAGACCATCGCCAGCCGCTCGAACGTTTCCCGCCCCTCGCGTTTGCTCTCCACCTGGTTGATGACGACGCCGACCGAGGCGATGGGCTGCGATGACGCGGTCCCGCGTCCCTGCGCCTGGGTATATGCCTTGATGGTGGCGTAGGCGTCGGTGATCGAGGTGGGCTCGGGCGTGGTGACGATCAGGAAGGTGTCGGCCCCGGCGGCGAAGCTTACCACGTTGCGCGAGATGCCCGCGCCGCAGTCCAGCACCGCCACGTCGTACCGCCGCTCGATCTGCTCCATGGCGGAGCGAAGCTGATGCCGCTCGAATTCCGACAGGTCCGCGAGGTGGGCAATGCCCGAACTTCCCGGGACGAACGCGACATGGCCCGGACCTTCGACGACCACGTCCTCGAGTTTGCGCCGCCCCTTGAGGACATCGGCCCAGGTGTTCGCGGCATTGACGCCGAGCACGATGTCCGCATTCGCCAGACCGAGGTCCATGTCGAACAGGACGACGCGGTGCCCGCGCGCGGCGAGGGCAATGGAAAGATTGGCGGCAACCTGCGTCTTGCCCACCCCCCCTTTGCCGCTGGCGACGGCGACGACGTGTGTGGGGGAGGCCGGCTCGACGCGAGGCGTCGACGGCTGTGACTGCGCGACCCACTGGCGGAGACTGTCCGCCTGATCGCGCGACGATGTCGGTTTCGTCTGCTGCATGATTCCGGGCTCCGGTATCGCCCCCGACCGCGAAACACCCTTCCGTTCAGAAAGCATGACCTACTTTGACCTGCCACTTTGGGCCGGCTGCGGCGATCTCGCGCTGACCGGGTCTCCGTCCTCGGGGATCCCGTTCAACACGAGCTCCGCAATACGCCGGCGGTCTCCGATCTCGATGTGATTCGGCACATCCTGTCCGGTGGTCAGGTAGGACAGCTTGACATTCAACTTGCGAATCGTATTGAGGATCACACCCAGCCCGACCGCCTCGTCCAGCTTGGTGAAGACGACGCGATCCAGCCCCAACGCACTGAAGCGTTCGGTGACCTGGGCCAGTTGCTGCGGATGCGCGATGCAGGAGAGGACGAGATGCGTCTCCAGCCGCCCGCCCCATCCGCCGACCGTTCGTCTTGCCGCATCCAGAAAGTGGCGAAGATCGGTCAGGCGATGGCTGTCGCGCTGGCTTCGACCCGATGTGTCGATCAGCACCAGATCGCAGTGGCGCAGCTTGCTCAGCGCGAATCCCATTTCTTCCGGCGTCATCACGACCTCGAGAGGCACGTCCAGAATTTCCGCGTAGGCACGAAGCTGCTCCACGGCAGCGATACGGTACGTATCGATCGTGATCATGCCCACGCGGGCGCCGTCACTGAGTTTGAAGTGCGCCGCCAGCTTGGCGATGGTGGTCGTCTTGCCCACGCCGGTCGGCCCGATCAGGGCCACGCATCGTGTGCCCTCCCCCGTGGCCAGGCGCACCGGCCCGGGATCGGGGATCATCTGCTCGATCACTTCGCGGAGAATGACAGGCACGATTTCGCGCAGGGCTTCCTGTTCGCTGAATCCGCGCAGAAGTCGTTCGGCCTTGGCATCCAGCTTGGTGGAGGACGTCGGCTCCACGGGCTGGTCAGCTTCCGGCTGGGTCTCACCGGAGGTCTTCGTCGACTTCTTCGCCTTCGAAGTGTCCTGACCCGCGGACTTCTCGTCTTGACCGGAAGCGGTTGACGCTTTTTTTCGTGATGTGGACTTGCCGCGGGTGGTCTTTTTCGACTTGGCGGTGGAGGTCGCACCGCTGTCCGCATCCGCTTTCCCGCCGGCTCTCCGCTCGTCGTTCCGTCGCTTCAGCGCCTGCCGCGCCGCGTCGATGCGACTTTGTGCCTGGGCGATGACGTCCCGGGCGATCTCCTCGGCGACTTCGTTCTGGAGCAACTCCGTATAAAACTGCTGAAGATCCGCGGGCACGTCCTGCGGGGCTTCGATCCGCGGCGGAGCCGGCGACGAGGACGCCTTGCTGAGTAACTGATGCACCATGGAACGCAACTCGCCCATCTCGCGCTCCATGTTGGTGGCGAACGCATCCATCTTCTCGTGACGGGGCGGCGTCGCGTCGCGCTGTGAGGGCTGGGATGGCCCTTGGGCCATGGGGGAATCGTCTTCCGTGGATCGTGCGTTCTGTGGGAGCGTAAAGGGAGAGTAGAGGTCGACATCCCTGTTCTTCGCTGAGTCTTGCGCCAAGGCGGAGCTCCGCTCGCCGTCATTGACTTGTGAAGATGACCAGGAGGCGGATTGTGGATCCGGGCGATGTGAAGATTCGCCTCCGGCTCGAGACAGGGGAGACGCTGCCAGTTCCCGGACTGAGGAACCGGGCATTCCCTGCTCTTTCTTACGTCCGATAATAGCCTTGCGCTCCGAGGGAGGCAAGACGTTCAGATCCCGACTGGCGGTAATCTCGATGATGGACTTGGCTCCCACCCCAAGCACGCCGCCCTTGCGGATTGTCCGGGTATGCAGAATAACGGCATCGCGCCCCAGGTCGTTCTTGACCTTCTCCAAGGCGGCCGCCATGGACTCAGCCTGATACCTTTTGAGTTCCATCCGTGAGCACCACCAATCCCAGAGACTTCACTTCAACCCCGCGGACGATCTCGTTGAACCCGAGGACCGGCACGTGAGGCAACACATTTTCGATTATCCGTCGGACCCACATGCGAATCTGGGGCGAGCAAAGCACCACGATGTTCTGTCCCCCGGCATTCGGCATCGCCTCCTCGATCTTCTGTCGCACCACCTGGGTGAGACGACTTTGCGTCTCAGGCGGCAGATTCAGGAATGCACCGCGTTCGCTGCGCTCCACGTGCGCGTTCACGAGGTCTTCGGCTTTCGGATCGAGGGTGATCGCCCGGATCACATTCTGTCCATCCTTATACAACTGGCAGATGTTTCGTGCCAGTGCGTTGCGCGCGTACTCGGTGAGAATGTCTGTGTCTTTTGTGCGCGGCGCCCAGTCACCGAGCGCTTCCAGAATGGTCTCGAGATTGCGAACCGGCACGCGCTCGCGCAGCAGGTTCTGCAGAACGCGCTGGACGTCGCCGACCTTGATGACATCGGGAATCACATCCTCCACCGCCTTCGGCGAATTCTCCTTCAGCGTGTCCAGCAGCTTGTGCATCTGCTGGCGGGTGAGCAGTTCGTCCGCGTGGCGCTTGATGATTTCGGTCAGGTGCGTTGCGAGCACGCTCGAGCAAGGCACGACGGTGTAGTTGCGCTGTTCGGCTTCCGCGCGCTGCGACTCGGCGATCCAGTACGCCGGCAGTCCGAACGCGGGCTCCGTCGTCTCGGTGCCGACGATCGGCGCGCTCACCGTCCCGTTATCAATCGCCAGCAGATACCCGGGCATGCATTCCCCGCGCGCCACCTCGACGCCCTTCAGGTTGATGACGTACTCGTTCGGGTTCAGCTTGAGGTGATCGCGCACGCGAATCGGCGGGACGAGGATGCCCAGATCCGTGGCCACCTGGCGACGAATATTGGTGATGCGATCGAGCAGATCTCCCCCCTGCTTACGATCGACGAGTTTAATGAGTCCATAGCCGATCTCGAGACCCATGGCATCCACCGACAGGAGCGATTCAACGCGGTCGGGCTGCTTCGCTTCAGACTTGGCCTTGGTCTTGGCGGCGGCGACTTCCACCTGCTCCCGGTTGATGAGGAAGTAGGCGATGCCGCTGCACCCGATCAACAGCAGAAACAGCGGAAACTTGGGCATGCCGGGCGTCATGGCCAGCATGCCCAGAAAGATGGCAGCCAGAATCAAGGCGATGGGACGCGAGGTCACCTGGGCCAGCAGGTCTTCGCCCATGGAACCTTTACCGCTGCTGCGCGTGACGAGCATACCGGCGGCGACGGAGGTGATGAACGCCGGAATCGCGGCGACCAGGCCGTCCCCGATGGAGAGCTTGGTGAAGACCTCCAGGCACTCCATGAGGGCCATGCCTTCTTCCACCATGCCGACATAGATGCCCCCGAGAATATTAACGAACGTGATGATGAGCCCGGCAATGGCATCACCGCGAACGAACTTGGACGCACCGTCCATGGCACCGTAGAAATCGGCTTCGTTCGTGATTTCCTCGCGACGCCGCCGGGCTTCAGCCTCGTCGATCAGCCCGGCGTTGAGGTCGGCGTCGATGGCCATCTGCTTGCCGGGCATGCCGTCGAGCGTGAATCGCGCGGCGACTTCGGCGATGCGCGTGGCACCCTTGGTGATGACCGCGAATTGAATCACGTTGAGGATGATGAAGATGATCACGCCCACCGCCAGCTTGTCGCCGGTGACAAAGCTGCCGAAGGTTTCGATGATGCTTCCCGCGGCGGCGGTCCCTTCCTGGGCGTTGGTCAGAATCAATCGCGTCGTGGCGGTATTGAGCGTCAGCCGCAGGAGCGTCGCTGCCAGCAGCAGCGAGGGGAATGACGAGAACTGCAGCGGACGATCCAGGTACATCACCGTCAGCAGCACGATGGCGGCAAGTGTGATGTTTCCGGCCAGCAGGATATCGAGCAGCGCCGTGGGCAGGGGCACCAGCAGCACGAAGATCAGGGACATGGCGCCGATGGGAAGCAGCAACCCGCGGTTGCTCTCCACCCACTTCATCGGTCGCGATGCAAGTATCCCTTCACCAGCCATTCGTCACCTGCGCGTCCTGCCCTTCATGTCCTTCGTTCCAGACCGTCGCTCCGCTCGCGATCAGTTCAATGCCGCCATCGCTTCGGCCGGAGACCGCTTGCGGAATCGACCCCCTGCCAGTTCATAGACGTACGCCAGGATTTCCGCGATCGCCTTGTAGAACTCCGGCGGTACTTCCTGGCCGACTTCGACTGTCTTGTAGAGCGCCCGGGCCAGCGGCTTGCGCTCGACAATCGGAATGCGGTGTTCGATGGCCACTTCCCGTATGCGCCGCGCGAGATATCCCGCCCCCTTGGCCACGACTTTCGGCGCCAACATGGTGTCGGCGTCATAGGCGATCGCGATGGCCAGTTCGGTCGGATTGGTCACCACGACGTCCGCCTGCGGAACCGACGACTTGATGCGCTGGATCGCCTGCTGCATCTGCACCTCGCGGCGGCGGCGTTTCACTTCCGGGTCTCCGTCCATGCGCTTCAGTTCCTCCTTGATCTCTTCCTTGGTCATGCGCAAATCGCGTTCACGCTTGTAGCGCTGCCAGATGAAATCGATGATCCCGAGAATCAGCAAGGTGATCGCCAGACGCAGGGCCAACGTCATGATCAGCTCCGCCGAAACGGCAATCACCGAAAGGTACGACAGCACCGACACGTAGGCGACCGTCTCCACCCTGTTCCGAATGGTGACGTACGCCACGAGCGTGACCAAGGACATCTTGGCAATGCCCATCAGCAGTGTCACGACCGACTGCAGGCTGAACATCCGCTTGAAACCGTTGATCGGGTTCAGTTTGCCCAGCGAGGGAACGAGCGGCTTGAATGTCAAGAGCACGCCCACTTGGGCGAAGGATCCGACCAGCGCCAGGATCACGACGACGATCAGGTAAGGTGTCAACAAGATCGCCATTTCACCGAAGGTGCGCGCAATCATCGGGGCGATCTGGTCGGTGTCGATCATCGACTGCCCCGCCTCGTCGAGACATTGGCGCATGATGCCCAGCAGTCGCTCCAGTACCTTCCGGCCCGTGATCTCCAGCACGAGCATCGCCCCCAGCAGCACAAGCGCGGCGGTCAGATCGCTGCTCTTGCCGATCTGGCCGCGTTGCCGCGCTTCCGAACGCCGCCTGGGCGTCGGGGCTTCGGTCCTTTCCTGTGCACTCTCGGGAGGCATGCATCACATCCGGGCGGCACCCGGTCCTTTACGAGTTCACCATCGTCAAACCCAGTCCCGTACGTACGGCGTCCATGCACACTCGGAATCCATCCAGCAGCGCGGTCTCGATGCTCATTATCGTTAACGCCATGATGCCCAGGGCCAGCATCAGCTTCATGGGGAAGCCCACCGTGAGAATGTTGAGCTGGGGCATCGTTCGCGACACGAAACCGAGCACGATGAAACCCAGCATCAGCGACAGCACCGCCGGGCCACCAATCCGGATCGCCAGTTCGAAAGCCACGTCGAGCATATCGATCACCAGCGCCATCACACCGTCGGTCACTTGAATCGCGAGCGGCGGGACGGATTCAAAGCTGTTCAACAAGGCCACGATCAATGCGCGATCTCCGCCGATACCGAGAAAAATCATCGTCGCGATGAAGAAGTAGAACTGAGCCAGCACCGTCGAGTTCGTATCCATCATCGGGTTGAAGACATTGCCCAGCCCGAGGCCCGCCTGGTAGCCGATGGTCTCCGCCGCAAGTTGGACGCCCAGAAGCACCATGGCGATGCCCATGCCGATGAAGAGACCGATCAGCACCTCCCCGGCCAGGCCCATCAATGCGGAAACAATCGTGACCTGACCCGGCAGATGCGTCGCCACGACCGGGTAGACGGTCATGCTGATCGCCAGCGCCAGCAGCACCTTGAACTGCATCGGAATGACCGGGCTGCTGAACAGCGGCGAGGCCAGCATCAGCCCCGCGATCCGGAACAAAACCAGCAGGAACGCGGGCAGCATGGTGTAGAGGTCGATCCACGGCTCCGGAAGCAGCATTCCTCATCATCCCTTCGTGTCATCTCCGCTCAGAACGGCACCACGCCCAACATGACCTTCGCGTACTCGAGCAACTGCTCGGCCAACCAGGGAATCAGCACCAGCGCCAGGCCGACCATCGCCACGATCTTCGGCACGAAGGTCAGTGTCTGCTCCTGAAGCTGCGTTACCGACTGGAAGAGCGAGATGATCAGGCCCACAAGCATACCGATCCCCATGACCGGCGCGGCGGTAATGAGCACCATCAACAGCGCCTCGCGTCCCAGGTCCAATGCCTCACTCACCGGCATACATCACATCCTTGCATCGCGCGCAGCGAAACTACACACCCGCGCTGCAGCGCTAACTGAACCCCATCAACAACGAACCCACCACGAGGTGCCAACCGTCGGCCATCACGAAAAGCAGGAGCTTGAACGGCAGTGAAATCAGGACCGGCGGCAGCATCAGCATACCCATCGAAATCAGCACAGTGGCGATCACCATGTCGATCACCAGGAACGGCAGGTACACGCGGAATCCCATCACGAAAGCGGTCTTCAACTCACTCAGGATGAAGGCGGGAATGAGTTCACGCGTCCTGACTTCCTCGCGCGTCAGCGTTTGATCGACGGGTATGTTCTCTTTGCGCGAATACTCGACGAAGAGATAGATGTCCTCCTCGTTCTTGACCCTTTCAATCTGATCGAACATGAAGTTCCGCATGTGACCGGCAGCGATGCCCAGTGCTTCCGACTGGCTCATGTTTTCGTTGAGGTAGGGATGGACCGCTTCGCTGTTGATGCGATCCCACGTCGGCCCCATGATCAGGAAGGTCAGGAACAGCGAAAGCCCGGTCAGCACCTGGCTGGGAGGAAGCTGCTGGACACCGATCGCCTGGCGAAGCAATGCCAGTACGATGATGATGCGCGTGAAGCTGGTCGTCATGACGATGAGTGCCGGCGCAAACGTCAGCAGCGTCATCAGCGTGAAAATCTTCAGCGTGGTGGACACGCCTTCTCTGGAATCGGTCGTGGGGAGTATGGCCCGGGCGTCGGGGATGGGCAGCACGTCGCCGGCGCCGGTCGTTCCACCGGTTGACTCGCCGGGCGTCGCGAAGCCTTCCGGCGGCATCACGTCCTCCGGACCGGGGAGGCCCGGCGCTTCCTGCGCATGCAGCATCGCGGATGGCAACACCAGCGCCATCAGCACTACCAGGATTCTCGAGCGTCCATGCTCCATGATGCGCAACTCCGTCGCGCCGCTGCGGAGGATGTATCTCCACCGCTCTTTTTCGCCGGCTCCGCCGACGTTTCTCATTGTGTATCAACGCGTTTCGATCACGCCACGTCACGCATGCCCGTCAGCTGCCGCACGCGACTCAACAAGCCCTGCACGTGGCTTCGCGCCTCTTCCGCCGGATCATCTTCATCCCCCCGTCCATACAGGTAAGCTTCGGACTCGAACGTCTCCTTGAACTCCTGGGACAGCGATCCCGGGCTCCGGCTGATGACTTCGCCGACGATCATCGACACTTCGTGCGGGTCGGAAACACTGCCCAGCATCGAAATGTTATCCTGCGACTGGCCCAGCAACACCAACTGCCGGCCGATCTTGACCAGGAGCAGCGTCTGCTTCGTGGAAATCGGCAGCCGTGCAACGATCTCCAAAACACCGCCTCCGCCCAGGATCGCCTGCGCGGGCTTGTAACGCTTGATGATCCAGGCCAGCGAGAGAATCAGTAACAAGACGATGGCCAACGGAAGGAGATCCTGTACCGAAAACCATGACGTCGCCTCCGGGTCCGTACGGTTGTTGGCAACTTCCTTTTGACCCGCTTCACCCTGATCCTGCGAAATCGGACTTGGGGGAGACGTCTCCGAAGGACGCTTGATCGTCCTGCCAGGCGTCTCGGGAACCGAAGGGGCCTCTCCCGAATCAAGGTGTGGACTCGAAGAGGCATCGGGATTCACGCGATCCATGCTATCCGGCAGCAGCACCGGCGGTGGACGAAGATGCTTCAACTCTTCGGCTGTGAGTTCGCCACCGGTTGTCGGTGCCGCGGGAGGATCGATCCCCTCCGGCGAGACGACCGTGTCCAGCCGGCTGCTCGCCACGTGGTTCTGGAATTGGCCGGTCGATGTACCTGATTGACCGACGGCAGAATGCGCGATCAGCGCCATGCCGATCAACGTCATCGAAATACGGTGGGATTGCCGTTTCGTGTCCATGGGACCCTCCTGGTCCGTACGTGCATCCTGCAACAAGCGGCGAGCGAGGCCCGCCATCTTCCAAGTTCGTTCGCCTCCCCCGCCTACACCGCGACCGGCTCCTCTCCCGGCAATTTCGAAACGATATCGTTGATTCGAACGCAGAAGGTGTCGTTGAGCACGAGTACTTCGCCCCGCGCCACCAGCCGCCCATTGACCAGCACATCCACGGGATCACCCGCCAGCTTGTCCAGTTCGACGACGGATCCCTCGTTCAAGCGCAACACGTCTTCCACGTACATGCGGCTTCGCCCGAGTTCAATCTTGACGTCCAGATTTACATCGCGAAGCAGATCGATGCTCTGCAGATCGCCGCCATGACCGCCGTCCGCATCGAGTTCGGGAATCGACATGGGTTTGGCATCTTCCGCGCGCGGGCCTCCGGGGGATGCGCTGCCCGAAGAGTCGCCGCCGCTGCCTTTCTCCGCCTCGATGGCCTCCGCCATGGCGGCGGCAATCTCATCGAATGGCCGACCCGCGGAATCCAAACGCTGCTCACCTTCATCCGTCGCCTCTTGACCGGAGTCTGAGGGCGATGCGTCGGCAGCAGCCCCACCGGCGCCGGCCAGTGCGGCGTCGATATCGGCCTGGCTCAATTCTCCACTTCCCCCGGCCAGCGCCGCGTCGATGTCCGCCTGCGTCAGTTCGCCCTCGTCGCCTCCTGCGGGCTCCGGGGTGTCGGGCACCGAGTGCGAACCCATGCCCGCCGCCTCCAGCGCGGCATTGATGTCATCCTGGCTCAGCAGGTTGTCATCATTCTGTTCATCGGCCATGGATCCATCCTTCCATTCGCGGGCACTCCACACACCCGGGCATTCGGGGGCTGAGTATCAACACGACACCGCCCCCCCTTTCGTCCGTATCAGCCATCTTCGTAGGCCACGATCTCCGGGATCAGCACGCCCTGAATCTCGATCTCCTTCTTGAGGATCTCCGAAAGCTCACTCTTGAAACGTTCCCGCAGTGTCGACAGGTCCGGCTCGACGAATCGCTGCGGATCCGATGCCCGGATCAGGCTGCTGAACCGGTCCTGGATCGTATGCTTCCGCGCCTCCTGAAGGGCTTTGAAGTTTTCTTCGTCCTCTTTTCTGATCAGCGCGAAGACCGTGAGTTCGTAGATCGTGGTACGATGGGCGCGCTCGTTCTGTGCCCGGAACTGGGCGACCTGTACCTCAACCTGTTCCGGCTTCTTCTCCCCCTCTTCGGCGTTGAGCCCTTCGATCTGCTCCGCGCCGGCGCTGCCCGCACCACCGGAGAAGTGGCGTACCACGAAGAAGACCAGAAGCCCTTCGATCAACATGATGGCGAGCATCGCGCCACCGACCATCATGGTCTTCTTCCTACCCGACGATGCTGGCGCTTCCGTACTCTCATCGGTCGATGCGTTGAGATCAATCTCCGCCATGCCTAACTTCCTCTCATCGCGGCGATAGGATGATCGTGTCCGGCCGTGGGTTCGGCGTACACGATGATTTCCATGTCAACCGCGTCCCATGCGTCTTCCTCGACGTCCTGGAACGCGGATCGATTCCACGTACTGACGATGAGCCGGTCCGGCGCGATGCCTCCGGCTTCCAGCAGGTCCGCCACCTGGCGCGCCCGGGCGTACGCGAGATCGCGTCCTCCCGCATAGGCGACGTGCTCAGGGACCTCTTCCTGTCCACGATAGCCGCGGATCTCTACCGCCAGTGGCCGTTCGGCCAGATAGTCCGCGAGCCATTCCACGATGCGCGTCCCGTTCGTCTCGAGATTCGCGCCGTTCTCGGCGAATACCTCCGGTCCGAACAGACGTAACCGTAACGTGCTGCCGCGCTGGACGATCGAGCAACTGGACCACGCGGCATCCGACTCATCCAGGCCCAGCAGCGGCTTGCGGGCCTCCATGCCGATGGCTTCGATACGACGCAGCAGCGCCGGGACACTGTCGGGATCCGCCACCTCGGCCTCCTCCGGATCGCCCGCGACCGGAAAGCCGAAGGCGGCGCGAACGGATCGGCTGACGGAATCGAACTTCTCGCCCTCCCGGATCTCGCTCATGGCGGCAATGAGCACAAACACCGCCAACAGGAGCGACATCAAGTCGCCGTACGAGAGCGACCAAGCGGCCTCTTCCGTTTCTTCCAGACCCGCTGTGCGTTCCACGTCCACCCTCATGGCCTCATGCCGCCTCGACGAGAGAATCACGACTTTCAATCGGCGTCTTTGCCGTATCGCGCTTTCGCGCCGACTCTCTCGTACTCACCACATCACTTCCACCCTCCGGTGTCTCCGCCACCGGTTCGGGCTTCACGGACGATGACCCGAACGATGACTCCGGCAGATACGCCCGAAGTTTCTGCTCGACCAATCGGGGATGATCGCCCGCCTGAATCGCCAGCACACCCTCCAGGATCATATTCTTCCGCAACACCTCTTCGCGATCGGCCCGCGCAAGTTTCCTCGCTAGCGGCCAGCAGAAGGCATGAGCCAGTACCAGTCCGTACAGCGTCGTCAGCAGTGCCACCGCCATGCCGGGGCCGATCTGCGCCGGGCTCTCCATGGCCCCGACCATGATGACCAGCCCGATCAACGTGCCGATCATGCCGAACGCCGGTGCGGTCCGTGCCATCGTTTCCAGCATTCCCCGGTTCTCCGCATGCCGCGCCCGCATGCTTTCAATCTCCGTTCGGACCACACGGCTCAAGGTGGCCGGGTCCGCGCTGTCGATCGCCATGAAAAGGCCCCGTTGCATGAACGCATCCGGGATCTTCTTCACGCGGGGGTCCAAGGCCAGCAACCCTTCCCGCCGGGCAATCGTCGCGAGAGCGACCAGTGTCAACACGGCATCTTCCGGTGGGGCCACCCGCGGCTTCCAAGCCGTCCGGACTACTTTCCACAACGCCCGTACGCGTCCCCCCGGGCAGGAGATCAACGTTACCAGTACCGAACCGCCCAGAACCAGCGCGACCGAGGGCGTCTGCCAGAAGACGGTGACCGCGCTGCCGGTTCCCGCCAGCATCACCCACAGAATCAAACCAAGCACACCGGCGATCCCGATGACCACCGCGCGGTCGGCGGCTGCGCGACGTCGAACGCGCGTCCTTATCGGACGACGCGTATCGCCGAACACGACTCTTGTTTCATCGACCGCATGCTTCACGCGGTTCACTCTCCCATCATGAATCGGCCCCGACCTCGCTTCGCGACGACGACGCTGCGCCGACGCCCTGCTCTCAATAATGCATCGCCCGAACCATTCGCCCGTATTCGATCGCCCGGGAGACCACCTCCTGCATCTTCTCCTTGACGATGATGGTCTCGCCATTGACCAGGTTGATGATGGTGTCGGGGCGCTCCTCGATCGTCCGAATCAACTCGGCATTGACGACGAATTGGTTGCCATTGAGTTTGGTCAATGTGATCAACGCCGCCACCTGCGATGTCGTTCTACCCGTCGGATACCCGCGTCGGGCGCTACACTTCCTGAACGCGCGGACCACCCGTACTCCTCTTATCGGGCTATCAGGAGCAATTCATTGAGGAGATCATTCGAGGTCGAGATGACTCGCCCTGCCGCGGAGAATCCGGTCGATGCCGTGATGAGTCCGATAAATTCTCGCGTGAGATCCACGTTACTCAGTTCCAGCGCGCCGCCAAGCACCTGGCCGGCTCCCAGCGTCCCCGGAGCGGTGATGACAGGCTCCCCGGAATTCGGGCCGGTCAGAAAAAGATTGTTGATACCGCCGATCAAACCTTCCTGATTGGTGAAGGTGGCCAGTGTGACCTGACCGAGATCGCGCGTCAGCCCGTTGCTGAAGGTGCCCGTCAGAATCCCGTCCTTGCCGACCGAGAAATTGGTCAGCGTTCCCGACGCGAATCCGTCCTGGCTGGTCATCACGAGGGTAGATTCCTGCGTGGTGAGCCCCGTGACGTTCGTGAAGTCGAGCGAGAACTGCATCGGTGTCACGGCGCCGGTGTTGTCACGATCGATCAGCAGGTCGGTATTGGTGAATGACGCAGCTTCACCGTCGGTATCGAACGTCACCGTGCCTGTCTCCCCCAGCACCGGCGTGGCATCCGTATCGTCAAAGCTCTCGGCGAAAAACCGCCACGTATTGCCCGTGTTCGATTTGCTGTCGAGCACCATGGTCAAATCGACCTGGACCGGGGTACCGAGCGAATCGTAGGCGATGAAGCTGGTGAAGATACTCTCGCCGATGGCTTCCTGGGTCTCGGTGAACCGGAAGGGCGTGGGATGCGCCTCGTTGTCGCTCAGGATGGCGGCCAGTTCGATTTCGAGTTGGTTGGCTTCGCCCGCATTGCCCTCGATCACGATGACTCCCTCGCCGGGTGGATCGCTGTCGCTCACGGTGATCCCGGGGGAATCGTTCAGCGCCGCGTCACTGTTGATGCCGAGTACATTTTCCAATTCGGCAAGAAAGTCGCCCAGCGTGCTGGTGGCGGTCACTTCAAACTGGACCTCCGGCAGTTGGCGCTCACCCTTCTTGGCGTTGCCGATGGTGATGGTGTTGCCTTCTTCAAAGAGAGGCGACGCTGAATCGTCGGGATCCGTCAGTTCGGTCAGGAGCGTATCGGCGGTCACCGGTGAGCCTGATGTGTCGGTCAGTGCCTGGGAATTCAGGATCGTGCCCTGCGAACCGACCACGCCGTCCGCATTGAGATTGCCATCCAGGGAGGCCTCCTGGGTCTGCCGGGCAGTACTGAGCGTTCCGATCGGGATGCTCAGCCGTGTCAGCTCCCCCGCTTCAATATCGAAGTCGTCGTTCACGCCGTAGCCCAGCACGTGGAAGCCGTCGGCGCTGACGAGTTCGTTGTCGGCGTTCAGCCGGAAGGTCCCGTCACGCGTGAACGCGCGCTGATCGGGCGTATCGAGAATGAAGAATCCGGATCCCTCGATGGCCATATCCGTGGGCACACCGGTGGTCTCCAGGGCCCCGGTGCCGAAGTTTCGCTGCACGGAACTCGGCTGGGAACCCAGGCCGACCTGCACGGGATTCGTCCCGCCGGACGTCTCCGACGGCCCGCTGCCGCCCGACAGCGTAATGGCGAACTGATTCTCGAAGGAGGCTCTGCTGCTCTTGAAGGCGGTGGTGTTCACGTTGGCGACGTTGTCACCGATCGTGTCGATCTTGAACTGATTCGAATTCATCCCGGTCAAACCGGTAAACATGGCGGATGTCAAAGCCATGGCACTGCTCCTGTTGGATTCTCGTCGTTTTCGCGGCGCATCGGCGGACGTGGTGAAGGTCCCTGCCGTGCGCGCACTTCCTACCCGGCCACGCGTTCGCGCGTCGCCTTATGCTTCCGGCAAGTCGCTGATGTGCTGAAGATCGGCGAGCGGCAGCTTGGTGCCATCTTCGAGTTCGAGAAGGATGTTGCCTTCCTTGGTAAACGTGATGGACGACACCGTGCCTTCGACAGTCAGTGTCGATCCCTCACCGTCGCCGACCTCGCCGCGAACGAACTTTCCGATCAACGAAGCCACCGAGGCAAAGCGCTGCTGGTCGGTGAGCTGATCGATCTTGTCCGTCAGGCGCGTGGTCAGTTCCAGCTCCCGGATCGTGGACATCTGGTTGAGCATTTCCTCGTTGTCCATCGGCTCGAATGGATCCTGATACTGCAACTGCGTGATCAGGAGGTTCATGAAGTCATTCGAGCTGATGTCGCCCAGACCCTCGTCGCTGGAACGGCTGCCCGCTGTGGCAGCGATGGCGGAAGATGTGCTGTTCACTTCCATGTTGTGATCCTCACCCCGGCGCGTCGCGGCGTCGGATGAGGCCCATTTCATCCTCCTGACGAAATGGACGTGTTGACGTTCAATTAAACGACGAGATCCACCCCTGTCTCCGACAGGGAGGGACGTTCGCCGTAACTTGGTTCCTGCGATCCCCCGACCTCGTGGCCGGCGGGACTACTTCGTTCCGTTTGCCGATCGTCCTCGGCGTTGTCTCCGCGTCCATCATGACTCTCACGGCCTGGATCGGATCCCCCCGCCGCCGTCCCTGACTGTCCCTGTCCCTGGTGGGCGGGATCCTGCTGTGGCGAGTGGTGCTGCGAAGCCTGCGGGTCGTTCGATGCCGTGACGGGTGGACGCAATTCCACATCGACGCGATTGATCGTGATGCCGTGCTGTTCAAGTGCGTGACGCAGTTCGGCCAGCCGCGCCTTCAAAACATCGTGCCCCGCCTGCGACTGAGCTTCGATACGCAGCGTCAGGACGTCGCGTTCCATGGTGAGATCGATCTGGACGCGGCCGAGCTCGGGAGGATCGAGTCGCATCAGAATCGTCGATCCGCGACTGTCGATACGCGATCGAACAACCTCCGCCAATTCGCGCATCGCCTGCGACTTCGTGATGTCGATGCCACGGGGCAGTTCGAACGTCGTCGGCTTTGCGGAGGCACCGGCAGACTTCGCCGCAGCCTCGTCCTTTCGCGAACTGGATGGCCCGAGCAGATTCTGGAAATCGAGGTTGGATCCGCCTCCCTTGCCTGCCGCACTCGTAGTCTTGGCGGCCGCCTGCACGCCCTCGGCATTTGCCGTGGGCGACGGGGGCGTCTTCACAGCGTCTGCGCGCTGTTGAGTCGAGGGCGCGTTCGGCACGACCGCCTGGGGTGCCGTGGGCGGTGGCGGCTGAGGAGTATTTGAGGTCGGCGTCGGCACCTGTGTGTTCGGCTTCACCGGCGACATCACCTCATTCGTACCGGTCAGGCTTACCGTCGATGACTCGAAAGTGGAACCGGGTGTGGCGGCGTTGGACTGCCGATTCGCTTCGACAACCCGCTGCTCACGAATCTGCGTGACCTCCTGCTGTTTGGTCGCAGCACCATGATCTGTGTGACCAGCCTCCGGCGATGGGCGAGTGGCTTTTGCCTCAGGCGAAGCAGAATCCGCCTGTTGAGAAAAGCCCTCATCTTCGCGTGATGCGTCCCGCGTGCGACTTCGGTTGGGCGAATCCGACTCCTCATCCTCGCGCAACCGGTCGGCGCGGGACGGCTCATGGGCTGCGGCTGTCCCTGCCGCCGCCTCCAAGGCCGTGTTTCTCTCGCTGGTGGAGAAACGTTCGGCCAGTTGTTTCTGTGTCTGCCAGACACGCGAGGCCCCGACGGCGCGGTTGCGCACCGGGTCCGACGCGCCGGCAAAGGCGCCCAGTGTCGTCGCCAGCATCTCGGCGAAGGGCTCGCGCGTGCGTGACGGCGCGGTGCGAGTTGCAGTGGCCGTCGCGGGCGATGAAGCCGCGGCAGGCGGTCTTGAAACGGACGACATACTTACAGTTCTCCAGGCTCCATGACGTCCGAACCATCCACGCCGTCCGTCGGGGTCTCGTTCAACTCGTAGATCTTCTTCTGGATCCTCCCGATCCAGGCCATCTGCTCCGGGGTCTCGCAGGCGTTGACGATTTTCTTGACCCGGTTGGCGTCCATCGCCATCAGGATCCGAACTACGTCCGCCTCGGCGAATCCGCCGTGCGTCATCAACAGATCGCGGGCCTTCTCCGGTTCGGCGTTCGACAGGTTTTCCAGCGCGCTGTCGAATCCCTTCTGGTTCACATCGCCGGCGAAGGTGTCCTTCTGCTCCTCGAACCGCTCGATCTTCGCTTCCAGCTCTTCCTGAAGCCGTTTCAACTCGAGCCAGACCTGTCCCTCCACCTGGGCGCGATCTTCCAGCTCGAGGCTGTGGCGGTTGGCCAGAAGCGCGCGCTCCTCGGCCTGGGCCTGGCGCTTCGCAATTTCATCCGCTGAGGGCACCGGGGGCTCCTCATCCTGAACGGCCGGCTGGGTCGCCGGCGCCGGTTCCGGGTACTCCCCGCGCAAGACCTCTGCAATCTGCTCAATCCGCTCCTCGTTCAGCCGGTCCGTGGCGAACAGGTAACCCACCAGTCCCACCAGAGCGAACAGATGCGTCAACGCCAGAAGCGACAACATGCCGTAAAACCGTTTGAGCACCGTCCGACCTCAATCTCTAGACCGATGAACGGGTTCGACTGACCTTGACACTTTCGCAGCCGCCATCGATATCCTTCTCGTCAACCGTTCGAGCTTCGTACACGTGCCGCATCACCGACATTTCGTCGGCTTCGCGCATCTCGCGCCGATCCATTTCCTCGAGATACCGGGCCCGCTGCCGTTCCTTCAGCTTCTCCAGGACGCGTCGCTGCTTGGCTGCCTCTCCCAGGGCCGCACGCTCCTGGGCAAGTTTGGCTTCGTGCCCGCGACGTGATGCCTGCAGCTCCAGCACGTTGCGCTGCAGGTGCCCCATCCAGTGCCGGCTGCGCACAATATTCTGGATGTCCACCGTACCTTCCGCCTGGCTGAATCGCATCAACTGCGTCGTCTCCTCGATCTGCCGATCGAGTGCGCCGAGCTGATCGACGATCGTCTGAATCTCGCGAAGCCGGTTCGCCACGATCCGTCGATGATGATCCTCACGCTGCCTGCGGATCTTCAGCATCGTCTCGAACCGGAATGTGAACGTCTTCGCCATGTTCGCCTTTCAGCTACGAACGCTGCGCGGACGGCGCGGGAGCTGCCTGCTGCGCGCTGCGCTTCTGTTTGAATCGGCTCTCCAGTTCGTTGATCTTCTGCGCGACTTCCAGCAAGTGCCGCCGCGCTTCCGTGTGGGAAACACGTTCACCGATCGCCTGCCGGAGAAAGGCCAGCACGTCATCCCGCGAATGAATGACGGCGTCGTACGTGGGATTGCTGCCCTGGGCGTACGCGCCGATGTTGACCAAGTCCTCGATCTCATCCCAGGTGGCCAGCGTGCGCAGGATTGTTCGCGAGGCGGCGAGATGCTGCTCGTCGACGATGTCACTCATGATACGACTGATGCTTTCCGGCACGCTGATGGCAGGGTAGTGCCCCTTGTTGGCCAGGGAACGCGACAGCCAGACGTGCCCATCGAGAATGCCGCGTACCGCGTCACCCACAGGGTCCTGGATGTCGTCCGCCTCCACGAGCACGGTGTAAAATCCGGTGATTGATCCCTTCGGTGTGCGCCCCGCCCGCTCCAGCAGCGGCGGCAACAATCCGAATGCGCTGGGCGTGTATCCTTTCGAGGCGGGAGGCTCGCCCGCCGCCAGGCCGATCTGCCGCTGGGCCATGGCGACGCGCGTCAGCGAGTCCATCAGCAGCAGTACATTCTTGCCCTGATCGCGAAAAAACTCCGCCACGGCCACCGCCACGAAGGCGGCGCGAACGCGCAACACCGGCGACTCGTCCGACGTGCTGATGATCAGCACCGTCTTCGCCCGGCCTTCCGGCCCGAGATCCTTCTCAATAAAGTCGTTCACTTCACGCCCGCGCTCACCCACCAGGCAAAGCACGGTCACGTCGGCATCGGTGTAGCGGGCGATCATGCCCAGCAGCACACTCTTGCCCACTCCCGTCCCGGCGAAGAGCCCCAGGCGCTGGCCTCGACCGGCGGTGAGCATCCCATCCATGGAGCGGATACCGGTCGAGAGGGGATGGTCAATCCTCGGCCGCGAGAGTGCCGGCGGCGCGGGGGCGTAGAGCGGATAGCGCGCATCGTGGTACAGGCGTGGTCCGCCGTCGATCACTCGCCCCATTCCGTCGAGGACACGCCCGATCAAGCCCTCACAGACACCCACTTGCGCTTCGCCGGAATACGCGTGCACCGTGTCGCCACGGGCGATGCCGATGGGATCCTTCAGAGGCATCAGCAGTGTGCGATCGTCACGGAAACCGACCACCTGTGCATCAACGGCACTGCCTGATTTCAATCGAATCGCACACAGCGAACCGACCGGCGCGGGCAAACCGACCACGTTGACGGTGAGTCCCGTTACGTCCAGTACACGACCGACCAGGGTCGGCGTGACCATGCGCTGAACGCGATCGATTTCCGTGGCGAATGCGGTCATGACTCCGTGTCCGTCTCCATATCCTCTGCCTGTGACTTCTCGGTGTGGAAGTACTCCTCGCGTCCGGGAGCCTGTGCCTGCGTCTGCGTTTTTGTCGAGTTCGTCACGCCGTGCCTCAACTCATGGCCAATGCGATCCAGTTGTGTTTCCAGTGTGGCGTCCACACCACCGGTCCCCCAGGAAATCCGGCATCCCCCCGGCGCGACCGTCTCGTCCTCCTCAATCTCGACATGCTGCTCCTCGGTTTGCTTGGCGAAGAGTCCCGGGACGAATGTCCGCGCCGTCTCCGCGTCGATCGGGTTCAGGTCAATGGTGACCTGGCTGCGTTGCCCGGCGAGACGCACGGCCTCTTCCAGATTGGCACGCACCACCCCACGCTCGCGTTCGCCGACCGCCGGAGCCACGCGAGCTGCGATCGCAAGCGCCAGGTCGATCAGGTCGTGCCGCGCCGAGGCCTCCCACGACGCTCGTCGCGCGTTGATCTCGTCGATCAATGCCCGACAGGCCTCGGTCAGCTGTTTCGTGTGACGATCGAACTCCTCCCGGGCAGCGGCGAGCGCTTCCTCATGGCCTTGGCGACGCCCCTCTTCCAGACCCTCGGCATACCCCTGGTCGCGGCCTTCCTTCCGCGCGGCTTCGCGGAGGGCCCCCGCCTCGGCACGGGCCGATTCGATCATCGCCCTGGCTTCGGCCTTGGCGCTCTCCAGCGCGGACCGGGCTTCGGTCAGCAGATCCACCATCTCCACCGGTTGAATCCGGGCCTGCTCCGCCTTGCTCAGCGTTCCCGCCTTAATCACGGTGGAGGTTCTGGCCATATACATACTCCCGTCATCCCGACACGAGGATTATCGCTACACAATGATGTCCGATTCGCCGCCACGACCCTGGATCACGACTTCGCCCGCATCCTCCAGGCGCCGGACGACATCGACGATACGCTGCTGCGCCGCCTCCACATCCGCGAGGCGCACCGGGCCCATGTATTCCATGTCCTCTTTGATGAGCTGCGCGGCCCGATCGGACATGTTTGCGAAGATCTTCTCTTTCATCTCGTCGCTGGCCGTCTTGAGTGACAACGCCAGTTCGTCGTTGTCGATCTCCTTCAGCACCGCCTGGATGCCCTTGTCGTTGATCAACAGGATGTCCTCGAACACGAACATCAACCGGCGGATCTGCTCGACCAGGTCGGGATCCTCCGCTTCGAGCGATTCGAGGATGCCCTTCTCCGTCGAGCGATCGGCAAGGTTGAGCATCTCCGCCACCGCTTCGATGCCACCGACGCGCTGGAACTGCTGCGAGACGATGCCCGCCAGACGCTGCTCGAGACCTTTCTCCACTTCGTGGATGACCTCCGGGTTCGTCTGTTCCATGTTCGCCACGCGCGTCACCACTTCGATCTGCTTCGCCGGGGCGAGACCGGAAAGAATCTCGCTTCCCTTGCTCGCCGGCAGGTGCGCCAGGATCAGCGCGATCGTCTGCGGATGCTCGTCCTGCATGAACGTCAGCAGGTTTTCACTTTCCGCCTTCTGAAGAAAGCTGAACGGCTGCTGGTGGACCGAGTGCTCGATCTGCTGCATCACCCGCAGTGCTTCGTCTTTCGGCAATGCTCGCTCGAGCACCGCACGGGCGTAACCCAGTCCGCCCTCGTTCGCGTACATCCGCGCCAACGCGATGTTGTAGTATTCATTCAGGATCTCGCGCTGGGCTTCCTTCGGCACCACGCCCAGCGAGGCAATCTCCCGGGTGACCTCCTCGACCATGTCGCGATCCATTTTCTTCAGAATTCGGCCCGCGACCTCGGGGCCCATGGCCAGAAGAAAGACCGCCACCTTGGCCAGTCCTGAATACTCCCGAGGTTCCGCCTCGAGCGTGCCTCCCTTTTTGCCCTTCTTCGCCATGGATTACGTCTGATCCTGCTGTACCCAGCGCTCCAGAATCGAAACCGACCCTTCCGTGTCTTCCTGAATCATGTCGCCGATCTGCTCGATCATGTGCTGCACTTTCAGGACGGCGGGATCGACCTCCAGCCCTTCAAGCGTCTGCTCCGTCAATGATGCCTCACCGACGGGCTGACCATCCACGGGCAGCGTTTCGACTTCATCGTCCATATTTTTCTTCCGACGCTTGGAAGGCGGTTCTTCTCCCGGAAGCACCGGTCCTTCGCCTACCTTGCGTACCATCATGAGCATCATTGCCATGCTCATCACCGCCAGCAGGGCGAGGCCCGCACGACCACCGTACGACTTCACGTAACCCATCATGTCGCCGCCACCGCTCGCCGCCGCCATCACGCCATGGGCGCCGCCCTCGCCGAACCCGAATCCCGCGTTGTCATGAAACCAGTCCACGCGAACCTGTTCCGGATTGATGTCCAGCGCGCGCTGCACGAGTTGTTCGATCTTGGCCAGTTCCGTGTTGCGCATGGCCTGCTCGAGTTCCGCATCGGTCGGCTCGGCACCCTCGTTGGCCTTCGCGAAGATCCCCGCCAGGTAACTGCGCGGCACAATGATCGCCGCCGAAAGGCCTTCCAGAACGTGACGCGGCTTTTCCTTGTACGTGTCCGACGAACTCGGCTGGCCGGCGAACTCCGTCTTGGTGCTCTTGGTCTCTGATTGCGAACCGCCCCCCGACTCTGCAAGCGAGACCGAGACATTCGGATTCACGCCGGGACCGTTGGCCGGCGGCGCGCTTGCCGTCTTCGACGATTCCGAACTCTCGGAGAGAATCACAGGCTTCTCGAATTTGCTCTCGCGTTGGCGGATCGATTCGGCGGAAAGTTGGGCCTGGACAGCCACCTTGACGCCTGGAATGTCATGGAGAAGGCGCCGTATCTTACTGGCGTAGTACTCTTCGTTTTTCTGACGGTTTTCGAGGTCGTCGAACGCGAAGCGATCCTCCGCGCTCTCGACCGAATACGAACGTCCGGTGATGGAATCCGTGACAGCCACGCGTGTAATATCCAGCCCCGCTACCGAGCGGCTCACGAAACTCGCCAGGGCGTGCACCAGTTCCTTGCTCATCTCACCGGAAAAGGAAGGCTTGACCCAGACGCTGGCGGTCGGGGTGACGGAGGGCGCGCCGACCATCCGCCGTGTCTTCTCGTCGATGAAAACCTTGGCGTCCGAGATGCCGTCGAAATTGCGAAGCACCGCCGAGAGTTCATTCGCCCGCGCGACGCTGCGACGAAAGTTCAGCTCGTCCTGGCTCAGGAACGGGTTGCTGCTTTCCATGAGGTTGTTGAAGCCGAGACTGATGTCGCCGGTCAGCAGTTTCTGCTGCTCGAGGTTGGCAAGAAGGCGGTAACGCTCGGAAACGGGGACGAGAATCGTGTCCCCGGTGACTTTGTAGGCGACGTTCATGCCATCGAGCGCGGGAGGAATACTCGACATCTGCTCACTGCTCATCGGGGGTGACATCAGCGGGCCCATCTCCGGCGACCCCGCCCAGTTCGCCAGCCAGAGCAACGCGACCATGATCAACGCCGCGCAGGAGCCGATCGCCAGACGCTGCGACAGCGTCAGCCCTTTCAACTGCTCCTGCGTCTGTAGCATGAGCTTTCTGAGGAATTCCATTTCCTTATCGCTCCATTCACGCGCGAATCATCCGGCGGAGCTTCCATGCTCCGGCACAACGCAGGTCCCGTACACGGGCAGCCTTACACGCGCATCTGTTGAATCTCGTTGTAGGCGTCAACCATCTTGTTGCGCATCTCCATCAGGAGATCGAAGGCGACGCCCGCCTTGCGTACCGCACTGAAGACCTCCGCCACGTTCTCCGTCTCGCCGGTGACCAGCTTCTCCACGCCGTCCGACGCTTCCTTCTGCAGCTTGTTCACCTGCTCGAGGCTCGACAGCAGCGTATCCTTGAAGTTCGGCCCATCCACCGGCTTGGGCGATGACACGCCCTGGCTCGGACCGATCGGCCCGACACCCTGCCCCCCACCGACGCCCTGTATGTTCAGCGGATCACTCATGTTCGACATTCTCCTGTCGCGAGCTCGGGCTCCGCCACTCCACGCGATTCAACTTTCATCTCACCCGTGTCCCGTTCACTTACGCCAGCAGTCGCATCGTCGATGAGATCATGTCCTTGGTCACATCGATCGTCGCCACATTCGCCTCGTACGCCCGCGACGCCAGCATGCCGTTGACCATCTCCGTCGCGAGATCCACGTTGGGATACTCCACGTAACCCTGCCTCGCACCGCTCTTGATCGCCAGCGGGTGCCACGGTTCGTAACGAAGCTTGCCCGGCGTGTCGTCCTCGCGAATCTGCGTGACATGCACGCCCGCCCCGCCCTGGCCGTCACCCGGCGCGAAGACCGGAAACCGGCGTTTGTACGGTCCGGGCCGGCCGTCGGCCCGCTGCAACGCTTCCGCGTTGGCGATGTTCCCCTGGATCGTGTCCAATCGGATTCGCTGGGCCGTCAATGCCGAAACGCTTACATCCAGTGCACCGAACATGACTTCCGTCCTTCACCGTTCAGGATCCCGTTGACTGACGCGCTTCACCGTTCGTCTCCACCATTTCGCGCTTACGCGACCCGCCCGCGAATGGCCTTGGTCAACCCTTCATAACGACTCCGCAGCATTTCCGATGTGAGCTGATGCATCATGGCATTTTCCGCCAGATCCGCCATCTGCTCTTCGATCCGGATATTCGTCCGGTCGTGGAAGAGGAGGTTCCCGGCCGGCTCCACCGTGGGATCCACCTCCAGCCGGCCCTGTTCATCCACGCTGAACTGCCGCGAAGACGGTAGAGCGAATCCCTTTTCCGGGCTGGCCTTGCTTTCATCCAGGGCCTCCCGCAGCGCGTTCTGGAACGCCGCCGGATCCAGATGCCGCGTTGCGTAGCCCGGCGTATCGACATTGGCAATGTTCTCCGCCAACACCTGGTGCCGCGCTTCCGTAAACGCCAGCATCTTGTCCATCATCTGGATGGACGGAGTACTCACCACGCTCTGCAGAAACATGCTTTGCCGCCTTTCATCTTCGCAGGACGCGCACTTCTTCCCGCTGCGCGTCCGGAGCAATTCATAGACCACGCCGCCGTGGCGGCCCTCCACGCCAGAAACCGTTTTATTATCGGTAGCGCGGGCGCAGAATTTGCGCCCACGCGCAATTCCTGCCGATCAGGCGCTCATGGCCAGCGACTCCTTCGCCTGCTTCTCCTCGCGCCACTGCTTCAATTTCAATCCGAGCGTACGTACACCGATCCCCAATCGCTCCGCAGTCTTCGCCCGATGCCCCCCACACTCGGTCAGAGTCTTCTCGATGAGGTGACGTTCCATGTCCTCGAGCAGATGTCCCTGCCGGAGCTTGCCGCTGAGGGTTTCCTCACGCTCGATTCCCCCGAGCCAAGGCTCGACCATCTCGGCTGTCAGCAGGCCATCCACCACCAGCACCGAAGCCCGCTCGCAGAGGTTCTCCAACTCGCGGACATTGCCCGGCCAGTCATAGTGCTTGAACAGTTCCATCGCCCGGTGATCCACGCGCAGCATGGGTCGGCCCGTGCGGCGTGACGCGCGTTTCAGGAAGTACTCCGTGAGCTGGGCGATGTCTTCGCGGCGCTCGCGCAGTGGCGGTACCTCCACCGGGAGAACGTTCAAGCGAAAATACAGATCCTCGCGGAAGCGCTTTTTCAGCACCCAGTCCGACAGCCGCCGATTCGTCGTCGCGATCACGCGGACATCCACCCGCCGCGTCACACTGCTGCCGACACGCTCGAACTGCTGCTCCTGAAGGACACGCAGTAACTTGGCCTGGAGCGAGAGCGGGATCTCGCTGATCTCATCCAGCAGCAATGTCCCGCCGTCCACGAGTTCGAAACGCCCCTTCCGCATGCGATCCGCGCCCGTGAATGCCCCGCGTTCGTGTCCGAACAGTTCGCTTTCGAGAAGGTTGGCGGACAGCGCCGCGCAATTCAGGCAGAGCATCGGTCGATCCGCGCGCGGGGAGGCCCGGTGAATCGATCGCGCCATCATCTCCTTGCCTGTACCGGATTCCCCCTGGATCAGCACCGTGTTGTTGCTCTGAGCCACACGCTCGCACATCTCGCGAAGACGTGACATCGTCAATGATTCGCCGACCATCTCGCGGATTTCGCCGTCGGCCACCGAGCGCCGCAAGGCCTCGTTCTCGGAGCGCAGCGCCGCGTGCTGAATCGCCCGGTCCACCAGCAGGCAGATGTGATCGGCGTTGAAGGGTTTCTGTATGTAGTCGTATGCCCGAAGCTTCATCGCTTCAACCGCCGAGTTCACCGTGCCGAAGGCGGTCATCAGGATCACCGAGGCCTCGCAGCCCGCCGATCGGGCTTCACGCAGTAACGTCACGCCATCCATGCCCGGCATCTTGAAGTCCGTCACGATGCAATCGAAGCGATCGGCCTTGATCACCTCCAACGCCTCAACGGGATCGGCGAAGGTTGTGACGTGGTGATCATCGCGCCCAAGCGCTTCCGCCACCGATTCGCGCAACATCTCGTCATCGTCTACCACACACACTCGGCCCATACGGCCACCTCCTGCCTGCTTCTCATCAAGACTCATGCATCTCGGACATCACCGGCCCTGCCGGATCAGTGTCGATCACGTTCGCGTTCCAGTCCGAAGGCAGCACGATCGTAAAGACCGCCCCGCCTTCCCGCCGATTCCCGGCTTTGATCTGACCGCCTAGCGACACCACGATCTGGTGAACGATCGCCAGCCCCAGTCCCGTCCCCGTGTCCTTGCGCGTGAAGAACGGGTTGAAGATGCGGTCCATGTCCTCGCGGGCAATACCCGGCCCGTCGTCCAGCACGCGCACCTGCCATCCATGCTCTCCGGCCCGGCCCGCCTCCAGCATCACACAGCCCGGTGGTGATGAGGACGCCGATGCCTCCATGGCGTTGCGCACCAGGTTCAGCAGCGCGCGTTGCAACATCGCCCCGTCGGTCATGAATTGCATTTCCGTTTCATCACTTCGCACCTCGACATCCACGTCCTCTCCAGACGTCGACCGCGCCAGTTCAGCCGTTTCCTGCATCAGGCGGAGCACATCCACGCGCCCGGGATTCGGCTGCGCCGGACGACCGAATTCCAGGATGTCCGTCACGATTTTCTCCAATCGCAGCACGCCGCGATCGATCTTCCGGACCAGTCGGCACGCGTCCGGTCGATCGCCCAGATCCTGCTCCAGAAGCGACGCGAAAACCCGGATGCCGCCCAGCGGATTGCGTATCTCGTGCGCGAGCCCCGCCGCCATTTCGCCCAGTGCCGCCAGGCGCTCGCGCCTTCGCAACTCGCGATTCTTGCGGGCCAGCTCTTCACGCAATCGGCCGACCTCCGAGGTCAGCAGCTCGTGCGACTGCTTGAGGCGATCCGTCACCTCGTTGTACGCGTGGATAATCGCGCCCAGCTCGCGCTCGCGGTCGGTGATGTCCGTGCGTACCGTGGTCATGAGTCCGCCCATTCCGTGCCCGTCGCCGCCCCGCTCGCCGATGCGGCATAAGCCGCCCCCGCCTCCCGGTTTCGCTTGATGCTTTTCAAGTCCTCCGCCGCAGTCTCCTTCCGCGCGGCCAGAAGCTGAACGTCCGCCTCATCCTTGGCGATGATCGACGCCAGTCGCTTCTGCAACTCCGCCACCAGCTCGTCCACCACCGACAGATCCACGCTTGACATGCGCCCCCGGATCTCCTGCCAACGCTGCTGATAAGGCTTGAGCGCTTCCGTGACCTGCCCCAGCGCCGTGATGACCTTCTGGCGTTCAGCCAGCACCTTCAACAGTTTTTCTGAGTCATTACCGGTAATCAGCGAGCGCTGCCGGTCCGCCAGACGCCCCAGCAAGCCATACAGGTCGCGCTGGGCCGTTAACAGCTTGACGATCTGCTGTGTTTCCGCGTTCGCGGTGGATTGCGTTTCGTTTCGATCACTCATGTCACACCTGTCGTCCTTCCCGGTGCTCGTGTTCACCTCGTCACTGCATCAGCTTGCCGCCGCCCGCAATTCCGGCGAGAAAATCGGTGTCTCCGCCAGCCAGTCCCAGTAGGACTCCCAGTACGCGCGATCCTCCCGGGGCGCGTAGGCGGCAAAGGCATCATCATCGATACGCTCCAGCACCCACCGCGCGCGTTCCAGCATCATGCGAGCCTTGTCCACGTCGCCCAGGCGCAGGTAGCCGTTGATGATCTGAACGTAGGCGGACATCGCCATCGGATCATTCTGGTAGACCCCCGCAGCGCGGTCATACGCTTCGACCGCCTCCGAGAGCATCGACCGGTCCGAGGAGAATTCCGTCTGCGAGAGATCGAACAGTGCGTCGGCCCGCGCAAAGTGGCTCAGCTTGACGTACAACCGCTCGAGCCGCGTCCATTGTGACTCCGGTCTCTTCTCAAAACGATCAATCACTTCTGAGTAAAGACGATGTGCCTTCATCAGCCGCTGGCGATACTTGTCGCGAAGATCGTCCACATAAGCCACGTTTTCCTTTCTGCCGATCGCCTCACGGATATCGGCGGCACTCAATCGATATCCCTCGGCAAGCATGAAGTAGGCACGATTCGTACGAGGGTCGTTCTCGTACCGCTTGATGACCTCCTCGTAACGGACGATCGACTTCTCGTATTCGCCCACCTTGCGATACAAATCGCCCAGCCGGAACAACGCATCGCGATACTCACGGGCAATGGGCACAATCTCTCCAATCGGGTCTTCCGGCTTGCGCTCTACGATGCGCAGCAGCGTTTCGATCGCTTTCGAGTCCTCCCCCAACTGGGCGTAGCAATCCGCCATCGGCACCAGTGATGCCGCTGCCGATGGAGTGGTGGCGAAAGCGCGCGTGGTCTGCAGGTATCGCTCGATCGCCTGCTCGTACTCCCCGGCCGCCTGGTACGTCTGGCCGAGTCGAAACAGGGCGCGCGGCGTTCGAGGATCGGCCGGCCGTTCACGGACAAAAGCCTCGAGCACCTTGGCCGTCCGCGCCCGCTCGCCTGCCGCATCAAAGGCATCCGCCGCCTGCCAGACTGCCTCAGAAGAACGCTGGCCGTCCAGCGACGTCAGCTTGGCGAGTTCGAGGTAATGCTCTCCTGCCTGGGCCAGATACGCCCGAGCACGAGCCGCGATTTCCGCCTTGGATGATGCAGCTCGGGGTGCATCGACGCTCTCTTCCAGGGCCGCCCGCCCAAGGCTGAAGTACAGATCCGCCAAGCGCTTGGCATAAAGGGCACGCATTTCGTGATTGGCCGGCGGGACGAGGCGATTCGAAAGGGTCAGGAATGCCAGCGACTGCTCGCCGAGCCCCTCCGCCAGCAAGGCGCGATACCACGCCAGCGTCGACTCGCGTATGAGTACGAGGTCCACCAGCGAACCGTAGGGGTCGTCACCGGCCAACTGGATGGTCTTCTCGTAGGCCTCGGCCGAGGCGTCGAACATCCGCAGCGCCGCCATCGTCTCCGCTCTGCCCAGCATCGAGGCGGTGTGGTACGGACCGCCCGTGGTCTCCTCCAGAACCTCCTCGTACAGGCCAAGGGCGTACTCAGGGGATTCCTGTGCCTGCATCAGTCGCGCCATCAACCAGGTCACGCCGGGATACAACTCGTCGCCAGGCACGAGCCGATCCCGCAGCGTGCGCACCAGACGCTCCGCCTCATCCCATCGCTCAAGCTGGTACCAGCTCAATGCCTGCAGGAACTCGAATGCATCGCGCTGCTGAGATCGGCGGAAGTACTCCGCCTGTGCCTCGAGAAGCGCTTCGGCCTGTTCCGGCTTGCCCTCGAGTCCGTACAGTTCCACCTTCTGTTTCGTCGCCCAGTAACGAAGGGAATCCGAGACGCCCTCTCCCTCGAGAAACTCGTCGTAGAGCGCATGCAACTGCTCGGCATTCGCGCCACCCACGGCACGCAGGATTTCGATTATGCGCCGGCGTACCGCCCAACTCTCCACCACACCTTTCTCGACCGCCTGGCGGTATTCACGCAACGCGTCCTCCGGGCGGCGCAGCCACTCGAATGCGTGAGCGCGCATCACGTGCGCGTCGGCCTCGAAAGACTCCCCCTCACCCAGCGATTCGGCCGAACGCTTCAGAATGCTCTCCGCATTCGTCACACCGTGCACACTGTTGTCAAGTTCGTGGGTATAGATGATTTGCGCAAGCAGTCCCTTCAGGCGTCGACGCTCTTCCGGCGTCCGCTCAGGATCAAGGAGCAATTCCTCCGCCCGACGACTCGCTTCCGGAAGCAGATCCGCTTCGTAGAGTTCCACGACCTGAGCGTAGAGTTCATCGAAAGTGGGCGGGGCTTTCACCGGGCGCAGGCTATAGATGGCCAGACCGAGACTGGCGAACGCCACAATCAGCAACGGGATCTGCCACCGTCCCGTCAATTGCTCGTATAAGGTTGGTGCCCGGTCCTGTTCGTCGCTCATCCTGAGCCTCACCACTTTTTGGTCATCCTGACCACCGCCGACCCATGACGGATCGCCGACACACCTGCTGTGCAAGAATGTGTCGAGGTTCCTTCTGTGTCGGCAGAAGACGACGCAAAAGATGAGTGATCACCGTCCGAAAACAGGGAATCTTGGTGTTTCCGAAAATGACGGGGCAAAACTGTAACTCTAGATATTTTCGAAGGATGGGCCAACGTCGGTTTGCAACTGCGTATCGGTTTGAGCGCGCATCGCTAGCCTGGCGGGGAACCGTCGCGCCCGAGGGCCCGTCCGATAATTCACAACCTCGGCATCTCCGTTCTTCGATGGGGATTGCTCATCTGCAAGTGGAGAGAGGCCACAACGACCAAACCCGACGTCAGACTCTGAGTCTTCCGCCGGGCCGGTCGAGACCGGCGCGCGGAATCTTCCCCGAACGGTTCCGCGAAGTAATTCGCGGAATCGCCTCGATTCCACCGATCTCGCTCCCAGTACCGGGAATGGGTTGAGGCTAACCTGGAGTGCGCCAATGGCCGTGCCCCTTCCATAAAGGGGGATTGCTTCCCATGGGTCTCCAGGAGCTTTTCTCCTCGTATATACCTTACACCATCATCACTGGTGCGGACGATTACAATTTCGTCCGATATTTTGAAACTGCGGTTTAGGGCATGATGGCATCAGAAGGGGCGCCGAAAAGGCCATGGCAACGAGCAAGCCGTGTTCCAACATTCGTGTCAGGGGGAGGGAGGTGGCAATGGTAACTCTATTCACCTGCAAGCAGCTTCACGATGTCGTCCTGAAGTTTCTTGGCGGCGGAGGTTCCGCCTTTGGCGCGATGTGTGTCATTGCAGAGGACGCTGAACGCATAGCGCTCCCCCTGCGGCCCGAGCACGTAGCCGCTCAGCGCGCTCACGCCGCTGATTGTCCCGGTCTTGGCCCGCACGGCCGCTTCGAATCCCTCCAGGCGATTACGTAACGTGCCGACCTTTTCGCCGGGCACTGCCAGATCCTCCCACCACGCATCGCGATCGGGCCGCGCGTCCAGCAGGGTGAGCACAGAGGTGATGATCGCGGCGGTGCAGCGGTTCTCGTGACTCAATCCCGAGCCGTCATCGAAGACACAGCCCTCGTCGTCAATTCCCCGGCGATCGAGAAATCGCTTCAACGCGTTGCGCCCCGACTCATTCGTCCCGGTGCGTATCCTTCCCCGGTCCAGGCCGTAAGCCCCCAGACTCTTGAAGATGGCTTCCGCGAACAGATTCATGCTGCTCTTGTTCGTGCGCCACAACAAATCACCGAGTGGTCGTTCATGGGAGGCGAGGACGCGAACATCCTTCGGTAGCAGACCATCCTCACCGCGAACCCGTTCCCTCCGGTTCTCGCCGACCACCCGAATCCCCCTCGCCGCCAGCACGGTGCGAAAGGTGCTGGCAAAGAAAGCGCCGGGGTCGATCACGGCAATCGAAATCGGATTCTCGCGCGAGTTGGGTGTCGACACCGGCCCCTTGACTTGCACGGTGAACGGACCGTCACCCCTGCGCGTCACCGTCGGGTGACCCTTCGCCGCCGTCGAGGTTCGATTCTCCAACTTGGCCCAGGGTGTGTTCGGGACGAGGGTCACCTCCGCCCGCGTGCCGATCTTGGACGCCGGCTTTGCCACGACATCCACGCAGTTGTCGTTGAAGTTCAATCCGCCCACGGGCGCCGCGTACCAGCTTTCCAGGTTGAAGCGATGCCAGCTTGGATGAATGTGCGTCTGTTCGAAGATGAAATCGTCGAAAATCAGATCGCCCGGCACCTGCTTGACACCCATCGCTTCCAGCACGTCCGCCCAATGATGAAACAAGGCGGTGATCGACTCGTCGGCCCGATCGGCCATGCGCGGGTCCCCGATCGAGGGGTCTCCCGCTCCGATAACGATCAGATCTTTGCCACGCTGGGCAAGGAGCGTGCGGTACTTGAAATCACGACCCAGGATATCAATGGCCGCCGCTGAGGTCAGAATCTTCATATTGCTGGCGGGCTTGAGAGGCTTGTCCGCGGCATGTTCGTAAACAAGCTGGTGAACGGGGTGGACCTGTTCGACGCGAATCCCGCAGACCATCTTCCCTAATGCAGGCTGCGTACGCAGCGCGTCGATCTTCCGAGCGAGATCTTCGGGCTCGGAAGCTTCCGTCCACGCCGGAACCGATAAGGCGAGAATCAACAGCCACGACCGAACCAATCCGGAGCCACTCATACGCAAACCTTCCGACCGCTTTCCTGTCTTATCTGATACCAGCGCATTGACCACCTCACGAGGGAAGCTTAGACTATTTAGCAGAGATAGGTTGAACTGACAAACCGAGTGAGGAATCCGCATGCCAGTGAACCGGTTCAAGGCCTCGCGGATTCTCTACATGGCCGGGTCTGTGGGGGAATTCCCAAATGACGTTCAGGAATGGCTGAGCCGGCCTGAGAATCCGGCCATTGCCTCTTCGAATCCGTACGAGGCTACCGCCCTGCTCGCCCGGGGACTCCGCCCCGCCGTCATTCTCGTCAGCATGCCCGCGATCGATTGGAGCGAGATGGAGTTCTTCTCGCACGCCGAGAATCTTTGCCGCGACGCGCTCCTTTTCGTTCACGGCCCACCGCATCAACAGGCCAAAGTCGACTCCGCCTGCAAACGTGGCGCGCGCCCTCTCGATCTTGACCTCCTCGAGGAAGCGGTGCTCGTCGACCTCAACGCCACCGGCGACGTTTCCACTGCAGGAATCATGGCGGGAGCATCGCGATCGACATCCGGTTCACGGGACGTGGCGAATCCGCCGACGAACGCTCCAGGATCGACACATTCTTCCGCCGGCACCCACGCAAACACCGAATCAATGCGGCTCGTGCCTCTTGCCGATCCATCAACCGAGGTCCACGATGATGTTTTGAAGTCGGATCAAGGAAGTGGACCGGCGGAGATGCCATCGCAGCAACCGACTCCGGGATCACCGGATGCCATTCATGATCCCTACCCGCAATCGACAACGCAACGGGCTCCTGCCTCCGGTGCCGGCCGCTCCGGCGATGAGATTTCCGTCCCCTGGTCCCCCAGTCCACGAAGACCCCAACGCACTCCGCCCTCCGCGCAGACCAGGCCTCCGGAATCCTCTCCGGCTCAATCGTCGCCGGGACATGATCGACATCCGTTCGAATCCGGTGGGCCCTCCTCCTCGGCCGATCACTCCATGGAAAGCGAAACCGTTCCCCTGGGAAACGTCCACCTCTCCCCCGAGGAGGTCGCGGCCTTGCTCGGTCACGATCCGCCTGCGCCCGGTTCTTCCGAAGAGGAGAAGCGGCCATGATCTCGACCGAACTGCTCGAGCACGACCGGCAGCGCCTGGTGGTCGTCTGCGACCCCGGCGAGCTGGCGAACCAACTTCGAGCACGGTATCCACGTTACGAAGTTCAGACCGCGCCGACCTACCTGGCGGGCATCGCCCTCCTGGCCGTAGGCCCCGCGCGGGGTGTGCTGGTCGGGGTCGATCCGGAAATGCGGAAGCTCGACAAAGCCATCTCCGCATTACGCAAAGCCGCCGGCACCACTTCGCGTCTCGTGCTCTGTTGCGATCCCGGCGGTGAACCGGCCGCCCGAAATGTCGTCCAGGCCGGGGCGGATGATTACCTGATCTATCCCCCTCGCGGGGATGAGTTGGACGAAGCGCTGGCCATCATGACCGTCGCGGACTCACTGGCAACGCCGACGCCCGAGTCCGCCCTGCCCAACTGGCAGGAGATCAACGCCATGGCCGGTCTGCTCGCCAACCTCGGTGAAGGGCCGCAAGCGCTGCTCGATCGACTCTGCCAATTGCTCGCCGACTCCATGCGGACGCCGTTCGTGCGTATCGTGGCGGGTGACTACAGTGCCACGGTGGGCGACATCGACAGCGAACCCGCGCTCGTGGAGGCGTTCCGGCTGCGCGAGGAGACCGAGGCGACAGGCCGCATCTTCATCGGCACGCGCCATCGCTCGCCCTATTCCCTGCAGGAAGTCGAGAAGCTCCGGCACTACGGGAACCTCGTCGCCCATCTGCTCGAGGCCTGTCGCGAGCGTGACGATCTCCAGCGCATGGCCATGACCGACGCCGCCACCCAACTGCCCAACCGCCGATTTCTCATGCAGGCATTGGAATCGATCCTGGCGCGGGCCCGGGCCAACCAGTTCTGCGTGACGGTACTGATCTTCGATCTCGATGGGTTCAAGCATTTCAACGACACGTACGGCCATGCCGCCGGAGATGAAATCCTGCGCGAGACGGGGCAGTTGTTCCGCCGAACCTGCCGCCGACACGACATCGTCGCGCGTTACGCCGGTGACGAATTCGTCGTCGTCTTCTGGGATGCCGAGCGCCCCCGTGTGCCCGGCTCGAAGCATCCGCGCAGCACGCTTCAGGTCATCAACCGCTTCCAGAAGGCGCTCCGCACGCACAATTTCGAGCGGCTCGGGGCGGAGAACGTCGGGCACATCACCGTCAGCGGTGGACTTGCCTCGTATCCCTGGGATGCCAGATCCGCCGAGGAACTCATCCACAGTGCGGACAAGGCCCTCCTGCAAGCCAAGAGCAGCGGCAAGAACTGTTTCTACCTCGTCGGCAGCGATCCCGAGCAGCCCCCGGAGAAGCTGACCATGGACGACCCCATCGACCCGGCGTCGGAAACGGCATGAACATCAACGCGTCCAAACTGATCTGCAAACGCTGCGATCATCGCAATCGGCCGGCCGCGCGCTTTTGCGCGCGTTGCGGGCAGGATCTTTCCGAGTCCAGGAGCGCCGCCATGCGACGCAGGCGATCCGGATCGCTGCTCGTCATCGGCCTGCTTCTGATCGGCCTGTGCTTGAGCGTGTATGCCGCGTTTGTGCGCGATGAACCGACGCGCCGGATCCGAATGAATCTCTGGAACCCCCCGGACATGGAAGAACTCTACGAGCGCGAGGAGGCCCGCCGGCAGCACTATGAACGGCAACGACAGTCCGCCACTTCTCCACATGACGCGCAGGGAGAAACACCTGCTCCCCGCAACACACACGCGCATTGACGCTGTCCTTGTGCTTGCACAGTCGCGCACCACGAGTCCCAGGCTGTCGCGGCACGGACTACTCGGCGTTACCTGTCTTGATGCGCGTAGGGAGTCCAGGACTTATCGACGGTAACGTGCGGCCGAGTGTTGCGCGCAAAACGAGTGGTCCCTGGAGAACCCCGCCTTGACGAACTCACTGCAAAAGCGACTGATCGGGTTGAGGCCGGGAGTGGTCAGGTTGCTTTCGTCCGCGCGAGGGATTTGCGCGGTCACGCTGGTCACCACGCCCGGTCGCGAGGCAAGTGTTGTGGCGGTGACCGGCTGCGGTGCGGTCAACCCCGACCGTCCGGCGATCTGCCCGACCTGTGGCGATTGCGATTGCGAAAACTCGCGCCCCGCCCCCGTCGTGGCGTCTTCAACGGCGAGTTGACTGACCAGCGCGGAAAACACCATCTTGCGCACTGTGCTTCTCGGCTGGGCATAGCGAACACCCGGACGTGTCGTGGCCGCCCCGTCAGACGCTTCCTCTGTTTTCGCGGGTTGCGTCGTCGCCACACCCGCGGATGCCGGTTGCGTGGTGGCGGCCGGAGCGGTCGTGGTCTCGGCGGCGAGATAGACATGACCGGATTCCGCCTCCATCGCTCGCGGCCGATAGAAGATCCTTCCCGGCGACTGGCAGCCGACCATCCCTCCCAGAAGAACCAGCCCCGCCATCACGAGCAACCTCCGGGGGCGAGATCCGAACTGTGTGGCGCGTTTCATGCGATTCTCCCATTCTGCCCCGCCGTCGCGTTTTCTGAAATCGCGCGACAGGTGCGGCTCGGACACTGACAATACTTTATACTACACTCCGGCACGGGCCGGAAACTACCACGGTGACGAGCACCACGAAGGGTATTGGCTGAGCAGGCCGAACATCTTTCGCCGAAAACGGCCGTCACTGTCGAATATGGGAGGTAGAGACGACATGATTCGCAAGCTGGGCAACGGTAATTCATGGTGGCATTGCGTGATCGGCGCCACACTGATCGCGGCATTGCTGGCCATGGGGCAAGGGTGTCCGCCCCCTGTGGACGACCCTCCCCCCGATAATGGCACGCCGCCGGATACGGATCCTCCTCCGGACACGGATCCGCCGCCGGACGACAACGATCCCCCGGACGATGATCCGCCGGATGACGACCCCCCGGACGACAACGACCCTCCGGACGACGATCCGCCCGGGACCGACCCCGTGATCGCCGGGATCGATCCTCAGGAACCGCGCGATGCCTTCGCCAGTCAGTGCGCGTTGAACATCATCACATGCACGACCAGTTGGCCGGTCGCCGATGTCAGTGTCGCCGTGCAGGCGGGGCAAACCATCACCGCCACCGCCGAAGGCTACATCGTCTTCGACAATGACGAGAGCGGGAACGAGGAGATCTACCTGGTCGGCGAGAACAGCACCGCCGGTGACGGCGCAACGACGATCGAGTACGAGTGGAGCTTCGGGGCGACGGATGATCAGGCAACCACGCTCTCGGCGGGCACGGTCTTCTCGTCCGAAGCCAATCCGCGCATCGTGCTCAAGACCGGATTCCATTACATCCGACTGACCGTGCGAAACGATATCATTCGCGACACGATCTTCTCACCCGATTTCGGACTGCTGTTCGAGGACACTGCCAGTTTCGACTTCATGGAGATCCAGATCGAAGTCCGGGATCCGTAATTGGACGTGCATCCGATCGATATCCGACTTGAAGCGGACGATCCAGGGCCCGATCCCTCGCTGAGAGGAATCGGGCCCTTTCTCTTCTCGGAGAGGTGATCGTCTTTCTTCGGCGCATGAAAAAACCCGGCCGAGCGGGCTCCGTGCTCGACCGGGCATATGACCTGCCGGAGAACTGGCGCGGGATGGCTGTCGCCCTCCGGCAGGAGCCGGGATCCGCGGCGCTCAGGCGCGAATCCCGGCTGATGTCGCTCATTGCCGAGGGCGTGGGATTCATCCGCCGCTCCGCCCGCTCGGCATCCCTTTCAGGATGATGAACATTGGCGGCGGGAAAGCTGGACCTTTCAGCGCATCAGGACAATTTGATAATCAGGGTTCAGGGGGAGTGGTCCGATATCCGGATCACGGTCGAGATCCCATGCGAGCTCGGGACTTGCTCGTCGGTCGCACAGCCTGGGGCAGGTCAACTGTCCACAGGACGAAGAATGGATGACGTCAGGTAGGCCACGTGCCGCACGTTGATCATGTCGAATTTGACGGCACGGCGACGCATTCGGCGGGAGGCTGTTTCGCTTGTCCGGAACGCAGGATCAACGCGAAGACGGCGAAAACGAATGCGGCACCGAGCATCAAGACCGAAAGACCCCAGTGATAGCTCCAGTAGTCGATCCGCGACTCGTGGCGACGGGTCAGGTGATACCGGACGGGTATCTCATCGCCTTTGAAAAACTCCCGTCCGTAAGAACTGCTCGTGCGATCCTGATATTGTTCCCCCTCAACTTCGTACGTGTATACCACTGATCGCCGTTCTTCGCCTTCGTCGGTCTCCGAGACCACCACGTCCACGATCGTTGCCGTCGCAGGTGCGCTGTTGAGCAGGAAGACCACGGAGTAGATGCCCGTCCCCATGGCAGCCACAAGGCAGATCAACGCCCCGAGACTGCTCATTTTCCAGCCATCCCCCTCGCGGCGATCAAGACGCCCCTCGTTCATCGCCCTGGCGATTCGCCACACGACGTACAAGGACGCGCACGAGAGGACGATGGTCACGAAAACAATCAGCAGCCCGATGACATTGTCCATGGAGCGCCCCGGGGATGGAAAGCCAATGATTCAGAATTATTTGAGGTCAGATGAACATGGTATCAGACGAAGTGATGGAATTGAACTGGAGCCCGCGCAAGCGTACACACGCTTCGCCACCCCGGACATGAATGGTCGATGTCAGGTGCTACCGGCGCGCCATCTCACCCGGTCTTCCGGAACGAGAGGCTTACCTCGTCGCCATCTTCTTTGGATTGGGCCGGATCGACCTTGTAGACGATGGCGCCGGTGTCGCTGTCCTCCGCGCTCGCGGTCGTCTCCGAGACTGGCGAGGCCTGTTTCGCTGCGGGCCGTTCACGCCGTTCCACCTCGCGCCCCTCCCCTTTCACCGGCGCATTGGCCACCCGCGGCCGGGCTGGAACGCCTTCGTCCTGCCCTTCCATCAGCCAGCGCAGAATCTCATCTTCGGTGGGTGGCTGGAATTCGGAGCGTTCGTCACGAGGTCTCGGTACGGCGATGCGGAAAGCCTTATCGCATTTCTTGCAACGTAGCTTTCTTCCCGCCGATCCGGAGGGAATTCGGTACTTCGCCCGGCAACTCGGGCACGCGATTTTGATCGTTCCGTTCGCGGACATATTGACACCGCCCGCCTCTTTGCATCCCCTCGCACGGCCAGAATCATCCCGCCGCGCTCGAGTGCCGTAGAGCGATTGCATCGCCCATCACGAGTGCGGCACCGATTCCCGGGGATGATGGATGGATGAGGCCGGAAACCGCCCGAAAACGCATCGGCGACTTCAAAACCAGTGCCTTCACTCGATTCTATTCACGCTGCGAAGCCGAAGTCCACTCTCGGTGAGGACGTGTCCTGAAGGCGATTTTCGCCATGGAGGATCGCGTAGCACCGGAAGTGATTGTCGGCCACGAACGATCTTGTCCTGCCTCGTTAATCGACGAGAAAAGGATTCGACTTGCGTTCTTTTCCGATGGTGGTTTGGGGGCCGTGACCCGAATAGACCCGTGTGTCATCGGGCAGGGTCAGTAAATGCGTGCGGATGTGAGCAATCAGCGTGTCATAATCCGATCCGGGCAGATCGCAACGTCCGACGCTGCCGGCAAACACGGCATCACCGACGATGGCGATGCCCTCCCCAGCACTGTAAAGCGCCCTGCCTGCCGGAGAATGCCCCGCCACCTCCAGGACCGCCCAGTCGGTCCGCCCGAGAGTGAGCGTCTGCCCCGGCTCGAGATCGTGATCCGCCGTGGAATCCAGAACGATACGCAGCCCGTAACCGGCGGAGAGATTCTTCACCGGATCCTGCAGCGCGTCCTGCTCACCGGCGGGCATGTGCACCGGCACGTCGGGGTAGGCCTGTTTCATGTCGTCCAGGCCCGCCACGTGATCCAGATGACCGTGCGTCAGGATGATTTTTTCGAGGGTGATCTGCTCGGACTCGAGATGGCGGCGAATGCGCTCAGGCTGCGGCGGGAAGCTCGGATCGATCACCCACCCGACACGCCCCCCCTGCCCGTCGTCCACGTCCACGACGTAGGCGTTCTCCCCGAAGTTGCGGTCCACGAAGACCTCCATACGTACGCGTTCCTCAGCCAAGGCCCAACCTCCCTCGTGCATCCGCCATCAACCCGACACGCCGCTCCCTATGGAAACGGCTTTTCCCGGGAACATGCCCCAGGAAAAGCCGGTCAGTGCTCTTACTCATTTCACGCCGTGTCGCGAATCGCCGATCAATGCCATCCTTTGTTCGTGGACGAGGCCATCATGGCGCCTTCCGGCGGCAGCGTCAGCACACAGCGGAAGCCGATGTGGTGCTGTTTGACCTCCGGCCGCACGCCCATCCGAACATCCACGCGGCAATCCTCAATCACGTCTTTGAACGAGCCGCCGCGCACCACCTTCTGCGAACCGATCCCCGGACCGACGAACGATTCGCGGATGGTCTTGTCGCCGGGGTTGGGGTAGTTGCGCTGACCGAAGGGCCTCGCGCCACGCGTCAGGTCACTCGGCGGATCTTCCTCACTCGGCCAGGCGTAACGGCTCGGGTCATACCAGTCCGAGCACCACTCCGCCACGTTCCCCGCCATGTTGAAGATGCCGAAGGGGCTGACGCCTGCGGCGTAATTCATCGCCGGGGCGGTAAACTCGTAGCCATCGAAATCGTCGAGCCCGGTCTTGTGATTGCACAGGTAACGCTTCTGCTCGACCTGCGTGGCATCGCCCCAGGGATAGATGCGCTGATCGGAGCCCCGCGCCGCCAGTTCCCACTGCGCCTCGGTCGGCAGGCTCTTGCCCATGGTCTCGGCGTAGTCCCGGGCATCGCTCCAGGAGACGGCGCGAACCGGGTGCGCATCGTTCACGCCCTTGGACCAGTACTTGATGTATTCCGGGCGATCGGTGCAATGAAGATAGCTGGCGTACTGCGCGTTGGTCACTTCATGGATGTCCATGTAGAAGTGCGGCACGGTGATGACCCGCGAGGGGATCTCATCGGCACCGGGACCGCCGCCGAACGTCAGCGTCTGCGTCGGCACATACGCCATGATCATCCCGTCGGAGCCGCTCACGATGTGGCGGGGCCATCCGTTATAACGGTCGTCATGGCTGCCCTCATCGGCATGCCCTTCCAGCGGCTCGAAGCCCGCCGGCAACACGACACGCGGCATCTGTTCCGGGGGGGCGTCAATGTGACTGTGGTGATGGTGATGCCGGCTGCACCCCATCGTCAGCATCGCCAGTGCGACGCCCGCCGCAAAACAACCCCGTCCGCCGTACCTTACCACTCGGCTCTTCATTCGATATTCCTCCATGATCGCGTTCACTGGCCGGACTCTCACCGAAAAACCTGCGCCCCCTGCGCCGCGGGCGCTGAACTCGATCACTCACCATTGCTGTCGTACGAAGCCCGCTCCACGCTCGGGTCGCCCCAATGCATGTGACGTCCGCCGATTCGCAACACGAGCAGAACTTCGCCCAATTCCTCCGCCGCCTCTTCGGGATCCATGTGCGTCGCCACGACTTCTTCGGTGGCCACCACCAGCATCCCCTTCCGCGTCAGCACGTGATCGAAACGGAGCAGTGCGTTGACGCGATCCAGGAGCGCCTCCTTCGCGGCCAGCTCCTGCTGGAGTTCAATACGCCTGCGCTCCCACTTGATGTGCTTGCGGTCGGAGCCGGTCAGGTTCGACCAGAAATCCGTGACTTCCACCTTGCTGTCCAGGTAGGCGTCCCGGAAGCGGGCGTCGGCGTATTCGATTTCACGTTCGAGCACCGCGATGTCCTGCTCGGTGAGGTCCTTGACGGCGCTGGCCTTTTCCAGGTCCGCCACGAAAACCACCTTCTCCACCACATCGCCCTGCTTGAGGCGCTGCAGATCCAGTTCGTCGATCGCCCGGCGGAACGCCTCCCCGCGATAGGGGAAGATTTCGTCGCCGGTCATGCTCACCTGCTCGTAATACGTCGAGGGCAACGCGATGGGAATGAACGCCCGATCGCGGAAGATCCGGGCTTCCTTGCTGCCCGCGCTCTTGACGTCGAGCTCGCCGTACACGCTCACCCCGGGCAGCCCCGCGGCGGTGGTGTACTTGAACTCGTAGTTGCCGGGCTTGAGGTTGAAGACGCTGAATTCCTCGGGCGAGTACTCCAGGCGATGGTTGTACGGGCCCACCTCGGCGATCTGATGGCTGCGGAGGTTACCGCCCTTCACCGTCACCATCGCACCGGGAGGCGAGTAGAACTGCAACTGCGTGCGGGACTGATCGGCGTATCCCGTCTCCGGGCCGGTCGTCGGCCCGCAGCCGGTCGAACCCACGACAATGCACGCCGCGAGCACCATCATCACCCAATACAGGGAACAGGACCGTCCGCCTGAGAATCGCGCTACTTCTTCCACGGGGATGCTCCTTGGTCAGGATTCCAAGCCACCCAGTCACCAACCGGGAGGAGTTTGTATCGTCGTGGCAGGCTGCCGAGGCGATCGTCGCCGGCGGCACTCCGTCTGAGGGATGTCCGACGACCGGGCTGGGCCCGGCCCAAATACGTTACCGGACATCGTTAACTGTACCCGTACCGGGGTGACTGTCAACCCTGCCCGAGGCCTCGGCTGTCGTCCGGCTACTCCGTATCCTCCTCATCGTTTCGCCGCTCGATATCCGCCCCGAGTGTCTTTAGCCGCCGCTCGAATCGATCGTACCCGCGATCGATGTGATACACCCGGTTGACTCGCGTCTCGCCCTTGGCGATCAGCCCCGCCAGCACCAGCGCCGCCGAAGCCCGAAGATCCGACGCCATGACCGGCGCCCCGACCAGCCGCTTGACGCCCTCCAGGATCACGGTCGGGCCTTCCTTGCGGATTTTCGCCCCCAGTCGCCCCAGTTCCGCCACGTGCATGAAGCGGTCGGGGAAGATCTTCTCCGTGATCACGCTGTTGCCATCCGCCAGGCAGAGCAGCGCCATGAGCTGGGCTTGAAGGTCGGTCGGAAACCCGGGATACGGCTGCGACGTGATCTCCACCGGCTCGAGCCGCCGGGCGCTGGAGACCTGCACCTCATCGCCGTCACGTTCCACGTTGATCCCGATCCGCCGCAACACATCCACCACCGCCAGCAGATGCTCCAGCTTGCAGTTCTTCAGGCGGATCTCGCCGTTCGTGATCGCCCCCGCCATGATGAACGTGCCCGCCTCGATCCGGTCCGGCACGACTTTGTGTTCACAGCCGTGAAGCTGCTTGACGCCCTCGATCGTGATACGCGGTGACCCGTGCCCGCTGATCTGCGCGCCGCAGGCGTTGAGGAATTCCGCCAGATCCGAGATCTCCGGCTCGCAGGCCGCCGACTCGATGATCGTCCGCCCCTCGGCCAGCACCGCCGCCATCAGCACGTTGGCGGTGCCCGTCACTGTCGAGCCGAACGGGCCGCCGAGAAACAGCTCCGTGCCCATCAGCCGCTTGGCCTTGAGGATGATGTCGCCACCGACGAGTTCCGAGTCCGCGCCCAGCGCGGTCAGCCCCTGCACGTGCAGGTTGATCGGCCGATCGCCGATGGCACATCCGCCGGGCAACGACACCCGCGCCTGCTTGCGTTTCGCCAGCAGCGGGCCCATCACGCACACGCTGGCCCGCATCCGGCGGACGAGGTCGTAATCGGCGTGATGCTTCATCTCGTCCTCGACCTTCAGCCGCACCGTTCCGTCGGCGTCGTGCTGGCTGGAGACACCCAACTGATTCAGCAGCTTCTCCATCGACCGGATGTCCATGAGATCCGGCACGTCACGCAGCACGACCTCGTCATCGCACAGGATCGAGGCGGCCATGATCGGCAACGCCGCGTTCTTGGCTCCGTTGATCTCCACCGTCCCGCGGAGCCGCTTTCCGCCGTTGATCAGGAAATAGTCCACCTTGCTCGTCCTTCTTTGCTCGAATGACCCACGATCGTCCTTGACCCACCCGGCCCGTGCGACCGGTGCGGATGCACCCGACATTCCCGCGCCAACCCCCGGCCTCCGCTCGACCGGCGGGATTCCGGCTCATCATGAAGCACATACGCCGGAAAGACAAGCGCTTGGCGGGTAGAATGCCGGGGTGTGATCCTCCGGGAAACCCACTGATGGAAACGTTGGCCGGGGTGGCCCGGGCTCTCCGATCCCGGGCTCGCGAATCAACCAACGCGAGATTGGCTCAAGGAAGTCACCAGTGCCTGAGATAGAAAAGAAGTTCTACGATTCTCGTGGCGGCAGTCGGGGCGAATCCGTTTATGCGGAACTGCTCCTGACGGATAGCGAACCTGCGTCGCAGCATCTGAAGGCGCTTCGCCATCAGCATGTCGCCATTCTCTCGTGCCGCATGACGTCCGCAAACATGAGCGAGGATGAGATACAGCGCCACGAAGATGCATCTGCCTTGCTCGTTGTGATGGAGGCGTATCGAACGGAGAAACCTCTTCGCTACGATAAGGTCACCATCTTGCGCCGCCCTGCTTCAGAAGAAATCGAATTGACGATCGAGTTCATCAGGAAGTGGTTTCCGAGAGCGCTGGAAGAAAGACGCCTCTTTGTGACGACAATCGATATGGGCATTCCGGAGATCACGATCGACGATTACGACAAAGCCCTCGGCGCCGCTGAAGTTGTCACCTAGCTCGCACCCCAATGAGATTCTGGGATCGCGAATCGGAATAATCAACCCATGCTTCTTCAGACTCTTACCAAGATTGCGTTGCCCACCGATGAGCCAGAATGCCTGAGGGAGGATTGTGTGATGATTCTCCAGCGTATGGCTTCACAGGGCTATCTTGGACAACGACACCTGCTCAATTGCGAGTCTCGTTCCGGCGATATCGTCTTGGGAGGTCTGCTGTCGGCACCGGATGCGTGGGAGCTCGCGCTCGCAGCGATCGGAGCTAGGCCCAACTGGCAACCGGTATGTTCGCTGCTGTCTACGCCGATTTCACACGAAATCCTTGAGGTTGCATGGTCCAGCGACGATCACTACTGCGAACATGATCCATGTCCAAGCCTGCGCATCGTGATCGATGAATCTTACGAGCTTTCCCCTTTACGGTGCGAAGTTTGCAACGGCTTGGTGGGTCGCCATCGTCTGATTCTGCCTGCTTCGATCGCGGATGACCTGTGGAACTGGAGCCTGGTGAGCGCGCGCGTTGAACAATGCCGGATTCTCAGCGGGCTCTATGAAACTTGGGCAGAAAATGAGCTTGCCAACTCAGAGAGCCCTCTGAACAAGAAAGGAAGGAAGCTTGCCGCAATGATTGCTCACGAAGTCGGCATCAAGGTACGATACGCGAAACCCGCGTTGAACATCCAGTGAGCGTGGCCATACCCGATGGTCAACCTTTTCCAGTCAGTACCGCGACCGTGAGGGAGCGGATAGTAGTGATGACTTCTGATTTCTGTGGTAAGCTCCGCTGAACTGCCGACTGCAGCGGTGCGATCTGAATACGCATCGGAGGTTTGACTGATGTGGCACGTCACTCTACCGACCCGCTCCCTCACGGTCGCGGTACTGAATGGACTGTCTCGACCCTCCCTCGTCGCCATTCCGCGGGCGAATGAACGCCAAATCAAGCAGACAGAGCCCCCGCTCTATCACTATTCACGATCCACTGTTCACTGCCCACCACTCCCCATTCGTCATTGCATACGACGCCACTCACCGCTCCACCCCGCGCAACCGCTGCAGCGCTACATTGAACTCCCTCACCATCCACACCTGGTGTTCGTCCGAGAGCTTGTGGCCGAAGTTGTGATGCTTGCCATCCACCTTGACGCTGCACGCGTAGACCGGATCGTCATTCTGCGTGTACGCGACCTTCCGGCGGAAACGCTCGATCTTCTCCAGCGGAAACGTCCGCAGCCGCTTGCGCCCGAACAGCGTCTGCTCGATCCACACGCCCTGCGGATCGATGCCGACCTTCGTCTGCCCCCAGGCGAGCCAGCATCCCCACAGCGGCATGGCCACACCGATCACCACGAACGGCACGAAGAAAAGGATCATCAGCCATGGCACCTCGCCTTCCGCCATCCCCGCCACAAAGCCGGAGCCGACGCACAGCACGATGCCGTTCCAGAACACGGCGAAGACGAACATCGCCATCGCGCCTTTGCTCTTCAAGCCCCCCGTCGGCAGGTACATGCCCACGCCACCATCATCGAAGTACTCGATGACGACTTCACGTTCCGGCGGCTTTTCGGCCTGGACAAAGGCCTCATCCGGATAGCCTTCATAATCGATTCGGGAAGGTGCCAGGGATGACGAGGGACGAAACATCTCCCCGCAGTGCGGGCACAGCCCCGTGTCCGCCCTGATGTTCAACTGGTCGGACGGCACCTCACCGGAACAATGCGGACAATTCATCGACATCGCCCAATCCCCCGTGTCGTCCTACGGCTGTTGCAGGGCGTCCTTGATCTCGTGGTAAATCCACTCCTGCTCCTGCTGGCTCAGGTGCTGGCTGACGTGCACTTCCTTCGGCCCGATCTGCAGTTTGATGTGGGGAAGGTCCGTCGACACGTTCATGTTCTGTTTTCGCTTCATGACGATGAACCCCGGCGTCGACCAGCGTACGGAACATTCATTCTGTTGTGCCTGCACGGTGCGTCCGAGGCCGAGCATGCTCCACCGGTACGAACAACCATAGTGCCCCAGGCGAAGTTCCGTGATGCCGAAGAGCGGCCAGAGAATCGCTGCGACCATGCCGATGCCCGCCGCGAAGAAGGGTGTGAGAAAACAGAGGAAGAAGATCGGCGGCCCGTCGGAGGGTCCATCGAAAGGCATGTCGTCAATGATGCAGGAGATTCCGGTGATTGCCGTGACGAAGACTCCCAGAAAGCTCCACCACCCGATCGCGAACGCGATCAGGAAAATGTGCATGAGTTGAAACCCCTGCGGCGGAATGCGGATGCTGAGCCCCCGGCCGTCGTCGTAGACGCGAACCTTCGTGTAGCTTGGTGCCGCCTGAGGGCGTGGCGGTTCGTCAACGGCCGACGACACATGTGCCGGAGGTGGAGACTCAGCCAGATGCTTGCTCGGGGCGAACGCCGCCCCGCAGGACGCGCACTTGGCCACGTCCGCCGCCACGTTGATGTCCACCGGGTCGATCGGCCGATCGCAATACGGGCACTGCAAAGGCATGGTCACTCCCTCGATCCCATACGGAACTCCCTATTCCGGCAAAGGAATTATGCATAATCGACATCTTCATCGCCATTCAAAATCTCCGCCTTATTTCGATCGCCGGACCTTCCTGTCAGTAATGCAAGCCCCTCGTGACATCGTGAAATGATTCACAAAGAAAATAGTTTCACATTGCTAACTATTTCCAGATGACATGTGTCTATCCCTGTGAAGCGTCCGGAAGGCCGCGAAACCGGGTCGGAAACGCGACGGATGCTTGGAGCGTGAGGCTTCCTGAAAAAAGGAGTTGAGTCATGAAACGCGGGAAACTCATCACGGCAGCAGTCATCGGGTGCCTCGGTGCGGGGCAGGCGTGGGGCGCTTCGGCCACGGCCGTCTCCGTCGCCACGAACGGGGGATCCGCCTCGGCCAACGCCACGTCTGTCGGCAACGCCGATTCATCGGCCTATGCCGGCGCGTCCAACGGCGGGCGTGCGGTCGCGGATTCCTACGCCATCGGCAATCGCAACGGTTACGCCGCCAGCGATGCCGTGGCCATGGCGGACCGCGGGTACGCGGAGAGCACGTCCCGCGCGGACGCTCGCGGCGTGTACGGCGGATCGGCGATCTCCACCAGCGAGAGCATCGCCGCCACGGTCGGCGGTGTGGCCATCAGCCACAGCGATGCCGACGCGCGGGGGAGCTATGGCGGTACGGCACGAAGCCATTCCACCTCGGCCGCATTGAGCCGATGGGGTCGCGCCGACAGCCGCAGCTCGGCACGCAGTCGCGGTTACCTCGGTGGCCGCGCCGTGAGCCGAAGCGATTCGATCGCGGACACGGTCGGCGGACGGGCGCGAAGTCGCGTCGTCTCGGACAGCGAGTCCGGATACTACGGTTCCGCCACGGCGGATGGCTACGGTGTGAGCCGCAGCGGGTGGCGTCGCTCGAGCAACGTGCACGCCACGAGCATCAGCCGGGCCAGCCGGTTCGGGCACGGCAACTCGCGCGTGACCGTCGTGGAAGTACGCCGGTAAGTCACACAGGCAACACCCGGGGAGCGGGCAGCGTCCCGCTCCCCCACTCAGGAAATGGGATGGTCGTCAGTCGGATCGGATCCGGAGCGGATCCACGGGAGAACAGGGAGTACAAGCCATGACACGTTGGACCTTCATCACGATAAGCGGACTGGGATTGATTCTGGCGAACGCGGCGATGGCCGGTGACGCGTCCACCAGCGCGAACGCCACCAACGGCTGGGGCACGCCGGGCACCGCCGGAGCTACCGCCGACTGGAGCGGCGGCGACGACGGGCGCGGCTTCGCCCGGACGCACAGCAACACGGGCAACGTCAACACGTCGCGCGGCGTGGCCTTCGGTGTGGATGACGAGGGCATGGATCTTTCATTCAGCCACGCCATCGCGCCGAAGCAGGGTCCCGCCTATGCCGGAACGCTCAACATGAGCATCGGCAACAACGGACAGGTGACCGGCAGTTATGGCGGCGTCATCGCCAACGGCGGCACGCAGCGCGCCGTCGAGTCCGGCGGATCGACCACGAGCCGTCCGGGCGGCGCGGCGACCGCCACCGCCACCGGCGACACCCGCCATGGCGGAACGGTCCAGGCGAATACGCATGCGTATCAGAACGGCCGTCAGACCGTCGCTCGCCGCGGCACGCCGGTGCGTGGTCACGCGACCAATAATCGCTACGCCCACACGCGGCACGGCGGAAACGCGCGACACAATGCGACTGTCCGCCAAGGCGCGACGCACGGCAGGACCGTCAGCGGCGTCGTCCGCCCGAACAAGGTCGTGCAGCGCAGCGCCACGCCGGTCCGCACGACGAGCGCTCGTTCCGAGCGGCCGAACAAGCGCTACAGCAACTACCAGGTCGCCCGCGCGGGTGGCGCCCGGCAGTACGGCTACGGCCGTTGAGCGGCGAAACATGAATTCTGACTGACCGATTGGCGAGACCAGCCGTTTCTCCAGGAGCAGGGTGCGTCGTCTTCACGAGACGCGCTCTGCTTTTTGCAATGGGAAAGCCCCCTCGAAGTTCGAATGTCCGTGATGTGCTCGAACCACATGATGGTGAATCAGATGGCTGAACGGTAAACCTTCCTCGTGTAGAATGCATAGAAGGATTTGTATCAGTGATTTCGCCATCGCACGCAGGGGTCATCATGGAATTGGCCAATCTGATCGCCGGGTGGATCGGCATCCTGCTGGGATTCGTCTCGGGGATGATCTCAGGTTTGTTTTTCGCACGTGAAGCATGGCTGGGGGGCTATGATTCGTGGACGCGCCGAATGGTGCGCCTGGGGCACATCTCCTTCTTCGGGCTGGGCTTCATTAATCTCGCCTTCGCACTGACTCTCCCGCGCCTCTCCCCCGAATACGATCCCGTCTGGACGGCGTGGTTGTTCATCATCGGCGCCGCCACCATGCCGGCCGTCTGCTATCTCTCAGCGTATCGCAAGGGCTTTCGGCACCTGTTCGCCGTGCCCGTGGGATCCCTCCTGATCGGGATTGTGCTCTTCATCTCCCAGGGGCTCATTTGATGAAGATTGCATTCGTCGCTATGAGTGGTGTCCGGGCCTGTGACGAGGAGTTGATGCGCTTCGGACTCACGCTGCCGGGCTTTGTTGAACGAAGTAAAGTGGTCGCCTCACTCCCAAGCCTGGGCTTGCTGACGCTGGCGGGAATGACGCCGGCGCACCATGAACGCCGATACTATGAGGTCCCCGATCTCTCCCGACTTGATCCGCAGACGTTCGACGCGATTCAATCCGCCGACCTCGTCGCCATCTCCAGCTTCACCGCGCAGATCCGCGAGGCGTACGCCCTGGCGAATCGGCTGCGCCGTTCATCCACCCAAATCGTGATGGGCGGTCTGCATGTGAGCACCATGGCCGAGGAAGCCGGGCAGCATTGCGATGCGGTCGTCATCGGCGAAGGTGAACTGCACTGGGCGGAGGTGCTGGAGGATGCGGAGTCCGGCCGCTTGAAACCATGTTATGCATCCCCCGGAATCAACTTCGACCTCACCCATGCCCCCCTGCCGGCTTACGAGCTTCTCGACATCAAGCTGTACAACCGGCTCACCGTACAAACCAGCCGCGGCTGTCCGTTCAAGTGCGAATTCTGCGCGAGTTCCATCCTGCTCACGCCGAAGTACCAGCAGAAACCGGTCGACCGGGTCTTGGCGGAAATCGACCGCATTCGTGCAATCTGGCCGAACCCCTTCATCGAGTTCGCCGACGACAACTCGGTGGTGAATCGCGCGTACTGGCATGAACTCCTGCCGCAGCTTCGCGAGCGACGTATTCGCTGGTTTACCGAGACGGATGTATCCGTCGCGCGTGACGAGGAGTTGCTCCGCCTGATGCGCGAGAGCGGTTGCGCCCAGGTGCTCATCGGCCTGGAAAGCCCGACCGGGCCGGAACTGGACGGCCTCGAACTTCGACGCAATTGGAAAAAGGACCAGTGGCCCGCGTATGCCGAAGCGATTCGCACGATTCAATCCCACGGCATCAGTGTCAACGGCTGCTTCGTTCTCGGCCTGGATACGCAGGGGCCGGAGGTGTTCAATCAGGTGTTCGCCTTTGTCGAGGCCACGGGTCTGCACGAGGTGCAGATCACGCTTCAGACGCCCTTCCCGGGTACGCCGCTGTATGAACGGCTTCGACGCGAGAGACGGCTGCTGGATGAGACCGCGTGGTCGAAATGCTCGCTGTTTGACATCAACTTCGTACCGAAGAAGATGACGGTGGAGCAATTGAGAACGGGTTTCCGCGAGCTGGGTGCCCGCCTCTACAGTCAGGACTTCACTACGCGAAGGCGAAATCGCTTTCGCCGGTCCCTGCGGGACTTGAGGCAGAACATTGTCCAGTGAACCAGCCGGCGCAGCATGAAACGCCGCGCGCATCCCGTCTGAGGGAGATTCGACATGAAGTGCACCAGGGCGATCACATTCCTGTTTGCCATCGCCGCGATTTACGATGCCGCCCTTGGCCTCATCTTTCTGTTCATGCCACTGTCGATCTTCGAATGGCTTCAGACACCGCCCCCCAACCACGCCGGATATGTGCAGTTTCCGGCGGCGTTGCTGATTCTCTTTGCCATCATGTTCGTACGGATCGCGATCGCGCCTGCCGCCAATCGAAGTCTGATCTTTTTCGCCATCGGTCTCAAGCTGAGTTATTGCGCCGTCGCAGGAGGACACTGGCTGATCAACGACATACCTGCCATGTGGAAACCCATGGTTCTGATCGATGCAGTTTTCCTGATCCTCTTTCTGTGGGCGTATTATGCGCTTCCGGCTTCTGCAGCCGAGAAGAACCATTGATACGCTTTGCGTCTTGCGTTGAACGAAATGCCTCTTGTATAAGCTGGACAACACCTGCAGAACTCTGGACCGTCTGAACTGGCCGAGATTCGTTCAACGAAATCTCAGCGATTTCGTTCGTGCCGAGTAAGTTGGACAACCAACAAGATTGTCCTGATCGTCCGAGGGATTGACGTCATGTTCTACGTCCGACTCGTTGCCGGACTCCTGGGCGGGGGATTCATCTTCCTCTGCGTCGTGATTCTTACTGTACTGCTTTTCGAACGGATAATGGTGGGCATTGCAACGCTGGATCTCATCATCGGCTTCGGAATTCCTTTTGTTCTGGGCACACTCGCCGGATACCACACGTTCTCCCGGACGGTCTGGCCGAAAAAGCCCGTCTGGTCAACGAGGAAGACTCCGCCGATCGGGCATTGCCACCAATGCGGTTATAACCTCACCGGCAATGTCAGCGGCACTTGCCCGGAATGCGGCACGCGGATATGACTGACCTTGAAATGAAAGGGGATCGATCATGTCCAAGAACACGTCACGTGAGAAACGCCTTGGCCGAAGGACGTTCCTGAGCAGTGGCGCTGCCGCCATGGCCGCCGCCACCATCGTCAAGCCGACTTCGGTCCGTGGCACAGAAACCAATTCCAAGATCAAGCTCGGGCTGGTCGGCTGCGGCGGGCGCGGGATGTGGATCGCTCCGCGCTTTCTGAAGAACGGCCCGTATGTCTTCACCGCCTGCGCGGACTACTATGCCCATCGCGCGGACAAGTTCGGCGAAGCGTTCAACGTCGCCCCCGAACATCGCCACACGACGCTCTCGGGATACAAGCAGCTGCTCGACGACGACATCGATGCCGTAGTGATTGAAACCCCGCCGTACTTCCACCCGGAACAAGCGGCGGCGGCGGTCGAGGCGGGCAAGCACGTCTTCCTCGCCAAGCCCGTCGCGATCGATGTGCCAGGGTGTCAGTCCATTGCCGATTCAGGACGTAGAGCCACGGACAAGAAGCTGGTGTTCCTCGTGGATTTCCAAACGCGGAACAACCCTTTCTATCGCGAAACGGTCAAACGCGTGCACGCCGGCAAGATCGGCAAACTTGTCACCGGCGTGGCGGAGTATCGCACCGCCGGGGGAAACCTCGCCCCCGCCATCGATCCCGCCGAACGTCTCGCCCCCGGGCGGTGGTACTGCACGAAGGAGATTTCCGGCGACTTCATCGTCGAACAGAACATTCACACGCTCGACGTCGCGACGTGGTTCATCGATGCTGATCCGATTAAAGCCTACGGTGCCGGCGGCAAAGGCAAGACGCGCGAATACGGCAACATCTGGGACCACTTCAACTGCGTCTTCCACTTCCCCGACGACTTCGTGCTGTCGTACGAGGGCCACCAGGTCGTCCCCGGCTCCGACGAGCGAATCCCCTGCGTGATTTACGGCACGGAAGGCACGGCGGACACCGACTACTTCGGCCACGCGATGATCCGCGGTAAACACCCCTACGAAGGCGCCAAATTCAGCGGACTCTACGACTCCGGGGCCATCAACAACATCAAGGATTTCCACCGCTTCATCATCAACGGGCAGATCGCCAATGAAACCGTGGCCCCCTCGGTCCGCAGCAATCTCACGTGCATTCTCGGACGCGATGCCGCGTACCTCGGCGGTGAACTCTCGTGGGTCGATATGCACAAGAGGTCCAATAAACTGGAACCGGATCTGAGCGGGCTGAAATCCTGAATCAACAGTCCGGCTTGACCAGAATTTCCACGAAATTGATAAAATACTTCCCTGCATGAATTTATGGCTGCCACTGCGGCGTCACTTCCGCTCCGCTGGTGTGGATTTCCGCTAATCCGCCTGCCGAATTTCGCTAATTTCCTGTTCAAATTGTGACATTGGGCAATACACAACTCCTCTGGAACAGTCAGGGGTTTGTAGAATGGGGTCTGCCTGACCACCGCATCAGGGCTTCCACGGGTCCCACCTGATGAGTTCAGAGGGAGAAAGAGATGATGAGAACCTTCGCGTTTTTCGGGATGGCCGCCTGCGTCTACGGCGTCGAGCGTCACGTGCCGACCGAATACCAGACCATTCAACAGGCCATTTTCGCCTCCCAGGCCGGTGACGAAGTCGTGATCGCCCCGGGCACCTATTCCGGGACCAACAACTGGAACCTCGACACCTTCGGGCTCGAGATCACCATCCGCAGTTCCGACCCCACGAACCCGACCGTCGTCGCGTCCACCGTCATTGATTGCATGAACACGTCCAACTTCGGCATTCGATTCGTCAACGATGAAACCCAGACGACGATTCTCGACGGCATCACGATCAGGCGGAGCCAGGTCCCGGTGACCTGCGGCGCGAGTCCCATCATTCGCCACTCCCGTATTGTCGACTGCATGGGGTTCGTGATCATTTCCGGCAGCCCCGTCGTCGAGGACTGCACGTTTGAATCCAACACCTCTAGTCGCGGCGCGGTCCACGTCATCGGAGGGCCGGTGGATTTCACCGGTTGCCGGTTCATCGCCAATCATTCCGTCGGAAGCGGCGGTGCCATCAACATCGAGACGTCATCCGCCACGGAAACCTCGCTGATCAACTGCCGATTCGTGGACAACACCGCCCGAGACAATGGCGGCGCGGTCTATCTGATCAACGGGTCGCTGATCTCGATCAATTCGCTGTACTGGGGCAATTCCGCGAGCATCGGCGGAGCCCTCTACCACGTGTGGCAACTCTCGCAGATCAGCCTCCTCAACAACACCTTCGTGAGCAATCTCGCCTTTCAGCGGGGAGGCGCGCTCTATCTCGACGACAACAACGCCGGCAACGAAGTCATCAACAGCGTGCTCTGGGCGAATGATTCGCCTTTAGGGCCCCAGGTGGCGGTCGGGCCGAACGGATTCGCGCTCGTGGATTACTGCACGATCGACGGCGGTCAACCCGATGCCTACATTGCCAGCGGCGGTTTCGTGAACTGGACGATCAACAACATCAGTCAGGATCCGATGTTCATTGGCTCAGGCGACTTTCATCTCCAGTCCAATTCCCCCGCCATCGACAGCGGCAACAACAATGCACTACCGCTCGAGATCACAACTGATCTCGACGGCAGTCCACGCTTCCTCGATGACACCGGCAGCCCCGACACCGGCAACGGCATCCCGCCGATCGTGGACATGGGCGTTTTCGAGTTCGCCGGCATGAGCTCGCAGAACGACGAAGATAACGATGGCGTGCCCGACAGTAACGACGTCTGCCTGGGCACAATCCCGGGAGTCGCCATCGATGCGTCGGGATGTCCACCTCGGATCAAGGGCGACATCGATCGGGACGGCGATGTCGATCAGGACGACTTCGCCATTTTGCAACTCTGCACGTCCGGTCCATTCGTGCCCGCCGATTCGTCCTGCTACGAATGATCGCTACTCCTCCGCCTCCGCCGTGCCCGGCGCGAATCCATGGCGAAGCGTGTTCTCCGTGATGGTCTGGGGCTCCATGAATTGAAGCAGGTAGTCGGGTCCGCCGGCCTTGCTGCCGATTCCGCTCATCTTGAAACCGCCGAAGGGCTGGCGATCCACGAGCGCGCCGGTGATGCCCCGATTGATGTAAAGGTTGCCGACCCGGAAGTTCCGCCGGGCCAGGGCGATGTGATCCGGACTGCGCGAGAAAATGCCTCCGGTCAGGGCGTAATCGGTCGCATTGGCGATGCGCAGACCATCAGCGAAGGAATCGGCATCGATCACCGCCAGCACCGGCCCGAAGATCTCTTCCTGGGCGATCCGCGCCTCGGGGGCGACGTCGGCGAAGATCGTCGGCGGCGCGTAAGTGCCGTGCTCGCCCAGGTCTCCCAACTCTGCAGAATAGATCTCGCGGGCCGCGTCGCGACCGTGATCGAGGTACGACCGCGTCTTCTCGACCGCGGCGGCGTCAATCAACGGACCGACGCGCGTCTCCGGCGAAGACGCCTCCCCGATGACCAGGCTTCGCGTCGTCTCGACCAGACGCTCGACGAACGCTTCCTTGATGCCGTGATGGACCACGGCCCGGCTGCAGGCCGAGCACTTCTGACCCGCATAGCCGAATGCCGAATTCACTACGCCGACCACGGCTTCATCGAGATCGGCATCGGCGTCAACAATGATCGCGTTCTTGCCGCCCATCTCCGCGATGACGCGCTTGAGCGCAGCCTGTCCGGGCTTCCAGGTACTCGCCTTCTCATGGATCTCCACACCGACATGGCGCGAACCCGTGAACGCGATGAGGTTCACGTCCGGGTGATCGACCAATGCCGCCCCGACGCTCTCGCCCCGACCGAAGACCATGTTCACGACACCGGGTGGGAAGTCCGCGTCGAGAAAAAGCTGCATGAGCTGCGCGGCAACCACCGGCGTCTGCTCCGCCGGCTTGAGCACCACCGTGTTGCCGGCGGCCAGAGCGGCGGCGCTCATACCCGTCAGAATGGCGAGCGGGAAGTTCCACGGGGCGATCACCCCCACCACACCCCGCGGGCGATAGACGTACGTGTTGTCCTCACCGGGGAAATGACGCCGTCGCGGACGATCGGTCAACCGTTCGATCTGCTGGGCATAGTACTTGCAGAAGTCGATCGCCTCGGCGACATCGGCGTCCGCTTCGCGCCACGGCTTGCCGGATTCATAGATGATCCATGCTGTCAGATCGAATCGCTTGTGACGCATGAGCTCCGCTACTTTGCGAAGCAGCGCCGCACGCTCCGCCGGTGTCACGTGCGACCATTCATCCTCGAACGCCTGCCGCGCCGTCGTCACCGCCTGCCGGGCGAGATCGACATCGGCAAAATGTGCCAGACCCACGATCTCGCCTGTTCGTGACGGATTGACCGAAGGCTCCTGGTGCGCGGTCTTGATCTCCCTGCCTCCCACGACGCATGTGTACTGCTCACCGAATTTCCCGTGCACGCGCTCCAGGGCGTCGGACATCGCCTGGCGCCGAGCAGCACGCGAGAAATCGGTCAACGGCTCGAAGGCAAAGGGCATCATCGCGACATCCTCCTCAGGATCGATGGTCGTCGGCGCGGGAATCGGGGTTGAACTCGGACGCGACTCTTCCGGATCGGCAAGCAACTGTTCGGTGTCCATTTCGTCGTGAAAGGTATGCTTGAGAAAAGACTCGTTCGACGTATTCTCCAGCAGGCGGCGGATCAGATACGCCATACCGGGAATCAACTCGCCGTAAGGCGTGTAAATCCGCAGGCCGTAGTCCATGCCCGCCACGGCGGTCTTGAGCGGATCCCCCATGCCCAGCAGCATCTGGATCTCGTAGTCGCGGCGGTCGATCTCCTGATGCTCGGCATAGGCCATCGCCGACGCCAGGCTGCGAATGTTGTGACTCGCCAGCGCGGGGCGCACCAGGCGATGATGGTCCAGCAGGCTTCGCGCCATCGCTTCAAACTGGGCGTCGCTGCGCCACTTGTCCGTCCACACCGGCGAATCCCAGCCTTCCTGAATGGCATGAATCGTCTCGTAATCCCAGTACGCCCCCTTGACGAGCCGAATGGCGATCGGCGTGCCGCGTTGTTCGACCCAGCGAAGCAGTTCCTCGAGATCGTGGGATGCCTCGGTCAGGTAGGCCTGGAGCACGATGCCGGCATCGGCGAAGTCGTTGAACTCCGATTCGCTGAGCACCCGCCGGAAGGTTGCCAGCGTGAGATCTTTGTAATTGAACTGCTCCATGTCGAAGTTGATGAACGCCCCCTGGCGCTGAGCGGCGCGCAGGATCGGACGCACCCGTTCGAGCACCGCCGCGATGCTGTACTCCGGTGCGGCGGGATCGAAGTTGGGCTCCAGTGAGGTCAGCTTGATGGAGATGTTCACCCGGGGCATGGCGCCTCGGGTCGTGGCGTCGAGCACGGGCAACGACGCCCATTCATCCGCGACCCGCGTCAGCGCCTCCATCAGATCGAGCACGCGACGGGCGTACTGCTCGGCCTGGCCCACACTCGTGGTGGCCTCGCCGAGCAGGTCCATCGTGAATCCCATATGGCGATCGCGCAGCTTGCGCACCGAAGCGACCGCTTCGTCGGCGTTCTGACCAGCGATGAACTGGCGGGCCATGCTCAGCACACTGGTACGCGTGACTCCCGCCAGGCGTGACGCGAACCACGCTCCGTCCGCGGCGGAGCGGACCATCCGCGCGAACGGACCGGGCAACGGGACGTCGGGGCGAATGAGGTACTCGCGAAGATGCTGCACGACATCGCGATCCGTCGCCAAAGACGGCAGGACGTCCACGAACCGGAAGAGCTGGTTACGCCGCGCGTCGTTGCCCATCGCCCAATGCATCAGGCGATTGATCCACCAGTCCACACGGATCACCGACGGCTCGGCGGCGCGGGCGCGGTCAAGGATCTCCCGGCCGATTTCCTGAATGCGAGGTTCCAGGTGCCGATGGGGCATCGCGCTCTCCCGAGTGACCGTTGACCTGCATGGAACACCATGACGCTCGGGCTATTGTAGTGTTGGCGTCGATGAGTCCCAATCCTCACGGCACGGTTGACACGATCTTGACACCGGCCGACGATGCACCGTCGACGTTGGACCTTTTCACAAAAGGAGGCAGCCCATGTCCACTCGAGCAGGCCTGATCGCCACCGCCGCCCTCGCGCTGGCGGCGAGCATCACCCTTGCGGCCGATCGCCCCAATCTCATTATCATGATGACCGACGACCAGCGCGCGGACGCGATGAGCTGCGCCGGCAACACGATCCTGCATACGCCGGGCATGGATCGCCTGGCGAGTGAAGGCATCCGATTCCGGAACATGTTCGTGACCAACTCGTTGTGCGCGCCCAGCCGGGCGACGCTGTTGACCGGGCAATACTCTCACACGCATGGCGTGATCGACAACAAGGGTCGTCAGATCCGGGACGATCAGAAACTCCTTCCGGATTATCTGCGGGAAGCGGGATACGAAGTCGCCTTCTGCGGGAAATCGCACGTCAAGGGCGCGCTGCGGGATCGGCAGTGGGATTACTATTTCGGCTACCAGGGGCAGGGACGCTACATCGACCCGATCATCGCCGAGGGGACCGGCGGCGAGGACAAGACCTATGGCGGCTACATGGACGACGTGGTCACCGGCCGGGCCATTGAATTTCTCACCTTCCGCCGCAACAAGGACAAGCCCTTCTGCCTGTTCCTCTGGTTCAAGGCCCCCCACCGCTCCTGGGTGCGCGCCCGGCGGCATCTCGATCTCTACAACGGCGTGAAGATTCCCAAGCCCGAGACGTTCGATCACGATCTCTACGGTTACCCCGGCAAGCCGAATGCCTTCGCCGAGGCCGACAACAAGATCGGCAAGCATCACGATGTGCGCACGCTCGAAGAATTCGCCAAGAATTACTACGCGGTGCTTAAGGCAGTGGATGAGAACGTCGGTTATGTGCTGCACACGCTCGACGATCAGAACCTGACGGACAACACCGCCGTGTTCTACACGTCGGACAACGGGTTCTTCCTGGGTGAGTGGCGGGCGTACGACAAGCGCCTCATGCACGAGCCGTCCATTCGCGTGCCGATGCTCGTCCGCTATCCCGGGATGGTCGATCCGGGTTCGCTGAGTGACAAGATGATTCTGAACGTGGACATCGCCCCGACCGTGCTCGATCTGGCCGGCGTTGAAGTGCCTGAATTGATGCATGGCCGAAGTTTCGCGCCTTTGCTCCGCGGCGAAGACGTGGAATGGCGTAAGGATTGGCTATACGAGTATTACGAATTCCCCGCCGTGCACAGCGTCCGTAAGAACCGCGGCGTCCGCACCGACCGCTACAAGTACATCCACTACTTCGAAGAGCCGCAGGAATACGAGTTGTACGACCTGCAGGAAGATCCCGGCGAGTTGAACAACCTCTACGGCAAGCCGGAGTACGATGATCTCGTCGAGGAACTGCGTCAGCGGTTGAAGGAACTTCGCAAAGAGACCGGGGACGTCTAGGCGCTCCTCGGATCAGGGTGACTCACATGAAGCTTACCGCGCGAATGGCGGTGATGGTGGGGAGTCTCTTCCTGTCGTGTGGTATGCTGCATGCCGGGTCCATCACTTATCGCGTGATGGCATACAACGTCGGCTCGGCGGCGCACATCCCGCTCGGGCCGCGGCAGATCGAGCAGATTGCCGACACGATCGTGGATCATGCCGCGGACGTCGTCGGACTGTGCGAGGTGGATGTCGGCACCGCCTGGCACGATGGGCGCGATCACACCGCTGAACTGCTGGTCGCGCTGGCGAAGCGCGATTGGCCGATGCACATTCACCGCTGGCCGACCGTCGACGCCCTGGGGGGCTGGCAGATCAATGCCTTGCTGACCCGGCTTCCGATCCGCGACATGGGCTACGAGCAGATGCAGCCACCCGGCCAGCCGGCGTGGCAGGTCGGCTACGTCACGCTTCAGGTCTCCCCCTCCACGCAGGTCCGGGCGTACATGACGCACATCTGGCCCGCCAGCCAGCATCCGGGCACCATCGGCAGGATGGGCGCGTGGGCGAGCGAATGGGACGGCCCCGCCACGATCATGGGCGACTTCAATCACGGCTGGCAATCGCCGCAGGCCGAGGCGTTTCGTGCATCCGGCTGGCAGAGCAGTTGCGAATTCGTGCACGGTGCCATCTGCCCGACGGTGCAGGGCTCAGCGTACGTCTCCGGCCCGCTGCCGCTGAACGGGCAGATCGATTACATCTACGGGAACGATCGCGTCGCGTTCGTGGACAGCTACGTGGGTTACCTCAGCATGTCGGACCATTGGCCGGTAGTGGTGGAGGTGCGTGTGGAAACGCCGGATGAGCCCTTCGCCCTGCCGTTGCCCTACGCGAGCAGGGATGCCCTCTCCGAGGATGCCAACTCTGAAGACGTCGAGGCAGGTACGCGTGAAGTCACGCGCGGCTTGGCGGCGCGGTTGTATCGTGGACGCAACTACGACGAGGCGGCTGACGCTTTCCAAGCGTTGTCACGTACCGCCGATCATCCGGACACTACCGGTTTCGCCGCGTACAGTGAAGGCTGCATGCACCTGCTGAACGAGGATGCCGAACAGGCGTTGATGACCTTTGCACACGTCGTTGACAGGTTCCCCGGTACTGAATGGTCGGCCCGCGCCTACTATCAACGCGGTTTTCTCCTTCGCAAGAAGAAGCAATGGCAGGATGCCGAGGATGCCTTTCACAACTACATCCGCGAGTACTACGAAGTCATTCATCCCTCGCCCCGGTCTCCCGCCATCAACGTTCTTGCCGGAGAACTCAGCCGCATGTGGAAGGAAGCCGGCGAGCATAAACCGGCCCAGGCGATTCTCGATGAATTCGCCAGGCATCCGCCCAGCCCCATGATCGCACGAAGCCTTGCCTATCATCGCGGCGTGCACCTGCTCAAGGCAGGAAAGAACGACGAGGCGTACGACGCTTTCGCCCAAGCGCTCCCTCTGGCGAAGTGGGTCTTTCGCGAAGACGCCCGTCAGCTTGCGGAGTTGTTCCTCGAACATGGCGATCGTGAACACGCCGAGGAATTCCACGCCCAGTATCGCCGCTGCACGTCCGACGCACGGATCCGGCGCGTTCGCCTAAGCCAGTGGCGGAAGCGGACCGACCCTGAACAGTGGATCTTCAATGTCCCCTCGATCCCGAAAACCGAGATCGATGGCCATCTCGATGAATATGTCGAAGCATTTCAGCTACCGCTCCGGCATCCGTGGAACACGTTTCACTTCGACGGGCACGGCAGCCATGATGTCCTCGGCGGAAAGCTGCATCTCGCCGTCGATGATGCATACCTTTACCTCGGCATCGAAGTCGAGGACTCCATTCATGACAACCCGCATACTCCGGCTTCCATGTGGCTGGGCGACTCACTTCAGATCGCCGTCGATCCCGAAGCCGATGCCACGCGCTCGTTCGACGATGACGATTTCGAACTTGGTGTCGCTCTTCTCGGCGGGGATGCCGTGACGCACGTCTGGGCGGATCAGAAGGCGCGGGATTTCTCGCAACTCAAGGCGGCGGTCGTCCACACCGAAGGCAAGACAACGTACGAGGTGGCCCTGCCCCGCGCGCTGTTCACCGAAGCCCCGACCGGCTGGCCCGAACACATCGGCTTCAACGTTCTGGTCAACGACGCCGATGGTCACGGCCGCATCGGCTGGGTCGACTGGAGCCCGGGCATCGCAGAAGAAAAAGGTCCCGAGCTCTACCCCACCCTGCGATTTCCGGCCTCCCAGCATTGATTTTCACGTTTTCGCGGACTTTGCCTTGACATATTCCCATATCGGTATATATTTGAGACATGGCTCGGGCCGCAGCCAGTTCCGACATCTACAACGCGGTGGCCGAACCGCGTCGCCGGGCGATTCTCGGCTTTCTCGCCGAGAGCGAGACCGGGGAACGCCCCGTCAACGAGCTCGTCACCGGCCTGAGGATGCCGCAGCCGGCGGTCTCCAAGCACCTCAAGGTCTTGCGACAGGCCGGGCTGGTGAGCGTCCGCCGGTCGGGGCGGCGTCAGCTCTACCGTGTGAACGCGGACAGGCTCAAGCCCATGCACGATTGGACCAAGACGTTTGAACGCTTCTGGGAGCATCAACTCGATCGCATTCAGGCCCAGGCCGAACGCGTCGCCGCAGGACTTCCAGAGGAGGAATCGACCACCACACACAAAGGAGAAGACAGTCATGGCGACCGAAGCGAATGAGACCCTGGCCATCGGTGAGCAACTCGTGGAGTTCTGCCGGAAGGGTGAGAACATCAAGGCCATCGAGACGCTCTACAGCGACGACATCCTGAGCGTCGAGCACTGCTGCGCCCCCGGTATGGATCAGGAGATGAAGGGCAAAGAAGCCGTCCTTGGCAAGAATCACTGGTGGATCGAAAACCACGAAGTGCACCGCAGCGAGGTCGAAGGACCGTTTGCCCACGGCGATCGTTTCATCGTACCGATGGAGGTCGAGATCACTGCCAAGGCGGGCCCCATGGAAGGCAAGCGTTTCTCCATGAAGGAGATGGCGCTCTATACCGTCGCTGGCGGAAAAATCGTCAAGGAAGAGTTTTTCCAGGCGAAGCAGGCGTTCGGGAACTGATCACGCACGAACACAACTCACGGAGAACTGCCATGACGGCTACCGATACGATTCCGCAGGAACTGACGCTCTGCATTCAGAAAGAAACGCTAATCGCCGCCTCCCGCGAGATCAGCTTCCAGGCGATGCTCGATCAGATCGGCCCACGCTCCGAGACGCCGGACGGCACCCCCATGCCGCTCAAGCTGGAGCCCTGGCCCGGTGGCCGTTGGTTGCGCGACCTCGGCGACAACACCGGGCATCTCTGGGGACACGTGCAGGTCATCAAGCCGCCGACGCTCCTGGAAATCACCGGGCCTCTCTTCATGTCATACCCGGCATTGAACTTCGTCCAGTACCGCCTGACCGAAGAAGGCGGCGGCACGCGCCTGGCACTGACTCATCGCGCGTTCGGCCTGATCAGCAGCGAGCACCGCGAAGGTGTGGTCATGGGCTGGTCGCACTGGCTCGAGAAAAGTCGCGAACTTGCCGAAAGCCGTGCGAAGGCCTGAGATTACGTTGCGATCCGTGCCTCAGGAGGCCCGGCGCGGACACCGCGGCACATGTGAAACCGGACGCAAAGATCAATGGCGTACGATCCCGAACTTGCCGAACGCATCCGACAGGCGCTTAAACGGCGGCGCGGTGTAAGCGAGCGCAAGATGTTCGGCGGACTCTGCTTTACGATCCGAGGTCACATGTGCTGCGGGGTCATCGGGAACGATCTCGTGCTTCGGCTCGGTGAGCAAGGGGTGATGGAGGCCCTGAAACAGCCCCACACCCGCCCCATGGACTTCACTGGCAAGCCCCTGAAAAGCATGATCTACCTTTCTTCCGAAGCGCATTCCGATCAAGCCGCACTCAAGGCATGGATCGACCGCGCCATCAAACACTGCCACACCCTGCCGCCGAAGCTGTGATGATCCTCACATCCCATGTCGCAATCCGCCGATTTGTTCGCAAACTTCACTCGATCCGATACAATGATACAGGAAGAATGCTCGTTTGAGCCGACGCTTGAATCGCATGATCGTATGACGCGAATACTCTTTCAACCGATGCGCATTTGTAGTGAACGCCTCGTACCATGCAGGCGTCTGCGATCACGTTCTCGACTCTCGATCGCCTTCCTGTTCATCACCGCATTGGCCACAAGCGCGGATGAACCCGTTCGAGTCCTCGAAAGAGACGGAGGGGTGCTTGCAAACGGCGACGGGATATCAATCGGGTCTCCGACTGAAGCTTCGGGAAACTCCGACTATGCCGATCTTGACGACAGTTATACGAGCCGGCATCAGCCGGTGTTGGAGAAGTTCTGCTACTCGTGCCATGGCGAGAAACGTTCGCGCGGCGGGCTCGAATTACACGGCTTCACCGATACCGCCTCCGTCCTTTCCGAGCCGGAAGTGTGGACGACGGTGCGTGAACGACTCGAGCTGCGCGAGATGCCGCCCAGTCGAAACGACCAGCCCTCCGATGCCGAACGCACCGACCTGATCCTGTGGATCACCGACGCCCTGGAGCGGATGCCCTGCGAGGGCGAACCCCAGCCCGGACGCGTGACCTTACGCAGACTGAATCGCATCGAGTACCAGAATACGGTACGCGATCTGTTCGGCATCGACATCCATCTCATTGATGAATTTCCCGCCGACGACTCCGGCTATGGTTTCGATAACATCGGCGACGTGCTCACACTCCCCTCGTTGCTCATGGAACGCTATCTCGCCGCCGCCGAGCGTATCGCGCAGACGGTCATCATTGCCCCGGAACCCGCTGGACCGACACATCGCGAATGGGCGGCGACGCAGTTTGAGCAGAAGGGCAACGGTCGGGCGGTCAATCAAGAGACGCGCGGGCTCTTCTCACGCGGGGAGATTGCCAGGCAGGTGCGCTTTCCCTCCGCCGGTGAGTACACGTTGCACATCGTCGCCTGGGGCCAGCAGGCCGGGCCGGAGGCTGCGAAGATGGCGGTCCTGCTCGATGGCAAGCGCATCGCCATGCACAACGTCGAGGCCACGGCGAATGAACCCGGCACGTACACCACGACGATCACCGTCTCCGCCGGGATTAAGACTCTCGCCTTGCGCTTCCTCAACGACTATTACGCCCCGAAGCACAAAGATCCCGGAATGCGCGGCGATCGGAATCTCTTCATCCGGCAGGTGCGCATGGACATGCCCCCGGCGGTGGCGGACGTACAACGCGACGCGCACGAGCGGATCATGATCTGCGAGCCTGCCGACGATCCGGCTTCCGTTCGCGATTGCGCGCAACGGATCGTCGCTCAGCTTGCGGAGCGTGCCTTCCGGCGGCCGTTGCGCGCCGAGGAGGTCGAGCGGTATGCCTCCCTTGTCGAACTTGTCGTGAACAAAGGCGAGAGCTTCGAACGCGGGATCCAGGTGGCGATTCAATCCATCCTCGTCTCGCCGTACTTTCTTTTCCTCGTGGAGGATGTACCCCCTTCGGCGGATCTTTCCACCGGCGTGTATTCCCTCGATGACTACGCCCTGGCGTCGCGACTCTCCTATTTCCTCTGGAGCACGATGCCCGATGAGACGCTCTTCCGACTCGCCTCCGAGAATCGACTCCATGATGACGCGGTGCTCGAAGCGCAGGTGCGGCGCATGCTTGCCGATCCGAGATCCGAAGCGCTGGTCGAGAATTTCGCCGGCCAGTGGCTCGAAATCCGCAAGCTTGCCGACATCAAGCCCGACCCGCAGCACTTTCCCGATTTCGACGAAACCCTGCGCCGGGCCATGCGCGAAGAATCGGAAGCGCTCTTCCGGCACATCATGCGTGAGGATCGCAGCATCCTCGACTTCCTGATCTCCGATTACACCTTCATGAACGAACGCCTCGCGAAGCACTACGGCGTTCCCGAGATCGAAGGCGAGCAGTTCCGACTTGTATCCCTGGAGGGCAAGCGACCGGGCGGTGTCATCACCCACGCCGGGGTGCTCACGCTCACGTCCGACCCGACGCGCACCAGTCCGGTCAAGCGCGGCAAATGGGTGCTCGAGCAGATCCTCGGCACGCCCCCGCCCCCGCCGCCGCCGGATGTGCCCGCCCTTCCCGAGGCGGCGCCGGAGCCCAAAGAAGGCGAAGCCGCGGCGGAACGCCCCGAAGAATTGACGCTGCGGCAGCGGCTCGAAGTCCACCTGATTCGCGACGACTGTCGTTCCTGCCACAACCGCATGGACCCTATCGGCCTGGGGCTCGAGAATTTCAACGCCATCGGCGCCTGGCGCGATCGTGAGGGGACCCACCCCATCGATGCCTCCGGATCCCTCCCGGACGGTGCCTCCTTTGACGGCCCGGAGGAACTGATCGCCCTGCTCGCCGAAAAAAGCCACCTTTTTCGCATCTGCCTGACCGAAAAAATGCTGACGTATGCCCTCGGGCGTGGTCTCGAATATAATGACAGGTGCACTGTTCAGGCCGTCTGTGAGAAACTGGAATCCAACGGCGATCGCTTCTCCACGCTGATCGTCGAAATCGTCAAGAGCGCCCCATTTCGTTTACGCGCCCTTCCGGAGGACGATTCATGAATCGATCGTATGACATGTCGCGCCGCACCATGCTGCGTGGGGTCGGCACCGCCATGGCGTTGCCCTTGCTGGATGTGATGAAAACCGCCCGGGCCGGCACGCCGACAGCGCTGCCCGCCTCGGCCGGCATGCCCGCTCGGCATCCCAATCGAATGGTTTATCTCTTCGTGCCCAACGGCAAAGTGATGGAGGACTGGACACCGGCGACCGAGGGCGCCGATTACGAAATCACGCCCTCGCTCGAACCTCTGGCCGACCTGCGTGAGGATTTCTCGATTCTCAGCGGCCTGGCACATCGCAATGGCCTGGCCCTTGGCGACGGCCCGGGTGACCATGCCCGCGCGTCGGCTTCCTTCCTCACCGCCGCGCATCCCTACAAGACCGGCGGACGCGGCGTGAAGCTCGGCCAATCCGTCGATCAGTTCGCCGCCGAGCAGATCGGCCGCAACACCCGACTGCCTTCCCTTGAACTGGGCTGTGAGAAATCCTTCAACGCCGGCGTCTGCGATTCCGGGTACAGTTGCATCTATACACAGAACATCTCCTGGCGGACCGAGTTCATGCCCACCGCCAAGGAAGTCAATCCCCGCCTCGTCTTCGAGCGGCTCTTCGGCGGTGATGCCACCGCCCCCACCGATGAAGCCGGTCGCCGACGTTTCCAGTACCGCAAGAGTGTCCTCGACCTCGTACGCGAGGATGCCGCCTCCCTGCGAAAGCGCCTCGGTGGCGAGGACAAGCGAAAGATCGACGAATACTTCACCGCTGTGCGCGATATCGAGTTGCGCATCGAACGCCTGCTCTACGTGCGCGGTGATGAGGATGATGCCCCGATGCCCGAGCTGGACAAGCCCGATGGCGTTCCCTCCGATTACAAAGAACACCTCCGGCTCATGTACGATCTCATGACGGTGGCCATGCAGACCGACGCCACTCGAATCTACACGTTCATGCTCGCGCACGCCGGGAATAATCGGCCCTATCGCGAACTCGACGTGAAAGACGGGCATCATCACCTGTCGCACCACGGGGGCGACAAGGCGAAGATCGACGCCCTTCGGAAGATCAACCTGTTCCACGTGAAGGAACTGGCTCGCTTCCTCAAGCGATTGAAGGAAACCCCGGAAGGCGAGGGCTCGCTCCTGGACCACAGCATGATCTGCTACGGCAGCGGCCTGGGAGACGGCAACCGCCACTCCCATCTCGACCTGCCGGTCCTGCTCGCCGGAAAGGGCAACGGCACGCTGACCCCCGGACGGCATATCCGCTACCCCAAGGAAACGCCGATGGCGAACCTCTTCCTCTCCATGCTGGACCGCATGGGCGTGGAGACGGAAGCCTTCGGGGACGGCACCGGCAGAGCCACGGGCCTTGTCGCGTAGACGTTTCGCGGACGAAGTGTAAGTTCCGTATGCACGATCTTCGATTCCCCGCCTTTCTTGACGGACCGGGCGGATGGAGTACCATGAGCCTGCAGATTCCAAAGCCTTTTAGGGAGAATATGATGTCCGATTTCACCTCACGACGTTCGTTCCTTCATGCCATGGGCGCCGGCGCCGCCGCGCTGAGTCTGGGCCAGACCGCCCAGGGCGAGGACAAGAAAGTGATCCCCGGCTTCGAGGAAGAGAAGGACCCCGATGCGTCCAAGGGTTGGGAGCCGGTCTCCGATCGCAAGCTCCGAGTGGGCATCGTCGGTTACGGCGTCTGCAGGTTCGGCGCCGCGTTCAGCTTCCAGGATCATCCCAACGTCAAGGTGCAGGCGGTCAGCGATATCGTCCCGGATCGCTGTGACCAACTCGCCAAGGCCGTGCGCTGCGAGACGAAGTACCCCTCCCTCGAGGAATTGGTCAAGGACAAGTCGGTTGAAGTGGTTTTCGTCGCAACCGATGCTCCGAACCATGCCCGGCACTGCATCGAGGCGCTCAAGCACGGCAAGCACGTGTGCACGGCCGTCCCGGCGGTGTTCGGCAACGTCGAGGAAGGCGAGGAACTCTTCGAGACCGTCAAGAAGACCGGCCTGAAGTACATGATGTTCGAGACCTCCTGCTACCATGCCGATCTCCACGCCGCGCGGGAGATCTACAAGGCGGGCGGGCTCGGCGAGATCGTTTATTCCGAAGGTGAATACTATCACTGGATGCCGACGCCGATCGCGTCTTACAAGGGGTGGCGCGTCGGACTGCCTCCGCAGTGGTACCCGACGCACTCGAACGCCTACCACATCGGCGTGACCGGCGGCAGCTTCACCGAGGTCACCTGCCTGGCCATGCCGAGCGTCATCGACCATCTCAAGCCCGAGAACAATCCCTGGAAGAATCCCTTCGGCACTGAGATCGCCCTCTTCCGTACCAGCGAAGGCGGATCGTCGCGCATGGCGGTGAGCTGGGATACGCCCGGCCGTGGCGGCGAGATGGGCCGTGTCCGCGGTCAGCGAGGGACGGTCTACGGCGAGTACGCCGGCCTCGATAAGGACAAGCTGCCCAACATCGAGCGTCCGCCGCTGCCCCCGGGCGTGAAAGCCGGCGGACATGGCGGATCGCACGGTCGCCTGATGCACGACTTCGTGATGGCCATCATCCAGAATCGCAAGCCGCTGGTGGATGTCGCCATGGCGTTGAACATGAGCGTTTCCGGCGTCATTGCTCACGAGTCCGCGCTCAAGGACGGCGAGACGCTCAGGATTCCGCAGTACAACTACGCGGACATCGCCTGATCGCAGGCCAACAGAACGTCGTAATGATTCGAAGAAAGCCCGAGCCGAATGGCTCGGGCTTTTTTGATGTACGGATGACAAGCCGTGCGGGCGAACCGAATTCCCGGCGAATGCTCAGTCGATCGCGACCCACGCACTCGTCCGCGCGCTCTCCAGGACGGCGTCGCAGACCTTCTGCGTCCGCAGGCCCGAGCGGAAGTCCGGCTGCGTTCCCTTCCCCGTGGACAATCCTTCCAGGAAGTCCGCCAGCGCGTGGATGAACGTGTGCTCGTAACCGACGGTGCAACCCGGCACCCACCACTTGTCCATGTAAGGATGCTCGAAGTTGGTCACGTGAATACGCTGCCAACCGGTGAGGTGATCCTCGACCTTCGTGCCGGTCTTCGGATCGGCGTACTTGAAGTACTGCAGGATGTGCGGGTCTTCGAGGTCAAAGAACACGCTGCCCTGTTCACCGTTGAGCTCGAAGGTGTTGTAGTTCTTACGGCCGCGAGCGTAGCGCGTCGACTCGAACGTTCCCATCGAACCGTTGGCGAAGACCGCCAGGAACATGCAGGCGTCGTCGATGCCGACGGGCTGCACCTTGCCGGTTTCCGCGTGCTCGCGCTGCTTGACAAAGGTCTCGGTGGCGGCGCTGACCTTCGCGATCGGCCCGTTCAGCCACTCGGCGGTGTCGATCGAGTGCGCCAGGAGATCGCCCGTCACGCCCGAACCGGCTACATCCACATCCAGCCGCCAGAGCGTTGCCCCGCCCTGCGGCACATCCGTGGCGATGGTCCAGTCCTGCAGGTACGTCGCGCGATAGTGATACGCCTTGCCGACGCGACCTTCATCGACGACCTGCTTCGCCAGCGAGATGGCCGGCACGCGGCGGTAATTGAACCACACCATGTTCGGCACGCCCGCCTTCTCCACCGCCGCCACCATCTCCTCGGCTTCGGCGACGTTCATCGCCAGCGGCTTCTCGCACAGAATCATCTTTCCCGCCTCGGCGGCGGCGAGCACGATCTCCCTGTGCGTGTTGTTGGGCGAGCCGATGTCGATCAGGTCGATATCCTTCCGCTCGATAAGCTTCCGCCAGTCGGTCTCGATCGATTCATAGCCCCAGTTGTCGGCGAAGGCCTGGGCCTTGTCCTTCTTCCGCGCGCACGCCGCCTTGAGCACCGGCTGGTACTCGAGATCGAAAAACTGGTTCACCTTGCGATACGCGTTCGTATGGGCGCGGCCCATGAAACCGTAGCCGATCATGCCGACGTTAAGTGGCTTACTCATGAACTCTTCCTCTGCTCTTCACGGTATTCGGTGTTCTTCATTCCGGTTTCGTCATTCGATCTTACTTTTTCCATCCGTGTTGATCCCGTACCGCCACCATCGCCGCCAGGATCGTGTTCCACGTCTCGGGCTTCATCATGACGTCGTTGGGGAACATGCAGCCGTCCCAGCAGATATGCTGAAAGCTCAACGTTGGATCTCCGGATTCGTCCTTGAGCCAGTACCCGGCGTGCCGCAGAATGTCGAGCTTGCCGTTTGGATCATCGGCGAGGCAGTGGCGGCCCGTCTTGTCGTGCGAGCCCGTGCCGTGAACCGACGCGTCGTTCTGCGCGATATGAAAGTCGATGGTCCACGGCCGCAGGGCGGCGGTCAGCGTCTTCAGGGCGTCGTCCAGCCTGCTGCCGTCCTTCCAGTCATAATCCGGCGGCAGAAGCGCATCTTCCGGCGCGTTCACCCCCAGTGTGTACAGCAGCGTGTGGGCCATGTCCGCCTGGAAGCCCAGCGTCTTCGGCCGATCGACCATCTCCAGCAACTGCACCATCCGCTTCCACGAGTGCATGCCGCCCCAGCAGACTTCGCCCTCGGCCGCCAGGCGCTCGCCGTGCTCTTCCGCCACGTCGCACGCCCGCCGGAATGTCTCGGCAATCTTCTTCTGGTTACCCTCCGGGTCCTCCGCCCACTCCGCCGGTCCGCATGCCGAGTCGATCCGCACCACGCCGTAAGGACGGATGCCGAGTTCCTTCAGCGTTCTGGCAATGCGACACGCCTTGCGCACCTGCTCGAGGTATTGCTTGCGATCCTTCTCACTGCCCATGGCCGATCCGCCGCCCGTCGGCGGCCACACCGGCGCCACCACGGAGCCGACCACCAGCCCGCGCTGACTGATCGCTTCCGCCACCTTCTTCAGTCCGCCTTCATCGATATCGATGTCGATGTGCGGCTCGAAGAGAAACAGGTCGATGCCGTCGAACTTCACGCCGTCGACATCCGCCCCGGCGGTCAGGTCGAGCATCGCGTCCAGATCGATCGGCGGCTCGGAATCCGGGCCCTTGCCCACAAGACCCGGCCACGCGGCGTTGTGAAGTCTCGGGAAGTTGTTCGTATGTGTCGCGCTCATGGTGGTCTCCAGATCGCTATTGCAAAGCTACTCGTGTCATTCTCAGGATGGGTTCATCCGCAGATTGCGCAGATGAAGAGAGAAGTAAGAATCAATCTGTGTCATCTGCGAATGAATCATTCTTATGCGTCGCCAATCTTCGGCAGGTTCTCGTGCACGCCGGGGCCGAAGTACCGCAGGCTCACCAGCGGCTCATCCCCGGTGTTCTCGACTTTAACACCCGCGGTGGCGGCCTCGTGCGTGATAAAGACCTCGTCGATCGTCTCCTCGCCGAAGCGAACCATCGCCGGCGTCTGCAGTTCGAGCTTGCCGATGCGGCCGCGGCCCTGCACCGTGATCCAGCCGCTCGCGCCGGGATCCTTCAGTGTGCACTTCGCACCGGGCTCGACGGTCAGTTCCTTCGCGCTGAACAACTGCTCGCCGTCGATGAGGCCGTAGACGATCCAGCGATCGGTATACCCTTCGCCGCTGCGGACTTCGTCCGTGATCGGGAAGAGCTGATTGCTCGCGGCGAAGTGCGTGTCGACGTTCTTCTCCCAGTCGAGCTGCTCGATGATGAAATCGAGGTCGCGGTGCTTTTCCTTGGGGACGTCCTTGACGAGCAGATCCCACGGCACGACGCGGCCTTCGACGATGTTCTGGAACATGCCGAACACGTCGGAGCCCCACTGCGGCTCATACGTGCACAGCGAGCCCGGGGCATGCAGCACACCGGCGGGGATCAGCCACCCCGAGCCGCGCTGGAGTCGATACGCCCGCGACAGATCGAGGATCTTGTTGTCACCCTTGTCCCAGCGTTCCAGGCAGCGGCGGACGTCTTCCTTCGTCGTCCCCGGTTCAAGGCCCATGAAGGTATACGGAAAGTTGTTGTCGACGTTATTGAGCTGCGGCGGAAAGTAGTACGACTCCGGCTTGCCCTCCTGGTTGGTGAGCTTGGCGTGCTCGGGCCGCTGGTGCATGTGATGCGGGATCGGCCCCATGTTGTCGAAGAACTTGGAGTAGACCGGCCACTTTTTGTACGTGTCGTACATGCTCTTGCCGATCAGCCGGTCGCCCTTCGCCGCCACGGCGTCGCGAAGCTGAAACCGCTTGCCCTCGAAGGCGACATAACTGAGGCCCTCGTCGTCCTCGCGATTGTCGTTCATCGCTTCAGTGGTGCTGGCAAACCAGCGCTCGTCAATCCCGCCGCGATGCGTGCCCATGGCATACCAGTCGTCTGGATGCAGCTTGATCCGCTTGCCCGGGTGCAGAAAGCTTCGCGGTACCCACGTGGGGGTGAGCCGCAAGAGGCCCTGACCGGCGTCGAGGGCACTGTCGAGCACGCGTTCGAGGTTATCCTTGATGAGGGTGCTGGTTTTCGGCATGATGAGACTGTTCTCCGCTGTCCGGCGCGAGTGCGGAATCGACAACGCGAGCCGTCTTTCGCGGCCGAACGAAAATGCTGGACCATGGATCTGACTGGGTGCGTACCGATCGGAGTATCGGAAGCTCAATCTATCGGAAGCGTATGGGCTTCGCAAGACGGTCGCGCCCGGTGCGGATTTCGACTCGTGCAAGCGGCGGTTTTCGTACGATAGGATAGCTGGAGATCGGCACGCGCGAATATTTCAGGGATGAATTCATGAGCGAACAACCCATCGGTGTCTTTGATTCGGGCCTGGGCGGGCTGACCGTGGTCCGTGCCCTGCAGCATCACCTCCCCGGTGAGTCGATCGTCTACTTCGGGGACACCGCCCGCGTGCCCTACGGCACGAAGACCTCGCGCACCGTGCTTCAGTTCGCCGAGCAGGATTGCCATTTCCTTATGCGGTTTAATCCGAAGATGGTCATCGTGGCGTGCAACACCGCCAGCGCCCTGGCCTTGGAAGTAATGCGTGATCGCATCGGCGTGCCGCTGGTCGGCGTGGTCGCGCCGGGAGCTGCCGCCGCCATGGAGGAAGCTCGGGGCCGGGGCATCGCCGTGCTTGCGACGGAATCCACGGTCGCCTCCGAGGCGTACCGCCAGGCCATCCATCAGCTTTCGCCCGATCTTCCCGTGACCCAACTGGCGTGCCCCAGCCTCGTACCCCTGATCGAGGAGGGCCGCGGTCCGGACGACCCGATCCTGCGCATGCTGCTCGAAGAGTACCTGTCGGGCCTGCGCAAGCTCGACCCGGCGGTGGTGGTGCTCGGCTGCACCCACTATCCGCTCGTCGCCGACGCCGTGGCGGAGCTGATGCCCGGCGCCGCGGTGGTCGACTCCGCCGAGGCCACCGCGCAGGCGGTCCACGCCCTGCTCACCGCATCGGGGTCCTTGTCCACCTCTCCGGGCGCCGGTACACTCCATTGCTACGTGAGCGACAATCCTCAGCGCTTCCGGGAAGTGGGCGGTCGCTTCCTCGGAAAGCCCATTCGCGAAGTCACTTGGGTCACCCCGGAGCAGTTTTTCCATGAAGAGGATCATCCGGAACATCCGCACGTCGATCGCACCGTGGCGTAGTTCTTCCATCCCCCCTGAGCATCACGGAATACGTATTCTGCGGGCGCGCACCTGGATGTCCTGCCTGCTGCTGGGCTTCTGCCTGGTGAGCGTGTCCGGATGTGCGGAATCGACCAAGCGCAAATGGAGCTACCGAAGCCCGTCCACGAACTACCGCAACGCGCTCGAATCCCTGGACGCCGACGTGCGGCGCGACGCCGTGGCGAGAATCGCCGAGTCGCGCAACGTCGATGACGAGGATGCGTTTCACGTGCTCGATGCCGTCGCCCGCACCGATCCGGTCACACAGATCCGCTGCATCGCCATCCGCGCGTTCTCCCGCTATGAAGATAATCGTCCCGCCTCGACACTGCTGACACTGCTGGAGGCGGGGCCGCGTTCGACCGAGACCCTGCCGATCAACGACTCGATCCGCTGGGATGCGGCGTCGGTACTGGTCAACTTGCTGGAAAGGGGATTGCTCGAACCCGGGCAACAGGCCGCCGCCCGTCAGCAACTGCTGGACATGATCGGTGAGGAGAACCCGCGGCGGTTGAGGCTCGTCGGCCTCGAGGGGCTCGGCTACATTCAGCAACGTGAAGTGCTACCGCCACTGATTCGCAGCCTCCGCGCCGAAGAGGATTTCGCCATCGCCGACGAAGCCGAGACCTCGCTCATCCGCCTGACCGGCACCACGCACGACTACGACCCCGATGCCTGGGAGGCCTGGCTGGCCCGGACAAGCAACCCCTTCGAACACGCCGGCCGGGAGCCGGAAATCGATCGGCCCGAAGGCCCCTCCTGGTGGGATCGCCAGAAACGCGCCTGGCGCCGAGGCCTCAAACTCGGCTACGAATGACCACGGACCGACTCCAGCGGATCAGTCCACGGAAAGCACGGAAAACACAGATGATCAAGAAAAGAGAAAGACAATGGAGAAGTTGTTTTTCGAGGGGGAGACCTACTCGATTCGTGGAGCAATCTTTGAAGTATCTCGTGAAATGGGGTGCGGATTTCTGGAATCGGTCTATCAAGAATGCTTGGAAATCGAATTATAGATTTGTGGAATTCCCTTTATCGCGCAGGCGAACTTGGCATTAAGTTACAAGGGAACCCCCCTGATTCATCTTTATAAGCCGGATTTTATCTGCTTCGAAAAGATCGTTGTGGAGATCAAGGCGTTAAGTGAACTGTCGAGTGAGCATCGCGCCCAATTGCTCAATTACCTCAAGGCGAGTGGATACAGGGTCGGTCTTCTGGCCAATTTCGGAAGTTACCCCAAGGCCGCCATAGAAAGAATCGTGCTCTAATCCAGGTTTACTCTCGCTCTCTCTTCTTTCCCTTCATCCGTGCTTTTCGTGGCTTCCGTGGACTGAATTCTTCTCTTTTCGCAACGTCCGTGGACCGGGCTCACGTCGCGTCCGGCTCCACTTCCTGCTCCATGATAATCAGGTTGTCCCCCGCATCGCGGTCGTAACGGATGCCCACAATGCGGTAGTTCTGTGTGATCGCCAGGTGGCGCATCGGTCGCTGGTTGTTGTAACACTCGAAGCGGATCGTTTCGTAGCCATTGTTGCCGGCCCAGGCCGCCATCGCTTCCATCAACTGCGACGCGATTCCCTGACGTCGATAATCGTTCAGCACCCCGATGAACCAGCAGTAGAACGTGCTCGGCTTGATCTCGTAGCCGATCGCGAACGCCGACGGACGCTTCTCCACATGTGCCAGAAGAATCAGCGGACTCCGGCCGTTCAATCTTCGTTCGAAGAAGATCAACTCCCGCGCCGGGCGGAAGATGTCATTGTACAATTCCACCACGAGCGGGAGCTCGTTCACACCTAGCAGATGAATGTCGGCGTTGGCCATGGCTCATTCCCCAGATCCGGACACATCATGCCCGGGACACTTCCAAAGTTTGATACGTCTTGTATGAGAGTGCCCGAAAGCCTGCGTGCGGTCAAGCGTCAAGGAAGCGTGAGAACAACGGACTGATCAGCCCCTTGCCCGCAGGAATGGTAAGTGGCTCGAACGAACCAGACCCAACCCCATGACAAATGGTATCCCGCGCGTGAAATGGAGAATCTTGAAGGAGATCAGTGGTACATCAAGCTCGGAATCTCGTCTCAACCAGGCTGGGGCAAAGGCCCCGATCCGAGATCCGGCTCTGCCGGTGGATGATCCGACGCTTGCTTACCCGACTCTTCCTTCGAAGGCTCGTCGTCCTGGTCTGCCGCGTCCAGCAGATCGTTCACCGTCGGCTTGTCGAGCGTCTCGCCCTTGATCAGGCGATCCACCTCGGCGGCATCCAGCGTCTCGTACTTGAGCAGCGCCTCGGCGATCCGCTCAATCTTGTCGCGATGCTCATCCAGGATTCGTCGTGTCTCGTCGAATGCCTCATCCACGATGCGGCGAACTTCTTCATCGATGACCTGTGCGGTCGTCTGTGAGTAATCGGGCGAGCCGGGAAGGTCCCCCCACATGGTCTTCCGCGATGCGTCATCACCATAGTAGATGAAGCCGACGCGATCACTCATGCCCCACTCGGTCACCATCCGACGCGCCATGTCCGTCGCCTGACGGATGTCCATCGACGCCCCGGTATTTACATCACCCGTGAACATCTCTTCGGCAATCCGCCCGCCGCACATCACGCGCAGTGTCGCCAGGATCCAGTTCTTGCTGTAGTTGTTGCGATCCTTCTCCGGCAGCGTGAATGACGCACCCCCGTAAGGGCCGCGCGGAATAATGCTCACCTTGTGCAGCGGATCGGCGTCCTCCAGGATGCACTGCAACAGGGCATGCCCGGCTTCGTGGTAAGCGGTGCTCGTACGCTCCTGCTCGTCCAGCACCCGGCTCTTCTTGGCCCGACCCCAGCGCACCTTGTCGCGCGCCTCCTCGAGATCGTCCATTTCCACGAAATCCTTGTTCGACAGCGTCGCCACCAGGGCGGCCTCGTTGATGATCGCCGCCAGGTCCGCCCCACTGAACATCGGCGTGCCTCGGGCCAGACGCTTCAAATCGGCATCGGAGCCCAGCTTGATCTTCTTGGAATGGACTTTCAGGATCTCCATGCGGCCCTTGACGTCCGGCAGCGGCACGTAGACCTGCCGGTCGAAGCGGCCCGGTCGTACCAGCGCGGGATCGAGCACGTCCGCGCGGTTCGTGGCGGCGCACACGATCACCTGGTCGCTGCTGTCGAAACCATCCATCTCCACGAGAATGGCATTCAGCGTCTGCTCGCGCTCGTCATGCCCGCCGCTGCTGAACCCCGCCCCGCGACGTCGGCCAACCGCGTCGATCTCGTCCAGGAAAATGATGCAGGGCGAGTTGTCCTTGGCCTGCTTGAAAAGGTCACGCACACGGGAGGCACCGACACCGACGAACATCTCGACGAAGTCACTTCCGGAGATGCTGAAGAACGGCACGTCCGCCTCGCCGGCGATCGCCTTGGCCAGCAGCGTCTTCCCGCAGCCGGGATCACCGACCAGCAGCACGCCGCGCGGGATACGACCGCCCAGACGCTGGAAGCGCTTCGGATTCTTCAGAAACTCGATGATCTCCGTGCATTCATCCTTGGCTTCGTCGATCCCTGCCACGTCATTGAACGTGACGTTCGTGTGTTCCTTCGTGGTCACGCGATGGCGGGACCTCCCGAAATTCCCGAGCATGCCGCCCGGACCGCCGCCCGCGCCGCGAAGCTGTCGGAAAATCAGGAACCAGGCCACGACGAAGATCAGAATCCACGGTACCAGCGCGATCAGCAGCTGCATCCACGTGTCGTTCTGCTGGAGGAAGCTGACCTTCACCTGGGGGTTGGATTCCTCCACCTCCAGTGCGAACTCACGCATATCCATACGTGGGGGAAGAATCACTTTGAACTTGAGATTGGCATCTTTGGCTGTGTCCTTCTTGAAGACACCCTTGGCCTGGTCGAAGTCGAAGACCAGCTCCTTGATGTTCCCGTCGCGGATAGCGCTTTCAAATTCCGTCCATGTGATCTCCTGATGCTGATCCATGCTGCGCATGAACATCAGGACAAGCATCAGGGCGAAGAGAATGAAGATCACCCAGCCGAGGGCACTGCGCGAGAAGCGCATCTGCGGTCCCTGGGGGCGGTTGCTTCCCTGGTCGTTGTTGTCGTTCTGATCCGATGGCATGATGTTGTAGAAGTCGTTCTTGCGCCCGATCAACAGTCGCAAGCCCGACAATGGCGGCCTCACTCATCCGCGTTGAAAGTCCCGCTTCAATCTCCGCCCGACCGGCTCTCAACGATGACGACATTGCGAAGGATTACTGCAAATTCCGTCGCCTATGCATCTTAGGTCGCTCACCAGGGAGTTTCCATACTCTGGCGGATCAACCGCGCTGCCTTGACCGTCGCTTCCTCCCGGGCGTTGTAAACCGTTTCCCCCGCAGGCCTCACGTAATCGACCGTGGTGATGAAACGGGGCTGATCCACCAGCAGTTTACCCGTGCGCAGATCCTTCCAATGGTAGCGGATGGCCAGGGTCGCCGCCGTGTTCCGCGGCAGATTCGTGACGAAATCCCGCCCCAGGGTCTGCTCACGCCACTCCAGAATTTCTCCGGTCAGTAGCGTATCGGCCTTTTCGCGGGGAGCATTGCGATACGGTGTATTTTGGTCAATTTCTTTCCGCAATGCCGCGGTGAGCTGAAACTCGATGCCCCGCCGGAATTCCTTGGACTGGAACATATCCACGTAGACCGACCGTACCGAGGTGCGATAAAGGGAATCCGTGGAATACCCACACCCCGTCAACGACCCCAGAATCGCCAGACAGAGTAACCCGATCCACGATCGTCGGCCTGTATAGTGATGTCGTTCGCTCATGGTGCGCATCCCGTCAATTCGTCGCATCATCTCCGCTCTCGTCGGAGACGTTCGATGTCTCCCCATCCAGATCGCCCGATAAAGGGTCGGTTTCGTCGACCCCCGATTCCTCGACCGGGTCCTCCACAGGGAGGTCCTCCGGCATCGTCCCTTCCGGGAGATCATCGGCCGGTGCGGTTTCCGCCGGGGCCGTTGCGGGAACCTCGATCTCCTCGAACGCCAAGGCGTCGACCTCCAACTCCGCCTGCAGATCGCGAAGCCGGGATTCCGCTTCGGCGGCGGCCGGTGTTTCGGGGTATCTCTCGATCGTTTCGCGGTAGTAGAACCGTGCTGCGCTCGGTTGATCCGTCTTGGCGTAGAACTTGCCGATCTCCAGGGCTTTTTCTGCCCGGCGGGCGTCGATTTCCTCCAGCAGGATCGGCACGGCACTTTGGGCTGCTACACCCGGATACTGCGTCTTGACCTGAAGGAAACGCACTCGGGCTTCAATCAAGGCCGCGTCATCAAATTGCACACCCGGAAAGCTCGCCATGGCCGCCCGGGCACTTTGAAGCAACGCGTAGGAGTGATAGCGGCTGCGCGGGAATTCCGCCGCGAAGATGGCATACTCGTCCTCGGCCAATTCGAATTCGCCGCGTTGATAGTAGTAGTCGGCCTTGGCCTTGTGCGCGAGAAGCGCGAACGGCGTGTCGGAGTAGTTGGCGATGATGTCGTCCATGATCTCCAGACCGGCGTCGCGATCCTGGATCCAGAGAAAGCCTTTCCAGGCCTTCCGACGCTTGCCCGCCAGATACTGCTCGGCGACCCGGAAGTCACCCGACAATGCCCGCTCGGCATAGGCGCTGCCGGGATAATCGTTCAGGACCAGCTGAAAGCCCTTGTGGGCGTCGTAGTAGTCCCCTTCCTCCAGCTCGCAGACGGCTTCGAGATACACCGCCTCGGGGTAGCGCGGGGAGATCTCGTCATAGCTGTCGAGCCACTCTTCCAGGATATCCTTGGCCTTGTCGTATACCTGGCGGGCCATCCATTGCCGGGCGATATCCAGGTCGCCGTCTTCCGAGCCGGGCACCGGCGGCGGTGTTCGCGACCAGGTCTCGGTCTCCTTGTCGAACGTCAATCGTTCGGCATAGCGGTCCGGAGGAAGTGACGGCTGGGCATACGCCCACGAGAATCCCCCCAGGAGCAGGAGACCCACCGCGAGGCATGAACCCGAAGTTCGACATGAACTGACCATGGGAAAGCCCGACTCCGTCCCGGGGAAGAAAGGATGACGTTTCACTGACGGGCCGCGATTATAGAGTGCACACCGGGGTTCTCGCAACGATCCACGTGTTCCGCTGCGTATGCCCCAACGAGAACACCCCGCTCCGGCACGGGAGCGGGGTGTTCTCAGCAGGGTCGACAGTCGGAACACCGTCTGCTACGAAGCCTGCTCGTGCATGTCGGACGTGCGAATGGTCGGCCACTGGACGTTACGTACCGATCGCACCTCTTGCTCCTTCGAACTGCGCGAGGAGCGCGTCTCGTCCGCCTGCCGGGCACCGGAGAGGGCTTCGTTGATATTGCTCGTGCTTCGCATGATTCCGCTGAGCAGCCCCTTGAACTTCGTCGTGGCGTCGTCGGCCTGATCCACCAGGCGGGCCAGGCGATCCCCGGCGGACTTGGCCATCTCGTATTCGCCGAGGCAGCGATCCCGTTCCTCGCGTGAATCGGCGCCGGCCGCCTTGAGCTGCTGCTGAATCGTCCGTGCTTCCTGGACCGCCGCCTCCATGCGTGCCGCCAGTTGCTCGCCGCGCTCGAGCTCCGATTGCCACCGCTCCGACTTGAGCTTCGCGTCCAGGGCTTCGTGGAAGCGCTTCATCACCTGCAGCAGATCCCGGGCGGTGCCCGCCGAGGAGCGCAGCTCGTCCGATTGTGCCTTCACGGCGGACGCATTCGAGGACCATTCGGACATCACGTCCTCGATCTGGGTCGACACCTCTTTTAATTGTTGCGAGCAGGATTCCGCCCGCGCGACGTCCCCGTTCAGCGACTCGTGGCGATGGCGTGCCTGCTCAAGAAGCAGCTTGAGATCGGTCACCTCCTGAGGGGTCAACGTGACCTGAAGAGGCTGGGTGCGTTCGATCGCAAACACGCGTTTGCTGAGATCCTGCATCTTGTGAACGATGGTGCGCAGGTGCAGGGTCTGCTGGCGGTGTGCCTCCGTGATCTGATCACGCGTCTTGTCCACGTGATGTGTGAGTTCATTGACGTTCGTATGCACGTGATGCGAGAGGTGCTCGACGTTCTGATGCACCTCCTGGGACAGACCCATCACGTTCTCATTGACGCGCTTGTCCAGCCCTTCGACGTTCTCGTCCACGCGACGAGTCAGGGCATCGAGGTCGTGCAGGACCTTGTCGTTCAACCCCGCCATCGACTCGGACAGGCTCGAGACCTCCCGGTTCACCCGCTCGTTGAACTGCGTATCGAGATTTCGCAGGTTCTCGTTGATGGCCTTTTCAACGGATTCCAGCCGAATGGCCGAAGCGGAACTCTCCGCCAATTCCGACAGCCGCTCGTGGAGTTCCTGCCACTTGGCGTTGAGTTCGCCGAGGCCCGCGTCCGCCCTCTCCTGGAGTTGAGCGAACTCTTCACCGGAGGGAAGATCCTGAGGGATGTTTCGGACCGTGGCGCGGATGATTTCACACCGTTCATTGACGCTTCGCACGAGGTATTCGACATCGCGGCGATGGTTGCCCATGTCCTCGATGAGTTTCTCGATCCCCTCTTTCTGCTTGGCCGCCAATGCCTCGAGCGCTTCGCCCTGCTGCGCCGAATGGTTCTGAAGATCGGCCTTGTCCGCCTTGTCGCTCTGCAGCTTCTGAAACCCGTCCAGGGTGAAGTCGAAGCGCGTTTCGAAATCCTTGCGTACCTGATCCAGGCGTGAGACGAGGCTGTCGACCTCCGCCTCCTGCCGGGCGCGCAGCTCCGAGACTTCCTTCTTCTCCGCGAAGCGCTCCATTTCCTGGCGTGTCGAGTTCCAGCGCTCGAGCACACCGTCGATCATGCCAAGCAGCGCGCGTCGGCTCGATTCGACCTGTGTCAGCACCTCCGTGGTCCGCTCGTCCTGATCCTGGCGGAGTTGCTCCACCTCTTCCCGCGTTGCGCTGCGTTCGGAGAGTTCATTCAACCAGTTATGGACCCGTGCGTGATGCTCCAGGAATTTCTGCCGGGCAGATTTGACCTGCTCCACCTGCCTGTCCAGTCGCTGCGACAGATCCGACAGTTCGGATTTCCGCGCCTCGTCCATGGATTCCAAGCGCTGCTGGAACCGCTCGCGGAGTTTCTCGGCGTCGGAGGCCTGCTGCGACAACGCCTCGTGCAAACGGGCCACGTGCGCCTTCTGGTCGGCCCGGAACTGTTCAACATCCTCGGTCGAGGCGGCCTTGTCTTCGAGACGACTGACGAGATTGTGAATGGCATCCAATCCCTCGGACATCTCGCCTTCGATCTGCTCGAATCGATGATGAACCTCCGCCAATGCCGCTTCATGTTCACTTCGCGTCTTCTTCAGATCGGCGACACTCGCGGTATCTTCGCGGAGCCGCTTGAACTCATCCGCGAAGTGACTCCCCAGGTGAGATGCCTCGTCCTGCAGCGTTTCCAGACGCTCCACGAGCACTCGTGTCATCTCATCGTACTTCGCATCGAGCTCGGCGACCGCCTCACGCGTTGAGGCCTGTTGCGCGAGTCGGCTGATCTCCTCCTGGGCCGAGGCGATTCGCCCTTGAGTCTCGTTCTCCAGCTTGTCCGCGATGCGATCGTATCTCGCCTCCAGTTCGGCGACGGCCTCGCGCGTCGAGACTTGCTTTGCCAGCTGACTGATCTGGTCATGGGCGGAGGCGATCCTCTTTTGCGTATCGTTCGTCAGCGTCTCCGCGATACGATCGTACTTCGCTTCCAGATCGGCAACCGCCTCTTGCGTCGAGGCCCTTTGGGCCAGTTGGCTGAGCTGCTCGCGGGCCGAGGCGATCTGGCCATGCGTGTCCTTCGCCAGCGTCTCGATTCGAGTCTGTAGATCGGCCAGCGCCTGTTGCTGTTCGCGGCTGATCTGATCGAACTCCGACTTCGAGGCCCGCCCTTCCTGGGCGAGTTCGATGGACTCCTCCGCCGCACGAAGGCGCACGGAGATTTCGCCGCTCAATTCCTCGAGCCGTTGCGTCACCCGCTGCAGTGCCTCTTCATGAGCTTGCGAGGTCCGCTTCAGTTCGGGGATCACCGACAACTGTGCCGCGGTGGTTCGCACCTGTTTCTTGATCGACTTGACCTGATCGGCGATGGTCTCACTGAAGGACTCCACCTCGGTCTGCCAGGCCTCGAGCCGATCGCACACCGGCTCGAACGCCTCCTGCTGCACCGTTCCCGCTTTGAGTCGGGCAACCTGCTGCTGCAGGTCCGACCAGTGGGTTTCCAGTCTCGAGAGATTGTCGGTGGATTCGCTGCGCTGGTGCTCGATCAACTGGATGACCCGATCGACCTCGCGCATGTGCATCTGCCGGATCTCGTCGAGATCCTCATTCGGTGCGGCCGACTCCTGCACTTCGCGAAGCTGCTGTTGGAAAGTCGTCTGTCGGGAAGACAATTCCTGAATCAACTGATGAATGTCCTTGCGGTAGGACTCCATCCGTTCCTTGACCGACATCCAGCGCGTGGTGGCGCCGCGCACGATCTTGTGCAACTCGTTCTGTCGATCCAGGATCTGCTGCATGTCGCGTCCCGTCTGCCCCTCACCTTCGACTAGCTGGTCAATCTGCTCCTGAATGCGATCCACCTGCTCCATGGCGACGTGGCTCACATGATCGGGATCCGGGAGTTCGCTGAAACTCTCAGGCACAGACGCCTCCGGTTCCGGCGTCTTTGTTTCGACCGTATCCTCCATCATGAGTTCGCTCACGCCGGCCCTGGCGTCGGAATCCCCCTCGAGCACCTGATCGATCACGGCTTTCGTGATACGTGTCGCACTGCCTCCATATCCCGTCAGCAGGGCATTGTCGCAGATCTGGTTGATGACGCGCGGCGTCCCTCCGGAAGCCTTGTAGACGGAGTCGATGGCATCCGCCTCGAAGATCTCCTTGTTGTCCTTTCCGGCGATCGCCAGGCGGTGATGCACGTACTCATGCGTCTGCTTGCACGACAGCGAGGGAAGGTGAAACCGTCGGAACAGACGCTGGTTGATCTGCTTCATGCTCGGCTGCTGAAAGCGCTCGCGCAGTTCCGGTTGCCCGAGGATGCACACTTGGAGCAGCTTGGCGTCATCAGCCTCCAGGTTTCCCAGCATCCGAAGCGCTTCGAAACTCTCGTCCGGAAGATTCTGCGCCTCGTCCAGCAGGACCACGACGTAACGATCCCGGGCGTACTGCTGGAGCAGATACTCCTGGAGTTTTTCTGCCAACTGCAGATTATCCGATCCCTCGGCGTAATCGATCTCGAACTCACGGCAGATCGAAGCGAGCAACTGGCTCGCTGAGAGATGCGTATGGGTGATGACGGCGGTCGAGGCTTCGTTCTCGATCGCCCGGAGAAACATGCGCCCGATCAAGGTCTTGCCCGCGCCCACCTCCCCCGTGATCAGCACGAAGCCCTTGCGCTGCTGAGTCGCATACTGAAGCGTTGCCAGGGCTTCTTCGTGTTCCGGCGTACTGTAATAGAACGTCGGGTCGGGCGTGTTGTTGAACGGTTGGCGGTCAAGCCCGAAGTGTTCGCAATACATGTCGACCTACTCCCTGAAGACGCTGATCGGTCCAATGAGGCGTTATCGGACGCACCTCGTCTCACCTGCACATCAACGCGTTCTATCGGACCGTCCGAATAGCGTCTTGAGGCAAGACCGGGGGACCGAAAAAAAAGCGGAGATAAGTCGAACTCCCCGCCGGGACGACCGATGAACGGGACACGGAGTATGTGACCGCTCCTCAGGCCGGTGAAGGAATCGCCGCAGAGGTTCGGAAGCCGGGAACGCCGGTTCCCAGTCAGGGATGACATCATGAAAGACGTACCGACCCCAGTTCGAATCCGCCGAACCGGCCTGCTGACGGCCGGCATCCTGCTCGTGCTGCTTTCCGGGTGCGCCCGCAAGTACGAAGATCTCAAAGTCTTCGTTCAGGAGCACAATCACGACGTCACCGCCACACGCTACCGTGTGGATCCTCCCGATGTCATTGCCATCACCTCCCCCAACGTCGCCGAGATCGACGGCGCCCAGCAACGCATCAGTGTCGACGGCAAAATCACTCTATCTCTGCTGGGCGAAGTCAAGGTCTCCGGCCTGACCCCCGGTGAGATCGCGCAGAAGCTTCGTGAGCTCCTCGAGCGCTATTACCGCGATCCGCGCGTGCAGGTGCGCGTCACGGGGTACGCCAGCAAACGGGTTTACGTCTTCGGGGAAGTGTCCGCGCCCGGACCGTTCGCCTACACCGGCAAGGACTCCGTCCTGGACGTCCTCTCCGAAGCCAATCCGACCTTCCTGGCCTGGAAGTCGCAGATCAAGGTCATTCGCCCCAGTCCGAACAGCGAGGAACGCCACGAGATCGTGGTCGACGTCGAGAAGATGATGAACAGCGGCGATATGCGGGGCAACCTGCTTCTGAACGAAGGTGACATCATCTACGTACCGCCCACGCCGCTTGCATGGATGGGACAACGTTTCCGGGAAGTGCTGTATCCGGTCGGACCGGCGCTGTCGTTGTACGACTCGCCGTTGCAGGGAGCGCGAACCTCGGATCAATACGAAGAGCGAGGCGTCTACCGACGTCGCTGATCGCTCGCTCGGAGACCCAGGAAGACCGTGAAGTACGGTAGAGAGCAGTAAGGTCGAGGCATGCATACACCACCCCTACTTTTCGGGCCGCGCAACACCGGGCTGCAGCAGGCCGGCGACAGCGACCTCCAGCAGGTGCTGGGCAAGTTCCTCGAAATCCTGCGCCGACGGAAGTGGCTTTTCATTCTGCCGATTCTTACCGGCGCGCTTCTTGTCCTGGTGGTCAGCCTGTTCGTCCCCCGCGTGTACGTGGCCACGGCCTCGTTCGAACGCGCGGATGACGTCGTGCTGAGCAGCCTGATCCAGACCAACACCCCGTATTCGTTCACGACATTGCGTGAAGCCGCGCCCGTCGATCTCCTGGGATACGATGCCGTCGCCCGGGCCGTGGACCAACTCGGCCTCCTCGACCATCTTCCGGTCGGTCCTGAAGGACGATTGACCGATGAAGCGAAATTCGAGCGCAGGCAATTCATCTCCGGGCTGGCCGGAGACCTGAGTCATCGCCTGGTTCAGAACGGTAATCGCCAGGATGTCATTTACCTGCGTTACGAGGGAAAGAATCCTCAACTCGGCGAGAAGATGATCTCGCGCATCATGGACAACTACGTCACGCTGATGCAAACGAAGATCTCCGACATCCTCCACCAGTCTCACGAGTTCTTCCGCAAAGAGGCGGCCGGTCGAAAGAAGCGGGTCGCCCGGCTGATGTGGGAACAGATTCAGTTCGGGCTCGATCACCCGGGTGTGATGCCCGACGATCCGGACGTGCTCGATCGGCGGCTCGAGGCCGAGACCCGCGCCCTCGACGAAATTCGCGAGCTTCTCAAGGCAGCGCGCGCCAAGCTCGAAGCCCAGGAAGAGTATCTGGGCGAAATCGAGGAGCAGGCCGAAGAGGGATTCACGGCCCTTCCCACGAGACCGCAGGTGGAAGCGCGTGTCGTCAATCCGACCTGGAAGGAATTGGACAAGGAGATCCAGCACCTCGAGGAGCAGGTGGCGGACCTCCGGACCACGCTGACGGACGAGCATCCGAAGATCGTGGGCCTGCTGAACAAGATCGACATTCGTCGCCGGAAGATGGAAAGCACTCCGCAATGGCTGACTCCCACGGAAAGGCCCGAAACGGTCCAGCAGGATCCTCGTGAGGCGTGGGAGGCGGAGAAGCGACGTATCGAGATGGAGCGCGATCTCAACCTCACGACCATCGCCGAGTTGGAAGCTGGTGAACTCGAGCATCGGCAGGCTATCAAAGAGATCGGCGAGAGTAAGCGAAGGCTGTTCGAGCGTCGCGAGGAATTCATGGCCATGCAGCAGGAGCTGGATGATGCCCGGGCGGATCTCCGTGTCTGGAACAAGCACGCGGAGACGCTCGAGCAAGTCCTCGTCGCCACAACGCAGGATCGTGGTATCCAGTTTGCGATCATCGATGAAGCGCGTTCCAAACTGATCCCTGAATATCCCACCCTGCTGGGCGTCTTCACGATGGCCTCCGGTGTGGGGCTGGGACTCGGCGCTGCCCTGGTCTTCCTGCGTGAACTTCTCGATCGCTCGTTGCGGCATCCGTCGCGCGTGCGACAGACGCTCGGGATACCCGTTCTGGAAACCATCGGTGAAATTCGAACCGGACGAATGCGGACGTGGATACTCAGGCAACAACTTCTTCCCGCCGTGGCCATGGTCGAGACCGTGGGCATCATGGCGGTCAGCCTGTTGATCTACATCAGCCTGACGCAGCCCATGATGTACGAAAACATCATCGACCAGGTGAAGAGGCTCTGGGCGACCTAGACACGATGGCGAGAGGTCCGCATGCGCGACCGCTCGCCGATGAATGGAATTGCGGACATGGGACGGATCGCAGAAGCATTAAAACGAGCTCAACGCGAGCGCGAGCAACAAGGGGCGCCGGTCAGTACGGATCCCCCCCGGGCTTCCCGCATCTCGAGCGAACCCGTCTCGCGTTCCCACGAAAACGTGATCAATGAATCACAGTATACGTCCTCGCGCACCGGCTCCATTCTTGATGCCATGGTCCTCCCGAATCTGCCCCCGGTGCAGGGACCGCTCCTGGACGTCGACGGCATCTCACCTGAAGTCGTCATGCACCACGAGCCCAAATCCACTATCGCCGAGAAGTATCGCTCCGTCCGCACGCGTCTGCTCACCAGCAATCCCAGCGGCAGCGCCCGATCGATCGTCCTGACCTCGAGTCAGCCCCGCGAAGGCAAGACGATCACCGCCGCCAACATGGGCTTCAGCATGGCGGAGCTGCGCCACCTCCGCATCGCCATGGTCGATCTCGACTTCCGGCAGCGCGGCCTGACGAGATTATTTCAGACCGAGGATCGGCCCGGCATGACTGAGGTTCTCCGCGGCGAGAAGAAACTCGCCGAAGTCGGCCTGCGTGTCTCGAAAGAGAATCTCTTCCTGATTCCGGCGGGCCGGGAAACCGACGCCGACATCTCCGAGGTGCTGTCCGGCTCGCACGTCAGCGCCATGTTCCGCGAGCTCAACGATCGGTTCCACTACACGCTGATCGATACCCCACCGGTGAATACCGCCTCGGACATCGGCCTGATCGCACCGCTCTGCCATTCGGTCATCATGGTGATCCGGATGAACCGGACTCCCGAATCCCTGCTCAAGCGAAGCGTGAAGCTGCTCAAAGCCAATCACGTCAACATCGCCGGCTGCATCCTGGCGGGCTACGACGACGCCACCATGGGCTACACCGATCCGCATGATTATTACGAGCAAGAGGCCTGACGGAGCCGGTATGAAACTCCGCGTGACACAACTGAACGAGTCGAAGGCTTCGACATGGGAAGCCTACGTGGACGCCCACGCCGACGGCACCTTTTTCCATACACTCGTGTGGCGCGACGCGATTCTCGACGCCTTTCCGCATGACAGCCACTACCTCGCCGCCTGGCGTGAGGATCGGCTGGTCGGCGTCTTTCCGTTGATGCGGATATCCAGCTACCTGGCGGGCAGGATTCTCGTCAGCGTACCTTACGGAGTCTATGGCGGAACGCTCGCTGATGATGATGAGGCGCGGGAGGCCCTTCTGAGCCACGCCCAGAACCTGGCCACCCGCCTGAATGCCCAGTGGATCGATATCCGATCGATGGAGCGGCAATGGCCGCAGCTTCCGGTCGTGACACGCTACGTGACGTTCCGTAAGCATCTTCCCGACGATCCGCAACGCGTGATCGGTGAGATGCCCCGCAAGGCTCGGGCTGCCGCCCGACAGGCACGGGAACGCCACGGACTCACCACTGTCGACGGCGACGAGCACCTTGACACCGTGTGGGAGTTGTACAGCCGGAGCATGCGACGACTCGCCTCCTTGAATTACCCCACACGATTCTTCAACGCGCTACTGGAACGCACCTCGGCATTCGCCTCCCACGCCACGGCGCGCTGCCGACACCTGGTGCAACTCGTGATGCACGGTGGCAATCCGGTGGCTGGGCTCATCAGCTTCGGCTACGGCGATACGCTGATGCCCTACTTCTCCGGGTATGACGAAGCCTACGCCAGAATGCACCCGAACAACCTGATGTATCTTGCCGCCATGGAACGCGGCGTGGAACTCGGATGCCGCATGTTCGATTTCGGCCGATCACGCATCGACAACAAGGGTGCCTACGACTTCAAACGGTTCCAGGGCTTCGAGCCGACACCGCTGCATTACCAGTACTACGTGCCGGAAGGCGGGCGGGCCCCGGACCTGACCCCGGCGAATCCGAAACTGGCGCTGGCCCGGCGCGTTTGGCCGAAGCTGCCGCTGGCAGTGACCCGCCCGCTCGGGGCCTGGCTGACGCGATCCATCCCCGGGTAGCCCGAAGTGGATGAACAGCTCATCCGTGAATTGTGACGGCGAACGTGAACGAACGAACTCAGGACCGAAGTGACGAGCGAACGCGTGATGAACCTGCTCATTCTCATCCATCGACTGCCCTGCCCCGCCGACCGCGGCGCGAAGCAGCGTATCGCGTGTCAACTCGCCGATCTTTCCGAACGTCACGATGTCTGGCTGGCGGGATATCTCGATCACGAACGGCGCGACACGGAATCGGCCTTGTCATCCCTGGAAGCATGGAAGAAGCGTTGCCGCGCCGTCTACGCCGAGCCCTTGCGCCGCCACCGCGCCGGCTTACGTGGATTGCGAAGCCTGCTCTCCGGACGTTCCGCCACGGAACGCTACTTCGACACGCCGCGATTGCGGACGCAGATCACCCGGTGGTCGCGGTCGATCGGATTCGATGCCGTGCTCGCATTCTCTTCCGGAATGGCTGACCTCGCCCTGAGCGTCGACGCCCCGCGTCATGTACTCGAGTTCGACGACTTCGACAGCGCCAAGTGGCTTGAACTCGCGAAGAGGGCTCGCCCACCGTTACGTTGGGTGTACCGTTGTGAAGGTGTGCGACTCGCCCGACGTGAGAAGGACTGGCTCAAACGTGCCGATGCCGGCGTCGTCGTGAATCAGCGTGAAGTGAGCCACGTGAATGATGATGCACTCCGGGGCAAACTTCACGTCATCGAGCCGGGCATCCCTCTCGACGTTCCCTGGCGAAATGCCCAGATGGCCGCGCCGCCGCCCCTGTCGACTGAACCGGTCGTTACCTTTGTCGGGGCCATGGATTACGCGCCTAACGTCGATGCGGCATGCTGGTTCGTCAAGCATGTGTGGCCGCGCATCCTGGATCAGCGCCCCGACGCCCGCTTCTTCATCGTCGGGCGGTCGCCCACGCGTGAGGTGCGTCGCCTGTCACGCGATCACCGCGTCATCGTCTCCGGCACCGTGCCCGAGATCGCGCCCTATCTCGAGCAGAGCCGCGTCGTCGTCGCCCCGGTCCGCATCGCGCGCGGTATTCAGATCAAAGTACTCATGGCCATGGCCGCGGGTCGACCCTGCGTGGTGTCTCCCGGCGTGGCCGAAGGCATTGAAGCGCGCGACCGTCAGGAGTGGCTCGTCGCGCGCGAACCTGCGGACTTCGCCGAGTCGGTCCTCCACGTGCTCGACCGGGACGTGCTCGCCTCGCGACTCGGGCAGGCCGCGTGGGAGTTTGTTCGCAAGCATCATCGGGCCGATCTCGGTTCGCGTAAGTTGGAACGTCTGTTAACGGGAGCCGAACGGGAAGGGATACCTGTCTTGCCCCTTCACCCGGCCGGCCCAGAACGTTGTGCCGTGTAGGCAGGGGTTACTGTGGTTCAGGGAAAAACCATCATCTGTTTCGCCAGTGGCTGGGACTACCATCCCACCAGCAAGCACCACATCATGAAGACGCTGGCGGAGCGGAACAATATTGTCTGGGTGAACTGGCATGCATCCCGAAAGCCCAATTTCGGTTTCGCCGATCTCAACCATATCGCGGGACGCCTCTGGCAGGTGCGCCAGGGTCCCCGCCAGGTCTCGGAGTCCATCTCCGTCCTCACGCCGTTTCAGATTCCATTGCCCGGATCCACCTGGGCGAGGAAGTGGAACAAGTGGAATGTCAGCCGCGCCGTGAACCGCGTCGTCGAACATCTGCCTCAGCGCCCCGTGCAGATCTGGAGTTTCGCTCCGGACATCTCCGACCTGGTCGGCGCGTTCAACGAGGAACTCGTCCTGTACTACTGCGTCGACGCCTTCGGCGAGTTTCCCGGCTACGATCGCACCCTCATCGAGCGACGTGAGCGTGAACTCATGGCCGTCAGCGACCTCGTCGTCACCACGTCGCCCCCGCTCTATGAAGCCAAGAAGCAGGGTCATCCGAATGTCCACTTCGTGCAACATGGCGTGAACTACAACCGCCTCTCCCGCGCGGTCGAGAAGAATCTCCCGATCCCCAAGGAACTGCGCGCGCTGCCCCGGCCGATCCTCGGCTTCGTCGGGCTGGTCGGCGAATGGGTGGATCTCGATCTCGTGGCCGGCCTCGCCCGGAAACGCCCCGACGCGTCCATTGTCATGATCGGACCGGAAATGGCGCCGCGCGGCGCGTGCCACGGGCTGTCCAACATTCACTGGCTTGGCGGTCGAAGCCACCAGGTGCTGCCCAACTATCTGCAATGCTTCGACGTGGCGCTCATCCCCTTCAAGCAGAACGCCCTGACGTACAACGCGAACCCCATCAAGCTTTACGAGTATCTCGCCTCGGGCATCCCGTCCGTCTGCACCAGCCTTCCCGCCGTCAGCGGCATGCCGCGCTCGGTCTGGCTGGCGGACAGCATCGAGGACACCGTGCGCTGCTGTGACGAGGCACTTCAATGCAACAGCCTGGAAGATCGCCGGCAACGTTCGCAGGCGATGAAGAGCGAATCCTGGACAGCCCGTCTCGACCAGATCAGCCGGCTCATCGATTCCGCGATGACCACGCGAACGCTGACCCAGGACCAGAATGACATGGAACACGAAAGAGCATCTGCCCAATCGGCATGAGGAAGAGACCTGAATCAAGCCTCACCAGCAACAACCCGCTGCTCGCCAACCACAATCAACGATCCACGATGTACGATCCCCTACGCATCCCGCCCCTACGTATCCCGCTCGGCCAGCCAATCCACTGCCGCCGGCCAGAGTTCGCGTTGCGCGCGGCTACTCACCGCCATCCCGATGTGTCCGGTCTTCATGGTGATCGTCTTGCGATCCTGTGACCCTACGCAATCGCAGAACCCGAGACTCTGCGCGCAGGGCACGAGATCGTCGTTCTGGGCCACGAGATTCAGCACCGGGCAGCTGATGTCTTTCAAACGCACCGTCTCCCCGCCGATTCGAAGTTTGTCTTTGACCAGGAGATTCTTCTGGTAAAGGTCGCGCACGAACTTCCGGTAGACCTCGCCCGGAACCGGGATGTTGTCGTTCAGCCAGGTCTCCATGGTCAGGAACTCGTCGATGAATTTCTCGTTGTCCAGGCGTTCCAGGAAACTGATCGGTTTCTGAATCAGATTCTGAATGGGTTTGAGCATCAGGAACGAGGCCTGCAGAAACTCCGGAGGGCAGTTGCCGTAGGCATCGACGAAATCATCGACGTTGAAAACCTTTTCGTCGGTCCACAGGTTCAGCAACCCTTCCCGCGTCTCGAAATCAATGCCCGCCGCCAGGAGGATCAGATTCTTCACACGCTCCGGATGCAACGCCGTGAAGATGCTGCTCATCGTCCCGCCCATACAGTACCCGAGGATGCTGACCTGCTCGCTTCCCGAGATTGCCGCCACCTCTTCGACGATGTCGTGAAGATAGCCGTTGATGTAATCCTCCATCGTGCGATGGCGATCCGCATGTGTCGGCACGCCCCAATCGATCATGTAGGTATCGAAGCCGGCATCCACAAAGTGCCGGACCACGCTCTTGTCAGGCCGCAGGTCCAGGATGTACGGCCGGTTCACCAGCGCGAACACGAACAGCAGCGGCGTTCGATGCTTGACTTCGGCATCCTCGCCGCCGGTGTAGTGGAGCAGGCGAATCTGCTTATCGCGATAGACCACCTCGCTCGGTGTCGCCCCTTTGCGAACGCGCATGGCCTGGGACCAGAGATGCGGGATGCGACCCATCCTCTTCAGGTTCGCCACGCCTTCCTGCGTCATCGCGTCGAAGACCGAGTTCCAGGGATTGGGGATATCAGTGGTCTGTGTCATGGATCACCCTCGCTTCTTGGTACGTTTTCGGGGGGCTTTGGCGGTGGCACTCTTGGTGGTCGACGGGGTCTTGGTTTTTCGCTTCGGACTGCGCTTCGCTGCGGATTCGGAGGATGTCCCCGCCTCTGATGTTTCCGTGCGGCTTTCCAGTTGCTCCAGCCGTTCGCTCAGTGTGTCCAACCGACTCGCCAGACCGTCCAGGCGTCGCAAGACTGTCTTCTGGACGTCACTCATCATGTTCATCAGGCCGTCCATGTCCTCCTGACTCACACCCTGAAACTCATGATGCATCCGGTTCAAGTACGTGTTCATCTGCTTGCGAAAGGCAATGGCGTTGTCCATGGACTGCTTCATCGTCGCAAGAAACTGCGGTGAACGCATGTATTCTTCACAGTAGCCCGAGAGCGCGTTGAACATGGCGTCGCGCACCTGCCGCGCGGCCTCCGGAGGAGGACTCTCCGGGCCGAAAGAGACCCCTGCAGAGGCCATCTTCGACGCGAATTCCGTCCACATGCGCGTGAAGGCTTCAGGATTCTCGAAACCGAAACCGTTGCTGTCCGTCACCGCCACACCTCCTGCTCATCCGCGCTTGGATTATTCCCATGAACGCATCGCTTTGATATGCCTTACCCCACGCGTTCCACCGCCATCGCCACGGCTTCCCCGCCACCGATGCATAACACGTCGATCCCGATCCGGGCCTGGCGATGCTTCATGGCCGTCAGCAGCGTGACGAGAGTCCGTGCACCGCTCGCCCCGATCGGATGGCCAATCGCCGCCGCCCCGCCGAGGACGTTCACCTTCTCGTGGGGAATGCTGAGTTCCTTCATGGCCGCCAGGGCCACCGCTGAAAACGCTTCGTTGATTTCGAAGAGATCGACGTCGCCCACCTGCAGCTTGAGTTCCTCCATCAGTTTGCGCAAGGCGTGGATCGGCGCGAGCGTGAACCATTCCGGCTCGATGCTGGCCGTCGCGTAGCCAAGGATTTTCGCCTGAGGCGTGATGCCGAGTGACTTGACCCGGTCGCCGTCGAGCACGGCGATCGCCGCCGCCCCGTCGTTGATACTCGACGCATTGCCCGCCGTGACCGTGCCTTCCTTGCCGAACGCGGGGCGCAAGGCCTTGAGTTTGTCCTCGTTGAAGCGTCGCGGCTCTTCGTCTTCGCTGACCGTGATCGTCTGCTTGCGATCCGGCACCTCCACGGGGACGATTTCATCCGCGAAGATGCCCTCGTCCATGGCCTTTATAGCGCGTTGATAGCTCGTGACGGCGAAGTGATCCTGATCCTCCCGAGTGAGATCGTACTTGGAAGCGCATTGATCTCCGCACATGCCCATGTGCTTGTCGTTGTAGACGTCCCACAGGCCGTCCTTGATCATCGAGTCCACCAGTTCGCCGTGGCCCATGCGGTAACCGGTCCGTGCCTTCGGCAGCAGGTACGGCGCCTGCGACATCGATTCCGCACCGCCCGCGATCACCACCGACGCATCGCCGCACTGGATCGCTTGTGCCGCCAGTTTCACCGCCACCAGTCCCGATCCGCACACCTTGTTCACCGTGACGGCGGGCATGGTCACACCGAGACCCGATCCGATCGCCGCCTGCCGGGCGATGTTCTGGCCTGCCCCGGCGCTGAGAACATTGCCGAGGATGACCTCATCGACGGAGTCGGTCGAGAGTTTTGTCCGCTCCAGGCATGCCTTGATCGCGGCACTCCCGAGTTGGGCGGCCGACAAAGCCGAAAGCGATCCTGAAAGAGAACCGATCGGCGTTCGTACGCCGCCCGCTACGAAGATGTCTTTGATCATCGTTCCGTCCCGAAGTGTTGGTGGTGGCCCACCGAATGAACAGACTCGGTGAGATGAATCATCGTCATGGTCCGGAATGGCCTGGGAGGCGAGTGTCTCCGTGCGAACTGATATGGAACGACCGGCCCGGACAGGAAAGCCCCATTCGCCTCATACCGCTGCGGACGAATGGGGCTCCGTATAGCATGCGCCGAACGCGATGGAAGCGTCAAGCACGTTTTTTGAGATCAGGATTTTGCGGGGGCCTGGCCATTGCCCTGGTTCATGAGTTCCGCCCACCCCTCCATCGCTCGGGCGTTCGCCTTGACGACGGCCTCGGTGTTCTCACGCATGGCCTTGAGCGACGCTTCCCAGAGATCGCGCGTCTTGCTCTGCACTTCGGCCACCGACTCCGCCTGGCCGCTCTCGAACGCCTGCTTGAGCAGGTCGAGGCTCGCCTGCATGTTCTTCTGCATCACTTCGATGCACTCCTCGGCGTTCTTCTGTGCCAGGGGCATGGAGCCGGTTGCGAAAGCCTGCATCCGCTTCTGCAGATCCTCCACGGTGCCAGCTTCCTTGAGCGTCTTCGACCACCAGTCGGCCACTTCTTCCTGAGCCTTGCTGCCCGTCTCGAGGGCCGCGACGTACGTGCTCACCGCCTGGTTAAACAGATCCGATACCAGCTTTTCGCTTTTGACTGCCATGGAACGATCCTCAATATTGAGAGAGAGGTTTGACCAACTGCACCGACGCCATTGAATATACTCGATTTTCATCGGCTGTCCAGAGGAATTTGTGCAGTTGCACAAAGAAAAATCGGTGTGAATACCTCATGTGTTGCCGATAATGTGACGGGAATGTCGGACTGGAATAGACTTAAGGGCTTGTACGTGGCAATGCCAAACGCATTCGCACTAAGAATTCATGATCAAGAATCTTCGGCTGACGACTGCTGATCCATCGCTTTCTGCAGTCGTTCCATTTCCAGGCGGAGAAATTCCAGCTTGTCCCGCATGGAGGCGTTCGCCTCTCCCTCCGAGATCTTGTTCGCACGATCTTCCTGCGTGTTGTTCGGTGCCGGTGGAACTGGCGGCGTCTCTGGAAGCACGCCGGAGGGCATCGCTGAGGATGGAGATCTTTCAGGAGTCGATCCACCCGAATCTGCAGCCCCACCCGGCGTCATAAAGGCCGACCATGGCAAATTTTGCATGACTTTCGTCATGTCCGGAAAGGCGCTCCCGGCGATGTTGAGGCCCATCGCCTGACGCAAAAACTCCTCAAACTGCCGCTGAGAATCCAGGAAAGATTGGAAGGCTTGGGAAAAATACTTGTCCACGAATTCGCGCACGATCTTCTCGTTCGAACGAATGACTTCGTGAAGCATGGCCGTCGGAAAAGCCTCGAGCTTCAGCGGATCGTACTCAAGGATGATCTGGGCGAGGACTTTGGATGTGATGTTCTCGCCGCTCTTGGAATCCGTGATCCGCACTTCGTGTCCCGAACGGATGAGGTCGTAGATCCCCTCCATGGTGACATGGCAGCTCCGCGTTGCATCGTAATAGCGGCGGTTGCTGTACTTCTTGATCTCCAGCAAGGGAGACGGTGCATTATCCGACTCGGCCATGACTCACCCTCTTCGCAAGTGCCCGTTTCGCTTTCCGCCCCCTCAATGATGTTTCACCGATTCTATGCAATTGCGTAGACCATCTCGGCTTTTTTCAGGAATCTGCACAGGACCACTATAGACAATCGGGCACAAGAGTCAACAGAATTGCTATAAACATATTTCTCAAGTACATTTACGAATACATCCGCAATCGACGGCCCGGCTCCCCGACGTGGAGGCGCCTCACAGCACGTTGTTAGTGTGCCTGCACTAAAATCGTTGACCAACCGATATTCATGGCGTATATTCGTACTGGATGAATCGTGATCGTCCACCCCGTGCGGGGTGTGTTTTATCTCATCTCTGGCATGGTCTTCCCAGAACGGGGGTCATCGACCATGGAAATCAGTGGAAAAACAGCGGTTGTGACGGGCGCAGCGAGTGGCATTGGAGAGGCGGTGGCACTGGAACTCTGCAAGCGCGGCGCCGGCGGTGTGGCGCTGGTGGACCTCAGTGAAAAAACGCACGAAGTGGCGCAGCGAATCGGAGCGGCGGCGCCGAAAGCGAAGCTGATGCCTTTCGTGGGCGACACGACGGACGTGGAATTTCGCCGTCGGGTGTACGACCAGGTCTGCACGGAGATGAAGATTCCTTCGATCTGCATTCCGGCGGCGGGTATCACACGCGATCGGCTGGCGGTCAAGATGGACAAAGAGACGGGCAAGACAGACATTTATCCGCTGGAAGACTTCCGGCTTGTGCTCGAAGTGAATCTCCTCGCACCGATCTACTGGGCACTGGAGATGGTCGCCCGAATGGCCGAGGATCGCGTGCGGCGTGGACTCCGTCGCTGGGATCCCGAGGAGCACGTTCAGGGTACGATCATCCTGATCGGCTCGATCTCGAGCCAGGGCAACAAGGGGCAGATTTCTTATGCGTCCACGAAAGCCGGATTGGAGGGGGCGGCGGCGACGTTGATGAATGAAGCGATGTATTACGGGGTGAGATGTGGCGTCATCCACCCCGGCTTTACCGATACGCCCATGGTACGAGCACTCGGAGAAGATTTTATCAAGGAGCACATCCTGCCGCAGACGCAATTACGTCGCCTGATTCGCCCGGAGGAGATCGCCCACGCGATCTGCTTCATGATCGCCAACTCCGCGGTCAGCGGTGAACTCTGGGCGGACGCGGGCTGGCATCCGATCGCCTAGGCGATCCGGTCCGAAACCATGATTGTCCTTCCCTCTGCCGCCCCTGGAACAACCAGGACAGCGGTTACATCTTGTCATGCCCCCCTGATCCTGGTATGTTATCGGTAGTTGCCGGGGGATCTGTCCCCGCAGCCATTTCGGGTCGAAAGTTAACACGAAACTGGATAGAAGTTCCGCAGGGACGCGACCTTTGTGCACGCAAGCGATCTGCGCGCATCCGGGGTCCAGGACTGCCGTAAAAATACCATCACGCACTCTTCGGGAAGGAGATTTCCCATGGCGTCATCACTCTCAGAGAAGACATGCCTCGTCACGGGGGGGTCACGAGGCATCGGCAAAGCGACGGCGATCATGATGGCGCAAGCCGGCGCACGCGTCGTCATCAATTACCAGCGCGCTGAGCAGCAAGCGCAGGAAGTGGCCCAGATCATCGAGCAACATGGAGGGCATGCAAGACTCTACAAGGCCGACGTCTCCAACGAGGAAGAGGCCAACCAGATGGTCGAGTCCATCGTGAAGGACTTCGGGCCGATCCAGGTCCTGGTAAACAATGCCGGCGTCACGCGCGACAAGTCGTTCATCAAGATGACCAAGATGATGTGGGACGAAGTTCTGGGCGTGAATCTCAACGGTCCGTTCAACGTGACGCACGCGGTGTTGCCGGCGATGATCGACTCGGGTTGGGGGCGGATCGTCAACGTGGCGTCGATCGTGGGGCAGACCGGGAACTTCGGTCAGGCGAACTATGCCGTGACCAAGGGCGGGCTGATTGCGTTCACGATGACGCTGGCGCGCGAGGTCGGCCGCAAGGGCATTACCGTGAATGCCGTGGCGCCGGGGTACATCGAAACCGACATGACCAAGGATGTGCCCGACGCGGTGATTGAACACGTGAAGGCGCTTACGCCTCTGGGCCGGCTGGGAAAACCGGAAGAAGTGGCCGCCGCCATCTGTTTTCTGGCGGGAGACACGTCGAGCTACATCAACGGCCAGGTCCTGCCGGTCAACGGCGGGATGTACATGTGACGGGTCGACCGATGGAATCATGCGAGGAGCATCTCCTGGATCTCCATCGGCCATCAACTCACTCCCCGCAGATATCGCTGTTCCAGCAACCCTACTTCAATCGCACCGTCGCCATTGATCGCGCGGGGATCTTGAGGCTCAGCTTGCCGCCGTCGATCCCGAGTTCATCCTGGACGCGTTCCACGAGATCGCAGCGGTAGGCGGATCGCGGTGTATGCGGCAGGTTCAGCTCTACCCTGACGTCCGTACGCCTGCCGGCGAACTCCCGCAATCGCAGAATCGTCCCCTGGCCATCTTCGGCCGGTTTCAGTGTGGATACCATCACGTTGTCGGGCTCCACGCGGATGAAACTCTGTCGGGGTGGCCACGTTGGTTCGGCGGGCGTCGTCCGGTGCGTCGTGATCACGCGGAGCGGGGCACAGACCTCTTCGCCGAAGAGCGACGCTTTCCGTTCGTCCATGCGATCGCCGCTGGTCAGCGCGTAGACGAATCGATGCCGGCGATCCTGCCCCGCCTTGTAATTGGTGAACCAGTAATTGTTCATCGCGTAGGCGAAGATCGTGCCGTTGGTGATGTCGAGGGTATCGAGCCACTTGCCGGCGTTCATGTCACAGAGCGAGATCAGTGGCGTATCGACGGGGCTCCACGCTACGCCAAGGCCGTCGGAGTTGACTGTCACCCAGCGCTGCACGCTGAACCAGTCGCGGCAGGCGCCGGGCAGGTGATCCTCGTTCGGGCGAACGGATCCGGCGCCGACGGCGTAGCGGAGTTGCGGATCACTCCCCGCCACCGGAAACGCGAAATACACCGCCTCTTTGACGTAGGTCAGCTTCTTGTCGAAGTCGTAGACGAAATCGACGCGCGGCTCATGCTCATACAGGTGGATCTCCAGCCGGAAGGCATGAAACATGGGATGTTTGCAAGGCAGGTGTACGATGGTGGAGACAGGCCCGGCTTTGTGGAGCTTGATGCCGCCATGGGTCGGTTGGCTGTACTCGACCTTCGCGGGGTCGGGGCACATGACCTGCGTCTGACCTTCGTGCTCTTCACCGCCGGCGGCGTAGACCATCTGCCCGAAGCGATAGGGGCCGGCGGCGTCGACGAGTTCGCGGCCGGTGTGCTTGTCGACCAGGCTGGAAATGGCGGCCTGCTCTACGTCGAAGGTGATGCGGTAATGATCATTCTCGAGAACGTTTCGGGAGGCATCGAAGCGCGCCGGGGTGACGCTTTGTCCCGGATTGTTCTCGACGACCCGGTACGTCGCATAGCCGACCGGTGGTATGTCTTTCACGACCGCCAGGACGCGCATTCGGTCCAGCGCTTCGGCGTGTTCCACCTGCTGCGGGATGGAACGCCCGTTCGCGTTCACGATGACACTTCCCTTGGGAATGTCGGCGCGGATGACGCCGCCCCGACCGCGCCCTGACGGATTGAAAACCAGAAGCGATCCCTCGGGCACATCCACCTTCGACGCAATGTGTCGCAGCCCGCGTTCGAGTAACCGCCGGCTGGCATCGGAGGCCTGCTCGGCGTATCCGGCCTTGACCGCAAACTGGCGGCGGACGAAATCGGAGTCGGGGTCACGTATACTGTTGTGCGCTCCCCACGTGTGTTCATCGAAGAGCAGGATGTTGTCCCAGAGCGTCTGGAACTCCTCCCGGGGGACCTCTGCCTCCGTCCCGACCGAGGCGATGGCCCAGGCGGTCTCGGCGGCGATGGTATCCTCGTGGGCGACACGGTTCATGGCAGTCTCACGCGCCGAGGAGGCCGCGCCGTCCTCCCACCAGCTTCCGCCTCCACCGCGCAACGTCGGCACCTTGTCGAGAAAGTGTTCCTCGATGTGGCGGAAGAAATCGTCGTTCGCGCCGAGGATCACCTTCGGGTACGCGTACCGATCCGCGTAGGCGGTGATCGATTCGGCAATGTCGCGCCCGATCGCCACATTGTCCGTATACGCCCCGTGCAGCAGGACGGCATCGTACGGATAGTCCTCCATCAAGCGCCACCGCCAGAGCGTGCGTTCAACGGATTCGCGCATCTGCTTCGGCCCTTCCTTCAGGCCGATCCAGCCCGCCTGTGAGTAGCCGGTGGTCATCCAGGTCAGAACGCGGGAACCGTCCGGCCCCTCCCACCAGAAGGGCGACTTGCGATGCAGGTCGTGGCGGAACAGTGGAGCGCGCGTCTGGTTCACGCCCACGCTGAGGTAGTTGATCCCGCACTGCTTGAGCACGGTCGGCACGGTCCAGACGTGAGAAGGAGCATCGGTTAGCGTGTGGCTCTTGAAAGGGACATCGTGGTCGCGCAGCAGCCGGGCGGAGTAATAGAGGTTGCGGATCAGCTCCTCGCCCGAGCACAGCCCGGTCAGCATGTTGAGATAGGAGGATTCGATGCCGAGCCGCTTGCGCTGGGCGGCGGAGTAGAGACGCGGATGTTCCTGGGGAGGATTGTCGCGCAGCCACATCTGCGCGGCCCAGGAGGACTCGAGATTCCAGTGGTAGAGCGGGAACTCGTCGATCAACTCCAACGCGAGATCGGTGTTCCGGTTGTGCAGGTCGATGACATTGGACTGGATGTCGGTGTAGCCGATGTCGGTGTGCGTGCTCGGCGCCACGTAGATTCGCCAGCGTTTCTCCGGGTATTGCGTCATCCTGGCGGAGGTGTGCTGATCTCCCGTGTCCAGTGCGATTTCGATCTCGCGTTTCGTACTCGTTGGGGGAACATGGATGGGTTCGCTGCAGACGCCCATCACTGCCGGCAATCGCTCGATCTCGAGCAGCGTCTCGCCGCCGGCCGTCGCCATGAGCCGCACATCATCGCGAGGATTGATGCCATCAGCGAAGAAGGTCAACTCCTGGAGCAGTTCTCCATCACGTTCGACGAAGAACACCGTGGGCTCGGACTTCAGGTCGATGTCCACCTGACTGCCTTCTTCCAGCTTCGCAAGCGAGATGGCATCGTAGATGAGGTAGCTGCCGTTGCGTCCGGTGATTTTCAGGATGTTGCCTGCAGGCCGGAGATCGGACGCGTCGAGCCGCAATCGCAGCCGCTGGGGCTTGCCCCGACTCGCTGACATCAACGTGGGGTCACCGGTCCCATAGGCCAGCCGCTTCTGCGTGGTCTTCCCGTTGAGGGAGACTTCCATGATCGGCGGCGATGAGTTGTGCGAGTCCACCAGGTCTATGCTGAGCAGGTACTCCCCTTGCGGCTTTTCGGGCACGTCGAACTGGATGGTGAACGTGTGGGGGTGACTGCCCGCCCAGCGATCGATCGGGCCGGGATGCATGGCGCTGAACTTCTCCTTCGGGTCGTCCTGGCCGACGACGAAGGTGGGGTGCGGCGCGAAGCGCTGGAGGAAATCGTTGCCCGGCGCGGCGAGATCCGCATAATCCTGGTCGACCTCGCCGATGGACCAGACGACCTGCCGCGCCGCGCAGGGCGAGAACGCGATGACGCTGAGCAGGAGAGCCGACGCAAGGGGATTCAGGCGTTTCATGTGAGGACCTCGCAGGAGATGATGATTGGCATGACCCATTAACAGGTTAGTGGATCGCAAGGTATGATATGGGCAGGCGGACTTCTCTCGCAAGTCCATCCTTCAATCCATGAACTTAGCGCGCATGTTACATCGTCAATCGTAGTTTATCCTTGCTCTACCATGATTCTTTCGGAGTGTTGAGCATGAGCCAAAGCAATGATCCATGGGGACAAGGAACGTTGTTCGATCCGGACTTCCTCTACCGGAATGCATACTACGCTGAAAAGCGTTTCCCATATTCGCTCGCATTGCAGGGATTCAGTGACTCGGAATCGCCATCCGTTCCGGAAGATGAAGTGAGCGTGTTTTCGCATGTACTCGAGCATGAAATTTACGCGTATGAGCCCCGAGGACGCATTCAGGGACCGCTCACCTTCGAAGATAACCGGCAAGATGAGAAACTGCTGAGTTGCCAGGACAGGCCCGTAGAGATTCCCTGTTTCGTGGAACCGGATGTCCTGCCGATCATAGAATGCAATGCACGGGCCGTATTGCTCATCGAGCATGATGGAGTCTTTCGCTTGCTTGCCGATTCCGGTGCCATGCAGGAGTTGAACCTCCTTCTGATCACGGGATGCGGAGTTCCCCGCCTCGGGACACGCCGATTTCTCCGTCGCCTCGAGCGGGAATGCGGACTGCCGGTACTGCTACTCACTGACCATGACACCTGGGGTTACTGGATCTATTCGGTACTGAAGCGCGGGCTGATGGCACCTGCCATGGAATCCGATTTCGCCAGCATCAGGAATCTGTCTTTTCTCGGCGTCCGGTCCGGCGACCGGAGTTGTTTCGCCGTTCCGTCGGATCGCCTGCGACCGTGGGAGCACCCATGGGATCTGAGACTCAGAGAACTTCGAAAACAGTCCTGCTTTCAGTCGCGACAGTGGCAGATCGAATTCGATCGCTTCGAAGCCGATCGATGGGGGCTCGATCTGCATGTTCTTGTTGAGCATCTGGGTGTTGATGCGTTCGTGAGCGAAGTCCTGAGCCCCAGGATTCAGGAGGTCCTGTCTCGGTGTTGATTCTCAAACCGGAAAAGCACTCACCGATGCAACTTCAGCAACGCCCATCGGTTGAATACACCGGTTGTCAGTGGTAGGCTGATGGCTCGCTGGAATTCGTGGAGAATTCGCGATAACTGATGATGCCTACCGAATCGAGGAACTGCGATGAAGCGCACCATTGGATTGTTGACGGTCTTGGCGGCGGTGATGACGTTGAGCGCGTGGTCAGTGACGGCAGAGGAAAAGGCCAAGGACGACGGGCCGAAGAAGAAAAGCATCCTGATGTACTCGGCGTCGTTCGGGTTCCGCCATTCGTGTGTGACGCGGCCGCTGGACGGCGGACTGTCGCACGCGGAGAAGGAGTTCAAGAAGTTCGCGACCGCCGCCGGATACGACGTCTACCTCACGCAGGATCACAACGAGTTGAAGCACGGTGGCCAGTTCGCCAAGTACGACGCCATCGTGTTCTACACGACGGGCAGCCCGCCGATCAATCGTGGCGAACTGTTGAAGTGGCTGCGCGAAGGCGGCGCATTCATCGGCGTCCACTGCGCGAGTGACACTTACTATGACTGGGAGGAGTACGGCAATTTTGTGGGCGGGTACTTCGCGGGACACGGCCCGGTGAACCATATGCCGGTCACGATGGAGGTGGAGAACCGGGATCACCCGTCGACGTGCATGCTCGATCACAAGTGGACGATCGCCGACGAGATCTACCACATCAAGGAGTTCAAGAAGGATCGCGTCTCGACGCTCGTCAGTGTCGACAAGGAGTCCACGCCGAAGGAAGTCGTCGAGAAGCATGGCTTCAAGAAGGATGTTTACTACCCCGTCTCCTGGACGAACACGGAGGGCAAGGGGCGCGTGTTCTACACGTCGCTGGGCCATCGCGAGGATGTCTGGAGCAACCCCGAGTTTCAGAAGCACCTGACGGGCGGTATCGCCTGGGCGCTGGGCGAGGATGATCCCGACTGCAAGAAGGGCAAGCGCAAAGAAGGCTCGTGAACGCTCCGACACTATTCACGCGGCTCAATTCGAACAGGCGGACGATCACCTCTTCGATTGCGGCCGTGTCTATGTCGATCCGTTGAGCACATCGAAGATTAAGGATTCCCGGCGGGAGTCGTGCTGAGCCTGAAGTGGAGTTCTTCGTCATTCAGATGTCCACATTCGATCCTCTCATCCGGGTGTCTTGATGCGAATCCGCGCGCGCCACGTTGCAACGCTCATCGTATTTCTTGGGTTTGTCGGCGTTGCGCTGCCCGGCTGTGAAACGGCGGTCAGCGATCGCGCTGCGAGCATCGATCAGCGGCTGCATCAGACCGGGCTGCGACATCACACCTTCGGGCCGACCGGCGAACGGCTCTTCACCGAGCGCTATGAACCCGGACTCGGGCTACGCGGCCAGTATTCCTACATCCATTATGCCGAAATCAGAGATCCCCTCCGGCTCGAGATCCGCCGTCACGGGGAAGGCGAATCGCTGAAGCCCGAACTGAAGCGCAACGACTGGTATCCGAGCAGCCGTGTCGAACGCGGGACTCTCGGTGACCTCGGGTACAGCGAGCACAAGTTCATCACCGAGGATGACGTGTTCGTGGACCAGTTGACGCTCACGAATCACGGTGCGGACGGAGCGAAGATCGACCTGCGCCTGTCCAGCGGCTTCGCCGGTGATCTCTCACGCTTCGGTTCATCGTTTGCGACGGTGGATCTGCGTTCGCTTGCCAATACCGATCCTTTTCCTGGCGGTCCGATCTTCACGAGCGGCCCGGTTGATTCATTTCAGGTGTGGCATGAAGGCGAGCATCCCGTCACCCAGGAGGGATCCGAAGGCCGCGATACGAAGCAGGCCGCCGCCGGAGGCGAGGTTCTGGGCATGATGATCGGCTCGTCGAAAGAGCACTTCGCCGAGTACACCTTCTTCCTGCCGACACAATGCGAAGGACATGTGTACTTTCGCGTAGCCCGCGGGCGATCTCCCGGCCTCGAGCAATCGGCGGAATGGGCGCTCTCGGTGGATGGCCGGGCGCCGCAGCCGGTGAGCTTTCCGACGACGACGGGATGGGGTGATCGTGAAGAGGACTTTCGCTGGGTGCATGTCGCACTGGGTGAGTTGCTCGACGGCGGATACACGCTCCGGCTGACATCGACGCACGATCGAGCGAATATCAACCTGGATGGCTTCCTGATCTCGTCTGAACCAACGACTCCGCCGGCCACCAATGCGGCAGCGGAACTGATGAATCATCGCCTCGAGCAGATCGCCTATCGGCCGGCACGCCGGATTCATGACGGCGTGGAGTTCCAGTTGATCGATCCGGCGGTAAACGCGGACCGGGGTGTGATCCTGGTACGAGAGCAGCGCGCGGCAGGGCCGGTTCCGAGCGAAGTGGAGATCCCGATCCCCCCCCATCGAGCCGACGTCATCCACTTCCTCGGCCAGGTGGCGGGGCCCGCGCGGCGGCTGACGGAAGATGCCGCGACCGCCGAGTACGAACTGCGTTTCGCGGACGGGTTTACCATGCGACTGCTGCTGACGGCGGGCGATCTGGTGCAGCCGTCGTGGGAAGGGTTGAGCGTTCTCTCCTGTCCGCTACCCTCGGACCGGCGGCTCGAGTCGGTCGTCTTCCGCGGCCTGAGCCGGGACGTGGCCACGGCGCTGGCGGCGATCACGCTGGAAACCTATCCGACCGAAGGGGCGAACGTTCACCTGACCGGCTCGGACACGTTTCATGGCGTGCGGGCGCATGGCGTCGTCTCGGCCGAAGGTTTCGTACCGGCGGACAACGGCCCGGGGCTGGCACGGACTCTGGAACTGGGGCCGTCGCAAAGCATCACGCTGAATATCACAATGGGCATGGCCGCCGGCCGTGCGGAGGCGGAGCGTCGCGCCGGAGCATGGGCATCGCGGGCATTTGCGTGGCGTCGACACGTGGAGCACTACGCGGAGTGGTACGAGGAGAATTGCCCCTCGTTTGCGTGCAGTGATCCCTACATCACACGGCTGTACTGGTATCGCTGGTTCATCGCGCGGCACAACCTGAGTCGCGCCCGTGTCGGTCAACTGCCCCATCCCTACTTCTTCGAGGGCACGCATCAACGGCACTTCCCGCGATTGATCGCTTTCAGTTCGCCGCACATCATCAGCGAAACCCGGTGGCTGCGCGATCCGCAGTATGTCTTCGGGCAGGTACGCAATCACGTGCTCAACCCGGATCCGCAGGACGCGTTCTTCATATCATCGCGTATCGACGAGGCGGCGGGGGATTACAACAACTGGATCACGCGCAGCGCGTGGCGGGCGTACTGGGTTCACCCGAACAGGCCGTGGCTGGAAGAAGTCATCCGGGGCATGGCGGATGATGTCCTCGGCACGCTGCGACGATACGACCAGGATGGGGATTACCTGCCCACGCCACGCACGCACTGGTCGACGGGGATGGAGTTCCAACCGTCGTTCTTTCACTTCAACAACTACGACGACACGAAACCGGAAGCACCGCTCGAGCGGGGTGATTTCGCGCCGTACCTGTACGGCAACGCGGTGGCGGTGTCGGAAGCCTATGCGCATCTGGGCCTGCCCGACGAGGCCCAACGCTTCGCCGCCATCGCCGATCGCATCCGGACGGCATGTATCGACAAGCTCTGGGATCCGTCCGATCGCTTTCTGTATGCGACTCATGAAACGAATCACGCCGTGGCGAAGACGAAAGAAGTCGTGGGCTTCTATCCGTTGGCTTTTGACCTTTTCCCGATGGAGGCACCCTACACGCAGAGCCTGGCTTACCTGATCGACCCGGCGCACTTCTGGACGCCCTACCCGCCCGCGACCGTCAGCCGGGAATGCCCGGCATTCACGACGAAAATCGCCACGTGGCCCGCGCCCGGCGGCCGCACGCACGGCTGCATGTGGAACGGACCGTCCTGGCCGCACGCGACGAGCGTGGTACTCGATGCCCTCGGCGCGGCCGTCAAGGATGAGCAACAGCGAGTGGTCACGCCGGATCATTTCTGGGACATGTTCGAGCGGTACACACATCTCCAGTTCGAGGGGGACCACCTCGATCGGCCTTACCTGACCGAGTACTACGATTCCGCCTCGGGCGAAGGCGATCCCGATGGATGCCCGGATTACTTCCACAGCACCTACAACGACCTGCTGATCAAGCATCTCGTGGGATTGCAACCGGCGAACAGCGATACCGTGGCGCTTCGGCCGATCCCCGGACCGGTCTCGTGGTTCGCCCTTCGCGGGTTGCATTACCGTGGGCACGACCTCGATATCGTGTATAACGGGGGGCAGGGTTCGGGCCCACGCGGGCTGACCGTCTGGGTGGCCGGCGCTCGAGTAGCGCATCGTGCGACGCTCGGCGAGTTGACGTTTATGCTGCCCGAGCAGGCAGCAGCGACGGAAGCGGAGAGACCCGCCGAACCGCGACGCAACATCTACGGAGAAGTCATCGAGCCATGAAAACGGTCGTGATCGGTGTATCGCTCGTGGCCCTGCTTGCCGGTGGACTTTACCTGGCGAGCGGTGGCAAGGATGGCGATGCCCCCTCGGCCAGGCGCGATTTCACTCCGGCACCCCGGCTTCCGCTTCCCGAGTTCGATCATCCCTACCATGGCATGGCCTGGCAGATCCATCACACGCACGACGTTGTCGAGCGGGCGCGGAAAGTGATCAGGGAGATTGCCGATCTCGGCGCCGATACGATCCTTATCAGCAACGCGGGCTACCAGGAGCATGCCGGCTCCGAAACATTCCGCATCAACCCGAAGGTGACACCGACACGCGAGCAGTGGATGGAGATTTTCGCCATCGCCCACGAGAACGGCCTTCGTGTCGGGCTGATGCCGATCGTGCTGCTGAGTGATCCACGCGGCACAGAGTGGCGCGGCGTGATCAAGCCGCCGAACTGGGACGACTGGTTCGATCAGTACACCGCCTTCATCTGCACGTTCGCCCGGCTGGCCCGCGAGGGCCGGGTCGAGTTCATGATGGTCGGGTCGGAGCTGATCAGCACGGAGCGCTTCACCGACCGGTGGCGGAAGCTGATTCGCGAGGTGCGCGAGGTCTATCCCCCGCCGGGCAAGCTGACGTACTCGGGCAACTGGGATCATTACCGCGTGGTGGAATTCTGGGACGATCTCGATATGGTCGGCATGACCAGCTACTACAAGCTCTCGGCGGAGACGAATCCCACGGAGGAGGAACTGCTGCGCGCCTGGGCGCCGATCAAGGCGGGCATCCTCCGCTGGCAGCGCAAGATCGGTAAGCCGCTGCTGTTCACCGAGGTGGGCTGGTGCAGCCAGGAGGGCGCCTCGATCGAGCCGTGGAATTATTACTACAACCAGTACGGCGGCACGGGGAAGAAACCACTGCCGCCCGAGGCGATGGAAGAACAGCGTCGCTGCTACCGGGCGTTCATGGAAACGTGGGAGGACACGCCCGAGGTGGCGGGGATCATCTGGTGGGAGTGGAACGAGTCTGACGGCGGTATTACCGATTACAACTACACGCCGAAGGGCAAGCCCGCCGAGGCGGAGCTTCGTCACTGGTACGCCGAGCGCCGCCGGGAGCGGGCCACTGCCTCAAAGCCGGCCGCCCCGGAGTCCGGCTCCTGACCTCGGGTTTTCCCCCATTTCCGCTCCCTCCGTGATCCGCAGTCGACGCGATCGGGGTCCATTCGACCGAACCGCCGCCAGCACCATGACATGGCGAGCCCTGGCGGATATGATGGCATTTACCAGGATCTCAAAGCCTTTCCGATTCTGAGCAACCAAGCGAATCGTCGAACTGCAAGGCGAGGAACAACCCATGCGAAACTCCATCCTGACGGCGTGGCCGGTGGCGGTCGTGCTTCTCGTGGCGGTGAGCCTGCCGACCCATTCTTCCACCTCCTCTTCCCAGGAGGATGCATTGAAAGGCGATCACGTTCAGGTCGTCTTCGCGCCGGAGCACGACTGCCTCGGTGCCCTGCTCAAAGGTGTTCGCGCGGCGAAGCAGAGCCTGAAGGTGCAGATGAACGATCTGGCTTCCGACGCGCTGGCGCGGGAGCTGGTGGCGGCGCGCGAACGCGGCGTTTTTCTGCGCATCCTGCTCGGCGCGAATGCCACACCGGAGATCTCACCTGCCGCTCGACCGCTCCTGGAGAAAGATCACCTCGTGCGCGTCGATGTCCGTCCATATACCCACCATCACGTGACGGTGATCGTCGACGACGCGCTGGTCCTGAACGGCGTGGTGCAGACGCGAAACCATCCCGACGCAGCAGCCGTGCAACAGCACGTCGTCCTCATCCAGCACGAGCCGGAAATCGCGAATCAATTTGTCCGCCAGTGGATGAAGTGCGCGGAGAAATCGCGCCTGTTTCATGAAGTCACCTTGAGCTCGCCCGGCACAACGGAGAACACGACGTCGGCCTCTCCCCTGCCGCTGGCAGGTCCGGAAAACACGTCACCTTCGAAACCGACGGCAACGCCCAAGGCGGAGATGGTGTACGTGACAAGCTCGGGGAAACGCTATCACGCGGAGTCGTGCAGATACGCGTCTTCCGGAAAACCGCTCACGGTGAAAGAGGCGATCGCGCAGGGTAAGACGCCCTGCAAGCTCTGCAAGCCGGATCGCAAGTGATTTCACGGCCGCGTGTCGGAAATCACTCAATTGCCTCCCCCCTGTCGATCCGATACCATGAAGTGTTGATCAAGACTTCGCCGGTTCGGGCGATTTCGTACATTTCCTTTCTGATGGGTCGGGAAAACGATGCTTTCGAAACGACGATCCGCTTTGCTTCGCCGCGCGCAATTGACGCTTCCCCTGGCGATCCTCTGGATCGGTTTGACGCATACCGCCGGGACAGTCAACGCTTCATCGCCCGAAGCGCCGCTGCCGACCGAGATCCGTTTCAATCGCGACATCCGCCCCATCCTTTCGGACAACTGCTTCGCCTGCCACGGGCCCGATGCCAAAACGCGCGAAGCGGACCTGCGTCTCGATACGGAGGAAGGGGCCCTGGCCGACCTGGGCGGTCATGCCGCCGTCGTGCCCGGCTTCTCCTCGGCGAGCGAACTGATCCGCCGCATCACGGACCCGATCGCGCCGATGCCGCCGGACGATTTCGACAAAACACTCACTGAGCGGCAGATCCAACTGCTGACCCGCTGGGTGGAGGAAGGCGCGAAGTGGCAGCCGCACTGGTCTTTCATTCCTGCTGATCGCCCGAAGCTCCCCGAGGCGGATGAAACATGGTGCCGCAACCCGATCGACCGTTTCGTGATCAAGGAACTCGAGCACGAAGGTTTGGCGCCGTCGCCGGAGGCGGACAAGACCACGTTGATCCGGCGGGTCACACTGGATTTGACGGGTTTGCCGCCGACGCCCGAAGAGGTCGAGGCCTTTCTCGCGGACGAGTCGCCCGATGCCTATGAGAAGGTGGTGGATCGCCTGCTGGCATCGCCGCATCACGCCGAGCGCCTGGCCGTGCCGTGGCTCGACCTGTCACGCTACGCCGACACGCACGGTTATCACATCGACAGTCACCGCGACATGTGGCGCTGGCGCGACTGGGTGATCGAGTCGCTGGCTGAAAACAAGCCCTACGACGAATTCACCGTGGAACAACTGGCGGGGGATCTTCTGCCGAATGCCACAATGAAGCAGCGTCTCGCGACCGGCTTCAACCGAAACCACATGATCAACTACGAGGGCGGCGCGATCCCGGAAGAGTACCTCACGCAGTACATCAAGGACCGCGTGAACACGACGTCGACGGTGTGGCTCGGGCTGACGATGGAATGCGCACAGTGCCACGATCACAAGTACGACCCGTTTACCATGAAGGACTATTACCGCCTGTTCGCCTTCTTCAACAACGTGCCGGAGAAAGGGCTCGATGGGCACCACGGCAATGCCGATCCGGTGATTCGCGCGCCGCTGCCGGATCAGAAGACGCGCCTGGAGCAGGTGCGGACGAAGCTCGCTGCCGCGGAAAAGACGATGGCCGACCTTGAACCGGAGTTGGCGGCGGCGATGAATGCCTGGACCCAGCGGCACCTGGAAACGACCCCCGACGCCCCGCGCGACGGACTGGTTGCCCATTACGAGTTCGACGGTCACGCCTCGGATACGAGCGGGCACTATCGTCACGGCAAGACGCATGGCGACGTCGCTTACGAAAACGGCAAGCTCGACCGCGCGATCAAGCTGAACGGCAAGAGCTACATCGACGCCGGGGAGACGGCGGGATTCGAAAGGACCGACGCCTTCAGTTACGGGGGTTGGGTCCATATCGCCAACGGCAACCCGATGGTGCTCCTGTCGCGCATGGACGAATCCAACGGCATCCGCGGGTACGACCTGTACGCCAGCAGCGGGCTGCTTTTCGTGCACCTGATCCACCACTGGCCGGACAACGTCATCCGCGTGAATACCAAGAAGCAGATGCCGCTGCAGCAATGGCAGCATGTCATGATGACGTACGACGGCTCGGGCAAGGCGGACGGCGTGCGCATTTACGTGAACGGAGAGCCGCAGGAGTTGACCGTCACGCACAACACGCTGACGAAGTCCATCCGGACGGATCGCCCGCTGCACATCGGCCGGCGAACGACGTCGGATCCGTTCGTGGGCAGTATCGACGACGTGCGGATCTACGCCCGCCTTCTGACGGCGGCGGAGGTCAAGCGACTGGCGGTAGACCATCCCTTCCGGAGCATACTCGCGACCGCGCCGTCGCATCGTTCTGCGGAACAGAACAAGCAGGTGCGCGAGCGCTTCCTGGCGCATCACGCCCCTGAAAAGATCAAGACCGCTTACGACCATCTGCTGGCCATGCGCAAGCAGGAGGCGGACCTGGTTGCCGAGATCCCGACCTCGATGGTCATGGGGGAACAGGAAGAGCGGCGGAAGACCTTCGTGCTCGTGCGGGGCCAGTACGATTCGCCGGGGGAGGAAGTCTTCCCGAACGTGCCGGAGTCACTTGGCGCGTTGCCGGAAGATGCCGCCGGTTCGCGGCTTGGTCTCGCGCGCTGGATCGCAAGCGGCGACAATCCTCTGACTGCGCGCGTGGCGGTCAATCGCTACTGGCAGATGTACTTCGGCACGGGCATCGTGAAGACGTCCGAGGACTTCGGCGTGCAGGGCGAGTGGCCGACGCACCCGGAACTGCTCGACTGGCTGGCGACGGAGTTCGTCGAGAGCGGGTGGGACATCCGCCACATTCAGCGGCTGATCGTCACGTCCGCCACGTACCGCCAGGCCTCGAAGGTGACCCCGGCCTTGCTGGAGAAGGACCCACAGAATCGCCTCCTCACGCGCGGGCCACGGTTCCGCCTGACCGCCGAGTTCATTCGCGATAACGCGCTGGCCGTCGGGGGATTGCTGGACACGCGGATCGGCGGTCCGAGCGTCTCGCCTTATCAACCGCCGGGGCTGTGGAAAGAAGTGGCCTACGGTGAGAAGTTCACCGCTCAGGAATACAAGCAGGATCACGGGACGGACCTGTACCGTCGCAGCATATACACCTTCTGGAAACGGACGGTTCCGCCGCCGGGCCTGGCGACGTTCGACGCGCCGGACCGGGAATTCTGCATCGCCCGGCGTTCGCGCACCAACACGCCCCTGCAGGCGCTCGTGCTGCTGAACGACAAGACGTATGTCGAGGCGGCGCGGAAATTCGCCGAGCGGATCCTGGATCACGATGCTGAAGGTGTGGAGGCGCGAGTGCGCTTCGCTTTCCGCGCGGCGCTGGCACGGGAGCCGAAGCCTCAGGAGGTGCAGATCCTCGCATCGAATTACCGGCGGCAGGTCGACCGCTACGCGACGGACGTGACGGCGGCGTTTGCATTGATCAGCCAGGGCGAGGCCAACAGCCCGACCGAGGTCAACGCCATTGAGCTGGCCGCGTGGACGACGGTGGCAAGCATGATCCTCAACCTCGACGAGATGGTGACCAAGCCTTAATCAGCGAACGAATCGGGAGCGCATCGATGACACGTCACGATCCATTGGAACCGGCCATCCGGGCGAGCCTGGAGATGACGCGCCGGCAGTTCTTCGGCAAGGCGAGCATGGGAATCGGGTCGATCGCGCTGGCGTCATTGCTGAATGACAAACTCCTGGCGGGCAAGAACGATGCGACGTCGATGGCTCCGGGACTTCCCGGTGTGCCGCATTTCGCGCCCAAGGCCAAGCGGGTGATCTACCTCTTCCAGTCCGGTGCCCCGTCGCAGATGGATCTCTTCGACTACAAGCCGAAGCTGGCGGACCATCACGGCGAGGAACTCCCCGAATCGGTACGCATGGGTCAACGACTCACGGGCATGACCTCCGGCCAGGACTCCTTCCCCTTGACGCAATCAAAATTCAAATTCGCCAGACACGGCAAGTGCGGTGCGGAGATCAGCGAACTTCTCCCGCATATCTCCACCATCGCGGACGACATCGCCATCGTGCGGACGATGCATACCGAGGCGATCAACCATGACCCGGCGATCACCTTCATCCAGACGGGCAGCCAGCAGCCCGGCCGTCCGAGCTTCGGCTCGTGGCTGAGCTACGGGATCGGCAGTGAGAACGCGAATCTCCCGGCGTTCGTCGTGCTGATCTCCCAGGGCAGCTCGAAGCGAACGGCTCAGCCACTCTTCTCACGTCTGTGGAGCAGCGGTTTCCTCCCGTCGAGCCACCAGGGCGTGAATTTCCGTGGCAGTGGCGACCCGGTGCTGTACCTGTCCGACCCGCCGGGAATCGATACCGCCACACGGCGTGACATGCTCGACGGCATCGCCGCGCTGAACGAAATGCAATACGACGCGCACGGCGACCCGGAGATCCGTACGCGCATCGCGCAGTACGAAATGGCGTACCGGATGCAGACGTCCGTGCCGGAGTTGATGGACATCATGCAGGAGCCGAAAGAGGTTCTGGACATGTACGGTCCGGACGCCCAGAAGCCGGGCACCTTCGCCGCCAACGCCCTGCTCGCCCGGCGTTTGTCGGAACGGGGTGTGCGTTTCGTTCAGCTCTTCCATCGCGGCTGGGATCAGCACTCCAACCTGCCCGGCGATATCACGCTACAATGCAAGGACGTGGACCAGGCGTCGGCGGCGCTGGTCAAGGACCTCAAGCAGCGCGGCATGCTGGACGAAACGCTGGTGATCTGGGGTGGCGAGTTCGGGCGGACGGTCTACTGCCAGGGCAAGCTGACGAACGACAACTACGGCCGCGATCATCATCCGCGCTGCTTCACGATCTGGATGGCCGGCGGCGGCATCCAGCCCGGAGTCACTTATGGCACAACCGACGACTTCTCCTACAACGTCGTGGAGAATCCGGTCCACGTGCACGACTTCCAGGCCACCGTACTCCACACGCTCGGCATCAACCACGAGAAACTCGTGTACCGCTACCAGGGTCGCGACTTCCGGCTGACCGACGTACACGGCCACGTCGTCAAGGATCTGCTGGCCTGACACACCCTGCGATGAAAGTTCAATCCCGCAGGATCACGGGAACGTAACGGCTCGGGTACTTGCCGCTGCCGATGCCCCCGCCCCACTCGAGTGTCCGGCGTGACTGACCGTCGGAGTTATTCACCAGCACACTCATGCGAAAGCGCGATCCCGTTTCAGGTGTGATCGGCTGAAGCGCGGTCCACGGGATGGCGACTTCATAGTGCGTGAATCGCCCATCGTGGATCACCTTGATGGATGCTTGAGCCAGCGCTTCCGGCGACGCCACCTCCGGCCCGCGCACGTACGCAATGCCGGGTCCGTCGGGGGAGAGGGCCATGGCCAGTTCGTAGCCGTCCGCGCCGTGGCCCTCCTGGTTCCGGCTGTGGCGATACTCGTCGTACGTGGCGGCGTCATGCCCACCCCCGTCATCGAGCGGGTCGAACGCCAGTTGGATACTGTCGCCACGCCAGACGTCAGGACCCTCCTGCGACTGGACATGCCGGTCATCCTCGACGATCGCGCCGAAGTAGAGATGTTCGTCGTCCCACAGGATGCCCGCCCGCGCGGCAAACGTGGCAGCGCGATCGTCGGCGTCTTCTCGTTCAGATTCGCTCCCTGACCGCGTGGCACGATCCAGCACGCTCTCGCCCGTCGGTGTGGGCACGGGGAACGGATCGGACGGCGTATTCACCGGCAAAGCGCCCGCGTTCTTGAACTGCAACGCACCGTCGCGGGCCTGGCGCTCCGGCCAGTCGGAGAGACTGCCGTCGATCTGGATCCTGCCTTTAAGGCGCGGGCACGTTTGCGGCTGAACGACGGTCACCCCAGCGCGCTCGTCCCAGCGCGAGGGCAGCATGTAGATGCCGCTCGGCAGCCGCTCGCCCTGTAAGCGAATCGCCATGTCACGCTCCTCGCCGGTAGCCAGGCGCTTCTCCAATGCATCCCCCTCGACCAGCATCCCGAGCGGCGCACTATCGAAGAGCTTCCCCATAAGCGGACGCCGCTGGTTGTTCCGCAGGGTCACGGTCGTGTCGTGGGCGCCGGTTTCAGGATCGAGCGTCCAGATGGAAGAGTCCGTCACGATGTCGATGTCGTCACGCACCTCCGTGCGGATGATCGCATCGCTCGTGTACTGCGCTTCCCGCCAGTGGTAATCGACCTCCACGGCAAGGCGCAGCGGACCCGTCCGCCCGGAGACGACCCGCGCGGTCAGGCGTGTGCTCCACGTCTGCCCAGGTTCGAGCACGCCGCGCCGTGTCGATCCGCGCGCATCGCCCGCCACGACACCATCCTGGTTGCGAAACAGCGCGGTCCGCTCACGCAGGCCCAGGTGAAGCCGGCGGATCGGCTCGGACTCGGCGTTCGTGATGTGCACCGTAATCGGGTACGCCTCACTACGCAGGGCGAACGGGATCTCATGTTCGACCGCCACACGGACATCGGGCAATGAGGGCGGGAAGTCGTAGAGCCAGTCGCCTTTCGGCTGTCCCTGGAAGTTGATCAGTCCGCCGTTGCAGAAGAACGCCTTCATGTCCTCGGGGCTGCCGAAGCGAAGGTGACTGAGCAGGTAATAATCGATCTCGCCGGCGGCGTTGTAATGCGGCCGGGCCTTCACGCGCCAGTATGTCCCACCGACGTTGTCATTGAACGTGAAGTACTTGGCGGCCAGCACCCACCCCGGGTTGTAATCCGGTCGCGGCGTGATCAGGCAGCGGTACCCGTTCCAGTAGAACTGCCGCTGCAGGTCGGCCTCGCGCTCGGAAACCGGAGCATCGTGCCGCGCGCGATCGATGCCGGGCGTATAGCGCGTCGGCCCCCACCCCTCGCCGAGGTAAATGCGCTTGTCACCCATGCCGAGTTCGGCCAAGGCTTCATGGCTGGCAACGACCTCGCCCATGTGGCAGCCGGTCCGCGGATCGTTGCTGTACGGATGGATGTCGAGAATGTCGAAGTTGTCGCCGAAGCCCCCGGCGGCGAACGTGCGAATGGTCTCCGGGTTTCCGCCGCAGAACTTCCCGGCGATGACCTGCGCGTCGGGCATGTTCTTGCGGACGAAATGCACCGTCTCGTTCAGATCGCGGACGTACCTCCCCACCCGATCGGAAAAATGAAACAGTCCCGGCTCGTTCCATCCGCAACTCACGTAACGCACGCCGATCCGGTTTAACTCCTGCGTCAGCGCGTCGAGGAACGGCCGCGCCAACGTGTAGAACCGCTCGGGATCCTGGTCGTAGAGTTTCTCCTGCCAGTCGCCTTCAAGCGTGATGGCGAGGTAGCACATGCCGGGGTAGTGCAGGTTCGGCATGTGCCTGACGGGGGAGAGATCGAATTCCCGTTCCACCTTCGCCGGCGGATCGGGTTCAATGCTTCCCCAATGGATGGCGGACGCGCGAAGATCGAACCCGACCTTGTCATACTGCGCGCGGAGCATGTATGGGTCCGGTCCCTGGTCGTCCTGACCGGGCGGCGCGGCAACGATGTACGCCCCGAAGTGCATGTCGATGCCCGAGCCCGCCAGCAGAACGTCGGCGTTGTAGGCGCGACCCTGCCCATCGGTCCACGTGACCCGAAGAACCTGCCCGATCTGTGGACCGGCTCCTTCCATCTCCGACCACGGCAGCGTCATCCACCGGGCGCCGACCGGGACTTGCGTATTGTGCAGACGCTCGACGGGCGTATCCGGCATGAGGTCGAGTATGATCCGCTTCATCCACGGGACATTCGGCATCACGTAGAGATGTTCCATGTCCCAGGCGAGCTGCATCACCGCCCGCGATTGGGGCGCGTCGGGATAGCGCTGGTGCGGCCAGTCCTCGAGCTTCGCATCCCTCCCCGCCAACGAGACCGGCGTGTAGCGTGCCACGATCGGCACGCGTACTTCCGACGGAATGAAGATCGCCCCGGTCGGCGTGCGCAGATCGAACTGGCAGGCGTGGTCCCCGGCGGGAAACATGTGCAGCGGCAGATGGACGATCGTCTCGCCCTTGGTGATTGTGCGGACGCTGCCGGCGTGCCAGCGCGTCCAGTCCTGCCCCCGGGCCACGCGAATGCGGGCGCTGTTCGCTTCGTACGCTTCGTCGAGGCGGATGCGCGCTTCGGCCGCCGGCGACCACCGCGTCACGTAACGCTGTTCGATGCGTGGCGGCGCGACGGGCGCGGCGGAGGCGATCCCGCTCAACAGCATGAGCCCTACCGCCATCATCACCGGAATGGGAGTCGATCTGGAATTGAACTTCATCGGGAAAACCTTGTATTTGACGAGTCGAGGGTGCGGAAATCAGGAACCACGGGCATTTTACAGGGGCTTAACCGTCCTGCCGAGTCGCATTCTTTGTGGCGGGCTCGCGCTGGCGTAGAATGAAGGGACCACCAACCCGAAGAGGAGAAGAATCATGAATCGCGCGTTCGCCTTGATCACCGTGGCCATTCTCGGCCTGTCCGCCACCGTCGCCTTCGGACAGCATCCGCCCGTCGCCGACGGCCCCGGCGGTGAGCCGAACCTGAGCGACCTGCTCGAGAACCAGTGGGGGCTGGTCCTCGATCGCGATCTGCGGAATCCGATTCGCCCCCGGAACGGCTCGGCGGCGCTGTTCAAGCGCGTCGATCCGAACAAGCCCGTGATCTTCAAGCCGATCATCGCCCTCGGCCTGGAGACGATGACGCGCGGCGGATGGTACGGTCTCGACCTCAAGCCGCTGTTGAACAGCGACACGCCTCCGCCGGATCCGATCGCCAACCGTAAGGAACTGTGGCGTTATGCCTACAAGCCGTCCGAGGAGGAGATGGCCAAACTGCCGCTGCCCAGCCCTCCGCTTCAGACGGAAGACGTCAAGGCGCATCCGGGCAATGCCGCCTCCCACTGCAAGTTCGACCCCGGTGACAGCCTGATCGGCTTCTGGGTCAGCAACGACAACTTTCCCGACGAGGTAGTGCTGACCGACGTCGAGCACACGCGGCGGCTGAACGAGCGCTTCGCGGACCAGCCGTACAAGGTGATGATCTATCCCAACGTCGATGCCAAGACCCGCCGCATGATCCCTAACAGCTACATTCTGACGTGGGAGTACTCGACGAACGATGACTTTCAGGATGTCGTGACGGTGGTGGAGAACGTGCGGCTGCTGCCCGGCGTGCAGGAGATTCCCGGCGTCGTGAAGGCGGACGCTTCGATGAAGCGGCTGGCCGACGGGTTCGCGTTCACCGAGGGGCCGGCGTGGGATCGCGATGAGAAGGCGCTCTACTTCACGGACATCCCCAACGAACACATCATCCGCTACGCCGACGGCGAGAGTCAGGTGGCGGTGGAGAAATCGCAGCGGGCCAACGGGCTGATGTTCGACAAGGAAGGGAACCTGATCGCCTGTGAGCATGGCGGTCGTCGGCTGAGCATCCGATCCGGTCCGCGGAAGGGCGCGAAGACCCTCACCGCCACTTACGACTTCAAGCGGCTGAACAGCCCGAACGATCTCTGGCTGGACGCCCATGGCGGCATCTACTTCACCGACCCACGCTACGGCCAGCGCGAAACGATGCAGATGGAGATCGAAGGCGTGTACTACCTCGATCGCGACGGTACGCTCACGCGGATCATTGACGACCTCGTCCGCCCCAACGGCATCGCCCTGTCTCCGGATGGAAAGGTGCTGTACGTGCTGGATAACGGAACGAACGAGCTCTTCCGCTACGCCGTGAAGAGCCCTGGCCGCATCGCCAAGGGCACGCGCATCGCGCATGTGCTCGGGCCGGACGGTATGACGGTGGATCGCGAGGGTCGGCTGTACGTGACGACGCGTGAAGGCGTGGTCGTGCTGGCCGCCGACGGCGCGTGGCTCGGCCACCTGTCCGTGCGCGAAGTGCCGTCCAACTGCACGTTCGGCGGCGCGGATCTCGCCACGCTCTTCGTCACCGCCCGCAACGGCCTCTACGCCATCCCGACGCAGACCCGCGGATGGCACGTCCATCTGGACAGCGCGCCGACGGCGGCAAATGGAGCATCGAGCGGATTCAGTGGCGCGGGACCGGTGGACCCGGAGTGAGCCTTCGTCCTTTCAGAAGATCATGAGCATGAAAGCTCCTCAAGCCACGCGAAGCGAATCTTCCATTCAGGGGATCCGGTACGCCGGCCGGCCTAGCCGAAAGGCATGTCGAATCCCGATCGCGGTCGTTCTTGCCCTGGCGTTCTTCCTTTTCACGTTGCTGATTCCGCTGGTGACCTATCTGACGAAGGATGCCGTGCTTCGTCGCATGGGCCGCGAACTTGAGCGTGGATTACTCGGCCACTGAAGAAGGACACCGCGCCTCGGAAGCAACCTGCCCCCTTTCCTGACCCTGCGCGTTTAAACCCACTCTGCAATAATTCTGACACACACTTTTCAGATATGAAGATCGGGTTATGATTGCTGTGCCTCTTGACAGTAGACTCATATTTGATAGAATACCCGTAGAAAGCTGGGGGGGGGAGGTACTTAACTTATGAGTTCTTGAACCGTCTGCGTCAGAGCACGCGGCTCGGTTTCCGTGTAGTGTCGTTTCTTCAGCGGTACGTTCTTCACGAAGGGGATTCCCATGAGAAAAGCGGTTGTTCTGTTCGTCAGCGTCATCTTGCTGCCCATTTCGGCCACGGTCGCCCAGATACGGCTCTCGATGGTCGAGGGGGCGTACCCCGGGCCGTACAACTCCACAAAGACCGTCCAGACCTTCGGCCCAGGAGATTCATTCACCCTCTGGACTTTCATCGAGTCGGACATCGATATCGATGGACTTCAGTACGGCACACACGTCAACGGCGACGAAGACAACGACCTGTTCGAGATCACCGGTTATGCGCCCGGTGCGTTGACTCACTATGAATCCACGCTCGGGCTCACGCCGGGAAGCTTGGCCGGTTTCGGGGATGTCTTCAGCCTGACGGGAGATCAAACCACCTGGGCCCCTGCCAATATGACGAAGTTAAGCCCACTCCCCTATCCTCTGGCACCCTCCTCCCCCGGCGGCGTGACTTTCATCGCCGATCATGTCATCTTCAGAACCTCCGCAGGCTTGCTGGATTCCCCCAGCGGGACCGTCGTCGGGCTGGAGATTTCACCTCTGTCACCGCTCCCGGCGGGAGACTATGTGTTCTCGGCCCTGGGGCCGATCAATGGGGGGCCGATGGCCGAGTATACGTTTTCGCCTTTCTATGCGCATGTGACCGAAGGCGATGATTTCACATTGACGGTGCTGACGCCCGAACCCTCCGGCGCACTTCTCATGCTGGCGGGCCTGGTGATGGCAAGCCGACGCCGTCGCCTTGCGTGAGATTCATACGCGTGCAGTGCGAAGAACGACACGGTAGCGCGGCGCGTTGAGCCGGCGTTACCCGCTGCTTCTCAATACCGATATCGCGCCGCCAGGGGCATGCGGCGGCCGACGCCGAAGGCGCGGCTGGTGACTTTCAGGCCCGGCGCCGCCTGCTTGCGCTTGTACTCGTTGACGTCCACGAGCCGGATCGCGCGGCGCACCGTCTCAGCGTCGAACCCGGCGGATACGATCTCCTCCGCCGACTCCTCCCGCTCGATGTAGCGCTCGAGGATGGCGTCCAGCGTGTCGTAATCCGGCAGCGAGTCCGAGTCCTTCTGGTCCGGGCGCAGCTCGGCCGAAGGCGGTTTCTCGATCGTGTTCCGCGGGACGATCTCCCGGCCTGCCCAGGTGTTGATGTGCTCGGCCAGCGTATAGACCAGCGTCTTGGGCACGTCGCTGATCACCGCCAGCCCGCCGCACATGTCGCCGTAGAGTGTGCAATACCCCACCGCCAGTTCGCTCTTGTTCCCCGTGGTCAGCAGCAGCGATCCGAACTTGTTCGACATGGCCATGAGCAGTCCGCCGCGGATGCGGGCCTGGATGTTTTCCTCGGTCACGTCCGGCGGGCGATTCTCGAAGTGCGGTTCCAGCGAGGCCTCGTACGCGGCGTGGATGTCGGCGATGGGAATCGTCTTGAACGCGATGCCGAGATTCTCCGCCAGCACCCGGGCGTCGCCCTTGCTGTGTTCGGTGCTGTAGCGCGACGGCATGGCCACGCCGGTGACGTTCTCCGCGCCGAGCGCGGCAGCGGCGATCGCGGCGGTGACCGCCGAGTCAATCCCGCCGGACAACCCGATCACCGCCTTGGCGAAGCCGCACTTGTGGACGTAGTCGCGCGTGCCGGTCACGAGTGCGTCGTGCACCGAGGCGACGCGCTCCGGGTACGTCTCGATGCGCCCGCTCAGCCCTTCGCCCACATCGACGAGCAGCAGATCCTCGTCAAACGCCTTCGCCTGGGCAACGACTTTCCCGTCGCCATCGATGACAGTCGACGCACCGTCAAAGACCAGCTCGTCGTTGCCGCCGACCTGATTGACGAACAAAATCGGCAGGCGATGCTCGGCCGCCTGCTTACCGAAGAGCCGGGTGCGGAACGCGTGCTTGTCCTGGAAAAACGGCGACGCACTCAGGTTGACCAGCAGCTTCGCGCCCGCGCGGGAAAGCTCGCCGACGGGATCGCCCCGGTAGAGCCGCCGGCCGATCATCTGCTCATCGTTCCAGAGATCCTCGCAGATCGACACGCCGAGCTTCACGCCCTCGTGCTCGAGGATGGCGACGTTGTCGCTCGGTTCGAAATAACGATGCTCGTCGAATACGTCGTAGGTTGGCAGAAGCGACTTGTGGCGGACCTCGCAGACTTTGCCGTCGGCGCAGTAGGCGGCGGAGTTGCGCAGCGTGCGCCCGCCGGGATCCTCATTGGATGCCACAAAGCCCACCAACGACGCCACGCCGCGGCACGATTCGGCGATGCGATTCACCGCCGCCACGTTCGCCTTGATGAACGCCGGCTTGAGGAGCAGATCGCGCGGCGGGTAGCCGCAGAGGGCGAGTTCCGTGAAGACGACCAGCGACGCCCCGGCGGACCGCCCTTCCTCGATTCGCTCGACAATCTTCCGGCTGTTGCCCTCGATGTCGCCCACCGTGGGGTTGATCTGGGCGAGTGCGATCTTCATCCGGGTTGCCTGCCTTTCTGACAGCGTGCACGAGAAGCTTATCCGGGAGAGGGTAGGTCCCTGAGCCTCTCACGCACCTGTGTACGTATTTGCGAGGGCGCCGATCGTCGATTCTAGCGGTCCCGGCGGTGCCCCTCCAGTTGCGAAGCTCGCGCCGCGCGGCCACAATGGCCCCGACAGGTTCGAGGCATGGTGGCGCTTTCCATCACAGGAAGAATTTCATGAAAGTACACGAGTACCAGTCGCGACAGATTCTGGGCAACGCCGGCGTGCCGGTGCCCGAGGGGCGTGTCGTCGAGTCGGCGGATGCCGCCCGGCAGGCCCACGTCGAGCTCGGTGGCCGGGTCGTCGTCAAGGCGCAGGTGTTTGCGGGTGGACGCGGCAAGGCCGGCTTCGTCAAGCTCTGCGACAGTCCCGACGAGACGCTTGAAGCCGCCACGTTCATGTTCACCAACCGGATGGTCAGCAAGCAGACCGGCCCCGAGGGTGTCGAGGTCCGCAAGCTGCTCATCGCGCCCGCCATCGACATCGACAAGGAATACTACGTCGGCATGGTGATCGATCGGGCCAAGCGCGCCGCGGCGGTGATGGTCAGCCGCGAGGGCGGGGTGGAGATCGAGGAAGTGGCGGCACGTAACCCGGAGGCCATCTTCAAGGAGTGGCTGCACCCGCACCTCGGGCTTCAGGCATACCAGACGCGCCGGCTGGTCAAGGCACTGGGTCTCAGCGACAAGGAGCATGCCCGCGCCGCCGCCAAGGTGCTCAACGGGCTGGTCGAGGTCTTTCTCAAGCTCGACGCTTCGCTGGCGGAGGTGAACCCGCTCGTGCTGACGACCGACGGGCAGGTGCTGGCGATCGACGCGAAAATCAACTTCGACGACAACGCCCTGCCGCGTCACGTCGACCTGCAGGCGCTGCACGATCCGACGGAAGAGAATCCGCACGAACTGCGGGCGAAGAAGGCGGGGCTTTCGTACATCGCGCTGGACGGCAACATCGGGTGCCTCGTCAACGGCGCGGGCCTGGCGATGGCGACGATGGATCTGATCAAGCTGCATGGCGGTGAGCCGGCCAACTTTCTCGATGTCGGCGGAAGCGTGACCACCGAAGGCGCGGTCGAGGCCTTCCGCATTATCCTCGGCGACGAAAAGGTCAAGGGCGTGCTCGTGAACATTTTCGGGGGCATCGCCAAGTGCGATACGATCGCCGAAGCGCTCATCGCCGCCGCAAAGGAAGTCGGCTTTAACGTGCCGGTCGTCGTCCGCCTGGAAGGGACGAATGTCGAGCGGGCGCGGCAGCTGCTCCAGGAAGCAAACGTGCCCGGGCTGGTCACGGCCGACGACCTCACCGACGCCGCGAAGAAAGCCTGCTCGGCGGTGTGATTTGCTCGGCTTCGAAATCCGTTCGCGCGGGAGGATCCGGAGGATGTCCATGCGGTTCGCGACATGGATGTTCGCGATTGGGATAATCGCCTGGAGTTCAGTGGCGGGCGTGCGAGGCGCCGAACCGGCTGACGAATCCCGCGTCCCGCGCAAGACGGGCAATCTCAGCATCACGTCGCTTCGTCCTTCCATCTTGACAGGCGAGATGCCGCCCCTGCCGGATCCGTTATTGCGCGATCCCAGTTCAATTCGAGCCATGGGCGCGACCTGGGTCGAGGACTATCTCACGCTGGACGTGATTCATCGCGAGAAGGCATCTCCGAAGTTCGCACCGTATCTTGCCAACGCCCGGGCCTGCCGGGATCTACGCTTCAACTACGCGATCTATCCCTGGTTTCACTTCCTCCCGGCGTGGATGGAAGCGAGCGAAGACTTCGTACCGTATACCAATCTCGAGACCGGCGAGACCTGCCGTCAGCCGTCCGGATGGGCGGAGCAGACAATGCGTCTCGTCGATGACGGGTACGCCGGGATGGCGAAGCATCTGCGCGAGTACGTCGACGCCGTGTACGTCACGGACGTCGCCGAATACGGCGAACTCGGTTATCCCAACGGGTATACGCAGTGGCTCCGCGACGATCCGAACGCCAAGGTGGCGTGGTGGTGTGGAGACGCTCACGCCCGGGCCGATTTTCGCGAACGGATGATCGAACGGTACTCTTCCCTGGAAGCCCTCAACGAAGTGTGGGGAACGCAGTTCGAGACGCCCGAGGCCATCACGTATCCGCCAATGAAGTGGTTGAAAGCCAACCCCGATCCTCGGGCGATCCCGGTACCGATACGACGTTACCTGCTCGATTTCATCACGTGGTACCAGGACGCGGCGTCACGTCGCATGGCGATGTTCCTGCAGATCGCACAGCGCGCCTTTCCCGGCAAGCCCTGCGAAATCAAGCTCGGCCACGCCGACGAGTCCGCCGTCATGGGCCACAGCGCGAGTTCCGCATGCCGTACGTTGGCCGACACTTCCCGCCTGTCAATCCGTTCGACGCACGCGAGCGTGAGTTACTTTCACGTGAAACGCGTGGCCACGCCTGCGCAGTTCTACGATCTGGGATTTCTCACGGAACCTCCGGGGACGATCGAGCCGGAGACCATGGTCGAGCGGATCTTCACCGACGCCTGCTGCGGCGTGAATGCCTACTTTGATTATCCCCATAACCCGAAGTCCGCCGGGGCAAGATACTCAAAGAACATCGGCCTGCTCGATCAGAGCCGCGCCGAGGCCCGCGTGGCCTTGTTCTTCCCGGAATCCGATCATTACCTGCGGATCAGTCAGTCCTACCCGGCGGAGTTGATCGCCTTCGCTCAGGCCGTTCGCGACGTGGCGGACTTCGACGTCATGGACGAACGATTGATCGCCGACAACGCGCTGAGCCGCTACAACGTGCTGGTCATCCTGGATCATCCGCTCATCGCGCGCACGACGTTCGAGGGCATGCAGACAGCCATCAACTCCCAGCGGAATCTCAAGATCCTGCAGATCAGTGCGAAGCCGATTCATGACGCCGTGGGGCAATTCGAAGAGGTCGATGGCAGTCGGCATACACTCGAGCCGGCGTTTCCCCGGAAGATGAAAGACGTCTACCGCCGGGTGATCGCCCCGCCCACCGACGATCGCGCCGTCGAGGCGGTGCGGGAAGCTTATGCCGATGTCCTCCGGGGAGCGGGCATCCTGGAGGACAAGGTGGAGGCACTGACCGCGCGCGACGACGTCTGGGCCGGGCTCTTCGTGCACCGCATTCTGCTCTACAACCGGGGCGACGCGCCGCGCAGGCTGCTCCGGCAGGAACTCGAGCCCGGAACGATCACGCTCTTTCCCGAGGGCCCGTGAGTCTTGACGGGAACGGTCGATTCCGGGACGATCCACACGGGTCATTCGGTTTTCGGCGGCGCGCGGAACCGGTAAGAATGAAAGTGTTTCAGAACAACGACGGGCATCCTCATGAGCATTCTGGTCAACGCATCGACGAAAGTGATCTGCCAGGGCATCACCGGCAAGGCCGGGGCGTTTCATACCGCCGCGTGTCGTGAATACGGAACGCAGATGGTCGGCGGTGTCACGCCGGGTAAGGGTGGATCGACGGGCGAAGGCGGGCTGCCGATCTTCGATTCCTGCCACGAGGCGGTCAAGGCGACCGGTGCGAATGCGACGATGATCTTCGTGCCCGCCATGTTCGCCGCCGACGCCGCCATGGAGGCCGCCGACGCGGGGATCGAACTCGTCGTGCTCATTACCGAGGGCGTCCCGACGCTCGACATGGTCCGCGCTCGTAAGTTTCTCGATGATCGCGGTGTGCGGCTGATCGGCCCGAACTGCCCCGGCATCATCACACCCGGCGCGTGCAAAATCGGCATCATGCCCGGCTACATCCATCGCCCGGTGCAGGAAGGATCGCGCAATGTCGGCATCATCTCGCGCTCCGGCACGCTGACCTACGAAGCGGTCTGGCAGTGCACGACGCGCGACCTCTCGCAGACCACCTGCGTCGGTATCGGTGGTGACCCGGTGAAGGGGTTGAACTTCATCGAGTTGCTGGACCTGTTCAATGACGACCCGGACACGCATGCCATCATCATGATCGGCGAGATCGGCGGTACCGACGAAGAGACCGCCGCGCAACACATCCAGAAGAACATCAAGAAGCCCGTCGTAGCATTCATCGCCGGTCAGACCGCCCCGCCGGGCAAGCGGATGGGCCACGCCGGCGCGATCATCTCCGGGGGCGAAGGCACTGCCGAAAGCAAAATCGCCGCCCTCGAGTCCGCCGGCATCACCGTAGCCAAGTCCCCCGCCGACATCGGTGATGGCATCCTCTCAGCGCTGGGTTGAACAACTGCTCTCGGCCCTGAACCGAAAGAGTGGGTTCATCCGCAGATTACGCAGATTGCGCAGATGGAAGAATGCCGTCTGTCTTTCTTCGATGTGAAACTGCTGACACGCCCCGGCTATCTTGAGCAATGGTATTTCATTTTTCTATTCTGGCTTGGTGCGCCAATCGAATGCTGTCCTGAGGCAAGACACTCCGCTCGATATCTTCTCTTTTCCTACATCCAAATCTGCGCAATCTGCGTAATCTGCGGATGAATCAAACCAGAAACGACTCGCCTCGCGAGAAGCCTCAATCCGACAAACGTGCAATGACGTTTCCCTCGATGTCGCGATAGATACGCTGCGTTCCCTCTTCCTCCACATCCGTCAGGTGCTCCAGGTAGTACAACGTCGGCTCGGTGATGTGCTGATTGTTCAGGAAGGGCTCGGTATAGCGGATGTCCCCGAACTCGGCGTATCCGAAGTGATGCTGATCGGATACGTGATTGTTCCAGTCCACGCCCTCAGTGAGAAAGCCGTGCTCGCCATGGTGATGCCTGGCGGCGGCACGGAGAATCGTCAACGCGTCTTGAGCATAGGCGCGATGACCGGTATCCGTATACGCCTCCAGGTAGGCCAGCGCCGCCTCGGCGTTCTCCCACATGTAGGACGTGTCCCAACTGTCCTCCATGTAGAGCAGGCCCGTCGTCGCCACGCCGTTGCGGTCCTCCGCCATCTTGTACTTGCCCAGTTTCGGCAGAATCGTGTCCCGGGCATATGCAGTAAGTTCCGGATCTTCGAGCACCTGACCGGCCCGTCGGAACACCCGCGCCGCCACCGAGCAGGCCACCGTCTCCTCCGGGTCGTACGTGTCGTGATTGATGCTTCCATAGATGCCGCCGGCATCCTGAAACATACGAATGCCTCGCGCCAGGGCTTCGCGATGATCCGCCAAACCTCGCGCGGTCAGTTCCGCCCAGAGTTGCAGGATGAACAACCCGTCCGCGCTGCCATCCACGAAGGGATCCGGCCCGCCCTCGGCACGCTGATCGTACACCTTTCCGGATAACGTCACCCGACGCGGGAACCAGCCGTTCGGCATCCGTGGGACATGCTTCTCCATCCACTCGGCGTAGCGCGCAGCCGCGCGCTGCAATCGTTCGGACCGCACGTCGTCCAGCTCCGCGCAGAGCAGCATCTGCACCGCCACCTTGGCCTGCGAACCGGGGCACAGCCAATCGTCGTTGTGTTTGAAGTTGAGTACCATGCGATCCCAGACGGTATGGCGATAGGGATAGATGAAGCCACTTTCACTGTCGATGAACCCATTCTCGAGGACATGATCGAGAACGGACTGCGCCGTGGCGACCATGTCGGCGTCGTGGGTAAACCGACCCCACTTCAGCAATTCATACGCACCGCCCACGGCGTTGGCCGCCCATCCCGGTCCTTCCAGCAAACCGAAGTCGTGCCAGTCCATGACCCGCCCTTCACAATCCACGAAGGAGGAGGTCGCGCATTGATGGCCGCGGCAATTCGTCAGGCAGCGTGACGTGGTGAAGCGGAGGGAATCCGCCGCACTGTCGAAAATCGTGTATTCCGGATTCTCGGCAACATAAAATGCCATGAGATGAACCTTCCTGCTTGAAAACGTAGAGCATCATACTCATTTAACTTGGCATGATCGACGGCTTGTGAACGCCAGAGCAGCACTCCATCGAGGCGGGTCTTTCGTGACTTGAATTATTCAGCCATAGCGAGAGCCACTCTATAGCCTAACATAAGCGGCGATTGAGAATGTCTGCAATTTGACGATAAAGCGCTACACATCACTCCTGAACTTTCGTTAAGATAGGTAACTTAACTATCGTCGGCTATCGGAATTCAAGTGATCGGGATACGCATCACTGCTATTGAAAGGAGAATCAGCATGAAACTCATCCAACGTTTGGCAGCGATCGGCCTGCTGCTGACGCTGTGCCTCGGGCAAAACTGCTCTCCCCCGAGCGAAACCTTGTCGGCAACCGAAGAAGGGCTTGTGCAATTGTCCGGTGCGGAATCTCAGCAGGGAGAGGCGGACCCCCAGCAGGTACCGACCTGCAACGCGGACGGCCCTTAGAACGCGTGTGAGAAGCATGGTTATCCCGCTTTCAATCGATGGAGCATCAG